>JAQBYN010000022.1 GCA_027622715.1 Pseudomonadota bacterium | reverse complement strand
CGGGCGACGCGGGAATTGGGCCAAGTGTTTGGGATTGATTTGCGCCTCGATTCGTCACGAATAACGGGCGGCGTCGCTTATGCTTTCCGCGCCCGGCCATCCTTCAGTGTGGATCTCGAAGTTGACCGGTTGAATGTCGATGCCTATTTGGCGCCGAGCACTGACGCCGAAATATCCAGCGTTGGCTCGGCTGACGGCGTGGCCGTACCGGGCACCGGCACGCTCGCGTTACTCGAGTCCTTCGACACCAATGCCAAGGTCGCGGTCGATTCGCTCACGGTCGGCGGTCGCCGTTATGGCGGCGTCAAACTGGATGCGAGTTTGCTTGCCGGCGAGCTGACCTTGCGCAATGCGGCGATAGCCGATGCTGGGGGCGCCGCGCTGGTGCTTTCCGGTAGCGCCGGATCGTTTGCGTCGGTTCCCTCGTTCGATACCAAACTCAGCCTTCGTGCACCCGATGCATCGGCGCCGGCGCGTTTCTTTGGCGTCGACTTGCCGGTTGACGCGCGCGCCCTGGGCCAAGTGGCCCTCGGCGGCACCCTCATCGGCACCGCCGAAGATCTGGCGATCGACATCAAAGCGGACATTGGGGACATGACGGCCGCGGCCGCGGGCAGGGTGGAACTTATCGCCGCGTCGCCGCGCATCGACCTGCGCTTCAAATTGGGCAGCCCGAGTCTTGTCCGCGCAGCGCAGTTGGCCGGCTTTACGATCGCGCCGGCCGACGAGCAGTTAGACGGCGTTTTCTCCCTCGCCGGCATCGTCCGGGGCAACCGCGAAATGATCAACCTTGACGCTGACCTGGGCGCAGGCGAATTGGCTGTGGTCGTCGGCGGAACGCTCAACAACCTTTCTGGCGATCCGGCGTTCAACATCAACCTTCAGGCCAATCATCCGGATATCGAACGTCTCGTGCGCATGCTCGGTGCCGACTATCGCCCCGCCACGGTCAATTTGGGCGATGTCAAAGTGCTGGCCGACGTTTCCGGTAGCCCGTCTCGGTTCACCGTATCGCGAGTCGAGGGCGGCATCGGCCCCGTCAATTTTGTCGGCGATGCGTCGGTGGTCTTGGCCGGCGCGCGCCCGCGCATCGATGCCCGTCTCAATACCAGTGAAATCCTGGTTGATCTTTTCCTGCCGCGTCCGACCAGCGGGGCAGGCGGCGGCGGTCCGACGTCACCTGCTGCGGCACGCGGCGGCGAGCGTTGGTCGCAAGAGCCGATCGACCTTTCGGGCCTTCATGCGGCAGATGCCCGCCTCGAACTGCGCGCGCGCGGGCTGACCTACGGCGATTATGCGCTGCAAGAGCCGACCCTGGTCGCCGCACTTGAGAACGGCACGCTGACCGTGGATCCGCTCAGCGGCAGCCTATTCGGCGGCAAAGCCGACATTAAGTTGACGGCGGTGGCCGACCGGCCGGCGCGTATAGGCCTGTCCCTGTCGCTTGACGGCGCGGATATCGAACAAGCGCTCAAGGTCGGCGCCGGACTTGATCGCGTCACAGGGCGCTTCAACATGCAAGGTGCCATCACGACGACCGGGCAAAGCCAGTTCGATCTGGTCAACAATCTGGCGGGGAATATGTCATTCGCGGCACGCGACGGCGTGGTACGCGGGATCGACCTGGCGTCGCTCAGCGAACGGCTTGGTCGTCTTAATGAGGCGTTGGATTTCGCCGATCTGCTGCTCCGGACATTTGAGGGCGGCGAAACCCGTTACGACTCGCTCCAGGGCACGTTTCAAATCGACGACGGCGTGGCCCGCAGCAACGACTTGAGCGCGGCGCTTGATGCCGCTAGCGGGACCGGCACCGCCGTCGTGGACTTGCCACGTTGGCGGCTCGACATGAGCGCACGCGCCCGCCTGACCGATCATCCCCAATCGCCGGACGTGGGTCTCGATCTCAGCGGTCCTATCGACAACCCGCAACGCACGCTCCAGACCAAGGGGCTTGAGCAATACCTTACGCAACGGGTCGGCACGACGCTTATTCGCAAACTGTTGAAGAGCGACGACGATGCCGCGCCGGCGCCTGCCCGACCTGCCGCGACACCGGGACAGGACAGTCGCATTCCTACCCTTCCGGGAAGTCAGATCCAGAGCACCGATGAGCCGAAACCGGCCGCCGGCAACGAACTTCTACGCGGGATTATCCGCCGGCTCGGGGATCGTTAGCGGTCTCGGTTTTCACTGACCGTAGGACGAAAAGGCGCAACGCACTCGAAAGATTGCCGGTGCGTGTTTCATCGACCTCGGCGACCAGCGCATTCAAGGAAACCCCTCGCGCCTTGGCGAGTAGCGCGAGTTCGTCCCAGAATTCGGATTCCAGTGAAACGCTGGTTCGGTGTCCGGCCACGATAACGGAACGCTTTGCCAACACGCGCCGTAGCCCTAAACGCGGGGTCGCGTCATTGTCGTGGGATCAACCCACGAATCGTAATCCGCCGCGCCGACCAGCCCCGAGGCTAACGCCGCCTCGCGCAACGATATCGCCTCGGCATGCGCGCGCTTGGCAATTTCTGCCGCCTGATCGTAGCCAATATGTGGCGCCAACGCGGTGACCAGCATGAGCGACTGGCGCATCAGTGAGTCGAGCCGGTCGAGGTCGGGTTCGATCCCCTGAACGCAATGGGCATCGAAACTGGCCGATGCGTCCGCCAATAGGCCGATCGATTGCAAGAGGTTGTAGATCATCACCGGTTTGTAGGTGTTGAGTTCGAGATGGCCGCCGGCGTTAGCGATTGTCACGGTGATCGTGTTGCCCATGACCTGGGCGCAGACCTGGGTCAGCGCTTCGGCCTGCGTCGGATTGACTTTGCCCGGCATGATCGATGAGCCGGGCTCATTGGCGGGCAGAATCAACTCGCCCAGGCCCGACCGCGGCCCCGAGGCAAGCAGACGAACATCGTTGGCGATCTTCATCAATGCCGTGGCCGCGACGTTCAGCGCGCCGCTCGCGCCGACCAGCGCGTCATGGGCGGCCAGCGCCGCAAATTTGTTGGGCGCACTTACAAAGGGCATCTTGGTGCGCTCAGCGATCCGCGCCGCGATGGCCGCGCCGAAACCGGCGCGCGCGTTGAGGCCCGTGCCTACCGCCGTACCGCCTTGCGCCAATTCATAGAGCGGGCCAAGGGCTAGCTTAATCCCCGCAATGGCGCCCGCGACTTGGGCGGCGTAGCCGGAAAACTCCTGCCCCAGTGTCATCGGCGTCGCATCTTGCAGATGGGTCCGCCCGAGTTTCACGATGGTTTCCCACGCGCGGGCTTTTTCGCCCAGCGTCCGCTGCAGCCCATCGAGGGCTGGCAACAACCGACTGACGGTCTCGCGCGTAGCCGCAACATGCATGGCCGTCGGAAATGTGTCGTTCGACGAATGCGCCATGTTGACGTGGTTGTTGGGATGCACAGGGTCGTTGCCGCCGCGCGGCTGGCCGAGAATTTCGTTAGCGCGATTGGCGATGACCTCGTTGGCGTTCATGTTGGTCTGGGTGCCTGAGCCAGTCTGCCAAACAACCAACGGAAAGTGGTCGTCAAGTGTGCCCGCCGCCACTTCTTCGGCCGCCTGTACGATGGCGGCTGCCACTGCGCCGTCCAGGTCGCCGGACGCTGAATTGGCCTCTGCTGCCGCGCGCTTAATCTCGCCCAGCGCGTGAATGACCGCCGCCGGCATCCGCTCCCCGCCGATACGGAAATTCTCCAAGCTGCGCTGCGTCTGCGCGCCCCAATAGCGATCGGCAGGCACCTCAACGGTGCCCATGCTGTCGGTTTCTTGTCGGGTCGTTGCCAACGATCAGTCCGTCGCGAGCCAGCGGGAGAGGGGCAGTTCTTCAACCGTCCCGTCATCGCCGTAGAAAGTGACTTTTGGCGCCTCAAAGAGCGCGGTCTTCCCAATCGTCGGAAACCGGCCAATTTCGCGCGGCGTGCGCTCGCCGCCTTGCAGCACCACAAGGTCGCTGACGCCGGTGTTCTTCAAATGGTGAGTGGTGCCGTCGGTCGGAAACCCGAGGTAATCGCCGCCACCAATCGCAACGTCGTCTCCGTCAATAACGGCGATCCCGGCGCCCTTGAGCACGAATACCCATTCTTCTTGAAATGTATGGGCATGCGGCAAGAAGCTCTCTTTGCCCGGCGGGATGCGCGCGATGTTCATATGCAAGCGTTCGATGCCGACATGATCGCTCAGCCGGTGCATGAATATTTCCGAGTTCGGGTTCATCGGATGTTTGAGGTGTGCGGCGTCCTGCGGCCGTAAAGCGTTGGTGCGGACGAGGTTCTTTGGATCGTTGGCCATGCCTGTGCTCCTCAGTGGCTCAGTCTACACATTAGCGCCGGTCTCCTGACACCGTGCCGTCGGGAGATCGTCAGATCACATGATCGATCAACAACCCGCCGGCAAAAACGAAGAGGACGGCGCTGGTGCTCCAGGACACCGTGCGCTGAACGGAGGGCCGGCCAAGCCAGACCCGGGCCCGGTCGGCCAATAGCATTACCCCGATCTGCCACGCCACATTAACCACAAACAGCGCCACGCCCAGCGTTACCAGTTGCAACCAAATCCGACCGCGTGCCGGATCGACAAAGTTGGGCATCAGCGCAAGAAACAAAATGATGACTTTTGGGTTTAGCAAGTTGGTCAGCAGCGCGTCCCGCAGACCTTTCAAAGGAGTGACTTCCCTGCCTTGGGTCATGGCCTCAACGTTGATGAGGCCCGATCGAAACCCCTGCACGCCGAGCCACACCAGATAGGCGGCGCCGGCAATCGCAATCGTCTTGAAGGCAATGGCGCTCGACGCGATCACCAACGATATGCCGACCGCGGCAAGCGCGGTGTGGGTGAATAAGCCGAGTTGTACGCCCATCACGGTGGCAAACCCGGTCCGTGGGCCCGATGACATTGTGTAGCGGATGATCACCAAGGTGTCGGGGCCGACCGACAGCACCAGCGCCAGAATGGTGACGACAAAGGCGAGCAGCGTTGCGGGATCGACGGGCATGGCGCGGGATTACGCGTTCGCTTGCGCCAATGCAAGCCGTCAGCCCGACCGGTGCGCGTCAGTCGCGCAGCTTGACGACCGCGATCCCCGATTGCGGCCGCATGCGCAGCAACGGCCCGAGGTCGGGCGTTTTGGCGTAGTCCGCGATCAGAGCCCGCGCGGCGCGGTGCAGGGACAGGTCCACCGTCCATGACTTTTCCTTGCCATGCCGTCGCCAGGTAATTTCTTCGCCGTCTTCCAGCGTATCGTCGAACATCATCGCCAACGTCGGGAGCGGCGGGTGGCCGGTCGCATGGAGGTGGTGGGCCGGGAAATCGTCGTCGAACAGCAGCGTCCGGAAACCGCGCCTGTGCGCTTCAACGATGCGCTGGGCATGACTGATGTGATCGTCGAAATAGGCCAACGCGTTGGCACCCGGCGGCGCCGAAAGGTCGTCCGTCATCCAGTCGTGCTCGTGGTAGGTCGCGTCGTCGCGCCACACCAGGCTGCGAAAACTCACATCGAAACAATGGATATCTGCCCGCGGGCTGCCCAGGCGCAATAGCCACGTCGAATGCCCACGGTGCACGCCGCTTTCAACGATGAATGTCGGCGCAATCAACCGGCTTAGGAGATAAAGCCAGAACGAATCGGCGAACTTGGTGCCGCCTTCATTATCCTGCACTGGACGCTCAGGGTAGGCCGCGAAGAAATCGTCGACATAGGCGTCTAGACCAAGCGTTGAAAGCCCCAGAAAAGCCGCGGGCCCACCCAGAAATGCAGCCGCCGTGTCCTCGACGATGCGCTTCAGGCGGCGTATCTGCGGCAGCGATGTCATGCGCGACGCGAACTCGCTCTCGTCGCGCTTCTTGCGCAGGTCGAGCCCGATGCGGTGATAGAGCCGCCGGTTCAGCGATACCCGCATGTCCTCGCGCGCTTCCGGCGTCAGGGCGTCCAACTCGTGATCTTCGCGGGTGAACACGCGCCGCTGGCGGACATGTTCGGCCAGCTCCTGCCACGGCATGAAATCCCAATGACCCGACGCCGCGCCCGAGGTCGACGGCAGGACGTAAATCGCAGTTTCACCGATACTCTCAGGCTGACGGCCATAGTTAACGTCGTGGCCGAAGAAGGCTTGGGCCGCCCGCTTGCCGTTGAAGGCGAGAAAGCGTGGGGCGTGTTCGGTAATTAGCGTGCGCAAACGCGCCGGGTCGTCGCCGGCCTTGGACAACGTGCTATCGCCGCCGGACTCGGCTTTGTTCATGTCGGTCAAGCCGATGCGGTAGGTCAGAACCAACGGATATTCCGGCGGCGCCAAGGCCCGGTCGGTCAACCCAATCTTGTGCAGCGTCGGCCAAAACTTGTTGCCAGGGCCGGCGTAGTAGGCCACCTGCCGCGCCGATGCGGCGCTTGCGGCAGAACCGCAAAACACGACATCGAGGTCGCGGGTTAACACATCAGGCAGGATGGTCACGGTGCCGCGCCGTCGGGTGTCCATTCGAAGCGTTGTTCCGTCAAAGGCTTGCCCCAGGTCGTGCTGTCATACTCGCTGACCAACCGGAATCCCGCGCGTTTGTAAAGCCGCTGCGCGGCATCCAGGCCGGCAAACGTCGCCAAATGAACGTTGGCGAAACCCTGGCTTCGGCAAAAATCCATCGCCGCATCCATCAGCGTCTGTCCGGCACCCTGTCCGCGTACGGCGTCGTCTAGGATGAACCAGCGCAGATGCGCGTCCGTTGGATGGGCGCTGCCGTCGATTGTAATGCCGCCGAGATACTGCCCATCGCTCTCGGCCCGCCAAGACCGATTCCGTGGATCATCAAGACGGCCAAGAAACTCACCCAATTCGCGGGTGATCTTGGCTTCGAAAAAACCCGCCGGAAAGTTCCACTGGCTGCTGTAATACGCCACTTGTAACGCAATCAGCCGACCGGCATCGCCGGGGCGGGCGTCGCGGATGGTGATCGCCAAGTTCTGCGCCTCTAGGCGGCTTTTCGCTCGACAGTGCCGACAAAGAAGTCGTTCCCCTTATCGTCGATGACGATGAAAGCGGGGAAATTCTCAACCTCAATGCGCCACACCGCTTCCATGCCGAGCTCGGGATACTCCAGCACCTCGACTTTTCTGATGCAGTCCTGCGCCAAGCTCGCGGCCGGGCCGCCGATCGAGCCGAGGTAAAAGCCGCCATGCTTGCCGCAGGCCTTGCGCACCATCGGTGAACGGTTGCCTTTGGCCAGCGAAATCATGCTGCCCCCGGCGGCCATGAATTCGTCGACGTAAGAATCCATTCTGCCGGCGGTGGTCGGGCCGAACGATCCCGAGGCATAGCCCGTGGGTGTCTTGGCCGGTCCGGCGTAGTAGACCATGTGATCCTTCATGTATTGCGGCATGCCGTCGCCGCTCGCCAACCGATCTTTGATTTTGGCGTGCGCGATGTCGCGGGCAACGATCATCGGCCCGTTGAGCGATAGACGGGTACGGATCGGATATTCAGATAGTTGTTTGAGGATTTCGGCCATTGGCCGGTTGAGGTCGACGTGCACAACGTCACCGCCCAGTTCGCCTTCGCGAATTTCGGGCATGTACTTGGCCGGATTGGTTTCCAGTTTCTCCAAGAAAACGCCGTCGCGGGTGATCTTCCCCTTGGCCTGACGGTCCGCCGAGCACGACACGCCAATGCCGATGGGCACGCTCGCGCCATGTCGCGGCAACCGAATCACGCGCACGTCGTGGCAGAAGTATTTGCCGCCGAACTGCGCGCCGATGCCCATCGTGCGGGTTAGCTCGTGCACCATGGCCTCGGTTTCTAAGTCGCGAAACGCCTGGCCGTGTTCGTTGCCGGTAGTGGGCAGCGCATCCAAGTACCGGGTGCTGGCGAGCTTCACGGTCTTCAAATTCATCTCGGCAGAGGTGCCGCCGATCACGACAGCTAGGTGATAGGGCGGGCAAGCCGCCGTCCCGAGCGAACGAATCTTCTCATCAAGAAATGTCATCAAGGCGGTCGGGTTCAGCACCGCGCGGGTCTGCTGATACAGAAATGTCTTGTTGGCCGAGCCCCCGCCCTTGGCCATGAACAAGAACTTGTAGGCATCGCCCTCGGCCGCATAAATGTCGATCTGCGCCGGGAGATTGCTGCCGGTATTGATCTCGTCATACATCGTTAGCGCCGTCATCTGCGAATAGCGCAGATATGATTCGGTATACGTACTGAAGACGCCGCGTGAGATCGCCTCGGCGTCGTTCCCACGGGTCCAGACGTTCTGACCCTTATACGCCATGACAATCGCGGTGCCGGTGTCCTGACACCCGGGCAGGATCATCCCCGCAGCGACATTTGCGTTCTTCAACAATTCATAGGCGACGTAGCGATCGTTATCGGAGGCCTCGGGGTCGTCCATGATGTTGCGCAGCTGTTGCAGGTGACCGGGGCGCAGCAAATGGGCGATGTCGCGCATCGCTTCTTTTGTCAGCAGCGACAAGGCTTCCGGCGCCACCTTGACGACCTCGCTGCCGCCCACGTCGATGGTGCTAACAAACTGGTCACTTACTTGGCGATACGGCGTTTCGTCCGGGCCGAGCGGAAACATGTCCTGATACTGGAACGCGACCATAGGTTCTCCTTGGCGGCATGACGCCGCGTTCGATCGGCTATTTTTTGCGGAACTGATCCAGGGCGATGACTTTTTCGCCGGCCGGTATCTCGGGCTTGCCTTCGGGCTCGTCGATGCTGTCGTCATCGTCGGCGTTGCTACCCACCGTCATCATGGCGCCACGCGTGGTGATCGGCGCGGGCACGCCGC
This sequence comes from Pseudomonadota bacterium, assembly GCA_027622715.1. Taxonomy (GTDB): domain Bacteria; phylum Pseudomonadota; class Alphaproteobacteria; order SHVP01; family SHVP01; genus CALJDF01. The sequence continues at coordinate 40,066 of JAQBYN010000022.1, read as the reverse complement.
TATTGCTGATTGCGCCGCTCGCGACTTGGCTGCGGTCGGGCTGGAACTGCAGCCCAAACTGTACGCTGGGATCGGCGAAGCCGGTCATTGACGCGAAGGGAATGGTCAGACGTTCGGGCACCTTGTGGAACGATAGAGTCAGGTCGAATCCTTCGTCGGTCACGTCCAGATCCCAGTACTGATGTTGCAGCACGATGGTCATTTCCTTGGGGTATTTGTGGCGCAGGTAGTCCGCCACAACCACGCCCGGAAAATGCGTTAGGAAGGACACATACAGATGGTGATTGCCGCGCAGGCCCTGTTCCTGAACGCGCTGCAAGACCGTGCGCACCACGCCGCGCAGTGCCGTATCAACCATCGTTGGGTAGTTAAAGTGATCGCGCATGTCGTCCGAAGCTCCCGTCGGTCGCACATACTAGCCCGCTCGCGGCGGAATCCAAGGGGGTCGCGTCGTCGGTGACGCAGAAACGAAATGCGGGTTGTTGAAGTGGGGGGGCTTCTGTTGCCCGGTACCCCCCCGAACCGCGCTTACTTATGACTAAGCAGCGAGCGCCATTTCATTATCGTTGGCACTTTTAGATATAGCCCGATGACGGTGGTACCATGCCGGGCAAAAACCTCACCTTTACTACGCGCGTCGATCCTGATTCGCCCCCATCAAAAACACACGTGAAACCTGTTTGGCGCGCCCGAATGATCGGGCCGGTGTGTTTATGGTGGAGGCGCCGGGTACTGCCCCCGGGTCCGCTACGCTTATTCCGTAAGGCGTTTATCGCCATAGCCGGAAAACCGGCACCCCCTATATAGGGTGTTCGGTGCCGGATTTGAAGGGGTGAGGGGCCTAGCTGGCCGCGAGGGTGCTGCAGGCCTTTTGGAGCGTCCTGCCCGCCTCCGGTGTCAGTCCCAAGCGCGCCGCGGCGCTGGGTTGGCTGCCGTCGCGCGGGGCGGAATTCAGCCCTTTCGCGACCAGGGCCGCGCCAGCGCTCAACAGGGCGTCAATCTCGAAATCCGCCAAGGACCATGTCGTCGCGACGTTCTGGAACCGCCGTCGGCACACCGGGTCATCGATGAAATCGAAATCCACCGGCACCCGTAGCACCACGAGATCGTCTACTGCGCGCGGGTCGCAGGCTTGGTTAATGCGGAGCAGTTCCTTCGTCACGGTACCCAGCCGGTCGAGCAGGCCGTAGGTGGTGCCGTCGATCGCGGCGTTGGTCGTGCCGGTCAGCATCGAAACCAGCCCGGGTGGCGTCGCGCGCTGGTCCAGTGCGCTTTCTTTGTCCGACCGGGCGTTGACGACCACGAATAGGATGGTGCGGATGTCTCTTTCGCAGATTGCCTGGACAAGGTTCTTAAGGGCGCGGTCGCGGCCCCGCGTCAGGGCCTGAGAGTTGCTCGCCGATAGGAGATACAGCGGTTCGGAGAGACCGAGGTTGTCGGCAATGCCGCCGTCGAGCAAATGAATGAATTGCCGCCTCTCACCAGCGGGCAGCTTGCGCAGCCAATCTTTGCGCCGCGGCGGGCGGTCGTTGTCGATAGCGCCGTTCCTGTCGAGGTAGTCGTCCGGATATTGCCGGTTCAAATAGTCCCATTCGCGCACCGCGCGGCGGCGTGCTTCAGGGTTGTCATACGCCGACGTGCTCAACGGATTGATAATGCGCAGGGGCGGATGGACGGGCCACGCTTGATCTTGCGCTGCGCACGGCGAATAGTTCTTCAGCGTCAACGCGGACAGCGCAACGGGGAAGGCGGCGGAGGCCGCCACCGCGTGCGCCAGTTCCATCTCAACCAAGTTCGAACAGATCAGGTCGAAGCGCTCTTGGGTAAAAGGAAACACGGCTTCGGCCGCCACGTCGCCAGCATTGACGATGAGATAGGGGCGGGCCCCACCCGTTTCCAACAATGTTTGGTAGGTCTCGCCTTCTGAAAACAACCGTTTGCGGATCGCCGCCACCAACCAATCGATCCGCGCGTAGGACGCAGTCGGCAAGCGCGCCAGGTTGACCGGGTTAAGGCCGGCCGCCACGAGGTCGCCGATGACGTCTTGGCGCAAAAAGGTTTGCTCCAGCCTATCGAGGCCCTCAAAGCCGTGCTGCGCGAAGTAGGCGGCCGCGACGGAACCGCCGGACACCGAGGAAAGTATGTCGATTTCACGGTCGAGCGTTGTGCCGTCATCGGCAAAGCGCGCCGCGTGTAGCCCATGAAGCGCGCCGGTCGCCAATGCCGCCGCGCGCGTTCCGCCACCCGACATCGTTACGACGACAAGCGTATCGTCGCGGGCGCCGTGATTGATATTGTGAAAGCGGTATCCAGCATCGTCGTCCAGCACCGCCAATTCGGCGTTGCGTACGGGCGCCGCACACGCCGCAAGCGTCATCAATAAGCCGACTGCGGCAACACGGATCATGTCAAATCGATGGGGTCGTTGTCGGCCGGGTTGATGTAGCGATCATCGTCGCGGTGGACCGAACCGTCGCTACTTAGCGCGACGAACGTGACCCAGCCCGCGTCGACCGGCACCAGTTTGCCAGCAGGCGACAAAGTGCCGCGGGCAATCCCGTTGACCTCAAGCAAGTGGCCGTCCTGCCCGATGACCGTCACTTCCGGCATGACTGCATCCTATCTCCCGCCGCGTGCGCACATAGCAGCGCGTCCCGCGCCGGTTGTAAAGGTGCACAGACGGTACGTCAGGCCAACCGTTTTGCGTGACGCAGGAGCGTCATCTACTCGGCCGCAACAGCCGCATCCTCCGGCACCGGGAACGCTGGCCGCACGTGATCGCGGAACAATTCCATCGATCGCAGCACCCCGTCATTGGGCACATTGCCGATCTTCATGTTCATGTTGATCCAGCCGCAGCCCAACTCTTCGCGCACGCGCTGAATTTGCCCGACCACCTCATCGGGCGTCCCGCACAACGTCACGCCCGCATCGATGCTATCTTGCAGCGAACGCTCCTTGGCGTTTTGAATGCGCCCGACGAATTCCTTGCGCACGTCGTCGTCGGCAAAATAGCGCGACTTCTGCAGCACCAGTTTTTGCGCGGTGCGTGGGCCGCCGAGCAGCACCTTGCCGAAGTAAGCCGACCCTTTGGCCAATTCGTCGCGCGCCGCCGCGCTCGTTTCGGCAATACAGGTATTGAGTCCAACCAACACATGCTCCGGCGTTGGTTGCCAGCCCGCCTCATGCGCGGCCTCCATGTAGGTGTCGATCAGGTGCTTGGCGACCTTCAGGTCGGGGATCAGCGCAAGGCCCATAATCGCGCGATGGCGCGCTGCGGTGCGCGCCGAATCGTCATTGCTCGCCGACATAATAATTGGCGGGTGCGGCTGTTGACGGGGCCGGGGCCAAATCGACACCGCCGGGTAGTTGTAGAAGTGCCCGTTCCAGCCAAACGGCTCGCGTGACGTCCAGGCCTTGATGATCAATTCCGCGGCCTCTGCCAATCGCGCGCGCGATTCGTCGGGCGGCACATTGTAGGCGACGTATTCATGGGGAATGCCGCGCAGGATACCGGCCATCAACCGGCCGCCCGACATCACGTCCAGCATCGCGTACTCCTCGGCGACCCGGATCGGGTTTAGCAGCGGCACCAGGCTGCCGACCATCGCCAGCTTCACCCGCGTGGTCCGTTGGATCAGCGCCGAGCCGATCAAGTTGGGGTTGGTCATCAACCCGAAGGGCGAAAAGTGGTGCTCGTTGCAGCCCACCGCATCGAAGCCGCAGTTCTCGGCATACGCCATCGTGTCGATATAGGTCTTGTAGACGTCCGTCGCCTTAACCGGATCGAACTCACGGTTGCTCACGGGCCATTCCGGCCCCTCTTTGGGAAACGTGTCCCACGGCATCAGATGAAAAAACAAAAACTTCATGATCCGCTCCGCGAAAGGGCTGTCCAGCCTGCCAGCCTTTGGTGCTGACGGCAGTCTAGCGGAGATGATCGCCATGGCCATCCGCGGACCCGCAGCGGACCGTCATGCGGACATATCAATGGCCGTTGTTGCGCCGGCGTCGCAGGCACCGCACCATGCCGGCCACACCACGAAGGGAAGACGCGAATATGGATGCACAGGTCAAGACGCGGGTCATCGATGCTGACGCGCATGTCATCGAGACCGAGCGCACCTGGGACTATCTGGCGCCCGACGAAGCCAAGTATCGCCCCGTGATCAGCCAACCGCCCGGCGACAATCCGGCCGAAGGCGGCTGGATGATCGACGGCATTCTCGGTCCGGCATTCCTGCGCCGCTTTACCGATGACGAAATCAAGAAGATGTCGACGATTGCAGGCCGCGACATGGCGACGCCCAAAGCCGCGCGCGAGATGAGCGACATTCCGCTCCGCCTGCGCCACATGGACGAACTCGGGATCGACGTCCAGGTTCTGTTTCCCACCATGTGGTTGACTAGCCTCACCGAAAATCCGGCCGCCGAGGTCGCGCTCGCGCGCTCCTACAACAGTTGGTTGATCGACATCTGCAAACAGGCGCCCGACCGCCTGCGCTGGGTGTGCATTCCACCGACGTTGGTGATGGACGAAGCCATTGCGGAAATCCGCCGGGCGAAACAGAACGGCGCCGTCGGCGTCTTCGTGCGCGCCTACGAAGGCGACCGGTTGATGTCCGATCCCCATTTCTATCCGATGTACGAAGAAGCCGAGCGCCTCGACATGGCGATGACCGTCCACATCGCCAACGGCAGCCAAGAAAACACGGTCTTCCACATGCGCGCGCCCGGTCCGGTTTCGGTCAAAGGCTTCACCATCACCCGTTTGCCCGCCGTGGTCGGCTGCATGGTGCTGCTGATGAGCGACATCCCGAAAACGTTCCCCAAACTACGCTGGGGCTTTATCGAGTCGGCGGCCCAATGGGTGCCGTGGGTGCACAACGAATTCGCCCGGCGCGTCCATTCGACCGGCAAGAAGATGCCCGCCGACTTTCTAGGGGACGCCAACATTCACCTGACCTGTCAAAGCGACGATGATCTGGCCTACATCCTCAAGTACGCGGGCCCCAAGTCGCTCCTCATTGGCACCGACTACGGCCACACCGACCCATCCGCTCAGATCGATGTCATCGACCTCCTACGCGCCCGTACCGACATCGATGAGACCACCAAACAGCAAATCCTCTACGACAACCCGAAACGGCTCTACGGACTCTAGTGGACGGCATTCTCTTAAACACGTCATCCTGAGGAGCGGTCCGCAGGACCGCGTCCCGAAGGACCGCGTCCCGAAGGGCCAACCGCCAAAACAGTTTGACCTGATCGCGCAAAACCCGGTGTAGTGCCTCGGTCGTCACAATGGGTCAGGGGAAATCACATGACTGTCGAACTTTGGTACCTATTCGCCGCCTCGGTATTGCTCGCCATGTTGTGGATACCGCACATCGTCGGGCAAGTCGTCACCAAGGGGTTGCTGACGCCTGATGACTACCGAAACCTTCGCACCGAAGAGGGTCTCCCAAATTGGGTGCGCCGCGCCAACCGCGCCCACATCAACCTGGTCGAACAATTCGGCGCCTTCGCCGGTATCGTGTTGGTTGCCCATTTGGCAGGCATTTCGAACGAGCTGACGCAAATTTGTGCCGCCGTCTTCGTTTGGGCGCGCGTGGTCCACGCGGTCATCTTTATCGCGGGCGTCACGGTAGCGATGGCAAGAACACTCGTGTTCACGGCCGCCTGGGCCGCTCTCGTCGTTTATGCCGTGCAAATACTGGTCAGCGCGGCTTAGGCCGCCGGCAGCGACCCGCAATCGAGGCCGTTCCTTCGAGGGGCGGCCTCAACGCGGGCTTCGCGCTAACGCGGTTGCGACGCGCCAGAACTCCACCGGCCGGCCAAACAGGCACGGCGACCGGCGCGCAAAATCTACGCCTAGACCGGGTGTAAAACCGAAAGGCGAGATGTAGTATGCCCCCGGGCCCACGGCCCAATATCCCGGGCCCACGGCCCAATATCATGTAGCCAACAGCCGGCCCGCCATGCCCCACGTTTCGCCCGAGCAACAGCAGGAAATCGACGCCCAGCGCGCGGAATCCTTTGAGACCCGCCGCGCCACGGTGCCCGCGCTCGAAGCGATCCTGTATCAGGCGATCCCGATCCTCGACCACGGTTTCGTGCGCGTCGTCGACTACATGGGCGACGACAACGCCGTGGTCCAGGCCGCGCGCGTCTCTTACGGCAAGGGCACCAAGCGGGTTTCAGAAGACCGCGGCCTGATCAACTACCTGATGCGCCATCGCCACACGACGCCGTTCGAAATGGCGGAGATCAAGTACCACGTCAAACTCCCCATCTTCGTCGCGCGCCAGTGGATTAGGCATCGCACCGCCAACGTCAACGAATACTCGGCGCGCTATTCGATCCTCGACAACGAGTTCTATATCCCGGCGCCGCAACACCTCGCCGCGCAAAGCGCCCAGAACCGGCAAGGCCGCGACGCCGTGCTGTCGGGCGACGAAGCCACCGAGGTGTTCCGCTTGCTGCGTGAAGATTCAGAAAACAACTACGCGCACTACGCCTACATGCTCAACGAAGACGAGGCGGGCGACCCCAAAGACGAATCGCGCAAAGGCCTGGCCCGCGAACTCGCGCGCATGAATTTATCGCTCAATTTTTATACGCAATGGTACTGGAAGACGAACCTGCACAACTTGCTGCACTTCCTGTCTTTGCGCGCCGACCCGCACGCGCAGTACGAGATCCGCGTTTATGCCGACGCCATGTTGGATACCCTCAAACGCTGGGTGCCGCTGACCTATGACGCCTTCATGGACTACCGCATGGGCGGGGTGACCCTGTCGGCCAAGGGCGTCGCCGCGGTGAAGCGCCTGCTCAAAGGCGAAAAGGTCGACCGCAAGGACACCGGCCTCTCGGCCCGCGAGTGGCGCGAATTGCAAGCGTCGTTGGAGTTGCCGGAGCGAGATTAGATTGGTTGACGACCTCGCTGGCCCTCAACCAATCCAGTCTGCTCACGATGGCGTGAAGCCTGAATAAGTCGACCCCGGTTCGTGTTAACGCACCACAACCCAAAGGGAGGCCACCATGATTCTACGCACCATCGCCGTCGCTATGACGGCGCTTTTCATCGCCGTTACCGCCCAGGCCCAGCAGGCGCCGCAGCGCACCATCACCAAGATCGCCGGCGACCTGTATCGCTTTCAGAACAATTTTCACGTCGCGGTCTTTCTGGTCACGCCCGAGGGCGTTATCGCGACCGACCCGATCGACGCGGACGCGGCGAAATGGCTGCAAGACGAGGTGGCCCAACGTTTTGGCGTACCCATCAAATACGTCGTCTACAGCCACCACCATCAAGACCATGCCTCGGGCGGCCAGGCATTTGGCGACGACGTGATCTTCGTCGGCCACAGCAACATGCCCAAGAACATCGCCGGCCCGCACGCCGGCGTGCGCGCACCAGATCTCACGTTCGACGACCGGATGACGCTCACGCTGGGCGGCAAAACGGTGGAATTGATCCATGTCGGGGCGAATCACTCGGATGACATGATCGCGATGCACTTTCCGGCCGAACGCGCGGTGTTCACCGTCGACTTCATCTCGGTCAAACGCTTGCCGTTCCGCAATCTTGGCGGCGCGGCCATTCCCGATTGGGTCGGCTCGATCCGCGCGATCGAGGCGATGGACTTCGACATCCTGGTGCCGGGTCACGGCGACATGGGCACCAAGGCCGACGCCACCGATCATCGCCGCTATTTCGAAGCCCTCATCACCGCCGTGCGCGACGGCATGAAGGCCGGCAAATCGCTTGATGCGCTCAAGCAGGAAATCAGCCTGCCGCAATATGCCGACTGGGGCGCCTACAAAGACTGGCTCCCGCTCAACATCGAGGGCGTCCACGCCGCGCTGAGCAACTAGCCGCCGCACGCAACTCGACCCGTCTCCTCCTCCCCCTGCCTGCAGGGGGAGGGCAGGGAGGGGGTTCTTCCCCGCTACCCGGACCGTCTATATTTGGGTCCACGACGTCGCCACCGAAAAACCCGACATGGACCGACTCTATGCCGGCAGTACGGAGGACGCGGCATGACCTACTACCACGTGATCCTTGAGCGCTACACCGCGCCCTTCACGCCGGACGAGCAGCGTGAGATCGAAGAAATCTACGGGCGTATTCGCAGTGAGGTGGCGGGCTGCGTTGGCTATCACCGGGGCCCCAACGTCTCACCCTTCGCCCAAGGTCACACCCACGTTCATATTTCGATCTGGGAAACCAAGGCCGCCCACGACGCCTACCAGGTCCATCCGCTGCACGACCGACTCGTGGACATCATCGTGCCCAAGCTTGAGGCCGTCGTCGCCGACCTGGATACCGGGTCGACCCCGCGCGCGTAGCCCCGAGCGCCCCCGATCTACGGGATAATACAATTTTAAGTAATTACTTCATGATTTACTTCGCATTATACGCGTGACAGCGCCCGTTGAAAGGTTCAAGCTTTTTCCCGGTATAAGGGAAAAGCCGAAGTGATTGTGGTGGACACGATGCATGAACGATCGATCAGGAATGCGCCGCCGAATTACCAGCTGCCGCTGCGGCCCCGCCCTATAGGGCAACCCAAGCACGAACTCGCGATACACGAATCGCTCGATATGATCATCGCCGCGGGTGTCGCGAGCAACGGCGCTGTGGCGCTGGCTGGCGCGCCCGAAATCGCGGGCCAGGTTCGCTCGCTCATGTTCTTACTCGCGGACGGCTGGATGCTCGAAGTCCCGGTTTCCAAGCCCATCGTCGATCAACTGCGTCAAATTGTCGGTACGTTCGAGGCCAGGCAATGAGTGTCATCGGGTTTGACCGCCGAGGCATGCCACGCCCGGCGTTGATCGTCCGCCCGTTCAAGCCGAACCCCCAAGAAACGCCGATGATGCCTGCTGGCGCCAGGCCGACGCAAGTTGCTCGGTGCAAACCTGTGGTCGCCGTGCTCGGTGAGATGAACGACCAGCCGGCAACCCTGCTCAGCCTGATGTTTGTTCTGGACGACGGGTTCTTGCTCGAAATGCCACTCACAGGCGATACCCTCGGTCAGCTGCGTGCCGTCCTCGGCCCCCCCGACCTCCCGGACGACGATCCCGAACTGACCAGACCGAGCTGGGCCTAGCGCGCCACCGCCGGCAAGCCTCTGGGGACACAGAATGTGACCCCATCGCGCGGTCGCTCTGCGCTATACTGGGCATGTTGATGTCGCGACCTCGGCGACCCGTTGCCGAGGTCGATGATCAAAAGGGGCGTTGCCGGTAGATTTGGGTTCGTTCGTCTTATCCACAGATCGACCCTTGAATCATAAGCGTTTTTTGGCTTCGTTTGGTATTGGGGACAAAGTCCATCGGGCGTCGCGCTGCCCATTTGGCTTTGTTTCGGCAAATAACCGGAGAGCATGATGCCTAACCCGCACCTCAAGCGCGTCCCGCGCGACCAACTGTCGCCGTTTATGCAGGCCGCCCACGATCAAAACGTGAAGATCCACGGCGAAGCCGACCGGGTCGAGATTTACGGCAACGCGCCGCACGTCTTCGACTTCTACCGCAAGGATTTTTACGAGCGCTTGTTCTACGCCGGTCAAGTCGATGTCCCGACCAAGGAATTGCTGCGCCTGCGTCTTGCCGGCATCCACGGCTGCGCGCATTGCAATCGGGGCGACCGGCTCGCGGCGGCCAAGGCCGGTATCGCCCAAGACAAAATTGACAGCATCATGAACCCGGCGGCGGCCTGCTTCGATGACCGCGAGCGCGCCATCCTTGAGCTGGCCGATCAGATCGCCCTACCCAACATGCACGGCGAATTGACCAAAGATCTCTATGACCGCCTGCGCGTTCATTACAGCGACGGCGACCTCTACGAATTGGGCGTGGTTGCTGCCGTCCTCACCGGCATGGCCAAGTTCTTGTTCGTCTACGACCTCGTCGAACGCGAAGCCAATTGTCCCATCGTCCCGCTCAGCGACGCGGCCGAATAGTCGCATTCGCAAGCGGGCGGGCGAGACATGACCACCGATCAGCGCGTTGGGGCTGGCGCGCCGGCGACAGGCGCCGGTTGGAGTCCACCCTCCACGATTGAGGAGCGTTTGAAGGCGCTGCTCATTCCGCCGCGCCTCTACATTCGCTACAAGGCCGCCAAAGAACGATTCAAGGGCGAGGCGGAAATGCGCCTCTTGTCCTTTCTGGTCGACCGTAACCGCAACGCCGTCGATGCCGGCGCCAACAAGGGCACCTACAGTTTTGTGCTCGGTCAGTTGGCCCGCACCGTCTACGCCTTTGAGCCGAACCCGAAAATGTTTGAGGTGCTGCGGCGCACCGCGGGCCGCAACGTGGTGGTATCGCCCTTGGCCCTGTCGAACCGCACCGGCGAGGTGGAATTTCGCGTACCGCGCTACGGCAAAGGCAGCTATTCAAACCAAGGCGGCACCCTCAGCGCCATCAAAGTAAACGAGGACTACGCCGCCCTACCTGTCAAAGCCGAACCGCTCGACGCGCTGAACCTCGACGACATCGGTTTCATCAAGATCGATGTTGAAGGTTTTGAGTCCGAGGTTCTTGAGGGCGCACGGGCCCTGATCGCCCGCGACCGGCCAACATTGATGATCGAGATTGAAGAGAAACACACCCAAATACCGATTGAAACCGCCCTCGCCGAGGTCGTGGCGCTCGGCTATGACGGGCTTTTCTTTGACCGCAACGCCCAGGCTTTGCGCGCACTCAGCGACTTCGAACCCGAAGGTCACCATCGCCAGCCGGTCAAAGGCTATGTTTACAACTTCATCTTCCTTCCGCGGCGCCTGGACCGACCCGCATGACAACGATCAGACGTCGCTTCGCCGCCATCGATCTCGGGCAGGTGCACTACTACACCGCCGGCGAATCGTTGGCCGGCAACGGCAAGCGTCCGGCGGTGTTGATGCATGCCTCGCCGTTCGCCGCCCGCACCCTCAACCCGCTCACCGAACAGCTCGGGCTGAGTCGCTGGACGCTGGCGCCGGACAATCTCGGGCAGGGTGATTCGTGTGCGCCCGACACCGACGATCCCGCCATCGGCTATTTCGGCGATGCCATGGTGCGTTTGTTGGACGCGCTGAAAATCGACAAGGCCGATCTTTACGGCACCCATACCGGCGCCCATACCGCGATGGATGTGGCAATCCGCTATCCCGACCGGGTCGGCAAGCTGATCCTCGACGGCATCGGCCTACCGCCGCGCGATCTCAAGGACGACTACATTGCCCACTTGCGCGAAACTCCGCCCTACGATTATTCGGGATCGCAATACCTGTGGGCGTTCCATGTCATCAAGGACATGTTCATTTGGTTTCCCTACTACCGGCGCGACGCGGCCCACCGCCGCAACCGCGATGTGCCGGACGCCGACGATTTGCACGACCGCACGCTCGATTTGCTCAAGAACTTGTTCAGCTATCACAAGGCCTACATCGCGGCCTTCGACAACAATGAAGGCGGCAAACGCTTTCCCGACATCCCGGTGCCGACGCTGTTGACGGCCGCCGAGGGCGATGTTTCGGGCGCGGCGATGGGCGAGGTCGCCAAGATGATCCCGAATTGCACTCAAAAGAATTATCCGCCGGGTGTGCAGCCGGGCGATGTCGGGCCGGCCGCGGCGATGTTCGCCGATTGGCTGGACGGTGCATGATGGAACCGGTGCGCGGCTTTATCGACATCGACGAAGGACAAGTGCATTACCGCACCGCCGGCCACGGCGGCACGCCGCTTGTTATGTTTCACGGCTCGCCTGGGTCATCGAAGATGCTCAGCCGGCTGATGAGTGCGCTCGGCGAAACGCGGCACGTGATTGCGCTCGACACGATGGGGCAGGGCGACTCGTCGGCTCCAGCGCGCGACAACGTCGATATGGCCTACTTCGCCGATGCCGCGTGCCGGGGGCTCGATGCCTACGGCGGGATGGACCAGGTCGATGTGTTCGGCACCCATACCGGGGCGCGTATCGCCACCGAATTTGCGATCCACCATCCGCAGCGCACCCGCAAACTAGTTCTCGACGGCATGAGCGCGGCGGTCACGCCGCAGGGTTTGGACTACGCCAAGACGCTCGACAAACGACATTTGGTCGATCAAGTCGGCACGCAGTTTTTCAACACCTGGACCAGTCTGCGCGACGGCTATTTGTTCTGGCCCGCAACCGCGCGCGATGCTGCGCATCGCCGCCCGACCGGCTTGCCGCCGCTCGACCGGTTGCACGACCACGTCGTCGATATCCTCAAAGGGTTCCGGACCAGCCACCACGCCTATATCGCCGCAGTGACCTACCCGTCACCGGACCGATTGCCGTTGATCACGGTGCCGACACTGGCGGTGTGCGCGCGCAACGATGTGCCCTACGCCCACCTTGATGGGGTCGCTGACCTAGTGCCCGGTTGCGCCAAGATGGCGCATCCGCACGACAATCCCGAAACGCTGGCGACGACCGAGGAAACCCAGGCGCTCGCCAAAATGCTGGCCGACTGGCTGGACGGTTAGCCGCCTAATAGATCGCAATGCCCGTGAAATATTGGTGGGCCCAGCCCAAGACGGCGTAGAGCACCACCCCAACGATCAACGGAATTAGATCGCGTCCGGCCGGGGTCGGTTCGGGCTTATGCCACGCGCCGTCGCGCCGGTTGATCAACACAATCTCAACGACGGACCACAATCCAAGACCGCCGAACAAGATCACCGACCGCGAATCGCCGTTGGCCAGAAGGTGTCCGACCGACCACAGAAAAACCGCGCTCAGTTGCGGGTGGCGGACATAGCGTTTGATGTTGGTCTTCATCCGCCCCGACGCGAATAGGATCAACGCGACCAGCATTGCCGCCATGTTGACGCTGCGACCCCAGTTTGGCTCGGCATAAACGAAGGACGGTTCGGCGGCGCGCCAACCGGTCACGATCAGAACCAGCGATCCAATGACGAACAAAGAGAAAATGGATTTGTAGAGACCTTCACGGCGGTCCAGGAACCCGCGCCGAGCAGTCGGCGCGAGCGACGGAAACAAATGCACGGCGCACCAAAGAATGACGCCCACAACGAGGATGGTCATGAAGTGTTCTCCCGTTTTGCGCTGGCCGCTACCCTGCGGCGGCGCCATTGGCCCCAGACGTCGCCCCGACGGTAGACCCATTTTGCGGCAGCCGCATGGTGAATTCGGCGCCGCCACATGACGGGCCTGGTATCGGTCGCTTGTCGCCTCTGAGAAAACCGCTGACCCGTTCCGACGCCCATATTCTAGCGCGCCACCCTTACGACAGCCTTACGAGGACTCAGTGGTCTTGCGCCAGAGCGTTCGCGCGAAACAACGCCAACCGGCAAGTCGACGTTGTCGCCCGAACAGCATTCCCCAATTGTCCGATTTGGATCAACTGAATCGCTGGAACAATCTTAGAATTCAGCCCAATCGTCTTTGCCGCCGGGCTTCTGGGCGATCGCTTGGGGTTGCGGCGGCGCGGCGATGGCGGCCTGAGGTTTAGCCGCAGCGCGAGTAGGCCGCCCCGTACCGCCGCCGACTTGGAAGAAGCTGACGAGCTCGACGAGCTTCCCGGCCTCCGTTGAAAGCGATCGGGCGGCTGCCGTCGTTTCCTCGACCATCGCTGCATTCTGTTGCGTCATCTCATCCATTTGCGAGATCGCCGTGTTGACCTCACCAAGACCGGTAGATTGCTCGATACTGGCAGAGGCGACTTCTTGAATGATCCCTGCCACGCGCTGGACCGAATCGATGATCCCGTTCAACGATTCGCCGGTTTCGTTCACCAGCTTGACGCCCTGCGCCACGTTTTCGCCGCTCTTGGCGATGAGGGCGCTGATCTCTTTCGCGGCTTCGCTCGAACGCTGCGCCAGTGAACGGACTTCGCTGGCAACGACGGCAAAGCCTTTGCCGGCATCGCCGGCTCGGGCCGCTTCAACGGCGGCGTTTAGCGCCAGCAGGTTGGTCTGGAAGGCAATGTCGTCGATCACATTGACGATCGCAGAGATTTCCTTCGACGACCCCTCGATCTGATTCATTGCCGTTACGGCGTTGCGCACGATTTCTCCGCTGGCATTGGCCTTTTGCTCTGCCTCGCCGACGATCTCGTTCGACGATGCCGCGTTTTTGGAGTTGCTCTGGACGGTCGCCGTCATCTCCTCCATCGCCGCCGCGGTTTCCTCGAGATTTGCCGCTTGCTGTTCGGTCCGCTGAGCGAGGTCGTCGGCGCCTTGGCCGAGTTCCCCTGCGGAACCGTTGAGAGCGTCGGTCGATTGGCGAATGTCGCCAACGAGCTCAGAGAGCTTTTCCGACATCGAATTGAGATCGTCCTTCAGGCGCAGGAATGATCCCTGGTAGTTGCCCGTCATGCGCGATGTCAGGTCGCCAACGGCAAGGGCCGATGCCACAGTGAGAACTTCGTTCAAGCCGTTATCGACGGTCTCAACCAACTGGTTCATGGATTTCGACAAATCCAGCATGAAGTCTTTCTTGCCGGCAAGTTCGACCCGGGATGTGAAGTCGCCAACCGCGGCCGCAGCCACAACCACATCGATTTCTTTGCCGGCTTGTTCCTGTGCCGCGCGGATGTTCTCAATCTCGATTGCGCTTTCCTTGAACACTTGCAGTGCTTCCGCCATGTCACCGATCTCATCAGCGCGCTCGCGTGACGGTACCTCGGCCTGAAGTTCACCTTCAGACAGACGCCGCATCACACCGGTGATTTGGCCAATCGGATTCACGGTCATCCGCACCAACAGCCACTGCATGACGATGCCGAATAGCAGGCCAACCAGACCCACAATCAGGACAGTCGTTGAGGAGAAACTCAGGGCCGATTCTGCCTGATCCTTGAGGTGCGCCTCAATCTCGTGAATCTCGCTGAGGACGCGGTCTAATTCGGTAGCTATTTTGTTCAACCCGGCGGTCAGTTGCCCGGTGTCGCGGTCAAGCATGTGCTCAAGTTCAGCGCTGATTTCGGCGGCTTCCTCGAACGCTGCGAAATACCCCTTGGCTTCCGCGTCGACCTGTTCAAACAGGGCTTGGACACTGGCAATTCCGTTTGCGCTACCAATCGCGGTCAGCGTGCTTTGCAGTTCGGTGAACGTGTTGTGGGCTTGTTCGGCAAACTCCGCCTTGTGCCGCGACAGCAGAATCTCGACTTCCAGCTCCAGCTCCAGCGCCAAAATGATCGCAGTGCCGGTCAGGATCGCCGCATTGGCCGCGCCGGCGCGGGCCGCGCCGACCTCGAGCGCCTCGAGATCGTGAACCAGTTTCGCGCCGCCGACTTCAAGGCGTTCGGAGACAAGCACTTCCATCTCGCGGCGCTTCGCGACGAATTCCTCGAACAGCTCGACTGATTTGTTGACTTCGCCCTGAATGACGACCAGCTCGTCATGTATTTTCGGATCGTTTGCCGCGCCAACCGCATGAACGGCGGCCTCCTTCGTGGCCTCCGCAACTTCTAAGCCCAGCTCTGCCTCGGCCTCGTCGCCCGACAAAAAGAACGCGCGGGCGCGACCACGCAAGTCGACCACCTCGCGTTCAAGTTTCTCGACCGTGGCCGCCAACCCGGCGGCGCTGGCAAAAGACTCGAATTCGGTCGTCACGACCCGGCTCGTGTAAATCGAGACGCCACTTATGAGAATGATCACGGTAAGAAGTGCCGAAAACGCAGAATAGGTTTTCGTCCGCAAGCTCAGCTTGGCGAAAAAGCCGGTCTGGCGAGTCGTTGAATTGCTGGACATAGCGGGTAGCTCCAATGCGTTCTAGGAATTCTCGAGAAGAAAACGGGTGTTCAGCGGCTGGATAGGCCGGGCGTTCAACGGGAAGATCTCGGAGAACTGCTGAATCTGGCTCGATGAGGCTTCAAGCGGTTCGCGAAATACCGTCCACAGGACGCCTTGCGAACAAGGCGGCGTCGTCAGCGAACCCATGTACCGCAGGTAGCCCCGCGCGGCCGGCAGCATGCCTAGGGGGTCGACTTGCATTCCGGCATCCCGCTCTGGCGTTTCCTGGCTCGGCATTGCGTCGAACACCTTTGCCAGCTCGTCATTAGCCGCCCCCTGGCGGAAGAACACGCCTAGGACGGCAAGCTGCCCCGCCGCGCTGCGATGAACGAAATGTATCTCTAACGGAAAGCTCTCGCCGTCCAGCAGGTGTTCGCTCGGATGGTGGAAATGGAACTGCAAGAGGTCGTAGCGTTGGCCGACAATATCGGAATAACTGCCCTCATCGGCGTTGACTTGAACTGTGTGACCATTGTTCAGCACGCGAAGCCGGGTCGGGCGAAAGAACGGGCGAACCGCGCCCACTTCAGCCCGCAATGAGCGTTGAAGGTCGATTGGCGATTGTTCGAGACCCAGGTCGCAAACACGGAACCGCGATTCGAGCGAACCCCAGCGTTCCGGCGCGCCCTCGCCTTTGTAGTCCCAATGGACCGCGTCATGGCCGGTTTCCGCGGCATGCGATACACCCAGCGAGAGGCAGGTCGGGCAGGCTACGGCGCCGGCGGCCATCCAGCCCAGCACTTGGCGTCGGTTACTCTTCATGGTCGCTACCTTTGGGTTTACTCGTCGCCAATTGGCGTGGGGGGAAACGTGTTAGGTCTGGGGAGACCAGTTGCCCGGTCGCCTGCCGGGCAAAAGCTGGGCCCGCGGTCGCGTGGTGCTCGTATTTTCGAATGCGCCGCGGGTCCGTACAATTCGGGGAATCCCCTACTGGCTTAAGGGAAGTCCCATAGCTCTCGGCGCAGACGCTATTTCGCAGGCGGTGAGTGCTTTGTGCCGTTCGGAAAAACCGAAGAGAGATTGGTGGCCGCGAATTCGGCCCAACCGGTACTTTCCCGCAAGAAATGCGCGAATTGGGGCAGGTACGGATCCGGTCCCAATTTCTGGAAGAACCGTACGGTGTTGCCGTACCGGGCCGGCACCTCCCATAAGTGATGAACGTAAAGATGACCTTGGCCCCACTTCGATTGTAGGGACCCACCCTCAATCACTCGGGCGGCATGAACTATGCGTTGGTCATGGGTGTAGAGAACGATGTCGCCGGGGGTGAGAGCGCGCTGGCCGATTGGCGTGACAGCATTCGTGCGCACGAGATGATCGGCAAATTTGCTGTTAGCAAAAAAGCGGTTGCCGCGGGCGCGCTGCTCTGCCGCTGCTATCCGCGTGTAGGCAGCCTGGTCGTGCAGTCCAAATGCATAGGCAAAGCAGTTGAACCCTGGCGAAGGCCTTGTCGGGCGTGCCCCAATTGAGTGCGGCAAATGCTCTGCCAGCGCTGCAATCCGGGGTACATGTTCGACGAGCGGGACGTGGTCGTTGGTGATTGCGTCCAGCTCCACCCGGAGCTGGATGCTGGCGGCCGGGCTCACTCGATGACGATGCGCGGCGCGCTTACCGCGTCCTCAAGCAACGCGCGCTCGATCTTCTCCGCTAGTCGACCGGCGATATCGCGATACACCTTGGCATGGTCGCTGTCGGGCTCGGCCATCACAATCGGCGTGCCCGCGTCGGCATGTTCGCGAATTGACAGGTGCAGCGGAATCTCGCCAAGGAAATCTGTCTCCATCTCCTGCGCGGTTTGCCGCGCACCGCCGTGCCCGAATATCTCTGCGCGATGCCCACAGCTGGGGCACAGGAAGTAGCTCATGTTCTCGACCACGCCGAAAACCGGCACATCGACCTTGCGGAACATGTTGAGACCCTTGCGCACATCAAGCAGCGCGACATCCTGCGGGGTCGAGATGACCACAGCCCCGGTGATCGGCACGTGCTGCGCCATGGTCAGCTGGGCATCGCCTGTACCCGGCGGCAGGTCGACCACCAGGATATCGAGCTCACCCCACATCACTTCGTAGAGCAACTGCTGGATGGCGCTGATGACCATCGGCCCGCGCCAGATCATGGGCGTGTCTTCGGGCACCAAAAACCCGATGGACATGCATTTAACACCGTAGGCTTCCTTCGGAATGACTTTCTGGCCGTCGGGCGTCGCCTCTGGGCGGCCCTTGAGGCCCATCATCTTGGGGACGCTGGGCCCATAGATGTCCGCATCCATCAGGCCGACGCGCATCCCGGACCGGGCGAAGGCCATGGCCAGGTTTACCGCCGTCGTGGATTTCCCCACGCCGCCTTTGCCGGAGGCGACAGCGAGGATGGCGCGAACGCCCGGCACTGTCTTTTTCTGGCTTTGCCCGCCGCCGCCGTTGTTTTTACCGGGCGCGCCGCCGTCGGCGCCAGCCTCTATACCGCCTTTTGCACCCTGTTCCATACCGCCCTTGGCGCCGCTTTTTTGGGGCGTTTCAGCCGTTTGATGGGCGGTAAGGACCGCCGTAACCGACAGGACGCCGGGCATATCGAAGACGGCGTCCTCGCATTGTTTGCGCAAAGGCTCAAAGTGGGCGGCGCGTTCTGGATCGACATCGAGGGTAAAGGCGACATGTCCATTGCGGACCTGCAAACCCTGGATCAGCCCCCGGGTGACCACATCGCCGGGATCGTCCGGACCACGAATGACCGACAATACCTTGATAATTGCTTGCTCGTTGACGTCCGCCATCCTTGAACCCACCGTGAAAAAGCGCATATGAGTGGTGTGTCACGTGCGTGTGACGCCGTAGACCCGCGCTTTGTTTGCAGCCGGGGCTATAGGTGTCATATAACCCGCTAGACCGTAAAGACAAATGCCAGCACTGTTCTCCCATAAATAACCGAAGGAATTTCGATGCCTTGGAATAATCAGGGAGGTGGCTGGCAAGGTGGCGGGCGCGGCCCATGGGGCGGCCAAAATGGCGGATCGTCCGGACGCCAACCGCAATCGCCGGATCTGGAAGAGCTGCTGCGCAAGGGGCAGGACCGGTTTCGCCGGCTTATGCCGGGTGGGACGAAAAGCCCGCGCGCCATCATTTTGGCACTCCTCGCGGTCTTGGTGATTTGGATGCTGACCGGGTTCTACCGGGTCGCACCGGACGAGCAGGGTGTCGTCCTGCGCTTTGGCGAATGGGTCAACACGACGGCGCCGGGCCTTCACTATCACCTGCCAAGCCCGATTGAGACGGTCGATACGCCGCAAGTCACGCGCGTGCAACGCGTCGAAGTCGGCTTTCGCACCGGCGATGGCCGACGGACCAACCAAGGCGATTTACCCGAAGAAAGCCTGATGCTGACGGGCGATGAAAACATCGTCGATATCGATCTGACGGTATTTTGGGTGATCAACGACGCCGGTCGCTTCCTCTTCAATATTGAGGATCCGGCGGGCACCGTGAAAATTGCCGCCGAGAGCGCTATGCGTGAAACCATCGGCCAGTCGAATTTTCAGTTTGCCGTAGCCGAAGGCCGCGCCTCCATTGAACAGCAAACGCGAGACAATATTCAGGCGATTCTGGATTCATATGAGGCTGGGATCAGCGTAAACGAGGTGAAGTTGCTGAAGGTCGACCCGCCG
Organism: Pseudomonadota bacterium; assembly: GCA_027622715.1. GTDB lineage: Bacteria > Pseudomonadota > Alphaproteobacteria > SHVP01 > SHVP01 > CALJDF01. The sequence goes on along the minus strand of JAQBYN010000022.1, from coordinate 20,631 downwards.
GGCGCGGTGATCGACGCATTTCGCGATGTCCAGCGTGCCCGCGCCGACCTTGAGACTCAAATCAACGAGGCAGAAACCTATTCGAACGACATCTTGCCGCGCGCCCGTGGTGATGCCGTGCGGTTGGTTCTAGAGGCCGAAGCGTACCGCGAACAGGTGGTCAAGACCGCCGAAGGTGACGCGCAGCGGTTCTTGTCGATTTACGGCGAGTACAAGAATGCCCGCGAAATTACCGCGCGGCGGATGTATCTCGAAACGATGGAATCGGTCCTAGGAAAGATGAGGAAGATCATCATCGATTCTCAGGCCGGACAAAGCGGGGTCGTCCCGTACCTCCCGTTGAATGAGCTAACGCGTTCGAGCGCAGGAGGCACGCCATGAACCGCAGCACCCTTATTATCCTAGGGATCGCCCTGCTCGTTATCGTCATTGGGGCATCGTCGTCCCTATTCACGGTGCATCAAGCCGAGCAGGCTATCGTGCTTCAGTTCGGCGATCCGAAAAGGGTCATCACCAAGCCCGGATTGAACATCAAAATCCCGTTCGTGCAGAACACGGAAACCCTCGACAAACGGATTCTGAACTACGACGGTCCGGCCGAAGAAATCATTGCGGCAGACCAAAAGCGTCTCGTTGTCGATACCTTCACGCGCTACCGTATCGTCGATCCGCTCAAGTTCTTTATTACGGTTCAGACTCAGGCCGTTGCTGAAACGCGGTTGGGTCCGATCGTGAACTCGAGTTTGCGGCGGGTTCTAGGTGAGGTGCCGCTGTCGTCGGTGCTGACCAATGAACGCCCGCAACTGATGGCAGAGATCACCCGGCTCGTCGGCCAGCAGACCGAAAACCTGGGCATCGAAGTCGTTGATGTGCGCATCAAACGTGCGGACTTGCCGTCCGAAAACAGCCAAGCGATCTTTCGCCGCATGCAGCGCGAACGTGAACGCGAGGCAGCGGAGTTTCGGGCGCAGGGTGCCGAGCAAGCCCAGCGTATCCGGGCGATCGCCGATCGTGAGCGCATCGTGATCGTGGCGCAGGCGCAGCGCGATTCGCAGATTCTCCGAGGCGAGGGCGATGCTTTGCGGAACAAGGTCTTTGCCGATGCGTACGGACAAGACCCCGCGTTCTTCGGTTTCTACCGTGCCATGCTGGCATACGAAACCACGCTCGGTAGCGAAGACACGACCATGGTCTTGTCGCCCGACAGTGATTTCTTCCGGTATTTCCAGGATTTCGAGAAAGCCTTGTTCCCCGGCGGCATCGTCCCGCAATAGGGCGTCGCCGCCGCGCGGCGCGCTCGCGGGACGTAAAAAGGCGGTGATAAGCCGTCTGGGGAATGACGCATGGACGACCTCTTTGTCGGCATCGGCATCGCGTTGATTATTGAAGGCGCGCTCTACACGTTGATGCCCGACGGGATGAAACGGCTGATGGCGGCGGCTATTCAGCAGGCCAGCGGTTCCCTGCGCGCCGTGGGCCTCGCTTTGGCGGTCCTAGGTCTCGGTCTTGTGGCGCTGGTCCGCTACTGAGCTCACACCTTCGGCGCGCTTGTCCTGGCGATACGTCGAACCATATATTGGGCGTGTAGCGCTGGAATATGGGCGCGCTGCCCGTGTTAATGATCGCAAGGCATGCCGCGCGAGGCAGGCCCAACCGCTCGTAGGAGTATCGTCCTGATGTCGAACCCTGAACGCTCCCGGCCTAAAGTCGCCGCCGTCCATAGGGATGGCGAAAAGAACAGCATGAAAATCTGGCTTTGGTTGCTGGGCTCAATCGCCGTGCTGATGGCGCTCGCGCTCGCTACAGGTGCGCAGTCGGCGGAGCGTCCGCTCAGTTTTGCAGATCTCGCGGCGCGCCTTAAGCCGGCGGTGGTCAACGTCTCGACGTCGCAATCGGTACGCGGGCCCGCGGCGGCTGCCCCGTCCGAGCGCCCGCAGGCGCCGCCGGGATCGCCATTTGAAGATTTCTTCAAGGACTTTTTCGACCGCCAGCAGCGCGAGGGCGGGTCAACCCCGCAACGCCGGGCGCAGTCGCTGGGCTCCGGCTTCGTCATCGACAAGTCAGGCATCGTCGTGACCAACTACCACGTCATCGCGGACGCTGACGAAATCACCGTCATCTTCGATGACAACACTTCGTACCCTGCCGAAATCCTCGGGCGCGATCAAAAGACCGACCTCGCCGTACTTCGAGTGAAGTCCGACGAAGATTTTCCGTTTGTCCCGTGGGGTGATTCAGAAGTGTCGCGCGTCGGCGACTGGGTCGTCGCGATCGGCAATCCGTTTGGCCTTGGCGGGTCGGTGACCGCTGGAATCATTTCCGCTCGTGGGCGCAACATAAATGCCGGTCCCTACGACAATTTTATCCAGACCGACGCATCGATCAACCGGGGCAATTCCGGCGGACCGATGTTCAATCTTGATGGTGAAGTCATTGGAATCAACACAGCTATTTTCTCGCCCTCCGGTGGGTCGGTGGGTATTGGCTTTGCAATTCCATCCAACCTTGCCAAGCGTGTCGTCCAACAGCTCATCGATTTCGGCGAGACGAAACGGGGCTGGCTTGGCGTTCAAATCCAAACCGTGAACGACGAGATCGCCGAAAGCCTGGGCCTCGACAAACCGCGCGGTGCATTGGTCTCCAAAGTCAACGATGGCGGTCCCGCCGCCGAAGGTGGGGTTGAGGCCGGTGATGTGATCCTCGAGTTTGCCGACCGGCCTGTCGTAGAAATGCGCACGCTGCCCCGAATCGTTGCCGATACTGAAATCGGCGATACCGTCGATGTCGTGGTTTGGCGCAAAGGCGCCGAGAAAAAACTCCGGGTCAAGGTCGGTGAATTGGAGGAAGCCCAGGAGGCGGCGTTCACGCCCGATGGGCCGACCCCGGGTCGTAGTGAGGTCTTGGGCATGATCCTGTCACCGCTGACCGGCGAATCGCGCACCGAGTTTCAGTTGGGCGAAGATACCAAGGGCGTTGTTGTCACCAGTGTCGACGGCGACAGTACAGCGGCGGAGCGTGGCATTCGTCCCGGCGATGTCATCGTCGAGGTCAACCAAGAACAGGTCGCCTCGCCGCAAGAGGTCGCCGAAAAGATCAAAGCCGTTCAGGAGTCCGGCCGCAAATCCGTTTTGTTACTGGTCGAACGCTCGGGCGATTTACGGTTCGTTGCCGTCCGCCTCGATCAAGGCTAGCGCCGAAAACCCTTTTCGAACCAAGAATTGGGGCGCCAGGTGCGCCCCTTTTTCTTAGGTCGGCGTGATGAACTCGGCGCGTTGATATCCCTGCAGGAACAGCAGGGCCGTCAGGTCGCCATGCGTAATGCGCACGTCAGCCTGTTCAGCCACCGCCGGCTTGGCGCGAAATGCGACGCCAAGACCCGCGGCCTCAATCATCGCCAGATCGTTTGCCCCGTCGCCGACCGCCATTGTCTCGGCAGTGGCAAAACCGCGCGCAGCGGTCAGCGCTTGTAGCGCCTCGCGCTTTGCCGCGCGTCCCAGAACCGGCTCGGCCACGAGGCCAGTTAGCTTTCCCTCATCGTCGGTCAATAGCACGTTGGCTTGGTCCATATCGAACCCGGCGCGCGCCCGAATGCGACTGGTGAAAAAAGTAAAGCCGCCCGACACAAGTGCAGTAAACGCGCCATTCTTGCGCATCGTAGCCACCAAAGTGTGCGCGCCAAGATTAAGCGTGATTCGATCGCGGAGCACCGCTTCCATTTCATCGGGTCCGAGGCCGGCGAGCATGGCGGCGCGCTCTCGGAGTGCTGCGGCAAACTCGATTTCACCGCGCATCGCACGCTCGGTAATTGCTGAGACTTCTTCGCGCAGGCCGAGCGCCGCCGCGAGTTCGTCGATGCATTCCTGTCCGATGATGGTCGAGTCCATGTCGGCGACCAAAAGGCGCTTGCGCCGGTTGGCCTGCGGCTGGACCGCGACATCGATCGGCATGCCATCAAGCGCCACTTCGGCGACCGGCCGCACGACTGCTACATCCGCACGTGCAACTGCGATGTCGACCGCCTCGCCGGGGCTGAGCCAGACCGGCGGCGCTGGCGCAAATCCTGCGTCTGCCAGCGCCTGACCCAATGACGCCAGCACGTCGTCATCCAGGCTGCGGCGCGTTGGGTCGGCTATCAGCGTAACGACCGCGGTCATGTAGGCGATCCCGGTGTGACAACAGGCAGAACAAACTGGTAAGGCTTCGGCACAACTACCAACTCATGGTCCATGGATTCGCCCGTCGTTTTGTTGACCGGACCGACTGCAAGCGGCAAGTCGGCGCTGGCGTTGGAATTAGCGCACCGCCTCGAGCGGACGGGCGGGGCGACGATTATCAACGCCGATAGCATGCAGGTCTATCAAGAGCTGCGCATTCTAACCGCGCGACCGTCGCCGGACGAAGAAGCAGCGGTGCCCCACCGTCTTTATGGCATTTTGCCCGCCGTGCAACCGTGGTCTGCGGCAGCCTTTCGCGCCGACGCACACCGCGAAATCGCTGCGGCGCGCGCGCAGGGCCGCGTCGCCCTCGTGGTGGGCGGGACCGGTTTGTACTTTCGGGCGTTGGTCGATGGCTTGGCCCCGATTCCCGAGATTTCCTCAAGTGTGCGTCAAGAGGCACGGGCCCTGATGGACCAGCTCGGGCCGGAAGCGTTTCGCAGCGCGCTTGCCGCCCGCGACCCGGAGTCCGCCGAGTCACTTGGCCCCCGCGACCGCCAACGCCTGATCCGCGCCTGGGAGGTTGTCGTCGGCACCGGCCGTTCCCTGGCGGCGTGGCAGCGGTGTCCACCGGTTGGCGGGCTTGACGGCCCAACCGTTCGCGCCGTGGTCGACGTCTCGCGGGATACCCTCTATGAGCGGATCGACGCACGGTTTGTCGCCATGTTCGATGGCGGCGGGTTGGCGGAGGTAGAGGCCTTGTTGGCGCGCGGCCTAGCGCCGGATTTGCCCGCCTGTCGCGCCGTTGGGGTTCGGGAAATGGCGGAATACCTAGCAGGGAGCCTGGACCGTGCGCGGGCCATTGAACGGGGTCAGCAGGCAACGCGCCGTCTGGCGAAACGCCAAATGACGTGGTATCGTAATCAAATTACGAACTGGCCTCGTATTTCGCAAGATTCGGAAAGCTCTGTTAACGAAATCTTTGCGAAAATTCGTCCATAGTGGTTGACGGTCCTGGGCGGAGCGGCTAGGTTCCCGCGAATTGTACGGAATCCGGGGGTTTCTGGGGCCTCCGCTCACCAAATGTCGAACCGCCTCGGTACCCTTGATCGAATCCGGTCAGGGCGAGGGGCGGTTTCGCCGTTCGGTGACCCGACGACCCAAACAGGTGTTGCTATGAGTCGAGATCAAATGACCGGCGCCGAGATGATCATCAGGGCTTTGCTCGATCAGGGTGTCGACGTCGTATTCGGGTACCCCGGCGGCGCCGTGCTGCCGATCTACGATGCGATCTTTGGTCAGAACAAGCTGCGCCATATCTTGGTTCGCCACGAGCAGGGTGCGGTTCACGCTGCGGAGGGGTATGCGCGCTCGACCGGTAAGGTCGGCGTCGTCTTGGTGACCTCGGGTCCCGGTGCCACGAATGCCGTGACCGGCCTAACCGACGCTCTTATGGACAGTATTCCGATCGTCTGCATCACGGGACAGGTCGCAACGCATCTGATTGGCAACGATGCCTTTCAAGAAGCCGACACGACCGGGATCACCCGTCCGTGCACCAAACACAATTACCTGATCAAGCGCGCCGACGATGTCGCGCGGGTGGTGCACGAGGCTTTCTACGTGTCGCGTAGTGGCCGGCCCGGTCCCGTCGTGATCGATATGCCCAAGGACATCCAGATGGCCAAGGGTAAGTACGTCGGCCCTGAGAAGGTCGTCCACCGGACCTATCAGCCGCGTGTCAAAGGCGATTCCGCCGCGATCGAGCGCGCCGTCAAACTCATCGCCGACGCCAAGAAGCCGGTCTTCTATGCTGGCGGCGGTGTGATCAATTCGGGACCCGCGGCCTCCAAGCGGCTCATCGAACTGGCCCGTCTCACCGGCGTGCCGGTGACTAATACGTTAATGGGGCTGGGCGGCTTTCCTGGGTCCGATCCACAATTCATCGGCATGCTCGGGATGCACGGTACCTACGAGGCGAACCTCGCGATGCACGATTGCGACGTGATGGTCTGCATCGGGGCGCGCTTCGACGACCGAATCACCGGCCGCCTCGACGCGTTCAGTCCCAAGTCAAAGAAAATCCATATTGATATCGATCCGTCATCGATCAACAAAAACGTTTCGGTCGATGTCCCGATCGTTGGCGACGTCGGCTCAGTTCTCGAAGACATGATCGCGATCTGGAAGCGCGATGGTTTGTCCGCCGATAAAAACGCGCTTAAGGCGTGGTGGAAGAAGATCGACGAATGGCGCGGTCGCGATTGCCTGCGCTACGAACAAACCGATTCGACCATCAAGCCGCAATACGCGATCGAACGCCTCTACGCGATGACCAAGGATCGCGAGACGTTCATCACAACTGAGGTTGGGCAGCATCAGATGTGGGCGGCCCAGTTCTACAAGTTCGAGTCACCCAATCACTGGATGACCTCGGGTGGCCTCGGTACCATGGGCTACGGGATGCCGGCCGCAATCGGCGTGCAGCTCGCCCATCCTGATGCGCTTGTCGTCGATATCGCAGGCGAGGCGTCAATCTTGATGTGCATCCAGGAATTGTCCACCGCCGTCCAGTACAGCCTGCCGATCAAGATATTTATTCTCAATAACGAATACATGGGCATGGTGCGGCAGTGGCAAGAGCTTCTTCATGGTGGCCGTTATTCGGAGAGCTATTCCGCGGCGTTGCCCGATTTCGTTAAGTTGGCTGAGGCGTTTCACGCTAAGGGCCTGCGCGCAAGTCGGCCCGAAGATGTCGACGGGCTGATCGAGGAAATGCTGAACACGGATGGTCCGGTTGTGGCGGATATTATGGTGGATCCGACCGAAAACTGTTTCCCAATGATCCCCTCGGGGTCGGCGCACAATGAAATGATTTTGGGCGCCGCGGATGTTAATCGACGGGAAGTTTCCGACGCCGGCAAAGCGTTGGTCTAGGACGGTCCCGGAATGCCACAACCCGAAAAACGCGCCAGACGCCACACGATTGCGGTGCTTGTCGACAACGAGGCAGGCGTGCTCGCTCGGGTCATCGGGCTGTTCTCGGGGCGGGGCTACAACATCGAAAGCCTGACAGTGGCGGAAACCGATCCGTCCAACTATCGCTCGCGGATCACCATTGTGACTTCCGGGACACCGATGGTGATCGAACAGATCAAAGCGCAATTGGGCCGTCTTGTGCCGGTGCACAAGGTGAGGGATTTGACGACCGAAGGCGCGCTCGTCGAACGTGAGCTGGCCTTGATAAAAGTTGCGGGAAAAGGCGAGCCTCGGGTCGAGAGTTTGCGCATCGCCGATATTTTTCGCGCCCGCGTGGTCGATAGTACGAACGATTCATTTGTGTTCGAATTGACAGGCTCCAGCGAAAAGCTCAATGCCTTTGTCGAACTCATGAAACCCCTGGGGTTGGTCGATGTCTCTCGTACTGGCATCGTTGCAATCAGCCGGGGCGCCGACGCCCTTTGAAAAACAAAACACCAAGAGGATAGCGATGCGCGTGTATTACGACCGCGATGCGGATGTGAACCTAATCAAGTCGAAGAAAGTCGTGATTGTTGGCTATGGCAGCCAAGGCCACGCGCATGCGATCAACCTTCGCGACTCCGGGGCCAAAGAGGTGGTCGTCGCGCTGCGGTCGGACTCGACGAGCCGGGCCAAGGCAGAAGCAGCGGGCATCAAAGTCATGGACGTCTCGGAGGCGGCCAAGTGGGCGGACGTTGTCATGATGCTCACACCTGACGAGTTGCAGCGTCATATCTACCGCGACCATCTGCACGACAACATGAAGCAAAACGCGGCACTCGCGTTCGCGCATGGCCTCAACATCCATTTCAAATTGATCGAGCCGCGCGCCGATTTGGACGTCTTTATGGTGGCGCCAAAAGGGCCCGGCCATACTGTTCGTTCCGAGTACGTTCGCGGCGGTGGGGTGCCCTGCCTCATTGCGGTGGCCCAGGACGCGACCGGCAATGCACATGATATCGGTTTGTCGTATGCCTCGGGGATTGGCGGCGGCCGCGCCGGCATCATTGAGACGTCCTTCCGGGAAGAATGCGAAACCGATCTGTTCGGCGAGCAAGTCGTCTTGTGCGGTGGCGTGACCAGTCTCATCCAGGCCGGCTACGAAACGCTGGTCGAGGCTGGCTACGCCCCCGAGATGGCTTATTTCGAGTGTCTGCACGAGGTCAAGCTGATCGTCGATCTAATCTATGAGGGTGGCATCGCCAACATGCGCTACTCGATCTCCAATACGGCGGAGTACGGCGATTACACGCGCGGTCCCAGGATCGTCACGGATCAAACCAAGGCTGAGATGAAACGCATCCTCAATGAGATTCAGACCGGTCAATTTGCCCGTGACTGGATGCTTGAAAACGAGGTCGGGCAAACTAGCTTCAAGGCGATGCGCGCCCGCCAAGCCCAGCATCCGATCGAAGAGGTTGGCGAACGATTGCGCGCGATGATGCCGTGGATCTCGCAAAACAAATTGGTCGATAAAACCAAGAACTAGACGCCGCCGGATGCTTCGGCGTGTGACGGCGCCGGCCTCGCACCCGGCCCGTTTATGCCGTCTAATTGGCATCAGAATGTGGCGCGGGGTCGTTCCGTTGGGGCAATTGAAAACGACGGCTGAAAACAGTGGCCGAGGCAGACGCCGGTTGTGGGTCCGGACCCTGTTGACCCTTTGTCTCTTGGCGGTCATTGCTGCCCTGTGCGTGCGTTTTCTTCTGCCGCTGCTGCCGTCGTTGCGCGAAATGGACCTGTCGACCGAGTCCTTTGCCCAATTCATGCGCGATGCCGGCGGCTGGGGCGTCGCGGGCTCGATCGGCCTGATGATCGTTCATTCCTTCATCCCTTTCCCCGCCGAGTTCGTGGCCTTCGCCAATGGATTGGTCTACGGCCCTTATTGGGGCGTGGCGATCACCTGGGTTGGCGCGATGCTTGGGGCGTTTGCCGCCTTTGGACTGGCGCGCTGGCTTGGGCGACCGTTTGTCGAGGCCGTCGTGCCGATCCGCCATCGGGTCCGACTCGACAATTGAGCGGCGCAAAGCGGTTGGCGCGCCGTGCTACTCAGCCGGTTCTTACCGGTCATTTCATTCAATCTAGTCAACTATGCGGCTGGGCTGACAACCGTAAGCCTGTTTGCGTTCACGCTGGCCACCGGGTTGGGTATCTTGCCGGTCACGGTGGTAATGGTCGTCCTTGGCCACAACATGTCATCGATGTCGTGGCAATCGTGGGTTGGTCTCGCTGTTGGTGGATTGGTCCTCGCCGGTGCGATGCATTGGGCCGCCCGGCCCCGTGGTCGAAAATAGGTGCGGAGAATAAGAAAGCATGACTGACAAAGTCGTCGAAGATGTCCTCGAATTCTGGTTCAGCGACCGCGACGAGTCTGGCGAGGCAATTTTTCGTAAGGCTTGGTTCGAAAAGGACCCGGCATTTGATCGGTCGATCCGCGAGAGATTTGAAGCGCCCTATAGGCAAGCCGCCGCGCGTCCGCTCGATGATTGGCGCGCGAAACCCCGTTCGGCGCTCGCGCTGACCCTGATCCTCGACCAGTTTTCTCGAAATATGTTCCGCGACGACCCCGCGATGTACGCCGCCGACGACTATGCCGTCGAGATTGCCCGCGGCGCCATCGAGAGGCGCCAACACGACGATTTCCCGCTAATCCAGAAGTGGTTTTTCTTTATGCCGCTGATGCATAGCGAGAAACTAGCTGACCAAGAGACGTGTTTGAGTCTGTTTCAGGCGCTGTCGGACGGCGACGATGTGACCCGAGGTCGCGAGGCCGCGCAGCAGCATCGTGACATCGTCGCGCGCTTCGGTCGCTTTCCCCATCGCAACAAAATCCTCGATCGCATCACCACAGCGGAGGAGGCGGCCTTCCTCCTCGAGCCCAATTCATCCTTCTGACAGCCGATAGTTGGCCGAAAACTGTTGCTAAGTGGCCACAAAAAGGCGTAAAACCCAGAATTGTCACCTTTCGTGAGTACTCTTACCTAGGTTTTGCGAGTATTCACTATAAGGCATCACGCTAACGCACTGATTCACTGTGAAGAATCCAATGAGTGGAATTTCTGAATTGGACAATAGTCAAAGGCCGGCGACGGCTTGGCTCGTGCGCGCGCGTGATTTCGTCATCGTCCTTCGACTTACGCGCCCCTGAGCGGCACGTATGTGGATACGGGTTCGTTCAGGGGTTTTGAACTAGTCCGTTGATCCAATTCTCCGAAGGACCAAGACCATGACCAGCATTCCAGAATCCGAACGCGTCATAATTTTCGATACGACTTTGCGCGATGGCGAGCAGTCGCCGGGCGCGTCGATGAATCTAGAAGAAAAAATGCGCATTGCCTTGATGCTCGAGGCAATGGGTGTTGATGTTATCGAGGCCGGTTTTCCGATTGCATCGAACGGCGACTTTGAAGCGGTCAATGAGATCGCGAAAGTCGTTAAGGACTCGATTGTTTGCGGCCTCGCCCGCGCCGGGGCGAAGGATGTCGACCGCGCCGCCGAAGCGTTGCGGCCGGCAGCGCGCAAACGCATCCATACCTTCATTGCAACAAGCGCGTTGCACATGAAGTTCAAGTTGCAGATGACGCCTGAAGAGGTGCATCAGGCCGTCCAAGACTCGGTCACCAGGGCGCGCAATCACGTCGACGACGTTGAATGGTCGTGCGAAGACGGCACCCGGTCGGAGCGTGATTTTCTCTGTCGCGTTATTGAGACCGCCATCAAAGCCGGTGCGACCACGATCAATGTTCCCGATACCGTCGGCTACACCATACCGTCCGAATATACGTCGCTGATCGAGGAAATCCGTAACCGCGTACCCAATATCGACAAAGCGCGGATTTCGGTCCATTGCCACAACGATCTCGGGCTCGCGGTCGCGAACTCGCTGGCCGGGGTCGCCGCTGGCGCGCGCCAAGTGGAATGCACCATCAATGGGCTCGGCGAACGCGCCGGCAACGCAGCGCTCGAAGAGATCGTCATGGCCTTGCGGACGCGCCGCGACGTGATCCCGTACGCCACCAACATTCGCACCGAGAACATCACAAAAATTTCCCGATTGGTTTCGACAATTACCGGTTTTGCGGTCCAACCCAACAAGGCAATCGTCGGCGCCAATGCGTTTGCCCACGAAGCGGGTATCCACCAGGACGGCATGCTGAAGAACGCCCAGACCTATGAAATCATGACTCCCGAGTCAGTTGGTCTGACCGAATCCAATCTCGTCTTGGGCAAGCATTCGGGCCGGCACGCGTTCCGCAAGAAGCTGAATGAGCTTGGCTTCGAGTTGGGCGACAATGCTGTTCAAGACGTCTTTAGGCGGTTCAAGGATCTCGCCGACAAGAAAAAAGAAGTCTTCGACGAGGACATCATTGCTCTGGTCGACGACGAGGTGCGCACCAACGATCAAATCCGTTTCGTGGCACTTCAAGTCGTAGCGGGGTCTCGCGGGCCGCAAACCGCCGACCTCGAGCTCGAAATTGACGGTGTGGTCAAATCGACTCACGCGACTGGCGACGGTCCGGTCGATGCCACGTTCAACGCAATCAAAGCGTTGTTTCCGCACACCGCGAATCTGCAGCTGTATCAAGTCCATGCAGTGACCAAAGGAACCGACGCGCAAGCTGAGGTAACCGTCCGGCTGGAGGAAAACGGCAAATCTGTCAACGGGCAGGGGGCGGACACCGATACGTTGGTGGCTAGTGCTCGCGCCTACATCAACGCGCTGAACAAACTTTTGGTAAAGCGTCAGAAAACTGCACCTGCGGCCATGTCAGCCTGACATGGTCGTGATTCTAAACTGATCGGCGGGGAGCGAGGCTTGGCAAACATGTTTTCTAATTTGTTCGGGATAATGTCGGCCGACATGGCCATCGATCTTGGGACCGCCAACACGCTCGTCTACGTCAAAGGGCGCGGCATCGTTCTCAACGAGCCTTCGGTCGTCGCGATCATCAATCAGCGCGGCAAAAAGCAGGTTCTCGCGGTGGGCGATGAAGCCAAGATGATGCTGGGTCGTACGCCGGGCAACATCGAAGCGATCCGTCCGCTGCGCGATGGGGTCATTGCTGATTTTGAGATTGCCGAGGAAATGATCAAACATTTCATCAGCAAGGTTCACAACCGGCGTAGTTTTGCCAGTCCGCAGGTCATTATTGCGGTGCCGTCGGGCTCGACCGCGGTCGAGCGGCGCGCCATTCAAGAATCGGCCGAGAGTGCCGGGGCGCGGCGCGTCTATCTGATTGAAGAGCCGATGGCCGCGGCGATTGGTGCAGGCCTGCCGGTCACCGAGCCCACCGGCTCGATGGTGGTGGACATCGGTGGCGGCACCACCGAAGTCGCGGTCCTCTCGCTTGGCGGCATTGTGTATGCCCGCTCCGTTCGGGTTGGCGGCGACAAGATGGACGAAGCCATCATCGCCTACATCCGCCGCAATCATAATCTCCTCGTCGGCGAGTCGAGCGCGGAGCGCATCAAGCAGCAGATCGGAACGGCGTGTCCGCCCGAAGACGGCAACGGCGATTCAATGCAGATCAAGGGTCGCGACCTAATGAATGGCGTCCCCAAGGAACTCATCATCAGCCAGCGGCAGATCGCAGAAGCCCTGGCCGAGCCGGTGGGAGCCATCATCGAGGCGGTCAAGGTGGCGCTCGAACATACCGCGCCGGAACTTGCGGCCGACATCGTCGACAAGGGCATCGTCCTTACCGGCGGTGGGGCGCTACTCGAGAACCTCGATATGGTTCTCCGCAATGCCACCGGGCTGCCGGTGTCGATCGCCGATGAACCGCTAAGTTGCGTCGCGCTCGGTACGGGCCGCGCGTTGGAGGAGCTCAAGTCACTTAAGGGCGTGTTGTACCAGCAATACTGAAGTTCGGGCCGCGCGACGGGGAACGTGCCAGGACAAACGGGAGTTTTTGAGCGTTGAGAGCGCCACAAGGAAACGTCCTAAGAGTCGCAGTTCCACTTCGGAACCTGGTGCAGCGCTTTGCCTTCGTGCTGCTGATCGGATCGGCGTTTGCCCTCATGTTACTGGGCCGCTTCGATAACGTTGCCGTCGAGCGGGTGCGTCTCGGCATCGTCGACGCCTTTACGCCGATTATGGACGTGGTTTCGCGGCCGGTCAGCGCCGTCAACGCAGTCGTGCGTGACATCCGCGAGGTAGTAGATCTGCGCACCGAACTCGCCAGAGTGAAGGAAGAAAACGAACGGTTGCTGCAATGGCAGACTGTCGCTCGGCGCCTTGAGGCAGAGAATTCTGGCTTCCGTTCGCTGCTGACCGCCAAGACTGAAACCTCGTCGTTCTTGATTGCCGCGCGCGTCGTCGCCGATGCGGGCGGGCCGTTCGTGCGAACGGTCTTGCTGAACGCGGGCCGTCGGGATGGTGTCAGCAAGGGACAAGCCGTCGTGAACGCGGACGGCATGGTCGGACGCGTTGCCGAGGTTGGGGAACGGTCAGGTCGGATTCTATTGTTGAGCGATCTGAACTCGCGGGTTCCGGTCGTCAATGAACGGTCGGGCCAACGCGGTGTCCTCGCGGGCGATAACTCCGAGTGGCCCTTGCTGGTGTTCCTGCCCAATCAGGCGCAAGTCCAGCCCGGCGATCCGATTGTCACTTCCGGTCATGGTGGGCTCTTGCCGCCGGGCCTCCCGATTGGCATCGTTGCCTCAATCGGTGAGGGCGGTGTGCGCGTCCAGCCCTTGGTCAATTGGCACCGGCTCGAATTCGTTCGGGTGGTCCGTTACGATCTGCCGCGCTTGGAGAGCGGCGCAAATGGTGAACGCTGACGCCTCCGATAGTATCGGTGACCGGCTTGCCCAGGTTGCCCGGAATGGCGCGCCCGGACTTCTCGCCCTCCTATTCGTGCTCCTCACCCTTGCGCCCTACAATTTTCCCGGCAGCGCTCAACTGATGCCGCCGTTGGCCCTCATGGCCGTGTTCCATTGGGGGGTCTATCGTCCTGATCTGTTGCCGGCACCGCTTGCCTTCGTGCTCGGCCTTCTCCAGGACATTCTAAGCGGCGGTCCGTTGGGCATGTGGGCCGCGATGTTCTTTCTGGTGCTTGTCGTCATGACATATCAACGGCGCTTTTTCTTAGGCAAGAAATTCGTCGTCGAGTGGCTCGGGTTTGCCCTGGTCACACCGGTTGTTTTCTTTGCGATCTGGCTGATCGGATCGTTTTACGTTGGGGCGTTCGTTGATCCCGGCGCGCTTGTCGTTCAAGCAGTTGTCACAGCGGCGTTCTACCCCGTGATGAGTTGGCTCATGAGCGCGGTCCGTCGCCTGGTCGGTGGGATCTAATGAAGCGCGACGCCGATACCCATCGGATTTTCAGCCGGCGTGCCCTGTTGCTGGGCGGCGCCCAAGCGGTCTTGATGACCGGACTCGCCGCGCGCATGTACTACCTCCAAGTAATCGAGTCCGAGCAGTACAAGCTGCTTGCCGATGAAAACCGGATCAATCTCCGTCTCTTGCCGCCCCCGCGTGGTCGTGTCCTCGACCGCCATGGGGTGGAATTGGCGAACAATCAGCAGAACTACAGGGTGGTGCTGATCGCCGAACAGGCCGACAGCGTCGCGCAAACGCTCGACTCGCTGGCGGAGCTCATTCCAATCGATCGGTATGAACGCGCCAAGGTGTTGCGAGAGGTCAAGCGTCGGCGCTCGTTTGTGCCGGTAACGGTCGCGGAAAACCTGACCTGGGAGGAATTCGCGCGGGTCAACGTGAACGCGCCCGATCTACCCGGTATCCAACCCGAAATCGGTGAAACCCGGGCCTATCCGCATGGGCCGACGATGGCCCATGTCATCGGCTACGTCGGCGCGGTGAGCGAAAAAGATCTGACCGGCGATCCCTTGCTCGAGCTACCCGGCTTTCGTGTTGGAAAGAGCGGCGTGGAGCGAACCCGCGAGGAGTATCTACGCGGCAAGGCCGGCGTAAGCCGGGTCGAAGTCAACGCGTTCGGGCGAGTCATCCGAGAATTGAACCGGCGGGAGGGTCAACCCGGGGAAGATCTCAAGCTGTCGCTCGATGCCGAACTGCAGATCTACATGATGAAACTTCTGGCCGACGAGAGTGCATCGGCCGTGGTGATGGACATCCATTCAGGTAACGTTCTCGGCCTTGCGTCGACGCCGGGTTTCGATCCGCAATCCTTCAATATCGGACTGACCCAACAGGCCTGGAGCGATCTTACAAGCGATCCGCGCAATCCTCTCTTGAACAAAGCGATTGCCGGACAGTATCCGCCCGGTTCGATATTCAAGATGATGGTCGCCATCGCGGCCCTTGAGGCGGGTGTGGTTTCCCCCGAGCAGAAGATTTTCTGTTCGGGCCACGTCGAGTTGGGTAATCAGCGCTTTCACTGCTGGAAACGAAACGGCCATGGCAACATGGCGTTGGTCGACGCGATCGAACAATCGTGCGACGTCTACTTTTACGATATTGCCAAGCGGGTGGGGATCGACCGGATCTCCGAGACGGCGCGCCTTTTTGGCCTCGGTGCCGAGACCGGGATCGAAATTCCGGCCGAGCGCAAAGGGCTTATGCCGACCCGCGCCTGGAAAAAGGGGCGCACGGGAGAAGCCTGGCAACAGGGCGAGACCTTGGTCGCCGGAATCGGACAGGGCTTCGTGCTTACAACGCCGCTTCAGCTGGCGGTCATGGCAGCGCGGATTGCCAATGGCGGATTCGCGGTCAAACCGCGGCTCATCTTGGACACTCAAGAGGACGGTGTGCCACCAGTCGAGCTCGAACGGTTGCCCATCGGGCGCGCCTCGCTGCAGCTCGTTGCCGAAGGCATGCGGCGGGTTTCGAACGTGCCGACCGGGACGGCGTTCCGCGCTCGCATCAATGACTCCGCTATGGCACTTGCTGGAAAGACCGGCACATCACAGGTTCGACGCATTACCCGCGCCGAACGCGAAACGGGCGTGCTGCGCAACGATCAGCTGCCTTGGGCGGAGCGCGATCATGCCCTCTTTGTTGCCTTTGCACCCACGGTCGCGCCGCGCTACGCGGTGTCGGTCGTGGTCGAACACGGGGGGTCGGGGTCGGGCACTGCGGCGCCGATCGCGCGCGACATCTTGATCAAGATACAAGAGATCGAACGCGCCGGACGCGGACCCCAAGTCGGCGGCAATACGTCCCTGCTGGAGGATCGAGGGTAGCCATGG
Source organism: Pseudomonadota bacterium (assembly GCA_027622715.1). Lineage (GTDB taxonomy): Bacteria > Pseudomonadota > Alphaproteobacteria > SHVP01 > SHVP01 > CALJDF01. The sequence goes on along the minus strand of JAQBYN010000022.1, from coordinate 4,285 downwards.
CCCTCGTGGACGATCGCCGGAACGACATGACCTTCTTTCAGAAGGTTAGGAACACGAATTGGTTTCTGATCATTCTGATCTTCCTGACTGCGGGCTTCGGGATCGCGATGCTTTACTCGGTCGCTGGCGGCAAGATGGATCCCTGGGCGTCGCGGCAAGCGGTCCGCTTCGCCGTGGGCGCGTCCTTAATGTTGTTCGTCGCGTTCGTCGACATCCGTGTTTGGTTGCGCATGGCCTATCCGCTGTACGCGCTGGGGCTGGTATTGCTGCTAATCGTCGAAGCGATGGGCGAGGTCGGCATGGGCGCTCAGCGCTGGCTCGATCTTGGGTTTTTCAACCTCCAACCGTCGGAGATCATGAAGATCGCGCTTGTGTTGGCACTCGCGCGATATTTTCACGGATTGACGGCCGAGGACGTTCAGCGCTTCCGCTGGTTGGTGGTACCGCTGCTGATGGTCGCAGCGCCCGCGGGCTTGGTGCTCGTCGAGCCCGACCTGGGCACGGCCATTCTCCTCATCATGGGTGCCGGCGCGTTGTTCTTTGCCGCCGGAGTCCTGTGGTGGAAGTTCGCGTTGGTCTTCATTGGCGTTCTTGGGTCCATCCCGTTCGTCTGGGAGCGGCTTCATCTCTATCAACGTGAACGGGTGTTGACCCTGTTCAATCCAGAGCGTGATCCGCTTGGGGCGGGCTACCAGATCATGCAGTCAAAGATCGCTTTGGGGTCGGGCGGTCTGTGGGGCAAGGGCTATTTGCTAGGCACCCAGAGCCATTTGAATTTCCTGCCCGAGAAGCACTCCGATTTCATCTTCACCACCCTTGGCGAGGAATTTGGGCTGGTCGGTGGAATGATCTTGCTCGGTCTGTACACGGCAATCTTGATGTACGGGTTCGCCGTCGCCTTTCGGGCACGTAGCCAGTTCGGCCGCCTGCTCGCGACCGGCGTGACCAGCACATTCTTTCTCTACATCTTCATCAATATCGCGATGGTGATGGGCATCATCCCGGTCGTTGGTGTCCCACTGCCGCTGATCTCCTGGGGCGGCAGCGCAATGGTGTCGATCCTCATCGGTTTTGGTCTGGTGCTCAGCGTCTACATCCACCGCGATATCCCGATTCCGCGGCGACCAGGTCTAGATCCGACCTAGTCGTCGGCTGGCGCGTCGGCTGTTTCGAGATCGTTTTGCAGCACCAGCCAAGCCCCCTCCGCGGCGCTGATCTCGCCCTTAAGGGCCGCCACCGACTTATTGAGGTCGGCCGCCCGGTCCGGGCGGTCCTGGTAGAGGTCGGGGTTGGCGAGCTCTGCTTCCAGGGCTGCCTGTTGCGACTGAAGGTTGCTGATGCGCGCTTCGGTATCTCGGATTTGTCGCCGCAGCGGCGCGATGCGTTGGCGTTCCGCGGCCCGGTCGCGCCGCCGTGCCTGTTTGGCCGATGACGGCTTAATCCGGCTGCCGCCGTTCTCTTCACTACGGCCTAAAACGCGGTCGCGGTAGTCGCCGATATCGCCGTCGAACGATTCGATCCCCCCGCCATCGACCAGCCATAACCGATCCACCGTGGTTTCAATGAGATGTGGATCGTGGCTCACCAAAATGACCGCGCCTGGAAAGTCATTCAGGGCCTCGACCAAGAGTTCTCGGGCAACGACATCAAGGTGATTGGTGGGTTCGTCCAGCAACAATAGATGCGGGCGGTCACACGACATCAATGACAGCAAAAGGCGCGCCTTTTCGCCCCCCGACAAGGACGATACCGCGGTCTCGCTCTTCTCTTTGGCGAACCCGAATCCGCCAAGCTGATTGCGAATCATCTGAGGATTATCTTTGGGGCGACGACGCGACAACTCGTCGAATGGCGTCGCTGTAATGTCGAGCTCGTCGACTTGATACTGGGCGAAATACCCGACCCGCAGTTTCTTGGGTCGCGTTACTGTGCCCGATTGCTCGGCCAATCGCCCCGCGAGGAAGCGGATGAACGTCGATTTGCCGTTGCCGTTCGCACCAAGCAGGGCAATCCGGTCGTCTGGGTCAATACGCAGGTTTAGATTGTTCAACACCGTGAGGTCGCCGTACCCCAACGATACGTCTTCACAGGAAAACAACGGTGGCGCCATTTCGTCTGGCGCGGGAAAGGTGATCGGCGTGCGCTCTTCCCCGGCAAGTTCGACGACCGGCTGCATGCGCGCCAATACCTTGAGCCGCGATTGCGCTTGGCGTGCTTTGGACGCTGTGTAGCGAAACCGGTCGACGAATTTCTGGATCCGCGCTTGTTCGGCGAGTTGTCGCGTGCGCTGCTTGGCGTCTTGCGCTGCCCGCTCCCGCCGGGCGTTCTCGAACTGATCGTAGGTCCCCGTGTACAGCGTCATCTTGCCGTGATCGAGATGAAGAATCTCGCCGACCGAATTGTTGAGAAGATTGCGATCGTGGCTGACAATCAAAACCGTGCCGCGATAACGCCTTAGATAGTCCTCGAGCCAAAGTGTTGCTTCGAGGTCAAGATGGTTGGTCGGCTCGTCAAGCAACAGGATGTCTGGTTGCGTGAACAGTAACGCGGCGAGCGCGACCCGCATCCGCCAACCGCCCGAGTATTCGGAACAGGCACGTTGCTGCGCGGGGTGGTCGAACCCGAGCCCAGCAAGCAGGCGGGCGGCGCGGGCCTCCGCGGCGTAGCCGTCGGTCTGCGCCAGACGGGCATGAATCTGCCCCAACCGATCTGGATCGACCTCATGATCGGCAGCATGAAGGAGGTCAGCAAGTTCGCGATCGGCGTTCATGACGGTGGCGATCAAGCTTTCGGGGCCGTCCGGCGCTTCTTGTTGGGTGATGCCCAGGCGCGCCTTTGCGGGCAGGCGGATCGCCCCTTGGTCGGCCTCAATTTGCCCAGTGATCAGCCGTAGCAGCGTGGTTTTACCGGCGCCGTTTCGCCCCACCAATCCGACATGGTGGCCCGAATCGATGGTCGCGCTGGCGTCCTCAAGGATCGGGCGGCCGGCAATCCGGTAGGTCAGGGCGTCGATATGGATCAAGGGAGGGTCTTTCAGCAACGAAGGGCGTGCGGGGGTGTACCGCGCCCCAGCCCAGGCGGCAAGCGCCCGTCCAATCGTGCGCCGTCGTACCTAGGCCGCCCGGCGCCGCGAATCGGGCGCTGGGCGGAGGTCGTCTTTTTGGGGGTCTATTTCGGTTGGGGCACGATCCGCAAATACGGCTTGGGTGCCTTCCAACCATCCGGGTACTTCTTTTTGGCGTCCGCGTCGGAAACCGCCGGCACGATGATGACGTCTTGTCCGTGTTTCCAGTTGACCGGCGTCGCGACCTGATGTTTCGCCGTCAGCTGAATTGAATCAAGCGCGCGCAACACCTCGTCGAAATTGCGACCGGTGCTCATCGGATAGGTGAGCATGAGCTTTATCTTCTTGTCGGGGCCGACAACAAAGACCGAGCGCACCGTCGCGTTGTTCGCGGCTGTCCTGCCTGCCGCAGTGTCGCCGTCATCTTCGGGCAGCATGTCGTAGAGCTTGGCGATTTTGAGGTCGGGGTCGCCGATGAGCGGGTAATTGACCTTGTGCCCCTGGGTCTCTTCGATGTCGCCAACCCACTTCTTGTGCTCGCTGACCGGATCGACGCTTAGGCCAATAATCTTGGTGTTGCGCTTGTCGAAGTCAGGTTTGAGGCCCGCCATGTAGCCGAGTTCGGTGGTGCACACCGGCGTAAAATCCTTGGGATGAGAAAATAGAACGGCCCACCCGTCGCCGATCCACTGGTGGAAATCGATCGTCCCTTCGGTGGTGTCCGTGGTGAAGTTGGGCGCCTCAGAATTGATGCGTAGCGTCATCGATACCCTCCAAGTTATGCGGTTTCGTTGGTTTAGCGCGCCATGGGTACGCTTGAGGCTTCAACGTATGGCCCCGAATGCACCGTTTCAATACGTCAGCGGGCTCCCACGTGAGAATGCTTCCCGCAAACCCCTATCCTCGTCCCACGATGTCCGACGTTCTTAAAAGACTTTCGTCTAGTTCGGACCCATTGCGCGATGGCAGGTCGCTCCGGCCAATGGAATGACACCCGACCAAGTCCGGGCGGATTCCCGGCATCGCTGCCTAGTTTCTCCAATGTTCCCAATTCAACTTGACCGCCATACCCCGAAACCCTAGAAAAACTGCCGTGGGGCGATTAGCTCAGTTGGTAGAGCAGGTGACTCTTAATCACCGGGTCCGGGGTTCGAATCCCCGATCGCCCTCCATTTTCTTGCGCGGACTGGCCGTTTTTTGGCACCCGCCAGGGTGCTCCAG
>JAQBYN010000056.1 GCA_027622715.1 Pseudomonadota bacterium | reverse complement strand
GGTTGTAGTGACCCCGCGGATCGTTGGGGTTGGCGGCAAGCGCCGCCGAAAAACTCGCCGCCGCCGCATCCAACTGCCCGCCGCGCACCTGGATCAGCGCGAGAACCACCAAATTCTCGAAGGTCGCCGGCAGACGTGCCGCTGCCGATTCAAGATCGTCGAACGCCGTTTGATCCTGGGCCGAATCGCGATAGGCCGCCGCGCGAAAGTCGAGCGCCCGCGACTTCTGCGCTTCGGAGAATCGGGGCGAGCGCAGCACCTGGGAGCAGTAATGGATCGCGATGTCGTCAAACCCACGCGCGATAGCCGCAAAGCCGCGCGCGCAGTCCGTAAACTCGTCGGACGACGCAGGCGAAGTCGTCAGCACCGCCACGACAGCACCAATAATCGCAAATGAGGGTCGAACCAGGTTCATCTAATCGCCTATTGTACCGGCGTATCCTAACAGTGGTGGATCAGTGTCAGACCTTCTCTTATTCGTAGGGCTTATCGCGCTTTGGCTCGCGATCGCTTGGTTTATATTTAAGCGGTTCGGTTTCTTTGGCGCCCAGAAACCGCCGCGGTTCTCGCTCCATAAGGATGGCATCCACTATGACAGCCGGACGTCGCGCTACTTGATCAATGGCATTACCGGCGGTCGGCATATCGTTTATGTCTTCGAAACGCCCGAAGGTACACCTTTCGTATACTTCCCACGCGACAAGGATGTGCATGTGCTTGACGGGTCGGCGGGGCTCGAAACCTATGTGCGGGAACACTGCGGCGGTGAAAAAGGGATCGCCAAACTCGCTGAAACCCATGCCCGCGGCGCCAACAAGTGATCCTTGAAACCGCCGGCGGCATCACCCTTGGCTACGACGATCTCGGTGGCAGTCGCGATCCCGCGGTGGTCCTCATCGGCGGCCTCGCAACCCAGCGAACGGTGTGGCCCGACACGCTCTGCACAGCGTTGGTCGAGTCCGGCCACCGCGTCATTCGCTTCGACAACCGCGACATGGGCGAATCAAGTTGGTGGGACGCGCCATCAGGCGAAGACCTACTTGGGCTCCTCACCAAAGGGCTCTCAGTAAAAGATCGGCTTCCGTACACGATTGACGATCTCGCAGCCGACGCCACCGGGCTTATGGACGCGCTCGCGCTGCAGCGCGCGCATGTCGTCGGCATGTCTATGGGTGGGCTCGTTGCACAATCTGTTGCGGTTCGTTGGCCCGACCGGGTCGAAAGTCTGGTCTCGATGATGTCGACAACCGGCAACCCATCGCTCCCGTCCTCGACCGCAGCGGCCCTTCAAGCGTTGATGACCCCACCCGCCGACCCGTTTGACCAGGCGGCGGTAACCGACTTGGCGATCATGCAGCAGCGCGTCATCGGCAGCCCGCTCTATCCCATGCCGTACGACTATGTTCGCGATATCGTCTCGCTGAATTTTGCCCGCGGCAACAACCCGGAAGGCGCGCTTCGCCAATGGCTGGCATCGTCTGGCGCGGGCGATCGGCGCGCCCAACTTGCGTCGATCCGCGTTCCAACCCTGGTCCTGCATGGTCGCGACGATCCACTGGTGCCGCCACCAGCGGGCGAGGACACCGCGCGAACCATCCCCGGCGCCAAGCTTCGGCTCATCGACGGTTGGGGGCATAATATTCCGCCGTCGATCGGCCCCCTCTTGGCGGGTGAGTTACTATCGTTCTGGGGCGCCACGCTTAACGGAGGACAAAGCAATGTCGGCTCATGATTACAGCTTCGATACGATTGATGGCGGCCAGCAGATCGATCTCAAGGATTTCGCAGGCAAAACCGTTCTGGTCACCAACACCGCAAGTGCCTGCGGCTACACCCCGCAATACGAGGGGCTCCAAGAACTGTGGCAACGGTACCGCGCGCGCGGCCTGGTGGTTATCGGCGTGCCGTCAAACGACTTTGGTGCGCAGGAACCGGGCACTGAAACCGAAATCCAAGAATTTTGCGCTACGCGTTTTCACGTCGATTTTCCGATGACGACAAAGCAGGTGGTGATCGGCGGCGCCGCTCATCCATTCTACAAGTGGGTCGCGTCAACCGTCGGTGAGGACGCCGCGCCGAAATGGAACTTCCACAAATACCTGATTGGCCCGGACGGCGCGCTCGCCGGAACGTTTCCGAGCAAAGTCGATCCGCTCGGCGCGGAACTTACGGCGCAGATTGAAGCGCTGTTGTAACCGAGACAGATCGATCACCGCGTGATGGGCGCGTGTCAGCGATTGGTGGGGCTACAAACCCAATCCGCGCCTGATCAGATTCAGACCGATCAAGACCAAAACAACCATCAACACTCGTTCAAACGACTTTTGGTGGATGCGGTTACGTAGCTTGGTACCGATAAAGACCCCGGCCATCACCGGCAGCGCCGCGGCGAGCGACGCGAGGGCGTTGTCAAATGTTAGCACCCCGACCGACGCGAGCGTCGCATACAGGGTCGAGGACGCGACGATAAACAACAAACCGATTGTCGTAACAAAGTCGTCTTTCTCAAGTTTCAGCGCGACCAGGTACATGATTAGCGGCGGTCCAAACAAGTTCGATAGCCCGCCCAGAAATCCCCCGACCACGCCGATGACAGGATTGAGAACGCGTTCGCCACGTTTGCTGATCGCGAAAGGAATGCGGACCAACTGAGACAGCGAAAACAAAACGACGATAACGCCCAGCACCAGCGAGCCGGTTCGCAAATCGACCGATGACAGGAATTGCGCGGCGACGATTGTGCTGGGAATTAGCGTCACGAGCAGCGGCCAGAAACGCACCAGCGTGGCGATCTGCTTTGTGCCCTGAAGCGCCTGGATGGTATTCGACGTCAGCACCGGCACCAGCATCAAGGCGACAGCAGTGGGCAGGTCGAGCACGGTCGCCAAGAGTGGCACCGCAACAAGTGGCAGGCCGATTCCCAGCGTGCCCTTGACCGTACCGGCAGCAAGGAAGGTGAGGAGGCCAAGCGCCAGGGTTAGACCGCCCAGGTCCAGAAAAGACACGATTGCCGACGCTCGCTATGAAATGCGGTTAGTCGGCAATCGGCGGAATGCCAGTCGGGACCAAGCCCTCGTGGTGATGAACGATCAACCATCGCCCACCGACCTTGCGGCACACGTTGGTGATCCGGACCCGACCATTTGCTGGATTGGGTGGTTCGTAGTCGAATTCCAGGTAGTAGCGCGCGATCGCCGAATCGCCCCACGCGTCGACGACGGGGTCCTCAATTTTTAGAGTCAGCTTTCCACGCGCCTGCATTTGCGCTTGATCGGCGCGGTGGAACGCTTCGCGTTCAGCGGTGCCCCGGATGAGTTGCGGTGTGAAGACATCCCAAACCGTGACGTCAGGATGCATGTGAGCCTCAATGCCGTCGGGTCGATGTTCTTCGAACGACCGGAAGATGTCCTTGATCACGGCGGACACTTCTTTCTTGATCGATTCCTCAGTCAATATTTTGCTCCTAAACGAAATTGATCGCCCATTCGCCGTCGTGCCATTCAAGGATGGTGGCGCCGCTAATAGAATGCTCGTGGTAGCCGTGGATACCGTATTGCGGATTGTGCAAATACCAACCCGGCTTCAGCAGTCGTTTGTCGTCCGGGCCGATGTCGCCAGCCAGGCAGTAAATCTCTTCGTGCACGGGATGCCAATTAGGCCCGCGCCCCTCAAACCCGCCGGGGACCTTAAGGAGGCGCGTGTCCGCACCGCTGCGATGATCCTTAAATAGAACACGGCGTTCAAATCCGGGGATTTTGGTGCCTTTGATTTCCGGCGTAACCGGCTCGACGGCCATCGCGTCGGCCAGGATGAACGCGTCATCGGATACCTTGATCGGGCCGGGATTGACGAAATCGTAATGCGGTGGGCTGTCATAGATCATCAGGAGTAGTGCGCCGCCGCGCGATCCGATCGAGGCGAATGGACTGCCCGCCGGATTATAAAAGAACGCTCGTGGGGTGAGCGCGTTGCGGCCCACATAAAAGTCGCCCGAGATGACAAACCCCTGGTGGTCGCTTCGCCCGACATGAAAGCCGCCGCTATCCCATCCGGCGGGTAAATCGAGGATCGCGCTTCGCGCGCTGCCGTTGTCGAACCGTCGTAAAATGCGCGCCCGGACGCCGGGTGGCCCACTACCCGGCGTAAACGGCTCCCAATCCACGGTTTCGGTGTCGAAGCAAACTGAGATATCGTCTTTGAGTTCGGGTTGTGCCACTGAATTCCCCAATCGAATTCAGTATAGCAAAACAGGTGTTGTCGTGGGGCGTGTCGCTGACAAAGTCGCTTTAATAACCGGCGCAAGCAATCCGGTCGCGCAGGCCAGTGCCCAAGCCCTGGCCGACGAAGGCGCTTGCATCATCGTGGTGGACGCCGACCTCGGCGCCGCAGAACGCGCGGCACAAGCAACCAAGGCGGCTTCGGAACGGCTCATGTGGGGCGTCAAGGAGAATGCCTCGGAGGCGGCGTGGGAGTCGTTGATCGCGAAAATCGAGGACCGGTTCGGCCAATTGAATGTCCTCGTCAATGGGCCGCCGGTCGTTCAGCGACGGTCGATCAGCGATTTGTCGCTGGCTGATCTGCGCGCGTTGCAGGAGTCCAATATTGTTGAACCGTGGCTTGGATTGAAGCACGGCGTTGCCGCAATGCGCCGTTGTGGCGGCGGGTCGATCATCAATCTTTCGCTTGGTCTTGCCCGCGTCGGCGCCTCGGGCTTTTCTGCAAACTGTGCGAACGCGGCTGGCGTGCGCGTGATGTCGCAGGCAGCGGCATTGGAGTGCGGCCAGAACGCCGATGGGGTCCGCGTCAATTCGGTATTAGTCGACCACGAAAACCTACCTAATCGAGCTGAAGTCGCGGCCGCGGTGGTCTATCTCGCCTCGGACGAATCGCGCTTCATGACTGCCGGCGAGATCGCCTTCGGCCCCGGCGTCGTGGCTGCGTGAGCCCCGATGCGCCTTAAAGACAAGATCGTCGTCATCACCGGGGGCACCGATGGAATCGGGCGCGGCTGCGCGATCGCGGCGGCGCGAGAAGGTGCGAACGTCGTGGTCACGGGTCGCAATCAAGACCGTGGCCGGACCACCGTCGACATCGTGATGCAACAGGGCGGCACCATTCGATACATCGAACAGGACGTCACCAATGAATCGGCCTGGGAATCTTTATTCAAGCAAGTGATTGATGGGGTCGGTAGTCCCGACGTACTCGTAAACAACGCGGGTGATTGCATCCTCAAACCGATCGTTGAGTACCCCGTCGAGACGTTGCGCTACATGCTTCAGATGAATATCGAGGCGTGTTTCATGGGAACGCAGCGCGCATTGAAAACCATGAGCGAAAAAGGCGGCGGCTCGATCATCAACATGTCATCGGTGGCAGGCCTGAAGGGCGGGCCAGGCGGGACCGCCTACGGCGCCAGCAAGGCCGCCATGACGATGTTCACTAAGGCAGCAGCACTCGAGGGCGCGCCGCACGGCGTGCGCGTCAACTCCGTGCATCCGGGATTGATCTGGGGTGACGGTGTGATCGACAGCATGGGCGAAGACGGCGCGGCTAAGTTTCGCGAAATGATTGTCGCGCGCACGCCGCTAAAAATGGTCGGTGCGCCCGATGACATAGCGGGCATGGTGGTGTTCCTCGCGTCCGACGAATCCGCCCGTGTGAGCGGCACCGAGGTGGTTGTGGACGGCGGGTATATGGCGGTCTAGGCCGCCCTCAAGTCATTGTAATAATTACCTTTCCTGGCCGGTCCTCGCCGACCTTCGCGGCGAGCGCGCAGGCGTCGACGGCTTGGTCCAAGGGGAACGTGCCGGCGATCCGCGCCCGCAACGTCCCATCTGCGACCAAGTTGGCAAGGTCGCGGTACATCGCGGCAATTTCGTGCGGCTCGTGCTGGGTGAATTGGCGCACGGTGTAAAAGCCACGAAGCCGGATGTCGCGCAGGAAAACCATGTCGGGCGGCAGCTTGCAGGGTTCGCCTGACAGCATGCCGTAGCTCAAGATGGTGCCGCCGTCGACGAGACACTCGCCGAGGCGGGTCGTCGCGTCGCCGGCCACAGCATCGATAGCAAGCTTGATCGCGGCGCCGCCCGTCGCCTCACGGACACGCGCCGCAAGATCCGGTCCGTCGACCAAAACCACGTCGGCGCCTTCATTCTTCAGTGCGGGGGCGAGTGAGGCGCGCCGCACGACGTTGACGGTCTTGATGCCGCGCAATTGGGCAAGCTTGATGAGATAGACACCGCAGCTCGAGTTAGCGGCGTTCTGAATGACCCAATCGCCTTTTTCCAAGTCGCCGTAGTCGTTGAGCATCAGATACGACGTCGGCGGATTGATCGGCAGCAGGGATAATTGGACCGCGTCGCCCTCGGGGGCGGGCATGAGATCGGACGCTGTCGCAACGACTTCCTCGCGCCAAGCGCCGCACGCCAAAGGCAGAAAGACACGATCCCCTTGGGAAAAATCGGCAACGCCGGCGCCGATTCGTGTGACACGCCCGATACCCTCGAAGCCCGGAACGGCCGGCAATGGAAACATGCGAAAGTTGGGCTCTCCGGTAATGCATTTCAGATCGGCAATGTGGACCGGCGCGGCTTCGACGCGGATCGCGACATCACCCGCGGCGACGATAGGGCTGTCCTCATCAAGTAACTCAAGGACCGCATCGGGGGCGCCGTAACGGGCGTAGCGGGCAACTCTCATACTGTCTCACTGATTTGATGTGTCTGATGGTGAGTTAAACTCACCCATGATCTTATGAAAAGGGCAGGGGGAACGCCGTGTCGGCAGAAATCGAACTTCATGCGCTCAACGCGATGTCCGATGTTGTTGGGTCCGAGCACGTCCGCCGGGACTCTGAATCATGTCGCTATTTTTCGAGCGACCTATTCTTTGAGCCCCCAGTTCTACCGATAGCGGTCGTCTCGCCGGCGACTCGCGACGATGTCGTGCGGATTGTGCAGATTGCATCAAACGAAAACGTCTCAATTGTGCCGCGCGGCGGCGGTCTTTCCTACACAGGCGGCTACCTGAGCCAAGGCCCGCGGTGCATTATTCTCGATACCACCCGCCTGACCCGCATCATTGAGATCAACGATGACGACCAATACGTGACGGTTGAGGCCGGGGTTACCTGGCAAATGCTTGACGAGGTCGTCGCGCAGCACGGTCTTCGTGTTCCGCACTTCGGGCCGGCGACGGGCAGAGTATCTACGATCGGCGGTGGGCTGTCGCAGAACACGGTCCTGTTCGGATCGGCGCAATACGGGTCGGCCGCGGATCACGTCCTAAGCCTCGAGGTTGCGTTGGCGGACGGGTCGCGGGTCAAGACCGGCTCTGGCGCGATTCGTGGCGGCGAACCCTTTTTCCGGTATCACGGTCCCGATCTGACAGGTTTGTTTCTGGGCGACTGCGGTGCCTTGGGCGTCAAGCTTTCCGCGACCCTTCAGTTAATGCCGCGCCCGCCCTCGATCGACTTCGCGTCGTTTGCGTTTCCAACCTTCGAGGCAATGATCGCCGCCGAAACCGAGATCGGCCGCAGTCGTCTCGCGACCGATTTGCTGGGGGCGGGGAATTATGTGCCGCCGGATGGGGATGCCGCCGAAGCCAAACCGGCGATGCATTTGGTGGTCGAAGGATATTCCGCTCGCGACGTCTCTGAGCGGCTTGATCGGTTGCGCCAAATCGCGGGACATCAGGGCAAGGAGGTCGAGCCGACCGTTCCCCGTTTTCTGCGCGATCGACCGTTCAATTTCCTGACCAGTCTCCTGAGCGATGACGGTCGGATGCAGGCCTGGACCCATGGCATCGTTCCATTCTCTCAAGCGTTACATGTCTTTGGGGCGATTACGGCGTTCTTCAATGCGAAGGCTGCGTTGATCGCCCGTTGCTGCATCGACATCACGATTTCGACCGGGGTGATGGGGCGGGGCGTGCTGCTTGAGCCGGTTATCCGTTGGCGCGATCAGCCCAGGGCCATTCACCTCGGCGGGCTTGGCGGGGCGCCGGAGGCTTGGGCCGGGACGCCGGACGAGGCGGCCACAACTGCTGCCATGCAGCTTCGCCGCGGTCTTCGCGACCTTTTCCGGCGAGAGTGCGCGGCCCACTTGCAGATCGGCAAATTCTACGCCTACCGCGATGGGCTGACCGAAGAGACGGACGACATGGTGAGGCGGCTGAAACATGCGCTGGATCCGCAAGGCCGCATGAACCCAGGGGCGCTCGGGTTAGGCTAGAAAGCGGGGCGGCGCCGGAGCGCCGCCCCACCAAAGCCTCCCAACTCGGGCCAAGTCGGCTCACCTATTGCCAGAATGGCGTGGCAATAGGGCAACATTGGGGCCGCGAGCGGTCGGCAGATCTGTCGATGGCGCTGGGTCCTCGGACTGTTCTATCTTCAGCCGACAATAAGCAGTGGTGCACAGGCTATGACCAAAATCCTCGTCAGCCCCGATAATCCTGAGGGACTCAAGCTCGAGACTGTCCTGGACTCGCTGCGGGGCGATTTATTGCGGCGTTGTGCCCACATCCTGGACGACCATCGACCTGACGCGGCGACGGTGCTTCGAAACAACATCGAAATCATGGCCTTGCTGGGGCAATGCCTTGATAAAGCCCATGACTCTGCCAAGGCGCTTACGCGCCTCGGCTGACTCAGAAAGCGCAGACATCCGCGCTTTATATATTGAACATCGGCGAGCGCAGGGCTATATTCCCTGGGTTGACGAGATGCGGTCGTAAACGCCCTCGGAAACCTTTTGACACACGTCCAGGCGGGTCCTATAAACCGCGCCTCACCGGCGGCTGAGGCACTTGTCTCAGGCGCCGTTGTTCGCTCTTTGACATTGTAAATCGGGAAGAGATGCGTAGGCGGCGGTGGTTGTTTTAAAGACTACTGTCGCAAACGCAGGTCTGTTCTAGTCCGCTTCGGCGGATTGGGAAGACGCGTTTGTGCAGGCAAGCTCAACTTGAGAGTTTGATCCTGGCTCAGAACGAACGCTGGCGGCAGGCCTAACACATGCAAGTCGAACGTGAAGCTAGGCTTCGGTTTAGTGGAAAGTGGCGCACGGGTGAGTAACGCGTAGGAATTTACCCAGCAGTACGGAATAACCATCGGAAACGGTGGCTAATACCGAATACGCCCTCCGGGGGAAAGATTTATCGCTGTTGGATGAGCCTGCGTCGGATTAGCTTGTTGGTGAGGTAAAAGCTCACCAAGGCGACAATCCGTAGCTGGTCTGAGAGGATGACCAGCCACACTGGGACTGAGACACGGCCCAGACTCCTACGGGAGGCAGCAGTGGGGAATATTGGACAATGGGCGAAAGCCTGATCCAGCCATGCCGCGTGAGTGATGAAGGCCTTAGGGTTGTAAAGCTCTTTCACCGGGGAAGATAATGACGGTACCCGGAGAAGAAGCCCCGGCTAACTCCGTGCCAGCAGCCG
>JAQBYN010000055.1 GCA_027622715.1 Pseudomonadota bacterium | reverse complement strand
GACGCCATGTCACGTCACAACCGCGTTGCTGCGCCCAGCCGTCAATCTGAACGCTGGCGAGATACCCGTAGGGTGAAGCAAAATCGAAATAGAAATCAATACCTTGAGCCATACCGAATACTAGGCCAAGCCTCGCAGCGCTGCTACCGCGACGCTTCTCCCTGGTGGGCGGTTTGACCCTGTGCGGCGAGCCATTGATCCAAATGATGGATCCGGTCATGCCCCCAGAATGTCTCCGCGCCAACCGTGATCCAGGGCGCGCCAATCATGCCCGATGCAACCGCGGCATCGATGACCGCTTCGTGGCGTACCCGCCCGCTTTCGCTTGCCGCGTAACGCTTCACTAGAGCGCTGGAGAGATTGAACCGCCGGAGACCGGCAACAATGGCGTCGACGGTCTTGAGTGCCTGCCCTTGCGCCCAAATGACCGACAAAGCAGCCAGCGTAATGGTCCGCAATTGCGCCTCGTCACCATCGGCGAGGGCGTAGCAGGTATTGTACAGCTCGTCGCAATCGAAGGGCGGCTCGGGTCCGTCCGGGCGCACAAACGGTAGACCACGCAGACGGCATACGCGCTCGGCATCATGCCGCCAATAGGCGAGCTTCTTGGGGCTGATAGACGGCCGGCCCGTGTTGTCGAGGCGACCCAATACCGTGCCAAGCCGGACCGGGCGCCACAGCACCTCGCGGTCGTGCTTCTGGCCGACTTCGTCGATCAGCTGAGCCGCAATGTACGAATAGGGTGACCCAAATGCCGGATAGAAGATAATCGGATCGGCCATCGGGCGCGCGCCAACCGAGGCGCCGGCGAGCGCTAGGCCGCCAGACGCTCAATCGCGATCGCTGTCGCTTCGCCGCCGCCAATACAAAGGCTCGCGACCCCACGATCGAGTCCATTTTTCGTGAGTGCGTGGTACAGCGTGGCGATGATTCGGGCGCCTGATGCACCCACGGGGTGGCCCAATGCACAGGCGCCGCCGTGGACGTTCATCCGATCGGAATCGACGCCGATATCTTTCATGGCCGCCATCGTCACGACGGCAAAGGCCTCGTTAACCTCAAACAGATCCACCGTGTCCCGGGACCAGCCGGTTTTTTCGAACAACTTGTTGATCGCGCCAATTGGGGCGGTCGTGAACTTCGACGATTCTTGACTATGCGTGGTGTAGCCAATAATCCGCGCCAATGGAGTCAGGCTCCGTTTCTCCGCCTCCGATTCGAGCATCAACACAACCGCCGCGGCGCCATCGGATATGGCCGAAGAATTCGCCGCGGTGACGGTGCCGCCCTCGCGAAATGCCGGTTTCAGTTGTGGGATTTTTTCAAGCTTGGCGGTAAACGGCAGCTCGTCGTTCGAGATTGTGGTTTCTCCCGACCGGCTTTTCACCGTCACCGGAACGATTTCGTCGCTGAATGATCCGTCTTCGTTGGCCTTTTTTGCCCTCCCGAGTGACGTCACCGCGAAAGCGTCTTGTTGTTCACGCGTGAATTGATATTGCTCAGCCGTGTCCTCGGCAAATGCGCCCATCAGTTTGCCCGGTTGTTCGATCTTGTCCTCAAGACCGTCCAGGAACATGTGATCGTAGATTTTTCCGTTGCCCAGGCGGTAACCGCCCCGCGCCTTGTCCAACAGGTAAGGCGCATTTGACATGCTCTCAAACCCGCCCGCGACCATGATCGACGCCGAACCCGCGACCAGTTGATCCGCAGCCATCATCGTCGCCCGCATCCCTGATCCGCACATCTTGTTGATCGTGGTGGCGCCGACGCTTAGGGGAATGCCACCAGCAAGCGCCGCTTGACGGGCCGGCGCTTGGCCCATACCCGCCGGCAACACGCAACCCATGATCACGTCGTCCACGTCAGCGGGCGCAACTCCGGCGCGCGCAAGCGCGGCCTCGATGGCTGCGCCGCCAAGGACCGGCCCCTCGACCGACGAAAAGCATCCCTGGAAGTTGCCAATGGGGGTACGCGCCAAACCGACAATGACGACTGAATCCTGCGCCTTGCTCATTTTTTCCCTCATTTTCGAGAATCTTCGTTGCAGGCCGTGACGGTAGCCGAATTGCCGGTTCGCGGAAAGCCAAGGATCCCCGCCCCGTCCCGACATTCCGTGGGGCCAATCATCCCCGCCCCCGGTTCATACCGCCCGTCCAACGGGAGTGCTAGACTAGATCACCGCAGCCTTCCAGGAGCGCCAAAATGAAGGGCCAAACCCCACACGATATCTTGCCGAACGAGCACCATGATGAGGTGGCGCGCCAGGAATTCGTGACGAGTTTTAAGGTTCACGTTCTGACCGACCTCGGACCGGGCAACAAGCGAGCCTTCGAAAACCGTGGCGCACCGGCCTTCCAAAAAACACACGGGCATCAGCCGAAGTCGGCGCGCGATGTCGCGCGGGTTATGCACAAAGATCCGTTCTGGCAGACGTGGAGCTCCTTGAATCGCTCTGGGCAAGAATTGATGTGGGAGGGCCTCGGCGAGCGCACGGGACGCCAGCTGGATGATCTAACTGATCGGGCGCGAAACGCCGCGGCGCGGAAAAATAAGAAGGGATCACTCAGACTAGACCCCACGCTTAAGGTTCCGCGTTACAACAGTGAAATTCATATTCATTGCCAGCCCGGTGGCTATCACGCCGAGCTCGCCGAAGACGATGTGTCTGCCGGCGCGCTTTACGACGTCGGCGCCTATCAATACGGCATGGGCGGACAAGGTCCGATGACCGACGATGTCGGCGTCACGGTGGGCGCGTATTTTCGCCGGACGCTTCCAGCGTTCGCACCGGCGCGAATTTTGGATCTAGGGTGCGGCGTCGGGCACCAGACCCTTGGTCTGGCTGAGGCTTTCCCTGAGTCAGAAATTCACGGCTGCGATCTTGGGGCTGGGATGCTTCGATATGCCCATGCGCGGGCTGAATCGGTGGGACAGGCTGTCCATTTCTCTCAGCAAAACGCCGAGAAGACTGACTACCCGGACGAAAGTTTCGACCTTGTTACGTCGATGATCCTGTTCCATGAGACCTCGCACAAAGCGATCCCCAGTATCATCAACGAGTGCTACCGCCTCCTCAAACCCGGCGGCTATATGGTTCATGGCGACGTGCCCGAATTCAACAAGTACTGGCCCGAACCGTACGATCAGTTCCAACGCGACTGGACCACTCATTTCAACGCTGAACCGTTCCGCAGCAAGATGCGGGACATGGACATGGCCGGGCTGGCCAAGAAGGCTGGATTCAACGCCAAGTCGATCACCGAAGACCTCGTGCCGAGCCTGTTCGGCGAAGCCGGGTATGCGCGGACATCGCTGTATGGCAACACCCACGCCTATGGCATGAAGTGGTGGGTGCTGGTCGCCCA
The DNA here is from genome assembly GCA_027622715.1 of Pseudomonadota bacterium. Classification (GTDB taxonomy): domain Bacteria; phylum Pseudomonadota; class Alphaproteobacteria; order SHVP01; family SHVP01; genus CALJDF01. Next base: position 6,100 of record JAQBYN010000055.1, on the reverse strand, counting down.
AAAGTAATCCAGTTGACCCCAGTAGCGGTGCAGACATGATCGTGACCCCTCTATCGCCCGTGATGGGTGCCGAAATTCTCGGCGTCGATGTTGCTCATGTCCTTGGCGATTCAGATTTTGAAACCGTTCGTCGCGCGCTGCTTGACCACAATGTTATTGCCATCCGGGATCAACATCTGACACCGGCGCAACACGTTGCGTTCAGTCAACGGTTCGGCGATCTGATGGTCCACGTTAAGGCCGAATACCTCCTGCCCGGCCAACCCGAAGTGCTGGTACTGTCCAACAAAAAACATCCCGACGGACGCGCGATGGGGTTCGAAGATGCAGGCCGCTATTGGCATTCGGACATGTCATACGTCGATGAGCCACCGCTCGGCTCCTTACTCTACGCGGTCGAAATCCCTCCAGAAGGCGGCGATACGCTCTTTTGCAACATGTACCGCGCCTATGAAACGCTTCCTAATTCGACGAAGAAGCGGCTCGTCGGTCTACGCGCGGCCCATTCCTATGTCGCAAGTTTTGAGGGCAAGACGTCGTCCGGCTATGCCCGTGACACATTGACCGACGAGCAAAAAGCCCAACTGCGCGAGGTGATTCATCCAGTCGTTCGCACCCATCCCGAGACCGGTCGGCCAGCGCTCTACGTGAACCCCGGCTTTACGCTGCGAATCGAGGATCTGCCGCAGGACGAAGCGGTGAGCCTCCTGGACGAGCTAATCCAGCATATGACCCAACCCGCGTTTCAATATCGTCACGTCTGGAAACCGCACGATCTGGTGTTTTGGGACAACCGGTGCACGATGCACCATGCGACCACCTACGACCCCAGCTTCGCGCGCCACATGCACCGAACAACGGTACGCGGCGACCGACCTTTCGCCGCCTAGATCGCCGAGGCAAGCCTGTCGGCGTCATCGACGGCGGCCCAGAATCCACGCGGCGCGACGCAGTCGCCAACCGCGAGGCTGTCCATCGGGACCGCTCGGGGCATTGTCCCGGTTGACAGAACAACCGCATCGAACGGGCCAAGGGCGCGCCCCGAAGAGAGAGTTGCAGCACCATCCGCAACGTTGATTACCGATGCGCCCGGGATAATCTCGATCCCGGCCCTATTCAGGCGCGCGGACACCTCGCCGATTTCAACCGTGAAGAGCAATTCGGGTAACGCGGGATGCGCCAACGGCGTGACGACCGTCACCGCGCTTACATCCGTTGCACCAGCCAGGCTCTCAGCCAACGAAATTGTTGGCCACCCGCCTTCTTCGTCAATGATCAGGATGCTGCCGCGCACAACGCTCGTGCCAGCAAGGATGTCGCGCCCATGGGCGAGCGACTCAGCACCGGCAATGCCGTCGAGCAAATGGGGTCGCCGTCGCCACACCGCGCTCTGCGCCGGATAACCGCCGATGGCCCAAACGATTCGATCCGCCTCCGGTGGTTCGCTCGGCGCGATTAACGTGTTCATCTTTAGCGAGACACCGAGATCTGAGAGTTGTCCGCGCCACCATTCAATTGCCCTCAGGATCGGTGCGCGATGCGGCGCGCGTCCAGCTAGCCCCATCTCGCCGCCCAAATCGGCGGTCGCCTCATAGAGCGTGACGCGGTGACCGCGACGCGCAGCGATCCGCGCACTTTCCAGCCCGGCAGGACCACCACCGATAACGGCGATGCGTTGCGGAGACGGCGCTCTGACGTGCGACGGTCGTTCCGCCTCGCGCCCGGCGCGTGGGTTGACGACGCATGTCGCCGGCCCGATGCCCCGCTGTGCAAAGGTACACGCCTGATTGCACGAGATGCAGGGGCGGATGGCGGCCTCGCGCCCTTCCTGAACTTTGATGATCCATTCCGGATCAGCGATCCAGGGCCGCGCCATGGCAACAACGTCTGCGTCGCCAGCGGCGACAATGCCGTCGATTTCCTGCGGTGAACGCAGACTCCCGGCAACCATGATGGGCACGCCGAGTGCTGCCCGAAAACGCGCAGCCACCGCACGCAAATGGGCCTCGGACCAAGTCATTGGCGGCATCAAATCGGCGAGGGAAAAATGCGAACCGGTGATCAAACTGACGTAGTCGACCAGCCCGCGATCGACCAGTGTGCGCATCGCCGCCAAGGAATCGGCCTCACCGTAGCCCTCCGAATCCCCAGGAACGCTGTGCGCGACCGAGGTCCGAACGCCAACCGCGAGATCACCCCCGGTGGCGTCCCGTACGGCCGCGACCACCTCACAAATGAGTCTCAGGCGATTCTCGAATGACCCGCCGTAGGCGTCCGAGCGACGATTGAATACGGGATTGAGGAACGCGCCGAGGAGGTAGTCGGACGAGGTTTGCACCTCTACAGCATCCAAGCCTGCGGCGCGGCACCGGCGGGCCGCGTCGGCGTAAGCCGCGATCAGGGACTTGATATCGCCTAGTGTCATTGCTTTGGGCAGATCGTTGAACTGGGACGAGGGCACCACGGACGGTGCCCACGCCGGGCCGGCACCGAGATGGGTCATGTTGTGGCCGCCATGCCACAGGATGACCGACAGGCGGGAGCCCGCGGCGTGAACATCCGTCGCCAAGTCGCGCAGGCCGGGAACCACCGCATCGTCGAATAGGTGCGGGCGGACGCCTTTGATCGATGAAGGGTGGACGGGCGATGATTCCAGCCCAACCATCGCCGCGCCGCCGCGAGCGCGCGCGACCATATAGGCATGCAGCCGCGGACCAATCCGACCCTGGCCATCGGCCAAACCCATGTGGTGCCCGCTCATGACGACCCGGTTTTTGAGCGTCACGGGCCCAAGTTCGACCGTGGACAAAAGATGTTTGTAGGGTTTCATGCTGCACCGGGACCAATGCCTTGTGGCCGATCATGGTATGATGGCGACGCATCGCGGGAAAGGAAAGACTCAATGGCACAGGCGGAAATCGGCGACAATCGGGCAACGGTGATCGGCGACTTGCGCGCCCTTCTCGGGCAAGAGCACGTCATTACCGACGAGAAGGAGCGGGAGTTCTTCTCCACCGACGTTTTCTACAAAGCGGACGAGGTCGCTGAGTTCGTCATCGCTCCAGGAAATAAGAACGAGCTCGCCCAGGCCATCGGCATGACCACCCGTGCAGGATTCGCCGTCGTCCCACGCGGCGGCGGCATGTCTTACACAGGGGGGTACCGGCCGATCCGCGGCGACACCGTGATTGTCGACATGCGCCGGCTCGACCGGATCGTCGAGATAAACGAGGAGGACATGTACGTCACCGTCGAATGCGGCGTGACGTGGAAGAAACTCTACGAGGCCTTGAAGGAGCGCGGGCTGCGGACGCCCTATTTCGGTCCATTCTCCGGGATGTACGCGACCGTCGGCGGCGCGCTGTCGCAAAACAGCATCTTTTTCGGCTCGAGCATCCACGGATCGGCGGCAGAGGCCGCTCTTTCTCTAGAAGTCGTCCTCGCCGACGGGACTGTTCTAAAAACCGGCTCCGCCGCCTCGGTTCACAACCCCTCACCTTTTTTCCGCACCTACGGTCCAGACCTAACCGGCCTGTTTCTTGGCGATACCGGCGCGCTCGGGTTCAAGATACAAGCGACGTTGCGGCTCATTCCGTTCCCCGCCGAGCAGCGTTTCGCATCTTTTTCGTTTGACACAGACAAGCAAATGTTTGGCGCGATGACGCAAATCGCGCGCGAACGTCTTGCCGAGGAATGTTACGGCTTCGACCCCTTCCTTTTGGGCTTGCGGCTTAAGTTCGAGGGATTGGCTCAGGATATAAAATCCCTCGCCGCGGTCGCAAAATCGGGCAAGACATTGATCGGCGGGCTGCGCGACGCTGCTAAAATTGCCGTGGCCGGGCGTCGCTTTATGGAGGGCGTCAACTACGGCATGCACACCGTCATTGAGGGCCGCGATGCCGCCGATGCCGAAAGCGCATTGCGTCGGGTTCGTGCGATTGCGAGCGAGAACGGCGGTCGGGAAATCGAGAACAGTTTGCCAAAGCTGGTGCGGGCCAATCCGTTCTTGCCGACCAATCGATTGCTCGGCCCAGAAGGCGAGCGCTGGGTTCCCGTCCACGTCATCCTGCCGCATTCTCGCGTGGCGGCCATGCTTGAAGCCCTGGATGCCTATTTCAACGCCAACGCCCAATTGGTCGAGGAGAATAACATTCAGTGGGGCTACCTGACGTCGACAATTGGGACCTCAGCCACACTCATCGAACCGACTTTCTTCTGGCCTGACTCGCACTATCAGATTCACGAGCGCTTCATCGAGGATGCGCACTACGCCAAGCTCAAGAAATTCCCGGAGAACCTAAAGGCGCGCAATGCCATGGCCAAAATCCGCGGGGATTTGGCCGACCTATTCATGGCCCACGGGGGCGCGCACCTGCAGATCGGCAAGATGTACAGGTATCGCGAGAGCAGAGACCCGGCGACATGGAAGCTGATCGAGGGGATCAAGGCGCTTTTGGACCCGTCCGGTGCGGTCAACCCAGGATCATTAGGCCTCGGGTCTTAGGGCTCTTGAATTGCATCGCAGCGCGGTGGGATTCCGGCGCGCAGATTTGAGGCACGATTGATCAAGTCGCCGATCCTGCGCGCCGCGCTGTGGATGATGGGCACGCTTGTGGCGTTCTCAATGGTCGGGGTTGCCACGCGCCATCTCACCGATAGCGGGCTGCCGGTTTTCAGATTCTGTTTCTGCGGGCCACGGTTGGGCTCGTCATCCTGTCGCCGATTGTGTTGTGGGGCGGTTGGCGCACGGTGAGTACGCCACAATGGCGACTACACGCTGTCCGCAACACGGTGCACTTCGGCGCGAGTTACGCCTGGTATTTTGGTATCGCCGTCCTGCCATTGGCCAATGTATTCGCCATTGAATTCACCGCGCCGATTTGGGTTGCCGTCTTCGCTGTCCTCATCCTGGGCGAAAAACTAAACCGTGGGCGCGGGGTGGCGATCGCCCTGGGGTTAACCGGGATGCTGATCATCCTGCGTCCCGGTCTTGAATCCTTCACCGCAGCTTCTCTGGTGGTTCTGATCAGCGCCTTGGGATTTGCCTGCGCCCATATCGCGACCAAGGAATTGACCCAAAAAAACTCCGTTCTAAAGGTGCTGTTTTGGATGGCCGCGATGCAGTTCCCGATGGGGATCGGTCCAGCCATCGCCGTGTGGACGCCGATTGAGGGCTACGCCTGGCTGTGGACGGCGGCCGTCGGTGCCAGCGCTGTGAGCGCCCATTTTTGCCTCACCCGCGCGCTGAGCCTGGCGGATGCCAGCGTCGTGGTGCCAATGGATTTCCTGCGGATACCGTTGATCGCGGTCGTCGGGCTCTTCGTGTTCGGCGAAGCAATCGACGGCTGGGTGATCGTCGGTGCAGCGGTCATTTTCGCCGGCACGTATTACAGCATTCGGCATGAACACCGCGGTGTGGCGGCTATCGCCGTCGCGACCCCACCTTTGGAGGTGCCGCGAGCGGCGCCGCGTCCAGATGCCGAAACTTAGGGGTGCGCCCCCGCGCTAAAGCGTGCGGGCGAGTTTCGCTGCGTCGTTGGTGGCGGCCCAAATCCCCCGCGGCGCGAGGCAATCGCCAACCGCCACGGCGCCCTCGGGATACGTCCTTGCCGTTGTACCGGTGGCAAGAACGATCGCATCGAACGGACCCAGCGTGCGGCCATCCCTCGTTCGCACGGTGCCAGCGGCTATCTCCTCGACAACGACCCCGCCCAAAACCTCGATGCCGGCGGCACGAATGCGGGCCGTCACCTCGGGGAGTTCGCGGGTGAAGGTAAGGTCGGCCTCTCCCCAATTTGACTCGGTCGTCGCGACGGTGACTCTTTTGACGCCGTCTTGCGCCGCGAGGGTTTCGCCCAACGATATGGCACTCCAGCCGCCCTCCTCGTCGAGGATGAGCACGTTGCCACGAACAGATTTTTCGCCAGCCAAGATTTCCCGGCCGTGAGGCAGACCGGCGCTGCCCGGAATACCGTCACGCAACCATGGCCTCAAGCGCCATACGGCGGTCTGTCCCGGTGCAGCGCCAAGGGCCCAGATGATTTCGTCTGCATCCAGACCGTCCGGGGAGTCGACCCGCGTACTCAGTTTAATTTCGACC
>JAQBYN010000054.1 GCA_027622715.1 Pseudomonadota bacterium | reverse complement strand
CCCTCGCAGATCGAGAAGGCTGAGGACCTCGCCCGCGAGTGGCTAAAAGCGCATCCCAACTAAATCTGTTCTCCTACGACCCAGTTAGCCCGTCTTATGCGGCGTAGGATTGGTTGCTTAGGACTTCCGGCTCAGTGGGGACCGGAACGAGGAACGGGACAGTTCTAGCGTCGAAACAACCGTCTCATGCCGTAGTTCAAACAATTGCGGGCTACCTGTTTGATGGTGCGACTACGACCTGAAATCGTGTGTAATTCCTGTGTAAACAGGTGCGGAAAAGAGAATACTTTCCGAGAAGATAATCAGTTTGATTCGCTCCTGAAAACGACGATAAGTGCGTGAAACTGCTCGGCATTTTTCGACCTGAGAACCACGCAGAAGTATCGACCAAAGACTTCGTAATGCGTGGGTCAGGTGTTCGAGTCACCTCAGCGGCACCATTCTTCTTGGTTAGCTTTGCGCCGACCGCAGGCCCTAGTTTGCGACCCCACTGGACCCGACCACTGACTTCCTGCCCGGGCACGGCGCCCGGCTCGAATTACTTGTTCAGTTCTAACGTCTGTGCTGGCGCGAGGGCGTTCTAATGCTTCGCGGCGATGCAATTGATCTCTAGTAGCAACTCTGGGTAGGCCAGGGCCTTCACGTAGATCAGCGTCCCCGCCCACGCGTGTTTGCCGAAATGCCGCGCGCTGGCGGCGACCAGCGCGTCGAGGTCGCTGCCCGGATTGACCATGTAAATCGTGCCCATCACTAGATCGGTGACCGTCATATCGGCGTCTGCCAGGACCTTGACGATATTGCTGTACGTGTTCTCGGCCTGGGTCTCAAAATCCGGCGGCAGCTTGCCGTGCGCGTCGAAGCCAGCCTGCCCGGCGATGTACAGCGTGCGCGCACCCGCCGGCACTTCGATCGCGTGGGTCCACTTGCCCTCGGGTGTGGGCAGGGTGCTGGGGTTATGGAATATGTTGGCACTCATCGCGGCTCTCCTATGGTCTAGGTCAGTCCGAGCCATGATGGCATTCGGTGGGCGCTATGCGTACCGCATCGGGGCTGGCGGATGCGGCATTTCATCCGCCATACTGGCGGTAACCTTCACCCAAAGGATTTCCCCATGCCCGCCGCTCAGCCCACGGACGCTCAACGTCAGACGTTTCTCGATACCTGGGGGGCGGCAGTCCCGGGCCTGGACGCCGGAAAGAAGCAACGTATCCGGTGCATCGGTTGGGATCAGGAAACCTCTGAAACGATCGCCAAATTGGTGATCGACGGCGAGAAGGTTGGGACGTTCTCTTTGCCGTGGCTGCATGCCGCGCACCCCGAACTCAAGCCGGAGATCGGCGAGTTCATCATCCAAACCACCTTCGACGGCGCGCCCCAAGCGCTGTTGCAGACCGTCGGGCTGGAACTGCTGACCTTTAAGGACATCGACGCGTCCTACACCGCGCTCGATGGACCGGGCGTGCGCGATCTGACGGTGTGGCGCGACATCCACACCAAGCACTGGAACGGTCTTCTCGCGTCTCAAGGCAAAACGGTGGTCGACGACATGCCGGTGGTGGTCGAACGCTTCGTCTGCGTTTATCCGACCGGGTGAGCAGTTTCGTTTACGTTTTGCGCAGTACGGGAGATCGCCCAACCAAAACCTACGTCGGATGGACCAACGATCTCGACAAGCGATTGCGCACGCACAACGACGGATCGGGCGCGCGGTCGACTCGCGGCCGATCGTGGGAACTCGTTTATGTCGAACGCTATGTGAACCGGGGCGAGGCGATGAGCCGGGAATGGCATCTCAAGCGGGATAAAACGCTGCGTGCCAAGTTGCGCGGTTAAACTGAATACTGCCTCGCAGGCTGGGCGGGGCCCAGCAACAACAATTGAAACCAGAACGGAGTCCGCGATGCCCGCTTACATGTTTGTCCGCGTCAAGGTGACCGACCCCAAACGTTTTGCCGAATATGGCAAGGCGGTATCGCAACTCGTGCCGAAATTCGGCGGCCGGTATCTGGCGCGCGGCAAGGTCGCGGCCGTTCTCGAGGGCGATTTCGATACCTCGCAGGGGACGCTCATCGCGGAGTATCCGTCAGTCGAGAAAATCAAAGAGTTTTGGGCCTCGCCCGAATATGCCGAAGTCAAAAAGCTTCGCGAAAACGCCGGCGAAACCCATGTCATTGTTATTGACGGCGAGCTACCCGGCGCGGGCTAGTCTGATCGCGTCTTCCGGACAGGAATCGACGCACAGCCGGCACGCGCGGCATTCGTGGGCCAGCGTGGCGAAGGATTGTTTGCCGCCGTGGGCTGCCACTTTAAGCCGGGTCAAGAACGGCAGCGCGGCGCGCTCTGTCCCGGTCAGCTTGCGAATCTCGAATACCCCGTAGGGACAAACTTCGGCGCATTTCGCTTTGCCCTCGCATAGCAGCGCGTCGATTTGCGGCACGAAGGTCCCGGCGGGCTCTCGGCACTCGGTGTCGTCGCTATCGCTCATAAATCCCCGCGAGTATCCCTCACACGTGCGCGTCCGGCCCCGTCAGGTCAAGGCACAACCGACTGAACGACCTAAATTTGCCATATTCGAGCCGATGATGCGGGTATGGACCATCTGTCGTTGGGAATTCGGCTGAAACTCGCTGCTGCCATCGTGCTGCTTATCGGCGGCGGGGTTGCCGCACTGGCCACAAATCCGCGCCGCCCCGACATTTCGGCCGAACAAACCTGCCTCGCGCAGGCCATCTATTTCGAGGCCCGCGGGGAGCCGCTTGCCGGCCAATTTGCTGTGGCGTCGGTCGTGCTCAACCGGGTCGCGCATCCGGCTTATCCGAATACCGTTTGTGCGGTCGTTTTTGACGGATCGTCGCGGCGCGACGCTTGTCAGTTTTCTTTTGCCTGTGATGGCCGGGCCGATCGCCCGGTACCCGGTCGCGCGTGGCACCGGTCGCTTCGCGTCGCTGGGCAGGTCGCAGCGGGTCTGCGACCGGACCTAACGGGTCGCGCCACCCACTATCATGCCGAATCCGTCGACCCCGCCTGGGCTGCGACGCTCACCTATACCCTCACTATCGGCGGGCATCGATTCTACCACACCCGCGGGCCCACGCTGGCGCGTCGGTAAGCGGTTTAGTCCTTCCCGGTAGCCGGTGCCGCGGTACCATGCGGCTGACATCACGGGAGGACCGCATGGGCGATAGCAACGCGTACCGAATTAGCCACGACAACGACGAGATCCACGACCGATCGCTGCTTTCCGCAGGCTTTCGCGTTGGCAATATCATTTATATTTCAGGTCAGGTGGCGGTGAACGATACCCGAGAACTCGTTGGCGCCGGCGATTTCAAAGCCCAGGTCCATCAAACCTTTGCCAACATTAAACGTATCCTCGAAGCCGGCGGCTCGGGGTTGCACAAGATCGTGCATACGACGACCTACGTCACCGACATCGAGACCGCGCGCAAAGATTGGCTAGATCTCAAGAAGCAATACTTCACGTTTCCCTATCCTGCGGGCACCTTCGTCGAGATCAGCCGCCTGGGCAGCAGAGAGGCGATGATCGAAATCGATGTCGTCGCGATTGTCGATGGGGAGACGATCGCGTGACGATGAAGCTTCTGTTCAGCGGCAACGACTACATCCATAAGGTCTTGGTGGTCGCCAGCGAAGCTGGTGTGCTCGACCAACTCGAATTCGTGGTGAACAACCCGGTCGGCACAGATGAGATCATCTGGAACTACACGCCACTCGGTAAACACCCGGTTCTCGTGCTCGAGGATGGCCTCACGCTCTACAGCGGCCTCCTGGTGTGCGAGTACCTGGATTCGCTCGGCCCCCGTCCGCGACTGTTTCCACCGGATGAAACGCGCTGGCGCGCCTTGACCCAAATGGTGCTAGGCGACGGATTGTTCGACGCGGTCTCAGCTTTATCAATCGACGCTCTAAAGCCTCAGGCTGATCGCGTGGCTTCGGCGATGCAGCGCAATCGCCGCCGCATTTTCGGCACCCTCGATCAAATGGAGCGCGATGCGGCGCTGTTCTCGGCGCGTGTTTTTCATATCGGCCACGTGTGCTTCGCGGGCGGGCTCTCGTTTCTCGACTTGCGCCGACCTCTGCAAAAGCTCGGGATCGACGCAGCGGACGCGGCCTTCGACTGGCGCGACGGACGGCCCGCTTTGCAGCAATGGTATGACCAAGTGATCGAGCGGCCCTCGCTCAAGCTACGCCCCGCCGAATTGGGCGTTGTCGGTACCGAGCGGCCGAATCTTAGTTAGGCTGGCCGCAGCCACGCCCGCGCGGTCGTAACCCAATCGTTGTCACGGTCACCTTGAGCCAAGTTCATCGCGTAATGATCAAGCCCCGGGTAGACCCGGTGAATAACCGGCGCCCCAGCGGCTTCGAGCGCAGCCACCATGCGCGCGCCCGTCGCCACGACGTGGGCGAAGTCCTGTTCGCCGTGGGCAATAAAAAACGGCACCGTGTTGCCCTGCACGTGATGGATCGGGCTTGCGTCCAACGCGTCGCCATCGGCGGTGTAGAGAAAGTCGCGGTAGGTGATGCCTCGGTTGCCCGGCGCCATGTCGGTGGCGCGAATCTCGAACGACGTACTGGTCACCATGCAGCTTTTAACGACACCCGCGGGCAGGCCGAAGCGCGGATAAAGATCACGCCGTAGGGCGAGCAGCGCGGCCAACGTGCCGCCCGCCGACCAGCCAGCCACATGTATCTGCATCGGATCGCCGCCGTACGCGCCAATGTTTTCGTGCACCCAGCGCAGCGCGGCAAACGCATCGTCAAGCGGCGCCGGCCATTTGTGCTCGGGGACGAGGCGATAGGCTGTCGATACGAACACCGCCGGGGCGTCGACCAACGCCGGCGCCATAAAGCCATTCCACTCCTTGTAGCCATGCGCCCACGCCCCGCCGTGAAAAAACACCAAGACCGGCGCACGTTTCGCATTGGCGATGCTGTAGATATCGAGCGCCTGGTCAGGCTCGTCGCCAAACGCGATATCCATCGCCGGTGACAAGTCACGTACGGCGGCGTTTGAGCGCGCGAGGGCGGTCTTCGCATAAGCCAAGGCGGCTTCCGGCACGCGGGTGTTTTCCGGCGTTCGGGGCGGTTGCGGGCGCAGGCGGTCAAAGGCCATGGCGTTTTCCTTAGCACGTGGTGCGGGCAGCCGCACACCGCGCGTTGTGCCCCGACCGGCGGCTGTGGTTCGATGCCCTGGGGAGGACCATGAGGTGATTGTATTCGTCAGCGGCGCCGGGGGCCGGACCGGGCAATCGATCGTGCCTGCGCTTACGGCCGCGGGTCACACGGTGCGTTTTCTTACCCGTCAAACCACGTATGGCGGTCCGCTAGCCGATTTACAGGGTGCCGACCCCGTTGTCGCAGATCTCGGCAGCGACACGGCTATCGCCCGTGTCATGAAGGGCGTCGACGCGGTCTATCACATCCCGCCCAACATGCATCCCCAAGAGGTCGCGTTCGGCAAACGAGTCGTTGCGGCCGCGCGGGACGCCGGTGTCACCCATGTCGTCTATCACTCGGTGCTGCACCCACAGGTTCAGGCGCTGGCGCATCATTGGAACAAGATTTTTGTAGAGGAAGCGCTGATCGAGTCAGGTCTGCCTTACACGATTCTGCAACCCTCTTCCTACATGCAAAATACCGCCGGTGACTGGAAAGGTATTTCGGAGCGCGGCGTTCACACGCTCGCGTTCTCCACGACCGCCAGACTTAGTCTGGTCGATCTTGAGGACGTCGCGGCGGTCGCCGCCCGGGTCATTGGCCACCCGGAGCACTATGCCGCCATTTACGAACTCGCCGGTCCGGCGATGCTGTCTTGCGAGGATAAGGCGGCTGTTTTGTCAGACGTGTTGGGGCGCCCGGTTCGCGCGGCGCAAGATTCTTTGGAAGATTTTCGCGGCAAGGCCCAAGCGGCAGGCATGCCGCAACATGTGATCGACACCCGCGCGCATATGTTCGCGCATTACGATGCGCAAGGACTTTCGGGGAACTCCAACGTACTACGCTGGCTGCTCGGGCGCGCCCCGGCGACATACGAGCAGTACGCGCGCCGCGAATTATTGCCGTTGGTGAAATGATGACAGCCCGCGACTTCGCCGGAGTCACCGCAAAAACGGGGAGAGCATGATGCCAGAGTTTATCGAAAAACGGTTCTCGACGCGCGACGGCCTCAGCCTGTATTACCGCGACTTCGCGGGCCCGCCGGGCAAAACGCCGGTCCTTTGTTTGTCCGGCACGACCGGCAATTCCAAACAGTATCTCGAACTCGCGACCCGGTTGAGTGCCGATCGTCGTGTGTTGTGCATGGACTGGCGGGGTCACGGACAATCCGATTACGACCCGGACTGGGAGCACTATTCTTTCTTCGTCGATCGCGACGACGTTCTCGATTTATTGGCGCACGAAAACCTGGATCAAGTGGTGATCATTGGGACATCGTTGGGCGGCATCGTGACGATGCATATCGTCTTGGAGCGGCCGGACGTGATCGCGGCGGTTGTCATGAACGACGTTGGCCCTGTCATCGGCGCGGTCGGTCGACAGCGGTTGCACGAGAACATGGGAAAACCGATGGTCTTCGAGAGTTTCGAAGAGGCTGCTGTCGCACAAAAGGAACGCGCCGAACAGGGGATCACGCTGAGCGATGCGGAATGGCTTGAGCGGACGCGGCGAATCTACCGCGAGCGCGAGGGCAAGGTGGTGCCCGACATGGATCCGGTCTACGGCAAAGTATTTCGGTCGCGCAAACGCCCGCCCGATTGGTGGGACAGCTGGGAAGCGATGAAAGAAAAGCCTGTCTTGATCGTGCGCGGTGCGGTGTCGGACATTCTCGATGAGGACGTTCTGGCAGAGATGACTCGCCGCAAGCCCGACATGCGTAAGGCCGTTGTTCCAGGTCGCGGCCACTGTCCCACGCTTGTCGAACCAGAAGCTGTCGCGGCGATCGACGGGTTCTTGGCCGAAATCTAGGCGTTCAGCGTTCGCCCGCGCATTGGGCGATCATAAGGCTCAGTCCGGCGGGCCGCTTTGGCGCGCCGGTATTGGTCAGTTTGGTCCTAATAGCGGCGCGGAAACTTGTCGGCGTTTCCTGTCGCAAGATCACTTCCCACTCACCGTCGCCCTCAAGCGTGCCCTCGGCGCCTTCGCCGTGGAAGGCGTAGTGGCCGCTCGGATCGCGCTCGTGGAGTCCACGTTCGAGGCAATGCCCGACGTGCTCGAAGGCGCCGGTAAGGCGGACGGTCTCGATCGGCTTGGCCTCTTCGAGCGGCTCATGCAAGCCGGTGCAGGCGCCGAGCGCGAGCGCTCCAAGGAGTACTGAAAGACGGATCACTATGTGTACGCGTTACTCGAACGATCCGAACGCGTCATCGGCCGCACTGTTTTCTGGCGCTCGACCTTTCGCCAGAGTAATCGCGCGGCCTTGAAAGTAGGCGGCCCGCAGCGCGGCGTAATAGTCGACCGACCCGGCGCGCAACTCGTCCAAGGGTTCGATGAGCGCCTCGCGCGCTACGATGCCCTCGGTGAGCCTGACGGCAACCCTCGGATAGGTATCGAGGAGGTAAGTGAGCGGATCGAGGAAATTATCGGCGACCAAGCCAAAACCGTCGCGAACAGTACTCGGTCCCAGGACCGGAAGGACAATATAGGGACCGCTGCCGACACCGTAGCGGTTCAAAGTCTGCCCGAAATCCGCCGGGTGGTGCGGCATGCCGAGACGATCGGCAACCTCGAAGAATCCTAGGACACCAGCGGTCGAATTGAGGACGAAGCGGCTGCCGGTGGTCAGCGCGCCGCGACCGTCGAGTTGGATAAGATCGTTGGCAAACCGGATCGGGCCGCGCAGATTGCTGAAGAAGTTGCGGACCGATTGTTTCACCGGGGCTGGCGTCACATAGCCGTAGCCGTATGCGATCGGGCGAATGAGGAATCGGTCCAACACGTCGTTGAAGGCGAACACGCCGCGATTGAACCCTTCAAGTGGATCGCGGATCGTCGCCACACCGCTCACCTCCGCGGTCACCGGCTCATCTAGTTGCTGCGACAGTGCCCTCGGGGCCGCGGCAACGGCGAAAGTTTCCACTGGCGCGCGCGGCGCCGGCACAAACACCGGCGGCGCGCTGCCGACCGCCGCATAGATCACTGGCGCGAACGCAGGATAGTTGGTCGCGGCGGCACTGAGGATGTCGTCGCGCAGCTCTGGTGCGGCGTTGATCGCGGCCACGATAATATCGCCGGTGTGGGCGGCGTCGCTGGCGATCGCGCCGACCACGGTCGAGATGACGTACAATCGGGCGGCCTGATCGGCCTTTTGGACGACCTGAACGCTTCCTTGCCGATCGCTCAGATCACGCGCCATCGCACTGCTGCGCGCGCTGGCGGCACCCGACTGTTGCAGGATCTGCGTGATCTGGTCGCCGACCTGTTGCGCGATCGGGCTTTGCGCCCAGGTCGCACCAGTCCATGCCGCGGCGAAGACAAGACCCAATATGACGCGACGCATGATCATGACCCTATTGCGTCGGGAGTGTGGGCCGGAACCCGGAAACAGAACGATCCACCCGGTCGACGATGCGGGCCTCCAAGGTTTGAACCAACGCCTTCCGCGCTTCGACGGCGCGGGCCAGTCCTTGGGCGGCTGCCAAAGACGTCCAATAGAGTGCCTTTTCTTGATCTTGGCGCACGCCCTCGCCTAAGGAGTAGCGTTGACCAAGTGCCGCTTGTGCAGCGGCATCGCCTTGCTGCGCCGCGCGTTCATACCATTGTGCGGCGCGCACTAGATCCTTCGGCACGCCCTCGCCGTCACGATAAGAGCGGGCCAGGTTGTATTGCGCCCGCGGGTTACCCAAGCTAGCCGCCTGCTCGAACAGCGCGACGGCCTTGCCACCATCGGTCGCGACGCCAAGACCATAGCTATACATTTTCCCCAGCGTGTAGACCGACCGGGCGAACCCTTGATCGGCTGCCCGCTCCAGCCAGCGCACCGCCTCCGCGTAGTCCTGGGCAACACCGTCCCCGGCGATCAGGCTATTCGCAAGGTTGTGGATCGCGGGGGCATAACCGCCTTCTGCCGCCGCGCGCCACCACCGGACGGCCTCCGTGGCATCTTGACCGACCCCTCTGCCTTGGTCGTACATGATGCCAAGATTGTACTGTGCGCTTGAATCGCCGCTTTCTGCCAACGGTCGCCACAGTTCCAGTGCCTTGGCGAAGTCCCCCCGCTGGTACGCCTCCCATCCAGGCGTGACATCTGCCATCGCGGCCGCGCCGAGCAGGGATGCAGCACCGACAATCGTCGTGGCCAGGGAAATGAGCCGTCCAAACATTCGCATGCGTGCTCTAGCTCCGCGCTGCCGTTGCAGAGAGTTTCGATGATCTCGCCCGTAGTACTTCGATTAGACCGTTCATGCCATTTCGACCGATGACTGATGCGAACTCAGAGCGTTGCGTCAGCGCCATGCTCACGCCCGCTACTTCGACATCAATTATTTTGAAACCGGTTTCGGTCGCCCGCCCCCGCCAGTCGGCGGGAATAGGTCAAGACCAGAAAATCTTCGAACAAGGC
>JAQBYN010000021.1 GCA_027622715.1 Pseudomonadota bacterium | reverse complement strand
CGCGAATCTGTTCGACAGATTCTGACATGTCATAGCCAAAGCGCGAGGCGACTTCTCGCCTGATCGTAGAGGCTGACATTCCATGACGAGAAGCCCATACGGCCCACGCCACTGCCCTTGCACCAATGATCCCTGCCGGGTGGTCGTGCGTGACGGAAGCGGACCGTTCCGCAAGCACCAAGGTCTCTTGTTCATCCGAACAAAACCAACCAATAGGGGCGACCCGCATGGCGGAGCCATTGCCAAAGCTACCGTAGGGTTTGGGTTCCCATTGCTTAGCCCAATGACGAAACATGCTTCCATATCCCCGGCCAGGATGTCGAAGGGCATACCGACTTAGGTATTCGCCGAAGTCCCCACCGTTCAGCAGGCAGTCAGCTACCGCAACGCTGCAAACCGTGTCGTCGGTGAAACGGCAACCATCACCGAAGAGAGGGAAGTCTTTCGTTTTGATGTTGGAGTGCTCGTAGATTGAACCAATGATGTCGCCCGCTATGGCTCCTAACATTTTCGAGTTCTTCCTTCCTTGTGACTTGGCGCACTCTTGGTGTCCCTGTACACGGCCATAGCGAGAAAACTCGTCCGCCCTCCGCTGGCGATATCCGACCTGTTGTTAATCAACGCAACGCTATCGTGTCGTCAGATTGAGCACTACTTACATGGTATAGCTGTATAGGCGGTACTGAGACGGACCGAGAGAGTAGCCGTTTAGGAGCCTGACGGGTTCTGAGGTGGTCCCATCGGATTCTTCGTCGGTACCAAGGCGGGTTCGTCGAGACAGTCATCAACCCACTTCAGTACCGACGATCTGTTTTTCTGGTCTGTCGTTCTGCGGTCAGCACTAATCGGTCGGCTCCAATATTTCCATTCGTTTGTGGGATTGCTCGGGCCATGGGGCTTGCAGGTGACGCGATAGGTTGTTGCGCGTCGCCCGTACCAGGTCCCGCGCTTATTCACCACGATAAAGCCCTTTTCCTCGAGTTCTCTGAAGGCTCGCTGGGCTGTGCTCTTGCCCATACGAAGCATCCGCGCCGCCTCGTCTAGGCTCAAGGAAAGATCCCCGTTGTTCCCGCCGTTGTAACGGCTGTGTAGTTCAATGAAGACCTTGACCGCCTGACCACTGAGAGATCGCCACGCGTCGCTCTTAGCCATGGGATAGAAGATCGCAACGAACTGCGTCCCACTCCCCTTCTTGCGGCGTTTGCTCATTCTGCGTCCCGATACATCATCTGGCAGAGAACGAGTGCGGTTTCTTGGCTCACCCCGTAGCGAGCGACCAGTCTCCTAGCCCCGTATGGAAGGCGACAACGGCGCCAGTTTTTTAACGCCGAGGTTGCAAGTGGCGTGTTGCTCCATGGCTGTTGTGCTAGAATGCGTTTCACACAAGCCTCCTTTCTTACCTGACTGGGGATTTGTGATTGAAGCCTCGGCGGGAGCGGAAACTCCTGACCGAGGTTTTTCTTTGAGCGAAGACCTTCCCTGAGAGGTCTCTGCGGACGCCGATACGCGGGTTTTCACCGCCTTATTCGCGTTTCTCGCGTCTGGGCCTGGGTCCAGGCCGCAGTTCAAAAAGCGGACAGTTTGGCGATGTACAAGCCGCCACTTGCTCGCGCCATTTGCCACCGCCTCCGATGGGGTCGTAGAGGCACTCCCTGCACTTGGCGTCTACGGCGCGCCTGAGGCTGGCCATCACCGGGCCTCGCCAACAAAGGCGTCCAAGTCGTCCTTGAAATAGAAGACCCTGCCGCCGACCCGAACGGGCCGAGGGCCCTTCCCGACCAGTTTCCACATCGCGAGGGTCTTTTCCTGCAACCCAAGGTACTTGGCGGCATCCCGCCTCGTAAGCCTGCCATCCGGCAGCACTCGAACTTGGACCGCCACAAGAGACTCGTTTCCGACCACGATCATCACCCAATAGTAATTGCACGAAATTTCGAGGTCACTTTATCAGACAGCGCGAGATGCTTGTCAACCTTAAGAGCACGTGATATCCCGTGCCAATGGTTGGCGAGAAGCGAAATAGCCCTAAGCGGGCAAGGGGGCGCCCTCGAAAGGCAGATTCCGAGCGGAAGCGAAACAACGTCACCATCCGACTTCGGGACTCAACCAAGCTACAGGCTCAAGAATTTGCAGAGCAAAACGGACGGTCCCTTAGCGAGGAGATCGAAGCGTGCGTTGAGGACCTAATTAGGACAAAGAAAGAGGTCGCGAGCCTCTTCGGGGGAGTGGAGGAACAAGCTGTATTCCGGATGCTGGCGGGCGCGGCACAGTTGATCCGAAGCAAAACGGGGGCCGAGCCCTTCCGCGACTTGACGACCTTCAGTGCGCTGCGGGCCGCCTGGATGAAAATCCTCGACGAGGGCCTCAGGACAGCACCGCCCGAGCCTTCCTCTAGACTTCGAGAGCAACTCGCGGACGCCAGGCAGGCCACCGCCGACATACCAGAATCGCCAGAATTACCCACCCGACCGACCATCAAAGTACTTGGCCTGCTTGCTGATGATGAGGACCAGACGAAAGCGGTGGCTGAAATGGAAGTCGCTTTGAACGCCTATTCCGCGGAAATGAGTGAATACGATCGAATAGTCAAACTCCGTGAGAAGGCATTCTCACGCAGTAATTTGGCACTAACCGAACTGAACGAGATGATCCGGCTCGGCGAGAGCGTTGCCGCCGGCATTTTGGAAGGCGATGAAGAATGAGCCGAAGTTTTACTCGCCTCACGCGATCTGCCGTTCGCCAGCTTGCGCCCGGCCAGCGGATAAGCGAACACGGCATCAACATACGGCGCCTTAGAAACGGGGACATCCATTACTCAGTCAACATCATGGTGGACGGACAACGCATCCACCGAGTTCTAGGCAAGGAAAGCGACGGCGTCACACGGACGCAATGCGAAGAGTTCATCGCCAAGGCGCGCACCGATGCCCGAATGAAAAGGCTCTCGTTACCGCATGGTCGCAAGATCGCCATGACGTTTGCGAAGTCTGCCGACCTCTACATCAAAATGCTCAAAGAATCCGGCGGGCGCCGCATGACCGAGAAGGAGCAGCACCTCCGCCTGCACCTCCGCCCGCACCTGGGTCGCATACCGATCAATCAGATCACAACTTTCACGCTTGAGAACCTTCGTCGGAAAATGCGAGACGCCAAGCTTGCGGAGGGAACGATCAATTCTGTCTTCGCGACCTACCGTCACCTCGGCAACAAACTGCACGAATGGGGAAAAATCGACGCCCCCCTCCCAATGTTCAAGCTGAAGAGGGTCGAAAACCGTCGTGATTATGTTCTATCCGTGGACGAAAAATCGAGGTTGTTCGATGCGGCGCTGAATGACTCGAACACTCATATCTGGTTGTTCCTTCAAGTCGGACTTCACACCTCTCTCCGTCACGCGGAGATTTTGTCATTGCGCTTTGAGGACTTCGAGTACCCGCGTCGCCGGATTGGTGTCCGAGTTAAGGGCGGGGATTGGCGCGAGCAGCCTCTGACCCCTTCGTTGGCCGACATAATCGAATCGGAACGGAATATGGTGGACGAAAATCAGGAATGGGTTTTTCCAAACCCAAAATCCAGGTCCGGTCATACCGAGAGAATGACTTCATCTTTCCGCCGTTGCGCGCTGCGCGCGGGAATCGATGCTCGCAAAGTCACGCCGCACATTCTCCGGCACACAGCGATTACCGACCTTTCCGACACCGGCGCAGGCCCGCGCACGATTCAGCGGTTTTCCGGTCACAAGAGCGCCGAGATGGTCTGGCGTTACACCCACGCGAGGGAAAACAACGTTGACGAGGCGCTATCGGCACTCGATGTGGACACTAGGCCGGCGCCGAAGGTTCTATCGGGAAGCGAACCGAGAACTTCGGTCAAGAAGTGATCGACGAGTTCCGGTAACGTTTTCACAGGAATTACACACGGGCATCCATTCCCCGCCTTGATATTCGCCCTAAGTGCTTGAAAAGAATGGTGCCGCTGAGGTGACTCGAACACCTGACCCACGCATTACGAATGCGTTGCTCTACCATCTGAGCTACAGCGGCACGGGACCGATCAATCCGCCCGCAAACTACGCCGCGGCGGCGGGAGGCGTCAACGTCAGCCCGCCGCGCGCAGCAACGGGTCGTCGTCGTCTTCGCTGCCTAGCGGCGGTGGCGACCGCAGCACCGTCACCCCCGGGCTTTCGGCCTGCGCCGCATCCGCATCGACCGGTGGCAGGTGCCTCGCCCCTTCGGGTTTGGCCAATTCGACTCCGTCGACAACACCCCAGCGTAGCGAGTCAAACGTCTCGCAATGCGTACAATGTGCCACCCAGGCATCGTGGCGATGGGTGCACACGTTGCAGGTCCAACCGGGTTCCGGCGCGGTCGCGACACGCTCCAGCCAGGGCCGGGCAGCGGCCGGTCCATGCGCGCGCTCTTCGATCGATGCCTTGAGGCGCACCATCAGTGCCTCGGCGTTGGGTTCATCCGCCAGCGCCCCCAGCACCTCTGCCGCGCGTTCGGTTTGCCCAGCCTCGAGTGCGGCGGCGGCGAGCACGCGCCGCGCTTCATCATGGGCCGGCGCCGGGCCAACCAAATGATTGACGCGCTGAAGATAAGATTTCGCATCCTCGGCCACGAACAGGTGGCGGTGCGCGGCGGCAAGTTCGGCATGCGGCGCCAATTGCCAAGCCTGCTCGATGAGATGAAGTGCGCGCCGGCGCTTGCCGGCGGCGCCGAGCAGATCCACCGCGAGCAGCGTCGCCGGCATCAGACCGGGCTCAAGCGCGTGCGCTTTAAGCGCAGTTTTGCGCGCGGCAGCGGTGTCACCTTTGTCGCGCAAATCGCGGGCGATATGGAGCCCGGCGATGGCTTGGCGGCGGCGCCCTTCGCTCTCGCCCAGTGCGCGCGACGTCACCGCGCGGGTCACCACGCGTTCTGCCTCGCGCCAATTGCCAGCGCGAGCCTCGAGATCGAATAGCGCGGACAATACCCAGGGCGCCTGCGGGTTGAGCGCGTAGGCCCGGCGCGCCAGCGTTAGGGCGCCGGCGCGGTCACCGCTCCGGTTTGCCTGGCCGACAAGACCGCGAAGACCGAGGAACTCAAGCTCCGGCCGTTTCAGCATGGCCGAGAAATAGCGCCGCGCCGCTTTGTCGTCGCCGCTGAGTTGCGCCGCTTGCGCGGCGAGCAGCATGGTCAGCGGCGTTTCGGCCAGATAACGCTCGGCCTCGCGGGAAAATCGTAGCGCCGCGGCGCGATCGCCCGCAGCGACCGCAACCATGCCGCGGGTCAACGCCAATTGGCCGCGATTGTGACGGCGTTTCGCGCGCGCCTGCGCGAGGTCAGCTGGGCCCCGCCGGACCCAGCGCCACACCTGATAAAGAATTGCCGCCACCACCATCGCGACGACCGCGGCGCCGATGCCGAGACCGACCGGCATCTCAACACGGTACCCCTGCCAATCCAGACCGAGTTGGCCCGGCCGATCGGCGATCCACGCGGCGAGAACCCCAAGAACGATAAGCAGAACGAAGGCGGTGATGGCGCGTGACATGCGTTATCTCGCGCCGCTTATCGCGACCACGTGCGCGGCGAGATCGTCAAGCGCGCGTTCCGCGGCAAGGCGAAGACGCGCCCGGCGCAACCAGGTGTCGGTCTCGGGGCCGCGTCCTGCCAACGCCGCAACTTCGGCGACGGCCGCTGGGAGGTCACCGTCATTCAGGAGAATTTCGGCGCGCGCTACCACGGCCTCGGGCGAGGCGCCGGAGATATCGCCGGTCCGCCGTACCGTCACCAAAGACGTCATCCGCTCAAACGTTTGATCGACCCAGCTGCCATCGCCCGTTGGGGATGACCGCGCGGCACGGCCCGCCAGCGCCGCGAACGAGCGTTGCAAACCGACCAGACTAGGCAGACCGGTCCCCGCGCTCTCCACAAGGCGATTGAGCGGATCATCGAGTTGCGGCGCTTGCAGCGTCACGGCCAACGCACGCACCGATCGTAGTTCCGCGTCAAAGGGCCGCCCGCGTTCGGCTGCTGCCCGCAAGCTGCCCAGTGCAACCACCAATGCCGAGCGACCCGCGGATCGCTCGACGGTGCCCTCCAACGCGCCGGTCCGCGACTGTAGGTCTTCAACCGCGTCGACGACCGAACGATCGAGGCCGCGAGATTGGTCGAGTGCCGAAAGTCGGCTCTCGACCAGCGCCATGGCGTCTTTGAGATCTTCGGCAAGTTTGCGCTGCAAGGCGTCAACGGTGTTCGCGAGGCGCGCGCTTTCACCGCGTACGGCTGCGAGCGTCGCATCGACATCTGCGAGCCGCGTATTGACCGTCGCGACCACCGCGGCGTCGCCGGCCGCAGGTCGTGATTCAAGCTCGGCGAGACGCGACTCCAGGGCCGCTAGGCTCGCGGTACCGTTTTCAAGGGCCGTCGTGCGCTCCGTTAGATTGGTCAATTCCGCGATCTCTCGCCGCAACAACGCAATTTCATCTTCGAGCGCCCCAACGCGGGCAGCCGCGCCATCGTCCTGAGGACGCGGGATCGATTCGATGTCGCGGCTAAGCTGTTCAGTGCGTTGTTCGACGCTGCGCAGGCGGGTGAAGTCAGCCGCATCAGACCCGCCCGCTGCGAGATCAGTGATACCTGATAGTTCGGCGAGGCGCGGACCGAGGTAGTACTGCGCGAACGGCGCGGCAAAGAGCCCGGCGACAAAGACGACGATCATCCCGGCGAAGAATGACGGGCGAGAGAGTCCCCGCCTCGGTTGTCGCCGTGGTGGCGGCCGCTGCGACGCTCTTTTCCCCGGCGCTACCGGTCGGCGCGGCGCGGCATCGGGATCACCGTCACGGGTGCGCATTTGGCGCGGGGTCTGAGTCAACCGGCGTGGTCCATGATAGTGCTGTTCTGATTAACGAGATCGAGAAGTGCGTCGCGGTCGGTACGACCGGCGATCGCAACCTCGCGCCACGGTAAGCCCCCCAGCGCCGCGGCGATCGCGGGGCTCAGGCAGAATGCCGTTACCGACCGTGCCGCAGACTCCAAACCGGCCATAGTCAGAATCCTAACAAACGTTTGCGCCGTGCGGGGAGAGAAAAACAAGGCGCCGTCAATTTCATTGGCCCGCAACGCGGCGGCACACGCTGGCGGAATCTCCGACACCATTTGTGCATCATAAAGCACGTGCCGCACGACGTCGTAGCCGGCCGCGCGCAAGTCCGCCCTAAGGTCGCCGCGGACGTGTTTGCCAGTTATCCACAGGAGGGTGCCGGCATCGGGTTTCACTGTGGCGCGGACCAACGCATCGAGGCCCGTGACATTGCCAGACCCGGCGAGGGTCACGAACCCGGCGGCAGCGGCCGCTTCCTCCGTTCCCGGACCCACAGCGAGAACCGGAATATCGCGGCGTTCGCTCGCCGCTACCAAGCCGCGAATGCCGTTTCGGCTGGTCACCAGCAGCGCGTGAACGCCGTCAAAATTCAAATCGGTCGGGTAGGTGACAATTTCCAACACGGGCGTGACCAGGCATTGATGGCCACGCTGCGTCAGCTCAGCCGCTATTTCGTCGGCGTCGGGCTGCGGACGGGTAATCAAAAGTCTCATCGAAACTCCACAAGTATGTGACCAGAAGCCGCAAGTAACTCGTGACCCAGGTCAGTCCCCAACCGGTGGGCATCAACCGCAAGCCCGCGGCGCTCCCCCGCAAACGCAGCTGACCCGTCGGGGTCGAGGACCAGCCCGCGCAGCCAAATATCTTGCGCCGTGCAGATGGCGTAGCCGGCGATCGGCGTACGGCACGAGCCGTCGAGTTCGAACAGCATCGCTCGTTCCGCGTCGGCACACCATTGGGTTGGCGCGTCAACCAATGCCGCGACGAACTCAACAACGCTAGGGGCCTCGTCGCGCCACTCGACCGCGACAATGCCTTGCCCGACAGCCGGTAGGAAATCGTCCGGCTCGAGCGTTGCGCAGGCGATGTCGGTGCGGCCGAGGCGGTTCAAACCGGCGCGGGCCAGCACCGTGGCATCGGCCAACCCATTTTCTAATTTGGTGATTCGGGTCTCGACGTTGCCGCGAAAATCGATCACCGCCAGATCGGGTCGACGATAGAGCAACTGCGCGCGGCGGCGCAAAGACGACGTCCCGACCACGGCTTTTTGTGGCAAGTCGGCCAACGCCCGACCGTCCGCGGTCAAAAGAACGTCGCGCGGATCTTCGCGCGGTAGCGCCGCAGCCAGCACCAAACCCGGCGGCAGAACGGTCGGCATGTCTTTCAACGAATGAACAGCGAGATCGATACGGTCGTCGAGGAGCGCGTCCTCGATCTCCTTGGTGAACAGGCCCTTGCCACCGATATCGGCAAGATTGCGGTCCTGAATTCGGTCGCCGCTGGTCTTGATGACATCGATGGCGATGCCACGTTCGGTAAGAACGGGGAAGGCCGCCAGCAAGCGATCGCGGACCTCGTTCGCCTGGACCAGGGCCAACGGCGATCCGCGCGTACCAATGCGAAAAGGTGGACCAACTTGCCGCGTCACGAACACGGGTGTAGAGCACTTGAGCCTCACTTTGTAGGGAAATCGACAAATCAAGTGTTAGTGCTGGGAATCGAAACAAGCTGCGATGAAACCGCGGCCGCCGTCGTCGATGACGACGGGACTATCCGCTCGGACATCGTTCTATCCCAGCTTGAAGACCACGCCCCGTACGGCGGTGTCGTCCCTGAAATCGCGGCACGGGCCCATGTCGACCACTTGGATAGCATCATCGCCAGAGCGATGACCGAGGCCGGCGTCGGTTACCGCGATCTCGATGCCGTGGCCGCGACCGCAGGGCCCGGCTTGATCGGCGGCGTGATGGTCGGACTGATGACTGGCAAGGCAATCGCTGCCGCCAGCGATCGTCCCTTCATCGCGGTAAATCACCTCGAGGGCCACGCGCTGACTGTTCGCCTGACCCATCAAGCCGCCTTTCCCTATTTGCTGCTGTTGATCTCCGGCGGGCACTGTCAGTTGCTCGAAGTGACCGGCGTCGGCGCCTATCACCGGTTCGGTACCACCATCGATGACGCGATTGGCGAAGCCTTCGACAAGACAGCGAAACTCTTGGGGCTGGGTTTTCCCGGTGGACCGGCGTTGGAGGCGGCGGCAAAAGCCGGCAACCCGAAAGCGTTCGCATTGCCGCGTCCGCTCGCCGGCACTGAGACCTGCGATTTCTCATTTTCCGGCCTCAAGACCGCGGTCCTGCACGCCGTGCGCGGCGCCGGGCCGCTGACCGACACCGTCCGCGCCGACGTAGCAGCGTCGTTTCAGGCCGCCGTCGCCGATGTCCTGGCCGACCGGGTGGGCCGCGCCATGCAACGCTACGCGGCGCGTCACGGCGATGGCCGCACGCTGGTGGTCGCCGGCGGCGTCGCCGCGAACCGGACGTTGGGCGACCGACTGGCAACCGTCGCGGCGGCGCACGATTTCGCGCTGATGGTGCCGCCGCCACGCTTGTGTACAGACAATGCGGTGATGATTGCTTGGGCCGGGCTTGAGCGCCTACAGCTTGGATTGACTGACAATCTCGCCGCGCCGCCACGCGCGCGTTGGCCACTCGACATGGAAGCTGCGGCGGCGGGCGCCAAGGCTTAGGCTACCGTGGACAGCGTTCTTGAAGAGGGAGCCCGTTGATGTTGAGCGAAGAACAGATGCCTGAACGGGTCGAGGTCCGTAACGCGTTTCCCACGCCGATTGCGATGGCGATGCTGCCCGACGCCGAAAAACTCAACAAACAGCTCAAGAAACTCATTTTGGCGCGCGAGAAGAAAGAGACCCCGCGCGACACCTACGACAGCAATATTGGCGGTTGGCATTCGGAACGGAATTTTCCCGAATGGGGCGGTTCGGCCGGCGATCAAGTGATCGAAACCGGCCGTTTGTTGGCCGACCGCATGACCGCCAGCCGGACCGGACGGCCCGCCGAAGTCGCCTGGCAGGCCAACGCATGGGCCAACATCAACCGCCAAGGACATAGCAACGAATTCCATGTGCATCCCGGGTGCTACTGGTCGGGCGTCTACTATGTCGATGACGGCGGTTGCGCCGACGACAAGTCCCTGGGGGGCGAATTTGTCATCATGGACCCGCGCGGGCCGGGGCCCTCAATGTATGCGCCGTCGCTGTGTTTTCATGGACCGGGCGGCAATTCCGTGGGTGCCACCGAGCTACTCAGTCCGCGAACAGGGATCATGCTGATGTTCCCCTCTTGGCTGTCGCACGGGGTGCGGCCCTACCACGGGGGCGGCGAGCGGATTTCTATCGCCTTCAATTTCGCCGTGGCGCCTTAAACATGGCGATCCGTAAATTCGGGGTGATCGGGGCCGGCGCGTGGGGCACCGCACTCGCCAATGTCGTTGCGGCCAACGGTGCAGCGAGCGTGATATGGGCGCGCGAGGACGAGGTTGTCGCGTCGATCAACCACCAACACCGCAATCCGATGTTCCTGCCCAACATCGAGATCAGCCCGCACGTTCGCGCGACCAGCGACCTTGCCAACGCCTGCAATGCCGAGGCGCTGTTGTTCGTCGCGCCGGCACAGCACGTCCGGGCCGTCGCCGAGCAGGCGGCGCCGTATATTCGCGACGGGCTCCCCGTGGTCCTGTGCGCCAAAGGTATCGAGCTGGGGAGTAACGCATTTTTGAGCCAAGTGCTGCACGAGGCGGCGCCGCAGGCATTGCCGGCGGTCCTTTCGGGGCCGACGTTCGCGGACGAAGTGGCGCGCGGCCTGCCGACCGCGGTGACGTTGGCGTGCGCTGATCGTGGGGTCGGCGAAGACCTCGTCAAGAGCCTGGGCAGCGCGACATTTCGGCCGTATCTGTCGACCGATGTCGTTGGCGCCCAGATCGGCGGGGCGCTCAAGAACGTGTTGGCGATCGCCGCCGGCATCGTCTCGGGGCGCGGCCTGGGCGAAAACGCTAAAGCCGCGATCATCACCCGCGGCTTGGCCGAAATGTTGCGCTTTGGCGAGGCCATGGGCGGCAAGGGCGCGACGTTGATGGGCCTGAGCGGTCTGGGCGATCTTGTCCTCACCTGCGGTTCGGCGAAGTCGCGCAATCACGCGTTGGGTCTGGCGTTGGCACGCGGTGAGGCAGCAGGCGATTTTCTCGGGGCACGCAAATCGGTTGCGGAAGGGGCCTATACCGCCGCCGCCGTCGTGGCGATCGCTCAGGAAAAGAAGATCGAGTTGCCGATTTGCCGCGCGGTCGACGCCATCCTCAATCACAGCGTCGGTATCGAGCGCGCGATCGAGGCGTTACTTAATCGTCCGTTCCGTTCAGAAACCGGTTAGCCACGAGACAACCGAACTTGAAGACCGGTCGCTGGCCGCCGCATGCCGCGATCCGCTACAGTGACTGAATCAAACTTGGGAGGAAGACAATGGCCTATTACGCAATCTACTGCGCCGACAGTGCCGACGGTGGCCGGCTACGCAAAGAACACCACGCGGCTCACATGAAACACATCGGTCAACATATGAGCCAACTGATGCTCGCCGGGCCTTGCCCGCCAATGGACGGCAGTCCCCGCGAAGCAAGCTTCTTGGTGGTCGAGGCGGCCGACGCTGCAGCGGCCCGTGCAATGGTCGAAGGCGATCCGTTCCATGCGGCTGGTGTGTGGGAGCAGATTGTGGTCCGCGAGTACAAGCCGATAGTCGGCGCTTGGGCACCAAGAGCCTAAATTTCCGGAGATCTAAATGGCCTACTGGCTGATCAAGAGTGAACCCGAGACGTGGTCGTGGGACGATCAAGTAAAGAAGAAAGTCGAGCATTGGGATGGCGTGCGGAATTTCACCGCGCGCGCCAACCTCCAGGCGATGAAAAAGGGCGACCTTAGTTTTTTCTATCACTCCGGCGGGGAACGTCAGATCGTCGGGATCGTCAGTGTCGCCAAAGAATCCTACCCCGACCCGACCGATGAGACGGGCCGGTTTGTGATGGTCGATTTCAAGACCGAACGGCCGCTTAAGACGCCGGTCACACTGAAGCAAACCAAAGACGAACCACGGCTTGCCGGCACGGAGTTGGTGCGGCTGTCGCGCCTGTCGGTGCAAAAGGTCGAGCCGGCCGCCTGGAAACTGATTTGCAAAATGGGCGGCGTGAAACCCTGAGCAAGCCGAACGACTACCGATTCTTTCCGGGCGCGCCTGAAGGTATTATTGATCTGTGCGATGCCGCCGACATTGCCGTCGGTACATCGCGCGTGTTTACGTTTGGGTCCGGGGCATCGCTGTTCGAGATGTTTGTTATGCGCCCGCCGGAGAATGCCCCGCTTGGCCCCGCGTCGGCCGACGGATTGGTCGCCTACGTCAACGTCTGTCCCCATGCTTGGTCGCCGATGGACTGGAAGCCGGGTGAATTTCTCGACTACGAGCGACGCTACATCCACTGCACCACGCACGGCGCCAAATTCAGAATCGACGACGGCATTTGCATTCACGGCCCGTGCATCGGGTTGCCGCTGACACCGGTCCCGATTGTCGTGGCGAATGGTGTCGTCCGCGTCGCGCCGCCGCTGGACTAAAGTGGGTCGCCCGTTAGCGCGCGAAATCCCGGTAGTGTTCGGTAATATCCGCGACCGCTGAGGCGACCAACGCGCGGCCAGCCTCGGGCGTCGCTAAGGACGGGTCGGAACCGATACGTCCATCCGGATATTTGGACCGAAAGTCCTCTGCCGACGAGAAGCCCTGCGACTTTGGCGCCGGCCCGAGACGTTGCACCGGCTTCATCGCCGCCGGACGAACGAACTGGGTGACGGCGATCTCGCTGGGCGTTGCGTGGCCCCCTTCGCTGTCGCCGTACCATTCGTCTCTAAGCTTCTTGGTTCGGGGCCCGGCCCACCAGTTGACAAAGGTGTAGGTGGCGGCGTCCGGGCCGGTGCTATTGGCCGAGAATCCCTTGAGTGTCTCGTTCAGCACGGCAATATTCCCGCCGTGCCCATTGATGAAATAAAACCGGCGAAAGCCATGCCGGAATAGTGACTGGGTGTAGTCCTCGATGACCGCCACGAGCGTTTCCTTGCGCAGGGTCATCGAACCGGTAAACGCCATGTGGTGTTCGGCCAGCGCGACCGGAATCGGCGGCGCGACCATCACATCCAGCGCGTCGCCCGCCGCTTCGGCAATGGCCTGGGCGCAGATCGCGTCGGTGCCGATCAACCCGGTTGGCCCGTGCTGTTCAGTCGATCCGATGGGAATCAAAACGCCGTTGTTCAGTTCGAGATAGCGTTCGACGTCGGGCCAGGAACAATGTTCAAGAAGCATGGCGCGCAACATACAGGCACCTGGCGGCCACGCATACTCGCGGGGCGCGCCGCCCTCGCCTTGTGCTGGCGCCCGTCGCCTTGTGCCAGCGCCCCTCGCCTTGTGCTAGCGCCCCTCGCCTTGTGCTAGCGCCCCTCGCCTTGTGCTAGCGCCCCTCGCCTTGTGCTAGCGCAATGACATCCCGATAATCTGGACACAGAATCGCCGGGAAAACGGCGTATTGGGAGAATGGCATGACTGAGGTTCACCTCCACCCCGTGCCCGAGGCATGGAAGGCGCGCGCTTGGTGCGACGCGGCGCGCTACGAAGAGATGTACCGCCGCTCGATCGACGATCCTGAGAGTTTTTGGGGCGAAGAGGCCAAGCGCCTGTATTGGATCGCCCCGTGGACGCGCGTCAAGAACGCAACGTTCGGTCCGCCGGTGTCGATCAAATGGTACGAAGGGGGCAAGCTGAATGTATCGGTCAACTGCATTGACCGGCATTTGGCGACCCGGGCCGATCAGGTCGCGATCATCTGGGAAGGCGACGATCCCGCGGTGTCGAAATCGATCACCTACCGCGAACTGCACGAAGAGGTCTGCCGCTTCGCCAACGTCTTGAAGGCACGCGGCGTCAAGAAAGGCGACCGCGTTACGATCTACATGCCGATGATCCCCGAAGCGGCCTACGCGATGTTGGCCTGCACGCGGATCGGCGCCATCCATTCGGTCGTATTTGGCGGCTTTTCACCCGATTCGTTGGCGAACCGCATCCACGACTGCGAGTCGACTTGCGTGATAACAGCCGACGAGGGTCTGCGCGGCGGCCGGACCATCCCGCTCAAGGCCAATACCGATGAAGCGCTCAAGAAGTGCCCCGCCGTTGACACGGTCATTGTTGTGGAACGCACCGGCGCCGACGTGCCCTATGTGGAGGTTCGCGATGTGCGCTACACCGCGGCGCGGGCCGACGCCGCGCCAACTTGCGCGCCCGAAGTGATGGACGCTGAGGACCCGCTATTCATTTTGTATACCTCGGGCTCGACCGGAAAACCCAAGGGCGTGTTGCATACCACCGGCGGGTATTTGGTCTTCGCCGCCATGACGCACCAATACGTCTTCGACTATCACGACGGTGATATCTACTGGTGCACCGCCGACGTCGGTTGGGTCACCGGCCACAGCTATATCGTCTACGGCCCGCTGGCCAACGGCGCGACCACCCTGATGTTCGAGGGGGTGCCGAACTATCCCGATTCGTCTCGGTTCTGGCAGGTCTGCGACAAACACAAGGTCAACATTTTCTACACGGCACCAACGGCGATTCGCGCGTTGATGCGCGAAGGCGACGCACCAGTGACGAAAACCAGCCGCGCGTCGCTGCGCTTGCTGGGTTCGGTCGGCGAACCAATCAACCCCGAAGCATGGGAGTGGTATTACCGCGTCGTCGGTGACAGCCGCTGCCCGATCGTCGACACATGGTGGCAGACCGAAACCGGCGGCATTCTCATCACGCCGCTGCCGGGCGCGACCGACCTCAAGCCTGGGTCGGGGACCAAACCGTTCTTCGGCGTCGAACCCGCGTTGGTCAACCACGAAGGGAAAGTCCTCGAGGGTGAGGCTGTCGGTAATCTATGCATGCTCGATTCTTGGCCCGGCCAGATGCGCACCGTTTACGGCGACCACAAGCGGTTCGAGGAAACTTATTTCTCGCAGTTTCCGGGCAAGTACTTTTCCGGCGACGGCTGCCGGCGCGACGCCGACGGCTATTACTGGATCACCGGACGGGTCGATGACGTGATCAACGTTTCGGGCCATCGCATGGGCACCGCCGAGGTCGAAAGTGCGCTGGTCGCCCATCCTGGGGTCGCCGAAGCCGCCGTCGTCGGCTACCCGCACGACATCAAGGGCCAAGGGATTTACGCCTACGTCACCCTTACCGTCGGCACCGAACCGACGGACGCTCTGCGCAAAGAGCTCATGCAGTGGGTGCGCAAGGAAATCGGCGCGATCGCAACACCGGACCTGCTGCAATGGGCGCCCAGCCTGCCCAAGACGCGGTCTGGGAAAATCATGCGCCGCATTCTGCGAAAAATCGCCGCGAACGAGCACGATCAGCTCGGCGACACGTCGACCTTGGCCGAACCGGCAGTAGTCGACGACCTCGTCGAAAACCGGATGAATCGCTAATCGTCAAAAGTCGACGGCGATGCCTTTGCGTTCCCAGTCGCCGTAGCGGGTCGGCTCCAGCCCTTTCGGACCGCCGGTCTCCCGAGGCTTCGCGGTATCCACGGCGGGCGTGGATGCCGCGTCGGGAGGTTGCACCGCCGGTGCTTGGTTTTTCTGAGTTGATCGTACCTTGTCCACGGCAGTCGCCTCATATCGCAGGGGCCTATAGTATCGGCGTTTCGTCCCGACACTGAAACCCGCGAATTGGTGCGACCAGAACATTATGAGCTACGCGCGGACCGCAACCTTCCTTTCAGCCACCATCGCAATGACGCTGGTGTGGACCGGGGTCGGTGTGGACATTGTATGGACAGTGCCGCTCACAGCCGCCGCGGTCGGGGTCATCGCCGCGGCGTACTGGTTCGGGACCCGGATGGCCGGGTCACGCATAGTCCGCCTCCGTCGCAACGGCCTGCCTGGCGCGGCCATCACCACGATCACGCAGGACCTGTCGGCCCGGGCCGGAGTCGCCGTCCCACGGTTGTTCCTGGTCGACAGCCAATCACCCAATGCCTTCGCGTCCGGGCGCGGCCAACCCAATGCCTCGATCGCCGTGACCACAGGGTTGCTCGCATCTCTTTCCGAGCACCAAATCCGCGGCGTTGTCGCCCATGAAATCGCCCACATCGTCCGTGATGACGCCCGTTTCTTAACCTTAGCGGCTCTCGGCTGCGGCCTGATCGCCGGGGCCGGCGGCCTGGCGATCGCCCACGAGACCGGGTACGGGCTTTTAGTCATGGCGCTGTCTTCATGCGCGGCAGGCCTATGCCAAATGTGGATCAGCCGGACTCGCGAACATGGCGCCGATCGACTGGGCGCGGATATTTGTGGCAACCCGTTGTGGATTGCCGCAGCGCTGGAGCGTATCGAAACGGTCAACTTGAATGCCGCCGCAAGCCTCCGCGGCGATTGGGCGCTGGAAACTTTCCAATTCGGGTCCCGCCGCGACCGACTGCTAAGCGTCCTGTCGACCCATCCCTCGATCGGCGACCGAATCGTCCGCCTGCGCCGGTTGGCTGGTCTGTCGGACCCCTGGGTCTGAGTGGCGGACGGCCCACGCGACACGCGTCCACGCCTCGCCGCCGGCATGCCGACCCGCGATTTTGCACTTCATCTGATATCTGCGGTGCTTGATGAGCACCGATCGCTGACCGACACCCTGGAACGTGGTGTACCTGGGCACGAAAAGACCAGCGCGCCCGACCGTGCCTTTGGCCGGCTTATCGCGGTGACCGTATTGCGCCGCATCGGCGAGATCGATGCGATCATAAATGGTTTGGTCAAACGTCCGCTGCCCAACAATGCCCAACGCGTCCAGCATATTTTGCGCATTGCTGCGGCGCAGATTGTCTTTTTGGAGACCGCCACCCATGCCGCCGTGAATTGCGCCGTAGAACAGGCCAAGGCTTGCGTTGGCAACTACGGCCCGTTGGTCAACGCGGTGGCCCGCCGGTTCGTGCCGCAGACGGCCGATCAGCCACCGCCCACCGGCAGGATCAATGTGCCAGGCTGGCTATGGGACTCGTGGACTCAAACCTACGGGGCCGCGGTCGCGACACAGATTGCGGCGGCTCACCGCGTCGAACCGCCTTTGGACCTCAGCATTGGCGTGCACGACGACACCGCGCGGTGGGCCGAGACACTGGGCGGCACGGTACTAGCGCCAGGGACTGTCAGATTGCCCCGGGCAAGTGACGTACCGGCGCTCGCCGGTTTTGGCGACGGCGCATGGTGGGTTCAGGATGTCGCGGCGTCGCTACCGGCACGGGTCCTGCTCGCCGCCATCGCCGACCCATCAGCGGCGCGCATCGCCGACCTTTGCGCGGCGCCCGGTGGCAAGACCGCACAATTGGCCGCCGCTGGTGCCGCGGTGACCGCGGTTGACGTGGACCCGGGCAGACTCGACCGGCTGCGCCAGAATCTAGACCGCCTCGGCTTGACGGCATCGGTGGTCGCCGCCGACGCTCGGACATGGACACCGCCCGCCGGTGACGCGTTCGACGCGGTTCTACTGGACGCACCGTGTACCGCCACCGGTAATATCCGACGCCATCCAGATATTCCCTGGCTCAAACGACCCGCCGACGTTAGACAAACGGCAAATCTGCAAGATCAGCTCTTGCATGCCGCATGGCATCTGGTGCGACCCGGCGGACACCTGGTCTACGCCGTGTGTTCGCTCCAGCCCGAAGAGGGCAAACGGCGCATCGTCACGTTCTTGAACGGCGAAGGCAAGCGGGCACCGATCACGCTCGCCGCGACCGGCGGAATCGCCCAACCCGATGCCGACGGCGATCTTCAGACGCTGCCTTTTTTGAACCGCGAGCAGGGCGGGATGGACGGTTTTTTTGTCGCCCACCTACGCAAGGACTCATAGCTTCGTTGCGGGCGAGTCCTGAACTTGTTACAGAGAGTCATGTCTCAGCCCGTTCGGATCGCGCCCTCGATCCTCGCCGCCGACTTTTCGCGTCTTGGAGAAGAAATCCGCGCAGCGGAAGCCGCGGGCGCAGACTTGATCCACATCGATGTGATGGACGGACACTTTGTGCCAAACCTGACGATTGGCGCCGATGTCATCGCCGCCTTGCGGCCTCACACGACATTGCCTTTTGACGTTCACCTGATGATCTCGCCCGTCGATCCTTACGTCGCAAGCTTCGTCGAAGCAGGGGCCGACATTATTACGGTTCATCCCGAAGCGGGACCGCATCTGCACAGCACCATCCAACTCATCAAGTCGCTCGGTAAGCGGGCCGGCGTCGCGCTAAACCCGGGAACCAGCGCCGAAGCGATTGCACCGGTTATCGACGATATCGATTTGGTATTGGTGATGTCGGTCAATCCGGGGTTCGGCGGTCAGAAATTCATCGCCTCGCAGCTCCCCAAGATCGCGCAGCTTCGCGACATGATTGCAGCTAGCGGACGCACGATCGACCTGGAGATCG
Source organism: Pseudomonadota bacterium (assembly GCA_027622715.1). Classification (GTDB taxonomy): domain Bacteria; phylum Pseudomonadota; class Alphaproteobacteria; order SHVP01; family SHVP01; genus CALJDF01. The sequence continues at coordinate 32,852 of JAQBYN010000021.1, read as the reverse complement.
ATGGCGGTATCACTGTCGAAACGGCGGCGGGCGCCATTGGCGCAGGCGCAACAATCCTAGTCGCCGGCACCGCAGTGTTCGCCGGTGGCGCCGATCACTATGCCCGCAACATCAAGGCGCTGAGGTGCAGCGGCGCGTGAGCGGAGAAGTACCGACCGATCCTGCCGCGCCCGACACTTTCCCCGTTGCGGCGGAAATAGCCGTCCCGCGCTGGCGCCGGCAGCTTGCCACTACTGTTTTTCGCACCAACCTGTACCGAGCGGCCCTGCGGCGCGGTAGCGGGCTTACCATCGCTTGGGCGCCGCCGCTGGTGGTGCCCGGCTCGACAACCAACGCCAACGCCATGTTTCAGGGGCGCTACACCTTTGCCGGTCATACCGTTCAAAGCGCCAAGGAGGCACCCTGGCGGCTTGGCGATATCGCGCCGTCGTGGCTGAGCCGATGCCATGAATTCGGCTGGCTGGCCGATTTCGCGGCTGCCGACGGGCCGACGGCACGGCGCCACACGCGCGCGTTGATCCGCCGCTGGATTGCCGATTTCGGGCGGTGGTCACCGTTGGCCTGGCGGCCGGATATCCTCGGCATGCGCTTGGTCTCGTGGCTTGCGCACGCCGATTTTCTATTGGTGGATGCCGAACCCGACTTTGGCGAGACCTTTCTAGGTTTGGTCGGCGAGCACGTGCGCCACCTGAACAATGCGCAAGGAATGGCCGACACCGCGGCACAAAGAACGATCGCCCGCGCCAGCTATCTGACAGCTTCTTTGGCGCTGGGTCGGCGGCTCGCACAGCATGAGCGCCACCTCCAACGTTTGATCGCTTGCGCGATTCCGGTAGCCGACGGGACAGCGACTCGCAGGCCGTCGGACTTACTCAGAACACTGCCGCCGCTGCTCACGTTGCGCGACGCATTGCGGGCGGGCGAAACGTCCCCTCCGGCGGAACTAGACGGCATCATCGACCGTATCGGGAGCGCGCTACGGCTGTTGACCCATGGCGGCGAAGGGCTGGCTGTCTTCCACGGCGGGGTCGAGGAGGACGCCGAGACCGTCGCCACGGTGGTGGCGCGCACCGCGCAGATTGCGTTGTCCGCAACATTTGGATTCGCGCGGCTGGAACAAGGTCGCCTGCGGGTGATTGCCGAAACCGCCGGACCGCCGCCGCATGACGACGGCGGCTTCGCCTCTGCGTTGGCAATGGAGGTCTCGATCGGCAAGGAACGGCTGTTCGTCAATTGCGGCAGCCCGAACGGCGACGACAGCGAATGGCAAAACGCGGCGCGGGCGACGGCGGCACACACGGCCCTGATCATTGACGACCGCAGCCAGGATTGCACCGACGTTGCGGCGTCGCAACCAGACGTTCTGCGCGGCGAAGAAGGCGACAATGTTTGGTTGGAAATCACTTCGAGCGGTTACGCCCGCGCCTTTGGTGTGCACGCGACACGGCGCTACCACATGGCGAAGGACGGCCATGAATTGGTGTGTGAGGAACGCCTCGACGCTCACGGCGCGCCGCAACCTGCGACGCGCAACCCGCAAGAATTGTGCGCGCGGTACCACTTGCACCCGAAAATAACCGCGTCACTACTCGGGGACGGCCACCAGGTGTTGCTGCGCCTTGGCAATGGCACGGGATGGGTCTTCGAAGTCGCCAACGGCATCGCACGCCTTGAAGACAGCGTCTATTTCGGCGATGCGGGGAAGCCGAGGCGCACCAAGCAGATCGTCGTGACGCGTGCGTTCAGCAGCCGGACCGCCGGCTTCATGTGGCACCTAATGCGGATGGACGGGCGGACCTAGCGTCTAGAGTTGCCAGCGGCGCGATCCAACGATCTGCCGGCTTCGCCAAATGCCCTTGACGTCCGCAAGGATGCCATCCGCATTCAACAATTCGGCAAGCTGTTCGTCGCTCAATGCGACATAGGCGTCGTGCGCGACCGCACCGATCACCGCGTCAAAGCGGCCGTGCAACCCGTCGGCAAGGTCGATACCGTAGAATTGCGCCGCTTCCGCAGGATCGGCAATCGGATCATGCACCGTGACGTTATGCCCGAGATCGCGTAACCGCTGGATGATGTCGACGACACGCGTGTTGCGCAGATCCGGCACGTTCTCTTTGAACGTCAGGCCCATCACCAACACTCGGGCGTTCGCGTGCAAATCAGCTGCTACCGAGTCGGCAATAAAAGCACCCATCCCATCGTTGGTGCTGCGACCTGCGAGAATAATGCGCGGATCGTGGCCGACGGCAACCGCTTTAGCCGCGAGGTAATAGGGATCGACACCAATACAATGACCGCCGACGAGTCCGGGGCGAAAATCCAAGAAATTCCATTTTGTCCGCGCCGCATCCAGCACGTCATGCACCGACAGATCCATTTTGTGAAAGATCGCTGTGATCTCGTTGACGAAGGCGATGTTGATGTCGCGCTGTGCGTTCTCGATAACCTTAGCAGCCTCGGCGGTGCGAATGTCGCGCGCGCGGAACACACCGCCGGTGGTTATCGCGCCGTAGATTTCAGCCAGCGTGTCCGTCACGGCAGGCGTTTGCCCGGCGATGACTTTCGTGATGCGATCGACTGTGTGTTCTCGGTCGCCGGGATTGATCCGTTCTGGCGAGTAGCCGAGGAAGAAGTCTGTGCCACAGGAAAGCCCTGACTCCGTCGCGAGGATCGGCCCGCAAATCTCCTCGGTGACCCCAGGATAAACGGTGCTTTCGTAGATCACGATCGCACCGGGTTTGACATGCCGACCCACAGTGCGTGAGGCCGCCTCGACCGGCCCGAGATCGGGTTGGTTCGCGTCGTCGACAGGCGTCGGCACCGTGACGATGAACACATCGACATCGGCGAGTGTCGCTGGGTCCGCCGAAAAGGACGCGTTACTTCGTCCGAGTGCATCGGTCGACACTTCGCCAGTTCGGTCTTTGCCAGCGACAATTTCGCCAATCCGCGCCGCGTTGATATCGAAACCGGTCACGTCGAAGTGCCGCGCCAACGCGATGGCCAGCGGCAGACCGACATAGCCAAGACCAATAACGGCGATCTTCATAGGGCACACTTTCGTCCAAAAAACGTCCTCAAGTATGACGCTCTTATCACTCTGTCAGCGCGGGCGCGACCCCGATCGAACTCAATCACTCGGTCAGTGGGGCTGCAGCGGTTAACCGACCGTCATGCATGTCGTACAGATCGTCACCGAGCGCGAGGAGTTGTGGTTCGTGACTGATGACGATCATCGATAGTCGCCCCTTGAGGGTCGCCAAGTTGGCAACCACGCGTTCCGCCGTCGCCGCATCCAACGCGCTCGTCGCTTCATCGAGGATGAGCAGGCGCGGCTGGCGATACAACGCGCGCGCCAACGCAATGCGTTGGCGTTGTCCGCCGGAAAGCATGTGTCCGCGCTCGCCGACCAACGCTTCGGCGCCACCCGGCAGTTCAGCAATGAAGCCCGCGGCATCCGCCAAGCGTAGAGCCTCGTTAAAATGACTCTGTTCGCTGACGCCCACATCTTCACCAAGGACGATATTTTCCCGGATGGTTCCGTGGAACAGCGGTGCGTCTTGCGGTACCAGACCGATCATGCGCTGCCATTTTGCAAGATCGAGTTCGGCAAAGTCGATACCGTCGAGCAGCACGCGACCGGAGTCGAGCGCAATAAGACCGGAAATCACGTCCACCAGCGTACTCTTGCCGTGACCAGAGGGGCCGCGTATTGCAATCGACCGACCGGCCGGGATCGCAAGATCAATCTCATGCAACCCGTGAATTCGACCGATGAGCGACGGGTCGGGTGAGTCTTCTGGCGCGCCGTGATAGCTGAAACCACCGCGCACGATTTCCAGTCCGCGATCATAGGAAGGCGCGCGTTGGCCGCCTGCGACCATCGGCGCGGCGCGGTATTCGTTCACCCGGTTACGCCATTCGATGACCCATGCCGCGTGGTTCACGGCCCTGAATAGTCCGGCCTGGACGGTCACGATCTTCGGCGCCAGGCGGTAGAACACCGCGAGGAACACAAGACCAAGACTGATTGGAAGGTCGTCGGTGCCCGTAGCGATGAGCAGCAAAAGTCCTAACACGAACAACACGGCGACCATCTCGAACGAAAGGCGCGACGTTTCCACCAGAACATCTTGTCGAAGACGCGCACCCCGGTAGCCTTCCACTGCTGAGGCATAACGCGCCGCGACGAACCCGCGCAGCCCTTGCGCAAATAACAGCTTCGCATTGCCGATGCTCTCGTGGGCATGCCCCAACACCGATGCTTCAAGCCCGCTCGCCTCCTGACTGGCGCGACGACCCGCGCCAACCAGCAACAGGTAGATCGGCAACACGATGACAGCAAAACCAAGACTGAGCAGAGTGAGGCGCCACGACAGAATCACGGCGATCGCGAGATAGGCGAGCCCGGCGACCGCGTTTGTGCCGGCAAGGAGGAGGTTTTGCAGCCCGATGCCAGCCTGAATGGGGTCTGCGTTCAGGGCCTTAATGATGTCGCCCGATCGCGCCGCTGCAAGTTTTGGCCAACTGAGCGACGTGACTTGATCGAAGAGCACCCGCCTCATGCGGGCATCGGTGCTTGTCACCAAGCGATGGATGGCGACGGTCGAAAGCCATGTCAGAAGCGCGGATGTCAGCGCCAATCCGCCAAAGGCGACGGCCAGATTGACGACGTTTGGCTGCACGCCGGTTAGGGACAGCGCGCCGAGGACGATGGTCACCGCAAGACCGCCGCTCCCTTGACCGCCACCGCCCTCGATAATCGGGACGAGCAAGATCAGCGCACTTCCTTCGAGCAGCGCCGCGATTCCGGTCAGCAGCAATAGGGGCAGCAAGCGACCGGCCCCGCCCGGGACCGCTTCCAAGTATACGCCAAGCCGTTGGATCATCCCGCGCTACCAACGCTGTAGAGAGCGTAGCTGTCGTTGCGACCCACCTCATTCAAACCGCCCAGGTCGTAGTCGAGCCCCGACAACGCGACAAGACGCGCACGGCCACGCCGATTCTCAAGTATGAAATCCACACCGCCCTCTTCAATCAAGTCTTTCAGCGCCCGCGGATCGACATACGGGTAGCGCCAGAAGAACCGTTCTATGAAACGACCCGCATCGCCAAAGGCCGTCAGATCGCCATTGTACTTCATGAGGCGAACGCCGGTGTTCGCGAGAAAATAGTAGCTTTCAGGATCATGCAGGCACAGTAGCGTCGTTCCATCGTTGGTCAGGTGTGGGACGAGGTCGTCGAGATCCTTGTTTCCTAGGAGAGTCCCGGTGCGCGCCATGAACACCAGCGTCGCGACGTAAGATAGGAAGGCAGCCGCGACTAGCGCGAATAACAGGAGACCACCGATTTGCGCCGTCCAAAGCAGAACCCAGGCGGCGGGCGCGGCGAATTCGAGATAGCGTTCGCTCTCGCCGAGCACGCGCATTCGCCCGAATGCCGTCAGAATCCACGGCACCAGTGCCGCCAGTGTCACCGCCAACGCAATATCGCCGACAACGCCGCCGGTGCCGTTACGCAGGACCAAGAGCAACGCGACCACGATGGGAAAGTGGCGCAGCAGACCTGAGACAATAGGGTTTTGCCAGATGGCTTCGACGGCCAATTGCCTGATGTCGCCGGCAGCCACCGCTGACGCCAGCGCGGACCAGTTGCCGCGCCCCGCGATCATCTCCAAGTTGCGGCGCAGGTACCATCGCAGATGGCCAACTTGACCAACCAGTTGCCGCACAAACATGCCGCGAAATAGGATTAGCGCCAGGGCCGCAGCCCCGATGGCCACGGCTAGCGGTTCGAGGCGCCCCATTAACAAGGCTGCGATTGGCGCCACGAAAATAATGTTTTGCACCGCGAACTTGGACGTCAGCAGCATAGGCGCGAGCGGCACGACCGAAAGAAGCCATGCCTGCGGATAACTGTCGGCTACCAACCAACACAAGATGGCCAGCGCATAGAAGACCTGCCCCCAAAGCCGCGGGGTGAGGGTGAAAGCACGCGGCCCGATATGGGGCAGCACAAGACCCGGCAAGAGAAGATAGAGCGCGGCCGCGACGAGTGCAGCGCCCGGATCAATCGTGCCCGAGGAAAACAGAACGCCGGACACGCCAACCGCGACCAACAGATCCCCAAAGACGCCACCAAAACGATCGACCCACCGGACGGCCCTCGCCGTAAAGTACGACAGCAGCCAATGAAAAAGCGCGGGATATGCATGTTCGCCGGGCCCGCTGATCCGCGGATTTCCCCGCGGCAGACGATGGCCGGTATCGCGGATTAGACGGATGTAGGCGAGGTGGTAATAGGCGTCGGTACCCTGATAGTTCGGCCATAGGACGCGCGGTAGCGCACGGAGAAACACGGCCAGGACGAGCGACACGCCGCCAATCCAAAGCGGCAACGCCGTCGCCGTCATGCGGCGGATCGAGTTAGCGCGGCGTAGTAGCGACGTTCTTCGCGAAGCACCCGTTCGGAATCAAACATATGCTCCGCTGTTTGCCGACACGCCAGCGCCATGCGCGCAGAATCTTGTGGGTCGTTGAGCGCGGCGCCGAGCTGCGCCGCCATGTGCGCGGCGTCGGCAAAATCCGCGAGGTACCCGGTTTCACCCGGCCGCACCAACTCCGCGTGCCATTCGATATCGAACGCAACAACCGGCAACCCAAGCAGCACCGCCTCAACCAGCGAGCTACCGCCATAGGGCACGAGCGCAACATTGGAGAATTGCGCTGCCGATCGGATATAGCTGCGATCGCGGTAGCCCAAGAACAAGATACGTTCTGCAAGCCCCGCATCGTGTGCCCGCGCGATAAGCGCCTGAAGGAGCGGGCCGTCGCCAATCATGACGAGGCGAACGTCGGGCAGAGGCGGTGCGAGGCAGACGAAAGCCTCAACCGCCTCGCGCACGTATTTTTCGGCCCCGAGCCTTGACCATAGGAGGATCACGCGACCGTCTTGGGGAAACCCTTCCAAGTCACCGCGCGGTACCTGTGGCGCTTCCAGGATGGTGCGATCAACGGCGATTCGTGACAGTCGGCTGCAACGCGGATCGGCCCCATTCGAAATCGCGCTCTGCAGGTTGTTGAGGTTGTAACCAACAACCAAATCGCAGCGGCGAAAGAATCCTTCGATAATGATTCGATGCACGGCGCCCGCGAGTAACCGCCCGACCAACCCGCCGCGTCGGATGCGGCAGTAGAAATAAGTTCCCAGAGAGTACGACAGCAGGTCGACGTTGCCGCGGACCTGCGTGGTCAGACGACAGCCTGAGAGGGTTTTGAGTAAGAGTGCGCGCGGCACCAACGCACTAGGTGACATCACTTCGCATACATTGCCACCGGTACGGCGAAGTAACCGGATGCCTACCGCGATGCCGGCGAGCTCAATTAGTGCACGGGCGGTGCGGGGGAGCCATCGAACGCACCAACGCGGCACCGGAACTGCGGCTTCGACGCCGACCACTTTTCGGCCTAGGCGAGTAGCGCCAGCCGGGCCAACACCGACGTGAACGACATAGGTCAGATCGAACGGTTCGCGCGTGTAAAAGCGTTCAACCGAGGACGGGGAGTTCAAACGCCGGGTCTCGGCGATCGAGTCCGCCGTCATCGACACCATCACGTCCCGCGTCGCTGGCCCGAACCGCCGAACCAACAACCGTGCGAGAGCAAGAGTGGGGACGGCGGCGGCTGCGAGCATGGCGAGGAAAAGGATATCGATCAGACGCCCTATCCCGCCGCCCGACCGTTCAGACATAGCGCAGGTTGATCTCGTCACCGTCAATCTCGACGGTGCCAATCTGCCGGCCAGGCGTGCCAGCAACGATTGTGTTGTCTGGCACGTCATGGTTGACGAAACTATTCGCCGCGACCACGCAGTGCGACCCGATGGTCACACCAAGTGCGACAATCGATTGGCTGCCGATATAGGTGCAGTTGCCGACGGTCACCGCCCCAGTTCGCGGCGGTGCCTTCCCGCCGGACAGCGACCACATAACGGTGTCGTGGGTATAGATCTGAACCCCGGCTGAAACCGAGCAATGGTGCCCGATGGCAATGCCACCGCGCGAACCATCGAGCAAAGTGTTGGGGCCGATCCACGTGCCGTTGCCGACCGTGACCGCGCCATAGACCAAGCTCGAATTGTAGATGCTGGCTTTGTCGCCGAAGCCGAGCCGCTTGGCCCGCTCCCAGCGGTCGAACAAGCCGTCCTGAAAGGACAGACTACGGTCAAACTCTTGGCGCAGACGCTCGTCGTTCTGGAGGTAGAGCGCCTTTAGAGCGGCTTGGAGGTCTGCGTCGATCACGCCATCGCCTCCCACCGGCCATGCGCAAAGATTTCGAGCCAGTTTTCCAAGCTAAGCAGCGACCAGATCAATAGCCGTCGATTCTGACGTCCCTCCAAATGATCGTTCACCAGCCGCGTTACCGTTGGCCGGTCCAGCAGGTCATAAATGCGCGCGCGCGGCGACATCAACAAGTCGCGCACGTAGTCAATGCTTTCGCCGCGGAACCAGCTGGCGTCCGGGCCCGAAAAGCCCTGCTTCTCGCGCTCCGAAACCGACGCCGGAACGTGCCGCGCCATCGCCTTGCGCAGCAGCAGCTTGCCGTCTTTGGTGCGGGCGAAATACTGCCGCACTTTGCCGGGCTCGTTCTCGTTCATTTGAACGACGTTCTGCAGGTTGTCTAGTTTCATCGCGGCCGGCAGGTTCATGGCGAAATCGACGAGATCGTTATCCAAGAACGGCACCCGCGTCTCGAGGCTGTGGGCCATCGACAATTTGTCGTCGACGACCAGCAAACCATGCAAGAAGGTTTTGGCTTCAAAGTACATCGAGTGATTAATGTAATCCTCGGGTCGCGTCAGAGACGGCGCGTGTTCCTGGAAAACATCGCGAAATATCTGGCGGGTGTCGATCGACGCGGCGTCGGATCCCAGCGGCCCGAGAAGCGCTTGCATGTCCTCGCCCGGCACCAAACGCTGCCAGAACTCGTAGTAGCGCGCGGTATATTCGTCGAAACTGGAGGCCACCGCGCCACGGTAGTAACGCCACGGATAACCGCCAAACAATTCGTCGCCGCCGGTGCCGGCGAGCACGACCTTGGCAAAACGGCTCGCCAATCGCGCGGCATAGTAGTTCGGGTAACTTTGCCCGACACGGGGCTCCTCGATGTGCCACACCAACTGGCGCATGGCACGCTCCATGTCGCCTGCCTTCAGCACCATCTCATATTGCTGGGTGCGAAACAGGTATGACATGTGCTCCGCGCTTTCGCGCTCGTCGTAAGCGAGTTCGATGCCAGACGCAGAATTCAAATCGAAGCCCACCGTGAAGGTGCTCATCAGCGGCAATTGCTGGGCTGCGATTGCAGTGATCGAGCCCGAATCGATGCCGCCACTCAGGTAGGCGCCGACCGGTACGTCACTAACGAGCTGGCGGCCAACCGCCTGAGTAAAAAGACGGTCGAGTTCGTCAACCAGATCGGCCTCGCTGGCGTGTTGATCGGGCTCGACGAAGGCATAATCCCAGTAGCGCCGCACTTCGGGAGTCTCGCGGCCCTCGGACAGCGCTACGATCGTACCTGGCTCAACGACGCGCACACCGTCGAGTAGCGTGCGGTCGGTAAAGTAGTTCTGGAACGTCAAGTACTCGACCAGTCCGGCCGTCCCGACATTCGGCGAAAAGTCCGGATGGGCCAGAAATGCCTTTGCCTCAGAGGCAAACAACAGCGCGCCACCCGCACGACAATAATAGAGCGGCTTCACGCCATAGCGGTCGCGGACAAGATGAAGCCGACGTTCCGTCGCGTCCCAAAGGGCCAGCGCGAACATGCCGTTAAAGCGTTCAACAGCGGCCAGGCCCCAATGCGCGAACGCATAAAGCACGACCTCACTGTCGGTCCGCGAGCGAAAACGAAAGCCTGCGCTTTCAAGTTCGGTCCGCAATTCGGCGAAATTGTAAACCTCGCCGTTGTAGGACAGGACGTAGCGTCCATCCGGCGTCGCCATCGGCTGATGGCCTGCGGCGCTGAGATCGATGATGGATAAGCGGCGATGTCCAAGGCCCAGGGCGCCATCGACGTGGGTGCCGCGATCATCCGGACCCCGGTGCGCCAGCATGTCGGTCATCCGCCCGAGTACGACCGGCGAGACCGGCGCGCCGTCGATGTTGAAGATGCCTGCGACGCCACACATGCTGAACTAGATGCCGTGCAGGGCGTCGGCAATATAGACGTAGTCTTCTTCGCTCATCCGGTTGTGCAGTGGCAGCGCGAGCGATTGCCGTTCAAGCCGGCTCGCCACCGCAAACTGACCCGATTGCAACCCGAGCAGGTCTTTGTAGTAGCCCAATTCCGTGACCGCGTGGGTCCCGGGGCGCGTACTGATCCCCAACGCTTGCAGCCGCTCCATGATGTCGTTGCGCGGTGCCGGCGCGGTCTTTTCGACGACGACGGTGACGAACGACTGCCAAGCATGACCATAGCCCTCAGGGATCGTCGGCATTTGCAACCACGGAATATCGGCCAGCGCATCGAGGTACCACCGCGCCCAGATATCGCGCTCCGCAATAAAGCGATCAAGCTTGGTGAGCTGCACCGATCCGAGCGCGCCCTGCAAATCCGTCATTCGATAGTTGAAGCCGAGCACGTCAAAGTCGGGCAGCAAGTAGGGCTTGGGCCCGCGATGCCGCACCTCTTCCGAAATGCTCGCGCCGTGATTGCGCAACATATTTGCGCGTTCGGCGAGATCGGCATCGTCGGTGGTCAGCATGCCGCCCTCGCCGGTGGTGATCGACTTGCGCGGATGAAAACTGAAACACGCCATCGCGCCAAGCCCGCCCGCCGGCCGGCCGCGGTAAGTTGCCCCAGCCGCGCACGCCGCATCCTCGATGACCACGACATTCTCAGGTAGCGCCGCGCGCAGTCCATTCATGTCGGCGCAAAGGCCGAATAGATGAACGGGAATCGCGGCCCGGGTGCGCGGTGTCACGGCCTGCGCGACCTGCGCCATGTCCATGTTGTAGGTCTGAGGATCGACATCGACAAATACCGGCGTCGCACCGCAATAGACAGCGACGTTGGCGGTGGCGACCCAGGTGAACGCCGGCACAATCACTTCGTCGCCCGGTCCTACGCCGGCGGCGGCGAGCGCCAAATGCAGTGCCGTCGTGCAACTCGTTGTTGCCAGCGCGTGCGCGACTTGGTGGCGTGTTGCAAAGGCATCCTCGAACGCTTTCACCTTCGGCCCCTGGCTGAGCCAGCCGGTCTCGATCGACTCGCGTAGGGCCAGCCATTCTTCTTCGCCGGTGCTGGGCAGCGCGATGGCGATGGTGCGGCGTGCCAAGTCGGTCATGGTACTATCCGGCGGCGGCCCGTCGCGCGTCGACCGCCTCCTTGTGCGCGTTGCGCCACTTGATGAGTTCCCGCAGGCCGGTTTCAAGTTCCACGCTTGCCGCAAAGCCAATGTCATTGGTCGCGTTTTCGGTCGCGCCAATACGATTGCGCACGAAGGTCTGTCCTTCGGGCACGTATTCAAGGCCGGCCGGATTGTTGGTTAAACGATTGACCATCTCGGCAAGCTCTTTGATCGTGGTGCGTTTGCCGGTGCCGACATTGTAGAAGCGGTCGTCGACCGACGCTTGCATAGCGCACAAGTTGGCGCGACCGCAGTCGCCGACAAAGACGAAGTCATAGGCTTGGCTACCGTCACCATAGACTTTGAGCGGCTCACCCCGATCGACGGCATCCAGCATCTTCATGATGACCGCGATATAGGCGCCGCGGTAATCCTGCCGCGGGCCGTAAACATTCATGTAGCGCAGGCCGGCGTAGGACAGGCCATAGCGGTGGTGGAAGGCCCGTGCCATCGCTTCCCCGGCAATTTTCGTCGCGCCATAGAAATTTTGGTTGTTGAACGGGTGATCCTCGGTCATCGGCTCTTCGACCGCGTCGCCATAGACCGACGCCGAAGAGGAATAGACCAGCCGTTTCACCCCTTGTTCGACGCAGGCTTCCAGCACATTGAACGTGCCACCGATATTCACTTCGAAGGCCGCGCGCGGATACTCGTAGCACTGCAACAACCATAGGGCGGCAAAATGAAAAACGCCGTCAGCCCCTTTTAGCGCGGCGTTCAGCAGATCGGTTTGGCAAATATCGCCGCCGACATCGAAAATTCGCACGCGCGGATCGCCCAGGACCTTCTCCAAGTTCTCATGCGTGCCACGCACAAAGTTGTCGTAGATCAAGATCTCGCCAACATCTTCGCCAGCAAGATACTCGACGGCGTGCGAACCAATCAGCCCCGCTCCACCGATCACGACGAATTTTTTTCCGCGTACATCCATTAGGCATTCACCGCGCTGCGCATCCCCTCGACGATACGGTCTTGTGTCGCTTCGTCCAGGTACGGATGCATTGGAAGGCTGAGAACTTCATCGGCAAGCCGCTCTGAAACCGCAAGGCCGCCGGACGCGACAGGGAAGCCTCGATAGGCTTGCTGCAAATGAAGGGGTTTGGGGTAGTACACTGCGGTGGGAATCCCTTTTGCTTTGAGATCGGCGGCGACCGCGTCGCGCTTCTTGACCCGCACCGTATATTGGGCCCAGGCGGAGACGGCGTCGTTGAAAATGCGCGGAGTCGTCACATCGCTCGGGAGTGAGGCGTTGTAACGGGCAGCCACGCGCCCGCGAACCCTGATTTCGTCCTCAAAGATCGCGAGTTTGCACGACAAGATCGCTGCTTGCAGCGTATCCAATCGGCTGTTCACGCCGACCCGGATGTTGTCGTATTTGTCTTTGCCGCCGCCGTGGGCGCGGAGCGACCGAAGCTGCTCGGCGAGATCGTCATCGTTGGTCAAGATCGCCCCGCCGTCGCCGTAACAGCCGAGCGGCTTGGATGGAAAAAAACTCGTGCTGGTGATGGTTGCCAACCCACCTACCCGGTGTCCGGCGCGACTGCCACCAATGCTTTGCGCTGCATCGGCGATGACAAACATACCTTCTGCGTTCGCCAGAGCATTGATCGCATCGTAGTCAGCCGGCAGTCCAAACAGGTCAACCGGAATCATCGCGCGGGGTCGCAAACCGGCGCGCCGCGCTTCGGCGATTCCTGCTTTCATGGAGTCGGCAGTCACGTTGAATGTGTCGGCATCGACATCGACGAATACCGGCGTCGCGCCGGTCAGGACAACGACCTCGGCGGTTGCAACAAAAGTAAACGAGGGCACCAGCACCGCATCGCCTGCGCCAAGACCGTGCGCGAGCAAGGGGAGGTACAGCGCGTCGGTGCCGTTGCCGCACCCGATCGCATGGGCGACCCCCGCGAAGTCGGCGAGTTCGCGCTCAAAGGTTTTCACCTCGGGGCCATTAATAAACCCGCCATGCGCGAGAACCCGCGCGATCGCCTCATTGAGACCGGGCTGAAGACGTTCGCGCTGCGCCGCGAGGTCGATAAAGGGAAGCGCCCCGCCTTGCTGAGCGTTCAAGTTGCCGCCGCCTGCACCACGATCTCCTCCAATTTGTTTGTCCCGCTTTCACGGTAGCGCCGGCCCGAGCGCGGGCAAACGAGGTCTGCACCGAGACGATCTCCGGTGTGACTGACCCAGCCAATCCGCCGCGCCGGCACACCGGCCACGAGGGCAAACGGGGGCACGTCACGGGTGACAACGGCCCCGGCGCCAATCATGCAATAGGACCCGAGCTCAGTACCGCAGACGATCGTCGCATTCGCACCGATCGTCGCGCCACGCCGGACCATGGTCGGACTGAATTCATCGCGCCGATTCACTTCAGCGCGCGGATTGCGCACGTTGGTAAAGACGCAGCTTGGCCCGCAAAAGACGCCGTCTTCCAACGTGACGCCTTTATAGACACTGACGTTGTTTTGTATCTTGCAGTCGTTGCCAATCTTGACGTCGGGGCCGATCGAAACATTTTGCCCAACCACGCACCCGGCGCCCAGTGCGCTCCCCGAAAGAACATGGCTGTAATGCCAAATCTTGGTGCCAGCACCAATGGTCGATGGGCGGTCCACGCGCGCCGTATCGTGGACGAATATATCGTCGGCGGATGTGGTTAAAGAAACTGGATGACCGGATGTCATCGATCGTTCGGCGGCATCAAGCACCCGAAGGACTGCAACGCCTTCCACACCATCGGTGCGCGGCGTGCGCCGCGTGACGATACATTCCAGGAAATGCGCACACTCGAGTTTCAACGGCTCGTCCTGATCGATCGGCACCGGTTCACGATCGGCTTTATTTGGGACAGGCATGCCCTCGCGCCATTCGATGCGATGCGGGTAGAGCGACAACTTGCTGTCCCATGGCTCACCGTCGTCAAACACGGCCATGCCCTGATCGCCGACGACGACCAACTTTTGCTCTTTGTAGGGATGCAACCAGGAAACGAAAACATGCGCGCTCTGGCCGCCCGGGAATGACATCTGAGTCGTTGTCACGTCGGCAATCGTGCGGTGCAGGTAGTAGCTGCCCGTCGCGCTCACCGTCTCGGGCAGCGCGCCGACGAGCGAGAGGATCATTGACAGGTCGTGCGGCGCGAAGCTCCACAGAATGTTCTCTTCGCGGCGCACCTTCCCGAGATTGAGTCGGTTCGAATAGAGGTACTGGAGTCGGCCCAATCGACCGTCGCGGACCATCGACCGCAATGTCAAAAACGCGGGATGGTATTGCAGTAAATGCCCGACCATCAAAATGCGGCTCTTGTCGCGCGCGAGGGCAACGAGGGAGTCGGCGGCCGCGACTTCGAGCGCCAACGGCTTCTCGACAAAGACGTCTTTGCCGGCAAGCAGCGCTTCGCGGGCAAGCGTGGCATGCCGTTCGGCCGGCGCCGCGATCACAATGCCGGCGATTGCCGGGTCGGCGAGGACTTCGGTAAATCCGCGGGCGGGGACGCCGTATTGCTGGGCGAGCGCCTCGGCGCGCCCGGGATGGGCGTCATATACCGCCGCCAGAGCCCCTAACTCATTGAAATTACGGACAAGATTCTTGCCCCAGTAGCCGCAGCCAACCACTGCGACGGAAGCTGCGGCGTCCGCGGTCATAGGGGGGTATGGGAGGTTGGAAACATGGGCCAAGTAACTGATTTCCGCCGATGATTCGGCGACGGCCCATTTATGCCCCCGTCGCCGTGCCGCAGCAAGGAGGTTTTCGTTGGCCCGAGCGCATCACGGCCGACAAATCCTCCCCCAAACCGAGGCCGCGCCTATATGTTGGCGCCCCATGCCGCACCGCGCCCCTTGCCGAGCCCGCCGATGACCGCAGCTATTGAACGAATCGCCGGGCTACGTTTTTGGGGTGCCGTCATGATAGTGGGCGCCATGGGTCTGGTGTTGCCGCTGGCAGCAAACGGCACCGTGGCACTGCTGCTGGTGCTCGGCCTGATCACGTTGACGATACACTGTACCCGCAAGGCGATCGCTGCCGCGCCGCTCGAGCTTGTTTTGGGGATCGCGGTTTTGTCCGCCTGGACTGTCCTCTCGGCATTTTGGTCGCCGCTCGGCGACCCCGGCAAGGCGCTGCGCACGGTCGGTCTTTTCGTACCGGGACTAGCCTTGGTCGGTTGGATCCTCTTTGCCCAGAACATTTCCGAACGATTTCGTCGCGCCGTTTTATTGGCGATGGCCCTCGCATTGTTCGTGTTTCTTTTTGAGGGTGTCAGCGGCGCCGGCCTGACACGCCTGGTGCGCGGCGACGATCCTGCGAGCGCCGCAACGAACCTCGAACGTGTCGGCCGTGGGGTCGTGCTGTTCGCAGTGTTGTTGTGGCCCGCCAGCGTTGCGCTCGCCGGGCGTCATCGTCTCATCGGCGTTGCGTTCTTTGTCGCCGCCGCCGCCGCAGTCGCCCTTTTGCCGATGAACGCCGCGCTCGTCGGTTTGCTGTTGGGTGCGATCACCTTTCTCGCAGTACGCGTCGCACCGCGAACCGCGCTGAGCGCACTCGTCATCGCGTTCGCTCTTTATGCGGCTTTTGCACCTTGGCTATCGCGCGACGTTGTCAATTTGCAAATGTTCCAGAGCCGTCAGGTCGTGCTGCCAACGCCCTGGGCGCACCGGATCGGCATTTGGACATTTGCCGCCGAACAAGCGACCAACGTTGCGCCGCTCGGGGCCGGGTTCGATGCCGCCCGCGCAATCGGCGCGCGCGAGGACGTGATCGAGGCGCTGCGGCCTCAGTTCGGTTACGCGCCCGCGGCTCTACCGCTCCACCCGCACAACGCTTTGCTGCAAATCTGGCTCGAACTTGGCGTGGTCGGCGTTATTGCCATCATTCTGATTTTTGCCGGGCTGGTGCGGGCGTTGTGGCGCTGGCGGCTGCCGCCGTGGCACCGCGCTGCTGCCGCTGCGGCCGTGGTCGCCGCATTGCCACCGTTCGTTCTGAACTTCGGCGTGTGGCAGGCCTGGTGGATCGCGTCGCTTTGGATCGGAGTAGCGCTAACCGCCGGGCTGCTGCGGGCCGACGACGACAACGACGCTTGAGTGTCGCTTGTCTTGCATCAAGGAGACGGCCATAAATCTGCGATGATCTTAGCTGTCACGGTAGTTTCCCAATGTGCGGCGTAGCCGGTTTTCTCCAACTTGCCGGCGAAGCCGGTGGCCCGCTCGACGTCGTCGCCCGGACCATGGCCGACACGTTGAGCCACCGCGGTCCGGATGATTCGGGCGCATGGGCGGACGACGATGCCGGGATCGCCCTGGGGCATCGCCGATTATCGATCATCGATCTGTCAGCGGCCGGCCATCAGCCGATGACGTCGGATAACGGCCGTTATGTCGTCAGCTACAACGGCGAGATCTACAACCACAACGACCTGCGCGCAGAGCTTGAATCGGCGGGTGTCGTTTTTCGCGGCCACTCCGATACCGAGGTCGTGGTCGAGGGCTTCGCGCGCTGGGGCATCGCGCCAACGCTGCGCCGGCTGATCGGCATGTTCGCATTTGCCGTGTGGGATCGTGAAACGCGGACGCTCTCGCTGATTCGCGACCGGCTTGGCATCAAGCCAATGTATTGGGGCCGCTTTGGCAACACATTTGCTTTTGGCTCGGAGCTGCGGGCCATTCGCGCCCACCCGCGCGCGACGACGACGATCAACCGGAACGCGGTGGCCGACCTCGTCCGCTTCGGCTACGTGACCGGCGACAAATCGATCTACAACGAAGTTGGTAAAGTGTCGCCGGCCGAAATCGTCACGATTGCCGGCGACGGAACCGTTAGCCAAGAGAGATTCTGGGAGATCGGCGCGCCCGCATCCGATTCACCTGAGATAGATGAGGACGCGCGCGCGCGCATCGAAGCCCTGTTGAGCGATGCGGTGAAGCGACGGATGGTGGCCGACGTGCCGCTGGGTGCCTTCTTATCCGGCGGCATCGACTCATCGGCGGTCACGGCACTCATGCAAACGCAAAGCAGCCGGCCCATCAAGACTTTTACCGTGGGTTTCGGGCAGCAGGACTACGACGAGGCAGATCATGCGCGCATGGTCAGTACCCATTTGGGTACCGATCACACCGAGATCCGTTTTGATGCCGACGAAGGCGCCGCGTTGATTCCGCGATTGCCGGAGATTTATGACGAACCCTTCGCCGACTCCTCGCAGATTCCGACGTTCTTGGTGTCGCAGGTGGCGCGGCGCGACGTTACCGTGACGTTGTCCGGCGATGGCGGGGATGAGGTCTTTGCTGGCTATACCCGCCACCAACTGGCGGCGCGCTGGTCACGTCTGGGTGGCATCCCCAGGCCACTGCGTCGCGCGCTGGGCGCAACGCTGCGCGCGGCGCCGCCGGCAACGCTGGATCGTCTGGTTGCCTTGTTGCCGCGTAACCGCCGCCCGCCGCAAGCCGGCATGCGGCTGCACAAGCTCGGCGCCGTCCTAGGCGCTTCCTCGCTCGAATCGGTTTATGACGCGCTGGTCGGTTACGGCGATCACTTTGTTCTCGGCGCTGACGCGACGGCAGGCCCGGCCCGTGGGCCCGATCCGGACGATCCCGTCCTGTGGATGCAGACCCGCGACCTCGGCGGCTATTTGCCCGACGACGTGCTAACCAAAGTCGACCGGGCCAGCATGGCCGTAGGCCTCGAAGTGCGGGTGCCGATTCTTGATCACCGGGTGGTCGAGGCGATGTGGGCCTTACCGACCGACATGAAAATCCGCGGCGGCACCTCGAAATGGTTGCTGCGCGAAATCCTTTACCGACATGTGCCCCGCGCGTTGTTCGACCGGCCCAAACAAGGCTTCGCGGTCCCGGTGACCCGGTGGCTGCGCGGGCCGTTGCGCGAGTGGGCCGATTCGCTGTTAGCGGAACGCCGTCTTGCCCAAGAGGGCTTCTTTCACGCGCCGACCGTGCGCCGCCTGTGGCAAGAGCATCTCTCCGGCCGGTTCGATCGCTCTGGTCCGCTGTGGGGCGTTCTAATGTTCCAAGCATGGTACGAACACACCGGCGCCGGGCGGTGACCCAACCACGGCTCCTGATGGTGCTCAACGACGCGCCGTTCTTTATTACCCATCGCTTGCCGATTGCGATCGCGGCGCGCGACGCTGGTTTTGAGGTCCATATCGCCGTGCCGCACGACGATGCGCCGGTCGCGATCATGCGGCGCGAAGGGTTTCAGCTCCACGACATTCCGTTGAAGCGTGGCGCCCGCCGGATCGGTGGAGAAATCGTGCTGATTGCGGCGCTGTGGCGAATCGTCGGCACGGTGCGCCCCGACATACTACACGCCGTCACAATGAAGCCGGTGCTCTATGCGGGCCTCGTGGCGCGGCTACGCCGGGTCCCGGCGGTGGTGCACGCGATCACCGGACTGGGTTACTTATTTCTTATCGACGGTCTGGCAGCGCGACTGCAGCGTGCCTTGGTTAAACGCCTCTACCGTTACGCGCTGGGTCATCGCAATGCTGTCGCGATTTTCCAGAACCCTGACGACTTGCAATTGTTTGTCGACAACGGCCTCGTCGATCCGGCCATCACCGTGATGATCCGCGGCTGCGGCGTCGACATGCACGGGTTTGCGCAGCAGCCCGAACCGGCGGGCGAGCCCGTCGTGGTATTTCCGGCCCGCATTCTCGGCGACAAGGGGGTTCACGAATTCATTGCCGCGGCGCGTGATCTGACGGACCGGGCGCGCTTCGTGCTGGTAGGCCGCACCGATCCAGACAACCCGACAGACGTGGGCGAAGCGGGAATCCGCGCCTGGGCGCAAGAAGGCATCGTCACCTGGCAGGGCTTTTCCGACGACATGCCGAGCGCATTGGCCCAGGCCAGTGTGGTGTGCATGCCGTCCTACCGCGAAGGATTGCCGCGCGTCCTCATCGAGGCCGCCGCGATCGGGCGGGCGATCGTCACCACCGATGTCCCGGGCTGCCGCGAAATTGTCCGCGACGGCGACAACGGCTTGCTGGTACCGGCCCGCGACGGTGCCGCCACCGCCGCCGCCGTGCAACGCCTGTTGGACGATCCGGACCTGCGGGCGCGGATGGCGGCACGGAGCCGCGTCATCGCCGAGACGGAATTCTCGGTCGACCTGTTTATCCGTCAATCGCTCGACGCCTACCGGCAGGTCTCGCCAACCACGTTCCGCGCGGCAGCGGCCGAGAACACAGGCTCGGGACCGCCGCCCGCGATCTGATATAAGCGGTCCATGGTTTTGACCAAGATCGTGATCGTGGCAACCGCATTCGTTACGTCATTTCTCGGCACGCGACTGCTGGTCCGAACGCTGCGCGCACGGGCCATATTGGATCACCCCAACGATCGCTCGAGCCACGCCGTACCGACGCCCGTCGGCGGTGGCTTGGTCATCATCGGCGTTATTGCCGTCGAGTGGTTGATCGTGTGGGCGCTGTCCGCCGTAGAAAACGACGCGCAGTTCACCTATCCGGTCCCCCTGTTGATTAGCTTGGCGATCGTCCTGGCCGCCGTCTCATGGCGGGACGACCGCCGGCCACTGTCGCCGGTGTTGCGTCTCATTGTGCAAGCCGTCGCTGTGCTGATCGGCATCGCCGCGCTTTCCGCCCATGGCCGGGTTTTCCAAACCGTCCTGCCCTACGGTCTCGATGTCGTAATCACCGCGTGGGTTTGGCTGTGGGTGATCAACTTGACCAACTTCATGGATGGGATCGATGGAATCACAGGTGTTGAGAGCGGCAGCGTGGGCGTTGGCGTGGCGTTGCTGGCGCCTCTTGCGGCTGCCGCAGGGCTCACACTGGACCTCGTCCCGCAAGACAATCTTGGGCTCTATGGCCTCGTCCTCGCCGCGGCGCTCGCCGGTTTCACGTGGTGGAACTGGCAGCCGGCACGGATTTTCTTGGGCGATGTCGGATCCGTCCCGCTCGGATTTCTGTTGGGCTGGATGTTGCTGGAGCTGGCCGGCTCGGGGTTGTGGGCCGCGGCCCTATTGCTTCCCCTTTACTATCTGATGGACGCGACACTGACATTGTTGCGCCGGATCGCGCGCCGCGAGCGACTTATGGAGGCCCATCGCAGTCACTTCTATCAGCGTGCCGCGCGCCAGTTGGGCTCGCACGCCCATGTCTCTACCTTGATACTGGTACTCAACGTCGTCCTCATCGCGCTGGCCTATGCGAGCGCGCGGCAACCCGAAATTCAAGGCGCGTTGCTCGCCCTCGGCGTGGTACTGACGGCGGCGGTGCTGTGGTACTTTGCGCGCGACGCGGCGCCAATACCTGACCGCCCGCCAACGCCCTGAACGCCCGCCCAAAGAGCGAATGACCGCTAGCACCACGCCCCGTCCGTTTATCAGCCTGTCGCGCGTCAGCCTCGTCGCGCTGCATGATCTGATTCAGGCGACGATCGCCTTCGAGTTAGCTGTCTGGGTGCGGCATCAGACCCTGGGCAATGATCAACCGTTCTTTTTTGCCTGGCCCAATACGCTGATCTTTGTCGCAATTTGCGCCGTCGTCTTCTGGCGCGTTGGCTTGTATCGGGGCATTTGGCACTACGCGTCGGTCACCGATCTTGTCACCATCGTGAAGGGGGTGACGCTTGGCGCATTAATTTTTCTGCCGGCGCTCTTCTTGATCACACGGCTACAGGACTTCCCGCGGACATCGCTGCTGCTAGTTTGGCCGCTGCTGGTAATTCAATTGAGTTTACCGCGTTTGGCCTACCGACTACTGAAAGACGGCAACCTCAGCGCCGTGTTCGAACGCGCCCACGATGACCGGGTGCCGGTTTTGCTTGTTGGCGCGGGCAGCACCGCCGAAGTATTCATCCGCGAAATGAGCCGGCCCGGGGCGCCCTACAACGTTGTCGGTATTATCGACGACAAGCCGGGGCGCATCGGGCGCGACATTCGCGGCGTCCGGGTGATGGATATTGTCGATCGGATCCCCGAGGCAGTGGCACGGCTGGACGCCAAAGGTTTGCGGCCCCAGCGCCTGTTGCTGGCCACCGAGAAAATCACCGCAGACGGCTTGCGGGCCTTGCTGACGCGCGCCGACGGGCTCGGGATGACCTTGGCGCGACTACCCCGGCTGACAGACTTTCATGGCGGTCAAGGCGGACCTGCCGGCCCGGCGATCCGTCCCCTCGCCATGGAGGATTTGCTCGGGCGCCCGCAAAAAGTGCTGGACCGCGACTCGATGCGGCGTCTGATCGCCGGCCGGCGTGTCATGGTGACTGGCGCCGGCGGCACGATCGGTAGCGAGCTCGTGCGGCAGATCGCCTTGCTCGCACCGACGCACATCACGTTGTTGGATAACGGCGAACATGCGCTCTACCAAATCGACATGGAGCTGGCGACCGCGCATTCTGGCCTCAGCCGTAGCGCTGTGCTGGCCGATGTACGCGACGACGCGCGCGTTGCCCATGTCTTCGCGGGCGAAAGGCCAGAACTGGTTTTCCATGCGGCCGCATTTAAACATGTGCCGCTGTCCGAACAGAATCCGCACGAGGCCGTTCTCACCAATGTCATTGGATCGCGCAATATTGCGCGTGCCTGTTTGCGCCACGATGTCGACACCATGGTGTTGATTTCCACCGATAAGGCGGTGAACCCGACAAGCGTGATGGGCGTCAGCAAACGCCTGGCGGAAATGTATTGCCAGGCTCTGGGGCGGGAAGGCGAGGCCGCCCAGACCCGGTTCGTCGCCGTGCGTTTCGGCAACGTGCTCGGATCGACCGGATCGGTGGTGCCGCTCTTTCAAAAGCAAATCGCCGCCGGGGGGCCGGTGACGGTCACTGACCCCGCGACAACACGATTTTTCATGACGACGCGCGAAGCCGTCGAGCTGGTGTTGCAAGCCTCCGCGATGGACGCATCACAGCACGTACCGGGCACCGTGTTCGTACTCGACATGGGCGAGCCAGTGAAGATCGTGGACCTCGCCCGGCAAATGATTCGTCTTGTTGGCCTCCAGCCGGACAAGGATATCGCGATCCGTTTTACCGGGATGCGTCCGGGCGAAAAGCTGCACGAGGAACTGTCGCACGAGGCCGAGGACCTAACACCGACCGCGCAGGACGGTATTTTGCGCGCCGCGCCTAGAACGATGTCCCTAAGCGACATCGACCACACATTCGATATGCTGCGCGACGCGGCGCGACGCGAGGACCTCGGTAGCGTCCTGGAACTGATCCGCGAAGCGGTCCCCGAGTTCACCCCCCGTGACTTTGACCAGCCGAGCGCCGCGCAATAAGAAACGCCTTGGAGGAGATTCGGCCCGTATGAGTAGTTCCCAGCCCGTGAAACGCGCCTTGCTGTCGGTATCGGACAAGACCGGTTTGGTCGAATTCGCTAAGTTCCTTGCCGACCAAGGAGTCGAGATTCTCTCCACCGGTGGTTCGGCCAAAGCCATCGCCGACGCCGGTATCGCCGTCACCGAAGTCTCCAACCACACCGGCTTTCCCGAGATCATGGACGGGCGGGTCAAAACGCTACACCCCAAGATTCACGGCGGCCTGCTCGGCGTCCGCGACGACCCGGCGCACCGCCAGGCGATGCGCGATCACAGCATTGCCCCGATCGATCTCGTGGCCATTGACCTTTATCCGTTCGAAGAAACGGTGGCCGCACAGGCCGACTTCGACACGACAATCGAGAATATCGACATCGGCGGCCCGGCCATGATTCGGTCGGCGGCCAAGAACCACGCTTACGTCGCTGTGATCACCGAGCCCTCGGACTATCTCGCCATCACCGATGAAATGCGCGAGAACGCCAACACGGTCAGTCAGGAAACCCGCACCCGGCTTGCGGCCAAGGCCTTCGCCCGGACAGCGTCCTACGACGCTGCGATTGCGGCGTGGTTTGCGGCGCAGCGCAGCGAACCATTCCCTGACCGCCTGACACTCAGCGCTCGATTGGCACAGACGCTGCGATACGGCGAGAACCCGCATCAGAGCGCCGCGTTATACCGCGACGGGACGGACCGCGCTGGGGTCGCGACCGCGACCCAGGTCCAAGGCAAAGAGCTCAGCTATAACAACATCAACGACACCGACGCGGCAGTCGAGTTGGTCGCCGAGTTAAGCGAGGGCGGGCGGCGCCCCGCGGTCGCGATCATCAAACACGCCAATCCCTGCGGCGCGGCGATCGGCGAAAATCTGATCGACGCCTACGAGCGCGCCTTGCGATGCGACCCGGTTAGCGCGTTCGGTGGGATCGTCGCCCTAGGCGGCCCGATCGACGACGCAACGGCAAGACGCATTACTGAGATATTTACCGAAGTTGTCATTGCACCGGGTGCCGATGAAGACGCAAAAGCGGTTTTTGCTAAGAAGAAAAACCTGCGGCTTTTGTTGACCAACGGTCTACCTGATCCGCGTGCACCGGGTATGACGATTCGCAGCGTCGCCGGCGGCTATCTTGTGCAGGGCCGCGATACCGGCGTGGTCGCGACGGCTGACATGAAGGTCGTCACCAAACGGCAGCCGAGCGAGCGGGAGCTTGCCGACCTGCTGTTTGCGTTCTCGGTCGCCAAGCACGTCAAATCCAATGCCATTGTCTATGTCCGAGACTTGGCGACGGTTGGGATTGGCGCTGGCCAAATGAGCCGCATCGATTCCGCCCGCATCGCGGCGCGCAAATCCGAGGATGCCGCCGTCGCGGCTGGCCTCACCGAACCTCTGGTAAAGGGATCGGTGGTTGCCTCTGATGCCTTTTTCCCCTTTGCCGATGGATTGCTTGCGGCGGCCGAAGCGGGGGCGACAGCCGTGATCCAGCCCGGCGGGTCGATGCGTGACGACGAAGTCATTGCCGCCGCCGACGATGCTGGACTTGCAATGGTCATGACCGGCAGGCGCCACTTTCGCCACTAACGCCAAGAATTCCTGAGCGCCGCGCGATGAGCTTCTGTATCATGGCGCCCGGACGGCAGCGCAGGCTGTAAATCAAAAAACAAGGGCGGGGAGCACCTCAGATGGCGGCATCAGACCACGTAGGCATCGAACAATTCATGACCGGGGTGAAAAAGCGCAACCCCGGCGAAACCGAGTTCCACCAGGCGGTCTACGAGGTCGCGCAGTACGTCTTTGATTACATCAAAGACAAGGAAATTTATCACGAGTACCAAATACTGCGGCGCATTGCCGAACCCGATCGGGTCATCAGCTTTCGCGTATGTTGGGAAGACGACAAAGGCAATATCCGCGTCCAGCGCGGGTATCGCGTTCAGAACAACAACGCGATCGGCCCCTACAAAGGCGGCATCCGCTTCCACCCGAGCGTCAATCAAAGCATTCTAAAGTTCCTGGCGTTCGAGCAAACATTTAAGAACAGCCTTACCGGCCTACCAATGGGCGGCGGCAAAGGCGGTTCAGACTTCAACCCGAAGGGCAAGTCGACGCATGAGATCATGCGGTTTTGCCAATCGTTCATGACCGAGCTGTACCGCCACGTCGGGGCCGACGTGGACATTCCTGCCGGCGATATCGGCGTCGGCGGCCGCGAGATCGGCTTTATGTTCGGCCAATACAAGCGCATCACCAATCAGTACACCGGCGTTCTGACCGGCAAGGGCTTGGAGTACGGCGGCAGCTTGGTACGGACCGAGGCGACTGGCTACGGCGCGGTTTACTTCCTCGAAGACATGCTCAACAAAGCCGGCAACGCAATTGAAGGCAAGACGGCCATCATCTCGGGGTCGGGCAACGTCGCGACCCACGCCGCGGAAAAGATCCTGCATCGTGGCGGCAAGCCGCTCACGCTATCCGATTCCGGCGGGTTCATTCTCGACCCGGACGGCCTGACCCAGGAGAAGATCGACTGGGTCAAGGTTCACAAGACTCATCGTCGCGGCCGCATTGAGGATTATGCCAAGGAGTTCAAAGGCGCGACCTTCCACGCCGGAAAACGGCCGTGGGACGTGAAAGCCGATCTCGCGTTGCCGTGTGCCACGCAGAACGAAATCACGACCGCCGAGGCCAAGACGATGATCAAGAACGGCGTCATTGCTGTTTCGGAAGGCGCCAACATGCCGACCGAGCAGGACGGCATCCATGCGTTCCTCGACGCCAAAGTTCTATTCGGCCCGTCAAAGGCGGCCAATGCCGGCGGTGTCGCGGTGTCGGGTTTGGAAATCAGTCAGAACCAGCAACGCATGTCTTGGGGCGCGGACGATTTGCAAAAACAGCTGCGCAACATCATGCAGAGTATCCACGAAAAGTGCGTTCAGTACGGCGACACCAAGGACCCCAAATATATCGACTATGTGAAGGGCGCCAATATCGCAGGCTTCACCAAGGTCGCCGACGCGATGCTGGCCTACGGCGTCGTCTGAGTACCGTTCCGCTTTCCAAAAAAGGGCGCCTGCGGGCGTCCTTTTTTATTGTCCGGACTTTTCTTGACCCCGCGCGAACGGAACTTCAGAGTTGCCCCGCTACTAGCTTCTTGGGGAGGAAGTCATGAATATCTCGAGGACGTTCGCTTTAGGGCTCGTTTTGTCTTTATCCGTTGGCCTGTCCGCCACGGCGAAAGAGGCACTCATTTTGACGGCCGATGTCCCGCCAGGGCTGGATTACGACGGGCCGACCGCGGCATCGCCGGCGACCCAGACGGGCCTGGCTAACCTGCTCGAACCGCTGGTCTACTATCCGCTTAGCCACGTCAACGAAGAGGGCGTTCGGATACTTGATTTTCAGAACTTCGAGGGACGTCTTGCCGAATCATGGACCTATGATTCGGCGACGCTAACGTGGACTTTCAATCTGCGGCGCGGCGTCAAGGGATGCGGCGGGGTTTCCACCGAGATGCAGGCCTTCATTGAATTGACGTCGGGCCCGGTGTGGCTCGACCGCATGTGGACCGGCAAGCTCGCGGCGGGATTCACGTCATCCGCCGGTCGCAGCGGAGACAAACTCCACACCTTGCAGCGCCTCTCTATTTTCGCGGCCCAGATGGGGATGACCTGGGTTCCCGTCCACCTGCTCGGCGGCCACTATTCATCCGGTGGCAGCGAAAACGACCTCAACCGTTTGGCCGGGTATCTCGGTCTAATGACCCAGGCCAATATCGACGAACCGCCGAACCGCACGCCGCCCGAGGCAGACCGCGAAACCGCGCGTCTGTTTGGACATTATCTCGGGGAGGTTGCCTCGCGGTGGGTCGCCGGTTGCGAAGCGCTTGGGCCGGTACCCGTCCCGGGACACGGCGTCCACCGCCCCGCGCTGTAACGCACGGTCTGGCGCTAAGACTTCTGCATAAGTTGCATCAGCGCGCCCGACCCCGGGTTGCGCACCAACATCGAGACGGTTCGCCCCAGGCCGGGCAAATCGATTTCGTCGGGCGGCGAATAAATCTCGGCGGCGATATCGCGACAGAACGCGAGCGCCGCGTCCATATTCGCCACCTCAAAGCCTTGCGCGAGGTACCCGATATTGGGGGCCACGGCGAACGGGGTGAGGTCTTCGACCTCATAGTTCAACGCTTGGCCCAACGCGATTTTACCGTAGGGATGATCGCCTTGTAGAAATCTCCAGTGGGTGCGTTCGTCTGCCGGCCCTAGCGGTTCGTCGATGACCACCTCAAGTCCCAACAGATCTCGGTAGATCGGCAGCGCCTTATCGCGCGCGCGAACGCCATGCGCCGAAGTAACCACCGGCGAGAAACCGGTCCGGGTCGCACCCTCTTCGCGGAAGTATTTTCGCATACGGCCGATCCGCGTGGTCTCATCAGTGCTGTCGAGCTGAATGAGGTTGAGGATAACGCCATCCGGCCCCTCCAGAAGTGCGCCGGTTTCCTGTCCAACCCCGGCGCTAAGTTGATGCTGCCGGGGCGGCCACCAAAATTCATAGCCCTTGGCAGAAAGATCGCGATGCGCCGAGTGGATGTCGGCTACGTAGAAGTTGAGGTTCATCAAGCCGATCATGCGGCGCTCGCGCCGCGCACGGACCCGTTCACGGCGCGGCACAATAAAGCTCAACAACATGATTCGCCCGACCGGAAAGCCGCGCGCCTCAAGCAGGACGGCGTGCGCACGTGTTTCCGGCGGCACGCGCCAGTGGCCGGCGAACCGCGGACCGCGCAACATATCCTCGCCGATCACCTCCATGCCCACGATCCCCTGATAGAAACCCAGGGACTCGGCCATGTTCTCGACCCCGAGAACCGCAAAGCTCAGTGGCCCGCCACCCGCCAAGGGTGTCGCCATCGTCCGACCCTCATACCTGCCGCTAACGCGGGCGGTTCCCCAATCGCCGGTCTACTGTGGATCGGATTCGGCGCGCGGTGCAACCATGGCGTGAGGACTCACGCCAACTGGAGCCCCTTAGGTGTCGAGGAAAGGCAGGAACGCCGGGGCCCAATCCGCCATGTCGGGCGGGAGATCGAGCCAAGCGGTATGCGCGTATGCGCTGTGCGCCGCTTGGCCGTGCGGATAGTTCGGATCCCAAAGCGGCGAGCCGAGCAACGTCGGCCGCTTGACCTGCGCCAGCGCGTCGCCCGTTTCGTAGGCAAAGTGCGCGCGGTAGGCATGTCGCCACATGTCACCAGCCTTCAGCATCGATACCACGCGGCTATGCACCATCGCCGTGTCGATGTAGGGCTCTTGCCGAATGGCGCCCTGTCGCGTCCGCTCGTACCACGGCCAGAATAGGCCCTGATCGCGCATCGCGATCCAGCACTTGATCAAGTGGCCGCCAAACCAGTCGATCTCGATCGGGAACGTATAATTGTCGTGGTAGGCCTTCGCGTCCGCCGGCGTGAAATACAGCACATTCGACATAACGAGTTTGTTGATGCGATCCGGACGCCGCACCGCGAGATCGAGACCAACGAGGCCACCGCCCCACATGCCGTAGAAGTCCACGGACTCATGCCCCAGAGAATCGAGCGCTTGCACAACGACGTCGGCGTAGCGCGCCACCGTGACATTCTCGGTACCGATGGTGTTGTCGGACTCGCCATTGCCCGGCATATCGAACGCGATGGCCGGCCTTTCTCCGGCAAGCGACTGCGTCACGCGGTGGACAATGCGGTTATCGCTGGCGGCATCGTGCTGAACCAGCAACGGCCGACCCTTGCCTTCGGTGCGGCGCATGTGAAGCTGGCCACCGTCGACATCGGCAAAATCCTGCCACGTGCCGTCGGCGATTGCGGTCGGTGCGGGTGGTTGTGTCGGCGTTCCTTTGGCGTGACGGGCCAACAGGTCAGCAACCCACGCGTAGACGGCGTCGCCGCGGCGGTCGCCCAACCGTTCCACGCTGACGCCGTCGGGCAACTTCGCCGGCAGCCGGCCCAGATAGTTGACGGTCGGATCCCAGTCCGACGCACAGATAATTGCCCGGCAGCGCATCGCGGCGGCCATCGCAGCGCCATCGAGCTTGAAGGCCGCGCCGTAAGGTCCACGGTATGCATCACCCGACCGCAGAAACTCAATCACCCCGTCGTGTAAAATTTCCGGCGCGGGCATCGGCCCGCCCATGCGGCCGGCAAGCGAGGGGCGATACCACGGGAAAAACACAGTCTGCTCGCGCAGCCGCGCCCACAGCCACGCCAGATGCCCGCCGTCCCAGCGCGGTTCGAACGGCGTCAGGTAGTTGGCCAGAATGTCCGCGCGCTCCTCAGCGTTGAGCGTGACAAGACCGTTGAGGATCGCGATATGCACCCGGTCCGGATGGCGCGCCGCAAACGCCGCGCCGACCGATGCGCCAGTGTGAAACCCGTATACCGCGATCTTGTCGATCCCGAGCGCATCAAGAAACGCCGCGATGTTGTCGCCGAAATCGGCCATGTCGGGATCGGCCAGCGGCAGCGGATCGGAATTACCATTGCCCGGTGTGTCGGGCGCGATACAGGTGAAGCGATCCATCAAGCGCTGCATCAACGCAATATGCTCGCGCGACGACTTGGGCGATTGATGGAGCAGCAGCACGGCGGGACCAGTCCCGGCGCGGCGGTAATGAATCTGCCGTGTCCCGCCGATGGTTACGAAATGGCGGCGGATGCCAGGGATCGGCGCGTCGGTGCCCACGGCTAACTGTCCAAGAACGGCAGCAGCGCGCCAGCCCAGGCCGTCATGTCATTGCCGGTGGTGACACGCTGCAGTGCGCCGTGATCCTTGAGCGCATCGCCGGTACCGGGATGGTTGTCGGGACCGGTTAAGGCCACGGGAATCGGCGCGCGGCCCAATTCACCCTGCGCGTCGTATTTCCAGTGCGCCCCGTAATGGGCCTGCCACATGTTCCAGCACTTCAGCAGCGAGACAACACGGCGGTGCACCATGGCCGGATCGACATACGGCTCGCGCTGGAGGATGCCGTCACGGGTGCGGTTGTACCAGGGCCAGTACAAACCCTGATCGCGCATCGCGTGCCAGCACATCAACAGATAACCGCCCCACCAGTCGGTCTTGAGTTCGGGTGTGTAGTTGTCGAGCAACTCGCGGCGCAACGCATCGGGGTGATAGATGACGTGGGCGATCACCAAATGTTTGACCAAACCGGGTTGCATTTTGGCCAGCTCCAACCCGGTAAAGCCCGACCCCCAGGTGCCAAGGTAGTCGACGTCGTCCAACCCCATCGACGCCAACGCCTGGCGCGTCACCTCGGCGTAGGTCGTGCAGGTGATGGCGTTCTTGTCGGTGCCAATGGTGTTATCGGATTCGCCGTTGCCCGGCAGATCAAACGCGATGACCGGTCGTTTGCCGACGAATCCCTCGGCCGCCATGCGCACCACGTTGTTGTCGCTGGCGGCATCGTGCTGCACCAGCACCGGGCGGCCGCTCCCTGCGCCGCGCCGCATATGCAGCTGCCCGCCGTCGACATCGGCGTAGTCCTGCCAGGTGCGCCCGACGATCGGTCCTGGCGCATCCGGGCCCGGCACGCCGTCTTGTCCTGGATATTGGCCCAGTACCGCGACGGTGCGGTCGAGGAGTTCGGACCGACTGGTGCCGAACCGTTCGATCTTGATGTTGTCGGCTAGCGGCGGCAAACGGTCAAAATGGCCGAACAGCACGTCCGACGAGAGCGCCATCAGATGCGCGGAGCAGGTCAAGGCGGGAATGGATTCCTCGCCCTTAAAAAGAAAGGCGGCCTTGTATGGTTTGCGGTATTCATCGCCCGAGCGGAGAAACTCCAACAGGCCGTTGTGCAAACGATCGGGCGACGGCAGGTCGTAATCCAAACGCGCCGCCAGCGATTTTTCGTACCACGGAAAGAAGATCGTTTGCTCGCGCATGCGCGACCACAGCCACGTCAAATGGCTGCCGTCCCAACTCGGGGCGAACGGCGTGAAGTAGTTTGCCACCGCGTCGGCGCGTTCTTCTTCCGTCCAACATGTAATGCCGTCAACGATCAACACGCTGACACGGTCTGGATAAAGCCGCGCGAACTCCGTCGCGGTTACGCCACCCGTGTGCGTGCCGAACAGGCCGCATCGTTTGATCCCTAGCGCATCCAAAGTCTGAGCTAAGGCATGCGCGTAATCCTCGGCCAATGGCTGTTCGCCCGGCAGCGGATCGGACAGCCCGTTGCCCGGCGTGTCGGGCGCAATCACGGTGAAGTCGCCCGTCAGCCGCTCGATCAGCGGCACATGCTCGCGCGACGATGTCGGCGATTGGTGCAGCAGCACCACGGCGGGTCCCTTACCGGCGCGCCGGTAATGAACCTGGCGCTCACCGCCGACAGTGACGAAGTGACGGCGAATCGTCGGATGTGCAGGCTCGATGCCCATGCCAGCCTCCCAAGCTTGTTTTGCGGATCAGGCTAACAGGTCCATCAAACCCAGCAAATACCGCGCCGACGCGACGTCGCGCGATGGCGATCTCGTCACCTTGGCAGGATGAGGCGCTAGCTCCGACCTTTGCGTTTGGCGTAGCGGAGATCGCGCGCGGCTTTTTGTTTTGCCTTCAATTCTTCGGCCTTGACCGCCTCTTCGACCTCGCGCGCGGCGGCGGCAAGGCGCTCTTCCTCAGCAAGGCGCGCGTTTTCGGCTTCTTGCGCGCGTTTCTCTACTTCGAGCTTGGCTTCCTCAATGACGCGGGCAGCCTCGACCTCAGCGGCGCGGGCCGCCCGGGCGGCGTTGCGTTCTGCGATGCGGGCCTCGCGCGCGATGCTGGCAGCCATCCGGGCCGCGCGACGCTCCACTACAGCGGGATCATCCGGTGCATTGCCGGCCTTGAATTTTTCTAACACCGCGCGCTTTGCATTCGTTGCGGTGCTCAACCGATCATTCCAATCAGCCCCTTTGAAGGAACCCTTGGTGCGGTCGCGGGTCATTCTAGCTATCGAAAACTCCTCTCATTGAAAGCGGTGAAAACGACGGGATTGCGGCGGTGCCAAAATCCGTCTGCTGAAACTTAAACGACCGCGCGCAGACACGCCACCCGCGCCAGCCCCTCAGCGCCCAGAGAGGACACTCAACCGCGGCAACTTTGCCGGTTCCGTGATTGAGCCCCGGGTCGCTCGCCGGCGCCCTCAGAGCGCGAATCGTTCGCAGATTTCGAACCGCTCACCGCTGGGCCCAAGAAAGGCGAAACTGCGGGCATCGTCATAGGGCGCACCGGGCATGGCCTGCGGCCGCGACAGGATTGTCGCATCGTCGTGCGCCGCCACCGCCGCAAAAGCCACGTCGAGATCGACCGCGGCGGTGTACGTCGTCAGGCACGTGCCGCCGTCGAAGCGGTCCGGCACCAGGACGGCCGGGTCGATGTAGCGGTCGTCGTAGCCCTGCATCTCGACGCTGCCCTGGCGGCTGGTTGGGTCGCCGCCGCGCAAAATACTGAGGTCCACCGCCGCGCCCTCGGGCAGCGACCAGGTCTTGTGCCAATCGCCCTGCTCAAGATGGACATCGAGAAACGGCACCATCCCAAGGGTGTTACGGTAGAACGCGAAGCTGCGAGGATAGTCCGTCGCCACCAGATGGGCGGCGAAGACTTGGCCGACCCGAACGTCGGCCGACGGAAATATGCGGCCCTTCAGCTTAGGCGCCGTGACCGCCATGGTGAAAACGATATGCGTGCCGCCCGGAATGCGCCCCAGAAAAGACCGGTGAATGTTTGAACCGGCTTGCGTGAAGTCGAAGCTGTGCGGCGGCGCGATAACATCGAAGTCGGGATGGGCATCGAGGGCTGCGTGCAGCCCATCGACATCCGACATGACGACGATTTCCATGCCGCTCCAGCGGGCGCCAATCTGGCGGGTCGGGCGGCGCTCGGCGCCGTAGACCACGCGGATCATCCCAAACGTTGTGCCCGGCGCCCGCAGCACGGTGAAACTGGCCCCCGCGCTCCCCGGCGCGATCCCCCATAGCCCTTCAAGTTCGGCACCGAGAACGCCCTCCGCCGCGATCTCCCAGCCGAGAACCGTATGCAGCAAGCCAACAAGCCGCGCGGGTTCGCTGCAACTGACCGTGACGCAGCCGAGCGCATTAACGAGTGGTAC
>JAQBYN010000020.1 GCA_027622715.1 Pseudomonadota bacterium | reverse complement strand
CCGTAGCCCGGTATCTTGTCATTGATCCCGCATTGCCGCAGTGCGTGCCAGTAACACGCGGTATTGATCGCGATCACGGGTTTCTTGAGCCAATGCCACGCCTCACCAGCGACCCGTGCGTTGGCGAGTCCAGTGCCGACTTGGACGATCGCGTCGGGGTTACTTGCATTGACCTTCAGCGTCGCCGCGCGCAAAGCATCTTCGTTGACATGGCATATTTCGGCCGGCATGTTGACATTGAAGCTGTGTAGGTCGGTTACCTCGTAGCCCGCCTCGTTGAAGAAACGCCGCACTCGCTCGTCGCCCAACGGTTTGTGCGGCGTGATGAGCGCGATCGTTTTGATTTCGCCAACTTTCTTGAGCGCAGCCAAGATCGCGTTGTTGCCCATCGATATCTTGATCGAAAACTTTTCTTCCAATCGCTCCAACATGTCGAGACTACCTTGCAGACCTTCCCAAAAGGCCTCCAACGAAAGCCCATTAACGACATAGTCTGGACTACACGTCATGACCCGTTCCAGCGCGATGTCGATCCCGGCACGCATCCGCTCAATGTGCGCAATGAAATCATTATCGGTGCCCAACTTGACATCAGGGATGGTTATGCGGGACACATGGTTGGTAACCCCGCGCGGCTGCATCGCCGCAAACTCGGGTTGAACGATTGTGTTGGTTGACGGCACCACCACGCCGATCTTGAGTCGATGGCCGAGCGAATCAGGCATGTACATCCTCGCCTTAGCTATGGTTCACCAAGTGAACCTCGTTTTTTGCTGTCCCTACTGAATCGATTCAGCGCGTTCTACAGACTTGAACATGGCGGTCCGAAGCAGAAACTCGCGGGCTTTTTTCGGGTTTGCGGCTGTGTCTCGCCATTCCATCTGCCGGCGCGCGCGCATCTCCGGATCACGCTCCTCCAAGTCTCGCTTGTTCTGCGCGGTTTGAGCGAGAAGGTACTCCTCGGCCACGGTGCGTCGCTGCCGGTCGTAGAGTTTGAAGATATCTTCCGTCGCGTCGCCGCGACAGACCGCCCCGATCTTTTCCGAGAGATTGATAGCGTCATGAATCCCAAAGTTGAGGCCCATGCCGCCCAACGGGTTGTTGATATGCGCGGCGTCCCCGGCAAGGAATATGTTCCCCGACGCGAAAGATCCGGCAATGCGCTGGTGAACTTGATAGATGTTCTTATGGAGGATGGGAAAATCACCACCTTCAGGATGAGCTAGAACTGCTTGGATGCGGGCCTGGCATTGGCCGTCGTCAAAAGCCTCCGCTTCGCTGGTTTCGGGCGTGACCGGAGAGACCACGCGCCATCGCCCAGGCGGTCCGTCGGCTGGGACTTTGAACATAGAATACCAGCGTACCGGATCGGCGATGTAGCACGTGCCGCCGAATCCATAAGGTGCGTAGTCGAAAGGAGTCGTGAGCACCAGGAAGCGCTCTTCGAATGTCTGGCCTTCAAAACTCACGCCCATAGCCTGACGAACCGCGCTTCTGCCGCCGTCGCAACCGATGAGGTGTCGCCCGGTTTCGCTTTCCTGACCGTTCGGCCCGTCAGCGACGATGGTAACGCCGTCGTCGCCGTCTTTCGCCGAGAGAACGGTTCGGCCCTTGCGAATCTCGCACAAGTCCGACTTTTCCGCTTTGCGTAAGAGCATCTGAGCATATTTGTGCTGCTCGCAATGGAGACGGTATGGGTAGCGGGTGATGTCGGCCAGAGAGTCGAGGTCGAATTCCGCGACCAAACCATCTTTCAAATCGCGGTACTGCCATTTTGCGACTTCAATGCCCATCGCGTGGAGCTCTTGCGCAACGTCCAGGGTTTCGAGGACCTTCATGGTTGGCGGATGAAAAGTCGACGCCCGGGGTTCGGTTGGAAGGTCGGTGTAGGACTCCAGTACTAGAACAGGGATGCCCTGCCTTATGAGGGCATAGGCGGCTGTTAGACCGACAGGTCCGGCGCCGGCGATGATAACCCGGTCATTCTTGTTTTTGTGCACGTTCGGTACGCTCTCCCAGTTCCCCAGAGACTACGAAGAAATCGCTGATCAGCTCCAGAATCGATCGAGCCTTGCCCGCTCCGCGCACATTGCTAGTCTATTGAAACCATGCCCTTGAACATCCTGAAGCTTTGCGTCGGTATCGACGATGTTGACCAATTGCGGATCATTCAGGTGCGACGCCTGAAAGAAGAGGGCATTTTACGCCACTTCACGCGGCACCGGCCTCGGCGGGCCGCTGAAATAACGAGCGGTGGATCAATCTACTGGATCATCAAAGGCTACGCGCAGGTCCGCCAACGGATTGTTGCGATCGAGACCGCAACAATCCGCGAGGGCAAGCCCTGCGCGTTCGTGCTGGATCCAGAACTCGTACTCACCGTTGCCCAGCCGCGTCGTCCCCACCAAGGTTGGCGCTATCTTGAGGACCGGGATGCCCCTGGGGACGCCGGTACCGGACCGGCGGCAGATGCTGACCACCTTCCGGCGCCGCTGGCCCGTACGCTGAAGGAAATCGGCGCGTGGTAACTAGAAACGATAGCCGAACACGGTGCCAAAGAAATACTGCCCGTCCGACTGAGATACCGGACTGTCGGCAGCGTTGCCGATAAGGATGGTGCCCCGAATTACACCCGATAGAAAAACGCGCTCACTGAAGTTGTGGACGACGGTGGCGTAGCCACCGACATCAGAAAAACCGCCCCCGTCGGACAGGAACACCGCGCGGCCGGCGCCGGCAACGGTCGAGTCGAAGTAAGCCTTGGTGTAGTCCTTGCTGGCGTAATGGGTAACGCCGCCCAGGATCAGGTTGGCGCGGTCGTTCAAGCGTCCGCCGACGGCTAGGTCGAACGACGCAACAAATCCTTCATGTCCGCTCAGCCCCTTGCGTAGATCGCTCTTAAAGCGCCACGGTCCGTTCAATGTTTCGAGGAAAGCACCAACCTCAATAGTGGCATCGACATCCGGCAGGCCGGCGAGAAACGTGCTTTCCGATGAATCGCGGCCCCGGTCATAGGTCAGCCGGGGGCCGAACTTCAAGCCGCCACGGCGGTACAAGTTGAGCCCGGCACCGCGTTGGGTACTCAGAAAATAAGCGCCGCGCCACTCCACGTCGAACAGCGGCAGGGCGCTGATCTCATAGTCGTTCGCGCCGATGAATTCAGGCGTGAGGCCGAGCCCCCCCCCGATGATCCCTCGCCAGTCGCTTTGGCCGGAAGAATCTATCGCTGTATCGGTCGCGCCAGACAATTGCGACTCATAGCTACGGGTGCCGCCCACATTTGCCGCCACCGCAAGTGAGGCGCTAAACGCTATAATCAAAGCTGCTGCAATCGCTTTCAACATGGATCAGTGGCCCTTCAATAACTCGGCGCTAACGTAACGCTTTCGCCGCCCACCGACAACGACAGGGTTAGGTTTCCGCAATCAGCGCCGCGATATGCCGACCGATTGCCATGGAGGAAGTTAGTCCCGGCGACTCGATTCCAAACAGGTTGAAAAGGCTCCTGACCCCATGGGCCTGCGGCCCCTGGATTACGAAGTCTCCGGCGGGTGCCCCCGGCCCCACGATTTTCGGGCGCACCCCCGCGTAACCGGGACTTAGGGTACCTTGGGGGAGCGCAGGATAGTATCGGCGGATACTCGTTTCAAAAGCGACCGCGCCGTCGGCACTAACGCCGTAGTCAATTTCGTCGACCCATTCAACATCCGGCCCAAATCGAGTTTGGCCGCCCAGATCGACGGAATAGTGAAGCCCGAGACTGGCGGCGGTCGGGAGCGGGTAGATCAGACGTTCAAAGGGTGGCCTTCCGCCGAGCACGAAATAACTCCCTTTTGCAAGAAATTGGTTCGGGATCATGTCCTTCGGCATGCCAAGAATGGAGCCGGCGACGGATTGAGCGTGAAGCCCGCCAGCATTGATCAGCACGCCGCAATCCAGTTCAAACCCGCCGACCTCAGGCGTGTCCACCTGCGTGCGGAATCCGTGCTTGGTTGGCGTCGCGGTCCGGAAACGGCTCTTCAAGGCAATGGTGCCTCCGGTGGCTGTGATGTCGCCTTCAAGCGCCAGCATGAATTGATGGCTATCGACGATCCCTGTCGAAGGCGACAGGAGTGCCGCGACGCAGCGTAGGTTGGGCTCTAACGCTCGTGCTGCATCGCCGTCGAGCAATTCCAGATCGGTGACGCCCGACGCTGCACCATTGGCCTGAATCCGCCGCAGATCCTGAACTTCTTCGACACTGGCGGCGACGATGAGTTTGCCACACCTGCGGTGAGGGATACCGCGATCAGCGCAGTAGCGGTACAGCATCGATTTACCCTCGACACAGAGGGCCGCCTTCATCGATTGAGGAGGATAATAGATCCCGGCGTGAATAACTTCGCTGTTGCGGGAACTTGTTTCGCTCCCAATACGGTCTTCTTTTTCGATGACAAGGACGTCTCGCCCGCTCGCCGCCAGACTTCTTGCAATCGCCAGCCCGACCACACCCGCACCGACAATTATGGTTTCGACATAGTCAGCCATAACAGGTCGGATGTTCGATCCGGTGGGGCTCTCCAGGCGATGTCACGAAAGCTTGACTCCCTTTGACTTGAGCCAGGTTGAGAGGCGGTCAATGTATGGGAAGCCCTTGGCCACTGGAATAGGAAAAGCTGATGATCAGTCGCGTTGTTCGAACGGTTACCGCCGCGGCGGTTTGCTCGGTGATATTTGTGGGCGCCGCCTGGGCACAGCCTTCGGCCTGGAGTTACGAATGGCCTGACACCGATTTCACCAAAACCTCGGTCGACTTCGGCGACATCCTATCTGGCGGACCGCCAAAAGACGGTATTCCTGCAATCGATAAGCCGCGGCATATCGCGCTCAGCGCGGTCGATCAATACGACGATTTTCAGATCGAACCGACGGAACCCGTCGTGGGCGTCACGCTGAACGGAGAAATGCGCGCCTATCTGCTTTCCGTTTTGATGTGGCATGAGATCGTCAATGACGAAGTCGGCGGGATTCCGGTTTCTGTTACTTTTTGTCCGCTTTGCAACGCCGCGGTGGTGTTTGACCGGCGGCTCGATGGCCGGGTGCTTGACTTTGGGACGACCGGCAAGCTGCGAAATTCCGATCTCGTGATGTACGACCGACAGACGGAAAGTTGGTGGCAGCAGTTCCTGGGCGAGGCGATTATCGGTGAATTGCTGGGTGAGCGCCTCACGGTAATTCCGGCGAGGCTCGAGTCTTGGGCAAATTTCAAGGCGCGGGCGAATGACGCGGCGACCCTCCTCGTGCCGACGAACGCGGCGCTCCGACGCTATGGTGCCAACCCGTACCGCGGCTACGACACGAGCTCAACGCCGTTCCTGTACCGGGGTGAAGCCTTACAGTCCCTCAAAAGGGTTGGTGTGGCGCCGTTGGCCCGCGTCATCACCGTAGATCGGCTCGGGGATGGGGTGAAGGAAGCCTGGTCGCTCGACCTTCTGCGGGAACGCAAGCGCGTCGAGACGGACGACGGCTTTGTCATCACCTGGGAACCCGGTCAGAACTCGGCGTTGGATTCGTCATCCATCGCGAAAGGGTTGGACGTGGGGAACGTCCTCGTCCAGCGCCGGACGGAGCAGGGTGCGCTGGCTGATTACCCCTATGGGATCGATTTTGCCTTCGCCTACAAGGCCTTCTTCCCTGACGGCCAAATCATCGTCGATTAGGGGCGTAGGCGACCTTGCCGGGTTAAGGCGTCACACTTCTGGCGTGCTCTCGTTGGCTCTATATAGTGGGGTCAGATTAGAGACGCCATGGGACAGAAACCGCGAAATACACCCGCAGGGCCTGCGCGCACCGACGTTCAGGCATTCCTGAAAAAAGTTGCTGTGACGCCGGCCGCCCAACGATCAGGGCGCGGCCGGTTGATCTTTGCGCTCGACGCGACGGCAAGTCGCGAGCCAGCGTGGGACCGTGCTTGTCACATCCAGGCCGAAATGTTTCGTGAGACGGCTGCCTTGGGCGGTCTCGAAATTCAGTTGGCGTTCTATCGGGGGTTCGATGAGTTTGCCGCGACCCCATGGATATCCAACTCGGCCGACCTTATTCGCCGCATGTCGGGGGTATTTTGCCTGGGCGGCCATACGCAAATTCGGAAAGTTTTGGACCACGCTATCGGCGAGGCAAGAAGCGGCAAAGTTAGTGCGCTGGTCTTTGTCGGCGATTGCATGGAGGAGAATGTCGACGACTTGTGCAATGCTGCGGGCAAGCTCGGTGTCTTGGGCGTTCCGGCCTTTCTTTTCCAAGAAGGATCGGAACCGGTCGCCGAAATGGCCTTTCGTCAAATTGCCCGACTGACGCGCGGCGCGCATTGTCGTTTCGACGCGTCCAGCCCGGACCAACTGCGTGATCTGCTCAGCGCGGTCGCGGTCTATGCGGCGGGAGGGCGTCGCGCTCTTGCCGACTACGGTCGCCGGAGCAGTCCGGATGTCCGCCGCCTCACAAGCCAGTTGAAATAGCTGATGACATGGCTCCTAAGCGGATTGGCGGCAATTGGCGCGCTGTTCCTATTAGCCCGCTGGTTCGTTAGCGCCGAGGCCCGAGAGGTTCTTCGCGTGCTGCGCTGGATGGGCATTTTGGCCGGCGTTCTCGTGTTGGGGTTTCTGGTTTCACGCGGGCTGTGGGGTGCTGTTTTCCCCTTGGTGATGGGCGCGTTCCTCTATTATCGCCGGCGGGCTCGGCGCATCGCATTTTCGGGTGGCGCCGGAACACGAGGCACCGTTCCGACGGGAAAGAGTTCAGAGGTACGTACCGCCACGTTGCGGATGTTACTTGATCACGATTCCGGCGATCTGGATGGAAGCGTTCTTACCGGTGAATTTGAGGGCCGCGGCCTGGGCACGCTGTCCGAGCATGACCTTTTGATTTTGTTGGACGAGTGCGGACGTGCGGATGCTGAGTCGGCGCAACTGCTTGAAACCTACCTCGACCGACGATTGGGATCGGATTGGCGCGAGCGGCATATGCGCGCGGCGAGCGAGCCGTCTTCGGGCGGGCAGGGGCCCTTGTCGCGCGATGAGGCTTTCGCCGTCCTCGGCCTGGAACCGGGTGCGAGCGATTCTGAGATACGGGAGGCCCATCACCGCCTCATGAAGGCCTTGCATCCCGATCAAGGCGGCTCGACCTTTCTCGCGACGAAAATCAATCAGGCGAAGGACCTCCTGCTCGGCAAAGGCTGAACTTGCCTGAGCGACGGCAGCGTGGCACAAGAACCTGCTTTCCAGCCCCTCCGGAGACCGCGCTAAATGACCGCACGCGTGCGCAAAGCAGTATTTCCCGTAGGCGGTCTTGGCACGCGTTTCTTGCCGGCCACAAAGGCGCTGCCAAAGGAAATGCTGCCCGTTGTCGACAAACCGCTCATTCATTACGCGGTCGAGGAGGCGCGTGCCGCGGGGATCGAGGAGTTCATCTTCGTGACCGGCAAAGGGAAGAGCGCGATTGAGGATCATTTCGATCACTCGAATGAGCTCGAAGCAATGTTGCGCTCGCGCGGCAAGGAAGAGGCTGCTGCGAGTCTGCGGAGCTGGCTTCCTGCACCGGGCAAGGTGGCCTACACACGACAGCAGGAACCATTGGGTCTTGGCCACGCAATCTGGTGCGCCCGGCATTTTATCGGCGACGAGCCATTTGCCGTCCTCCTGCCCGATGACATTTTCTTGGCAGATGTTCCGTGCCTGAAACAAATGGTCGACGCCTATTCCGGTCGCGGCGGAATGGTCGCCGCCGAGGTCATCGACGGACCCGATATCTCTAGTTATGGCGTCCTGGACATCTCGGGCGAGGAGGGCCCCGTCGTCCGCGTTCGTTCGCTGGTAGAGAAACCGAGCCAAGCTGCGGCACCCTCTAACTACGCGGTGGTTGGCCGCTACATCATGACGCCGCGGGTGTTCGAATACTTGGATCGGCAAGAGAAGGGCGCGGGCGGAGAAATACAACTGACCGATGCACTCTCTTGGCTCGCCTCGGTCGAAGAGTTCTCAGGCATCAAGATTGCCGGTGAGCGCTTTGATTGCGGCACCCGAGGGGGGTACCTGCGCGCCAATATTGCATTTGGGCTTCAACGGGAAGACCTACGAGACGAGTTGGTTGAGTATATTCGAGGACTGGATCTTGGGGCATAGGCAATGAAGGTTGTCGTGATTGGGACCGGCTACGTCGGTCTGGTCTCAGGCGCATGTTTTGCCGACATCGGCCATGACGTAACATGCATCGACAAGAATCCCGATATTTCGGCCCGCCTTGAGCGCGGTGAGATCCCGATTTTTGAGCCGGGATTGAGCGACGTCGTCGGGAGAAATATTGCCCGAGGGCGGCTTGCGTTTGCATCGTCGCCGGCCTCGTCCGTCCCCAGCGCGGACGTCGTATTTATTGCCGTTGGAACCCCGCCCGGAGGGAGCGGCGACGCGGACTTGTCGTATGTACGCGCGGCTGCTGGGGAACTGGCCCTATGCCTTTCGGGTTATACGGTTATTGCGACCAAGTCCACGGTGCCGGTCGGTACGAATCGGGCCGTGGCGAGAATAGTTCGTGCGGCCTCGCCGGACGCCAATTTTGATGTGGCATCAGTTCCAGAGTTCCTTCGAGAAGGAAGCGCCGTGTCAGACTTCGCGGCGCCTGATCGCATCGTTGTCGGCACGGACAACGCCCGCGCGGCGGATGTTTTGAGACAACTACATCAGCCACTTTTAGAAGGTCGTTCGGATCGATTTGTTCTGACCGGTGTCGAAACTGCGGAACTCATTAAGTACAGCGCCAACGCCTTTCTTGCGGTGAAAATAACCTTCATCAATGAAATAGCTAATCTTTGTGAGCGGGTCGGCGCGGATGTCGAAGACGTGGCCCGCGGCATGGGACTCGACAGCCGCGTCGGTCGCTGGGGGCTGAGCGCGGGTCCCGGGTATGGCGGCTCATGCTTTCCGAAGGACACCCTGGCGTTGGCCCATGACGCGGCAAAGGCCGGCGCGCCGATTCGCTTGGTTGAGACGGCGATCGAGGTCAACGATGCGCGGAAGAAATCTCTTGCCGACAGGGTTTCCTCGGTGATTGGTGGCTCCGTAGCGGGAAAGACGGTCGCAGTGCTGGGGATCACGTTCAAGGCGAACACCGACGACGTTCGGGACAGTCCCGCAATCGACTTAGCGCGAGGTCTCCTCGCGGCTGGCGCGCAGGTTCGGGTTTTCGATCCCGAAGGTGCGCCCCACGCCCGGTCGCTACTCGACGGCGTGACCTGGTGGCCCAGTACCGTTGAGGCAGCTGCCGGGGCCCATGTCGCAACAATTGTCACCGAGTGGGATCACTTCAAGCCCGGTCGACTGGATATGGATGCGTTAAAGGCGGCAATGGTGACGCCGGTTCTTGTGGATTTTCGTAACCTGTTTGATCCAACTGTCGCGGCAGCCGCTGGATTCACATACGTCAGCGTCGGTCGGCAACCGGCACTGCCCGAGGGCGCATGACTGGGCATCGTTTCGATCCGTCGATCCTCCGCGCTTACGATATTCGCGGCATTCTTGGCGAGACGCTTGGCCCCG
Organism: Pseudomonadota bacterium; assembly: GCA_027622715.1. Lineage (GTDB taxonomy): Bacteria > Pseudomonadota > Alphaproteobacteria > SHVP01 > SHVP01 > CALJDF01. Next base: position 42,165 of record JAQBYN010000020.1, on the reverse strand, counting down.
CTGACGCCGGTGCCATCGGGCGCGCATTCGGCACGGTTGTTCGACGTAGAGGCGGGCGCACGGTGAACGTTTGTTACGACGGGCGGCATAGTTCGCCCAGTCTTGCAGACCATGTCGTCGAGGGGTTGATGTCAGCCGGCATCGTGGTGCAACGGTTGGGCCTGGGCCCCACACCGATGCTTTACTACAGCGTCCATGAGCTCTCTGCCGACGGTGGTATTATGGTCACCGGCTCCCACAATCCGCCGGACCACAACGGCTTCAAATTCATGTTGGGGCATGAGGGATTCTTCGGGGAAGACATCCAGGCGCTGGGAAGAACGGCGCAGGCTGCGGATTATGAGGTAGGAGCGGGCTCGGAGCAGAGCGTCGACATCTCAGGTCGATACATTTCTCGGCTCGTTGCGGGCGCTGACTTTCCGCCAGAGATGACGATCGCCTGGGATCCGGGTAACGGCGCCGCGGGTGCTGTGCTTGAAGCGTTGACCGAACGCATTCCGGGGCGCCATGTCCTGATTAACGTGGCCGTTGATGGTGATTTTCCGAACCATCATCCCGACCCAACCGTGCCCGAGAATCTAACCCAATTGAGGACCGCTGCAGAGCAGAATAGCGCGGGCGTAGGCTTTGCGTTCGACGGCGATGGAGATCGTATTGGCGTCATAGACGAATCGGGTCGGATCGTCTGGGGGGATCAGCTCTTGGCGCTTCTGGCGCGTGACGTATTGGCGAACCACCCCGGCGCAACCGTCATCGGCGATGTCAAATGCAGCGTGGCGCTGTTCGATGAAGTTCGCCGTCTCGGTGGGGAGCCGGTTATGTGGGCGGCCGGGCATTCGTTGGTCAAAGCCAAGATGGCCGAGACTGGTGCTTTGCTCGCCGGCGAGATGAGTGCCCACATTTTCTTTGCCGACGATTTTTACGGTTTCGACGACGGCCTCTATGCAGCGATCCGGACGCTTCAGTTGATTCGACGAAGCGGCAAGTCGATGGGCGAGCTGCTGGACGAGCTGCCGGTATTCGTGAACACGCCGGAATTGAGGTTCGAGTGTGCTGAGGAACGCAAGTTCGCGGTTGCGACCGAGGTCGCCCAGCGCATGCGAAAGGCCGGTGCTGACGTGGTCGATATCGATGGTGTGCGGGTGACTAATGAGGATGGCTGGTGGCTCCTCCGCGCGTCGAATACGCAGGCGGTGTTAGTCGCTCGGGTGGAAGCGCGCGACCAGGCGGGCCTAGATCGTTTGAAAGGTCAACTATTTGCCGAACTCACGGCAAGCGGTGTGCAACCACCGTCGATCTAACTTTTCTTCTGCGCGCCGAACGCGAGCCACGTCGACGTTCTCTTGAAGTCCTGGCCCTCGTCAATTTGGGACCGGAGCAAGTCCGCCGACACGACGTTCGGCACCATCTTCTGGAAAATGTCGGACGTCGCGAAGCCTACATCGGCGGCCAGTTCGGCAAGATCGGTGTCGTGCAACGTGCCCCAAAACGGTTCGTGATTATTGAGGGTGTCCCAGTCGTAATAGAACTGTTCAAACGCCTCCAAGCCTTCGTTTTGGCGCTGCTCGACGTGGAGCATGAGGCCCCCGGGCGCCAATAGGCGTTGGCATTCGGCGAAGATATTGCGCAAGGCCCGCCGTGAGGTCTCATGGAGCACGATGTGGGATACGACGAGATCGAACGACCCGGACGGAAAGTCCGTCGCTTCTGCGTTTTGCTGCGAAAAATGGATCAGGTGACCCAATGAGTTCGCCCGGGCATAGCCGTAGCGCAACATTGGCGCGGACAAATCGATCGCATCGATTCGCGCCTCGGGGTAGGTGATCGAGTAGGGCACAGTGCTGTGCCCGACAGAACATCCGATGTCGAGAATGGTCTTCGGTTCAAAATCGGGAAATCGCTCTCTCAGGAAGCCGATCGCCGACGCGCCAGCCGCTTCGCAGTAAGGCCCCATGAATCCCTTAGTTAAGACAAACACGCCCGGGTCGTAAATTGCCGCCGGCGTCGTATCTTCGGCACAGCGCTCCGCGTAGTAACCGCCGGGTTGACCGTGGAAATCGACTTTGGAGGCATATCCTGGCAGCGGCAGGCCTGGATCTAGTCGAAGCGTCCCGATGCCCGTCCGATTAATTCGTGCAACCTCTTCATTAATCTTGCCAATTTGGCGGTGGACGAGTTCCTCCCCGGTTGCCTGCTTCATTTCTTGGGTGGTTCGGCGCAGGCCGCTCCACCACTGGAACAGGGGCTCACCCGCCATGGCTCGGCGGATCTCGTGACGATCTTCAGGCGCCCGACCGTGGCCGCGCTCAAATTCGGGCCGAACCCGCCGGTCGTAAGCTAGTCGATTCCCGGGGAACACGTTCGCCTGTACCGCGAAGTACATTGACGCGATGAAGTCTTCGCGTGCGGCTTCATCGTGGTTGACCGCGGCAAGCGCACCGTGTTGGCCAATTTGACGGATGCCCACAGGTTTCATTGTCGGGCTCTTTCGCAACCAACCGCTCCGGTGCTTACATCGATAAAAAACGTCTCAAGCATCACTTTGTCGCGGTGTAAAAGAACCAAGGCGGTGTCGGCTTTTCACCGGGCTTGTCGACATTGTAGACGCGCCCTCGTTCCTCATCACCCCATTCCATCGACTGATGGACTTTGTGGTCTGAGAAACCAGCCGCGACGGCGAGTTTCTTTAGATCGAGATCGTGGAGCGTGCCCCAGAACGGTTCGTTGTTTCCGAAGGTGTCCCAGTCGCGCATGAATTGATCATATGGGTCCATCCCCTCGTATTGCGGCTGCTCGATATGAACCATAACCCCGCCGGGTTTCAGCACGCGGTAGCATTCGCGAATGATATTTTTGATCCCAGCAGTCGAGAGTTCGTGGAGTGTCGCGCCAGACACCACAAAATCGAATGTGTCGTCGTCGTAATTCATGTGTTCAGCATTTTGCTGGGAAAAATGCACCGGTACGCCCAGGCTCTCGGCACGGGCATGGGCATATCGCAGCATTGGTGCCGCGACGTCGATCGCATAGATCTCGGCATCGGGCATCGTCTCGGCAATCGCAACCGAGCCGTGTCCCACCGCGCAACCGACATCGAGAATTTTGCCGCGGCGGAAAGCGGGGTAATTGCGCTTTATGTAAGCGGTGCTGGAACGGCCAAAGCCATCTACCTTTGGCCCTAAGAACCCTTGAGTAATGGAATAGACGCCGCGGTCGTAGAGGGCCCCGGCATAAACATCGTCGCCGGTGGCTTCGCCGCAATAGCCGCCCGGCATGCAGTGAATGTCCAGCGCGGTAACATAGCGCGGCAGATCAAGGTTGGAGTCGAGGTCCAGCGAGCCCAGCCGTCGGCCGTGTGGTTGCGCGCGTTCATGCAGATCGTCATAGGTTCGGTGCAGACAAGTATCGGTGGCGATCCACATCATTTCTTGGGTCGTTCGGCGCAAGGCGCTCCACGTTTGGTGAAAGGGGTCGTCACGCATCTCCGCGCGGACCTCTTTGCGCGTGGTCGGTTTACGCCCCTCGCGCTTTTCAAAGGCGGGTAGAACCCGGTTTTGGTAGGCGTCCTTGTTCCCCGGCATCAGGTGCCCGAACACTTCGGAATGCATCGCTTGAGCGAAGTTTTCCAGCGCCATTTCGTCGTGGCTGGTGTGAACGATGGCGCCATGCCGCGTCATGCGTTGGAACGGTGTCGGTCCACTCATCGGTCCCTCCATTAGATAGGCCACTGGGGGCGCCCGGTTCGACGCTAGGAGGGAGTATAGGCGTACCGCGCAATCGCGGCTATCGACTGATGGTTAACCGCCCGATTGATTGAGGGCGACGCAGTCGATTCCGTTCTTATTGAGGAGGCGGCAGGCCGAAAACGCGTTTTCTCGCGAAATACCGATAATCCGCGCTCGGAACAACATCGCGCCATTCCGCGACGCCGCCTCGCTTACCGCCACGCGAGCCTCCTCAAGGTAGTGGGCTGCGACTTGCGACGCATCCCGAATGCCGCGAAAGGCGGAATCCTTGTCGCCAAAGGCGCCGACCTGGATCAGCCATGTGCGCCGCATTGTCGACGTTCGTGCCAATTCTGGAAGTTGAGGCACCTCGGCGTCTATCGATTGCGCCTCGCCGTCGGTTGATCCTTGCTCCGGTGCGCTGGCTTCCGCCGGGGCATCGGCCGCGAGCTGAGGCGCGGAAACCGACGGTCGTGATGGTTTCACCCCAGGGGTCGGCACGTTCCGCGCTTCCAGTACGCTGAATGCCCGGTCGAACAGGGACCTAGCGTGAGTGTCACGCGAGGTCGCGGATTTTCCACCGAATACAATACCCACCAATCGACGGTCGCCGCGGCGCACCGAGGCGACCACATTGAACCCGGAGGCGCGGATGTAGCCGGTCTTGATGCCATCCGCGCCCTCGTAATTGCCGAGCAAGTGGTTGTGGTTCTTGTAGGTCTTGCCCCCATAAGCGAATTTGGCCGTCGAGAAATAGTGATAGTGGCGGGCGTGATTATTCAACAACGCAATGGCCAAGAGCGACATGTCTCCGGCAGTCGTCCGCTGATGTCGATTGGGCAAGCCTGTCGCATTGCGGAATGTTGTGCGACGCATCCCGAGTTCGCGGGCTTTCGCCGTCATCATCTCGGCGAACTTCACTTCGGTCCCGCCAATAGATTCGGCAACAACGGTGGCCGCGTCGTTCGCGGACTTCGTTACCATCGCAAGGATCGCGTCCTTTGTTGTGATAGTCCCGCCCGCGCGCAGCCCGAGCCGCGACGGCGTTTGGCCAGCGGCACGCTTCGAAACCTTTAGTTTTTGGTTGAGCTTGAGTTTGCCGTTGTCTAGCGCATCAAAGGCTAGATAGAGCGTCATCATTTTAGTTAGGGAAGCGGGATATCTAATCGCCTCGCCGTTGCGCGAGAAGAGTACCTCACCGGATTCCGCATCGACGACCATCGCGGCATAGCGCGCTTGCGCCGGCGCGGCCCAAAGCCCCGCCGCTAACGCCATGGCGACGAGCCCAAACGCGACAAATCGCAGAAGCCTGTCTACTGTTCCCCGTCGGCCCACGTGCCCTTGCTCTATTATCAAATGGCAATACGGCTCATCGAAGCCGTGGTGTCGAGGATGATAGGAGAGTGAGTACCCGTCTGTCTATTCATATATTTCAACTAGTTGCGTGAGAGTCTTGATGGCGATTCTAGCTAGTCGGCGGATCTGTCGAAGACTGCTTATCCTGCTGCCGTTTGTGGTCGCGGCGTGTGGCACGGCAAACGACGGGCTCCTGTCGCGGCAGTTCTCCTGGTCCGACTATGTCGCCGGGAATGATATCCGGCAAAGCTGTCCAGCGACGACATTGGATCGCTACAGGCTGATCTTCAATGCCGAGTATACAAAACAGGTACGGACCTACGACATCCTCCAGCGGCGCGAAGGGGCGACCCTGCACGGGCGTGTCTTCCGAGGGAGCTTGCTGGCCGACCAGTCGTTTCCCTCGGCGCTTGCGGGACTGCTCGGTCGGTCGGGATCTGCAGACCTCAATGCAGAAAACCTTGAGGAATTCCGCCGTTCGCTCGTGGATGCCTCGTCCGCTTTCACGGAAATGCCAAACTATTTACGCTCTGATTCGTACTTTTGGGTGGTCCTGCAGTGCGCCAGCGGTGTTATGACGACTTGGGTCTTTACCGGGCCCGCTGACCGCCTGGAACGGCTGCCGTTCCGCCGTTTCCTGCTGTCCCACGATCCGACGGGGATCGCCGTCAGGGTCCAGCGTCCGGTAGGCGCGGATCGCACGACGGACTTCGGCCGGCTCTACAGTCAGATCGGGTCAGAGACGACAGAACGGGCGTTCGGCCAAGGTGGCGCGCTATTTCAGTTCAAGTACGAGGACGGCCAAATCTCGCTCTTTGGCGGGTAATGCTGCAGCGCACAAAATCTCCTTGACTTCCACGGCGCTCTACCTATCTTAGGAATGCTGCAACGCAATATCGCAGTTGCGAGACAAATTCTAAGAGGACTGCAATGACCACCAAAAAGACCACGGGCGACGGTTTCAAAGCGCAGGAAGCGGCAACGCAGACCATTGATGCGGCTCTGAAAGCGGGCAAAGAAGGCGTTGACGTGTTTCTTAAGGAAGGCACGGATGCTGCGGCAAAGGGGTTTGAAAAGGCCGTAACCATGTCGCGGGACGCCGCCGGGACCGCCGCGCGCCAGTTCGACGATATTTCGACCGCCGGCAAGTCCAGCATTCAAGCGACGATGGCGTCTAGTGACGCCTGGTTGAGCGGCGTGGAAAAGCTTTCGGGCTACGCGACCAAGGCCACGCAAGAGCTCTTGAACGAAGGAATTCAAGCGAGCCAAGCCATTCTTGGCGCCAAGAATCCCCAGGAAGCAGCCCAGCTTCAGACCGAGTATATGCAAAAGGGTTGGTCGCGCTTCCTCGATGAGACGACCAAACTCGGCGAGCTGTCCGTTCAGGCGGCGACCGGCATGTTTGAGCCGCTCAATGCTCAGATCGGCGCGGCGATGGATCGGTGGACGAAACCCGCCGCCTAGCCCAATAGAATGAAGATCGAAAAGCCCGGCCGGTCGGCCGGGCTTTTTTTTGCCCTGACTGGATTGTTATCGTTACCCTTTTTTTCGGGCCAACGAGTAAGCATATTAGGGGCACCGGAGAGACGGCTAATCGCGTGCGCGCGCAACTAAGGTGCTTATGAGCGAACGGGACGCAGATCGGGACGACGACGGCGGCATAGACGTAGGCGTCGTGACCAAAACGATCCCAAAGACCAAGAAACCACCCATGTACAAGGTCTTGATGCTCAACGACGACTACACACCTATGGAGTTCGTCGTCTACATCCTCGAGCGGTTCTTTCATAAGAACCGCGAAGAAGCGAGCCAGATCATGCTGCATATCCACCGGCGAGGTGTGGGTATTTGCGGTGTATTTACCTATGAAGTGGCTGAGACCAAGGTCAATCAAGTGGTGGACTTTGCCCGCCAAAATCAGCACCCTCTTCAGTGCACAATGGAAAAAGACTAGTGCCAGGATTTTCAACTAACCTAGAGCAGTCACTGCACCGCGCGTTGGCCTTGGCCAACGACCGGCGCCATGAATACGCGACTCTTGAACACTTGCTGCTGTCGCTGATGGACGATCTGGACGCCGCAGCCGTCATGAAAGCATGTTCGGTTCGCGTCGATGAGTTGCGTGGAACCCTGGTCCATTACCTGGACGAGGAGTTAAGCAATCTCGTTCACGATAGCGACGAAGACGCCAAGCCAACCGCGGGTTTTCAACGTGTGATTCAGCGTGCTCTAATCCATGTTCAATCTTCGGGCCGCGAGGACGTGACCGGGGCCAATGTTCTTGTCGCGATCTTTTCTGAACGTGAATCGCACGCGGCCTACTTCCTCCAGCAACAGGACATGACCCGGCTGGATGTCGTGAGCTACATTTCGCATGGTGTTGCCAAAGCTTCGGGGCAGTCCGAACAGCGGACAGTCGACGGTGCTGACGAAGACGCCGACGGAGAATCTGTCGTGCGTAAAGGCAGCGAGGCGCTGGACACCTATTGCGTCAACCTCAACGAAAAAGCTCAAGCAGGGAAGATCGATCCGTTGATCGGGCGCGATCAAGAAATTGAGCGAACCATCCAGATCTTGTGCAGGCGTTCCAAGAACAACCCGCTTTTTGTTGGCGATCCCGGCGTCGGTAAGACGGCGATCGCCGAAGGTTTGGCACGCCGGATTGTCAATCACGAAGTCCCTGAAGTGCTTGAGGATGCGACGATCTTCTCGCTCGACATGGGGACGTTACTTGCCGGCACGCGGTACCGCGGCGATTTTGAAGAGCGCGTGAAGGCTGTGCTTTCTGAGCTCGAGAACTACGAAGGCGCGATTCTGTTTATCGACGAGATCCATACCGTGATTGGCGCGGGTGCGACGTCCGGCGGCGCCATGGATGCATCGAACCTGTTAAAGCCTGCACTGGCGAGCGGCGCGATCCGGTGCATGGGCTCGACGACGTACAAAGAATTCAGAAACTATTTCGAAAAGGACCGCGCCCTGTTGCGCCGGTTCCAGAAAATCGATGTGAACGAACCGTCTGTCGCAGACGCCATCAAGATTTTGCAGGGTCTGAAACCTTACTATGAAGAATTCCACGGCATTCATTACACGGCTGAAGCGCTAAGAACCGCAGTTGAACTGGCTGACCGCTACATCAACGACCGCAAGCTGCCCGACAAAGCGATCGACGTCATCGACGAAGTCGGTGCCGCGCAGATGCTGCTGCCGCCGAGCCGTCGACGCAAAACCGTTGGTGCTAAAGATATCGAGGCCATCGTCGCCAAGATCGCGCGTATCCCGCCCAAGCGCGTCTCCAAGGACGACCGCGAAGGCTTGAAGAATCTCGATAAGGATTTGAAGGCTGTCGTCTACGGCCAGGACACCGCCATCGATGCACTCGCGTCGGCAATGAAGCTCGCCCGCGCTGGGCTGCGCGAGCCGGAAAAGCCGATCGGTTCCTTCCTGTTTTCCGGCCCAACTGGTGTTGGTAAGACGGAAGTTGCCCGCCAGCTAGCCGCAATAATGGGCGTGGAACTAATCCGCTTCGACATGTCCGAGTATATGGAGCGCCATACGGTCTCTCGTCTGATCGGCGCGCCACCGGGTTATGTCGGTTTCGATCAAGGCGGTTTGCTGACCGACGGGATCGACCAGCATCCGCATGCAGTCCTTTTGCTCGATGAGATCGAGAAAGCTCACCCCGATTTGTTCGGCATATTGCTGCAGGTGATGGACCACGGGAAACTTACCGATCACAACGGCAAAGCCGTCGATTTTCGTAACGTGGTCTTGATCATGACGACGAATGCCGGCGCCGCGGAAATGAGCAAGCAGGCGATTGGATTTGGCCGCGGCCTGCGGGAAGACGAAGACAGCGAGGCGATCAAACGGTTGTTTACGCCTGAGTTCCGCAATCGACTCGACGCCGTGATTCATTTCTCCGGGCTGGACTTGGAAATTGTCGAGAGGGTCGTGGACAAATTTGTCGCTCAGCTGGAAGCGCAACTCGCCGACCGTAAGGTTGACATTGTGCTCAGCGATGAGGCGCGGAAGTGGATGGCATCTAAGGGTTACGACAGACTCATGGGCGCGCGGCCCTTGTCGCGATACATCCAGGAACATTTGAAAAAGCCGCTTGCCGAAGAGCTTCTATTCGGAAAGTTGGAAAAGGGCGGCACGGTCAAGATCGATCTAAAAGATGGCGACCTCGCGTTCGAATTCCTCGGGCCCACGCCTAAGGCCCCAAAAGGTCCCAAAGCGCTCCCGCCCGGTAAGGAGCCCAAACGGTTGACCAAGCGATCGGACGGTTCGGACGATGAGGGTGGTGATGATCCCGCCGGCGGTGCTGGAAAAGTGCCGGAGTTTGTCCACTAGGTTTCGGTCGAACCTACGCGCCGACCACCGCAGTTTGGACGTTATCAATTCGTCGCCGCCGATGCCCGACCAGGATGGCCGCAATCAGCGCAGCTGACAGCGGCGCCACAGATCCGATGCTTTCGACCCAGCTAACGGCGCGGATCACTGTCTCGGTACTGATCCCTTCGCCCAGCCCACCAAGATTTGCAACTAGACCGGCACACGCTGCGGCAATGGCGATGCCGAGCGATCGGATCGTGTGAATTGAGCTTGCCGTGATCGATTCTTCGCCTGGGGCGGCCAGAGTCATTGTCCAGTTCATCAGGTGAGACATCGACATACCGACACCGAGACCGGCCACCACCTGAAAGACAGTTACCGTCTGCCAACCCAGGCTGCCAACGCTGATACCAATACCCAATATGCCGAGGCCTGCGAGCGTCGGCCCCAGAACGATAAATACACGCTGCCACTTGATGTTGGCGCCCGCCGTGGAAATGCCGGCAACCGACCAGGCCAACGCAAGCACTGCACCTAGATAGCCTGACGTTAGGGGGGAAAGACCGTAGACGACCCGGTAGGTGAGGGGCATAAACGTACCGACGCACACCGGCGCAACGACGATGAGCACAAAGACCCAGTAAGCCGGCCCGATGGCCCCGGTAAAGGAAAACGGCCGGGCGGGAAAGATTTTGTTGGATGCGTTCCGATCGGATCGAAAACTCGCCCAGATGACGGCCATCCCGGCGACCAGCGCCAGTATCCGGAGCGGCAACTGATCGACGATCCCCGATACGGCCATGATGAGGACGCCGGCGCCCAGGACAGCGACCCGAACCACCGGGAAACGGCGGCGTTGGGGGCTGGCCTTGGTGCTGTCCGGAATAACCCGCCATGCAACAAGTGTGAAGCCCAAGATAATCGGGATCGCAAACCAAAATGCGCCGCGCCACATTCCGATTTGATCGAACAACCCACCGACAGTCGGACCGAATACCGCAGCGGTGGCCCAGACCATCCCGTTCATTGCAATCATGCGGGTTCGTAGATTCCCGGGGAAAAGTTCACTGATCAAGGCGGTGTTTTGGGAGACGATCAGGCCCGCGCCAAATCCTTGGACGACGCGACCGGCGAGCAAAAACCCCATGTTCGTCGCTAGGCTCGCCAATATTGTTCCAGCAAGAAATATGAAGCCGGCGGTGACGTAGCCCTGGCGCGTTCCGAGAATCAGCCGAGTCGGCGCGCCGCTTGCCGCCCCAACGATCGAGGCTGTCATGTAAAGCATCACCACCCAGGTGTAGAACTGGGCGCCACCAATCTCGCGCACCACCGAGGGCATGACCGTTGACACGATGAAAGCGTCCATCGCGTGCAACGAAACCGCTAGCGTCAGCGAAATTGTGTAGACCGCGCGGCCTTCTCGGAACAAATCCGCCCAAGTGTATTTCGTGGTGTCCATGGACTCTCGATTTGAGTGTCGAACGATTCTCGGTTCAGATTTTCTTGAACGGAGAATACGCGTCCAGCGCGGCAATCTCTTCGTCTACCGCCGCGCGTTCCTGATCTAGATAATTGTCCACAGCACGCCGGAAACTTGGGTTCGCAATCCAGTGGGCGCTGTAGGTGTGAATCGGCAAGTAGCCCCGGCTCAGTTTGTGTTGACCTTGCGCGCCGGCTTCGACACGTCCCAGCCGGTGCTGAATTGCGTACTCGATTGCTTGGTAGTAGCACACCTCAAAGTGCAGAAACGGGTGATCTTCCAGGCAACCCCAATAGCGGCCATAGAGGGTGTCTTCGCCGACAAAATTCAGGGCGCCGGCGATGTATCGGCCGTCCCGCTTGGCCATTACGAGTAGAACCCGATCACCCATCGTCTCGCCGACCAGGCTGTAAAATGGTCGCGTCAAATAGGGCCGGCCCCATTTTCGTTCACCGGTATCCATGTAGAAGTCAAAAAACGCGTCCCAGTGCTCTTCGCGAAGGTCGCTGCCGCTCAGACATTCGATCTCAATACCGTTCTCGATGGCGCCGCTGCGTTCTCGCTTGATGGCCTTGCGCTTGCGCGACGACAGCGCATTTAGAAAACCCTCAAACGACTCATACCCATCGTTTTGCCAGTGGAACTGCTCGCCGGTTCGCTGAAGAAATCCCGCGGCGCCCAAACGCTGCCACTCTGGTTCGGTTGGAAAATTGACGTTGACCGACGACAGGTTGTGCTTCTGGGCAACCTCAATTGCCCCGGAGATCAGTACGTCTTCCATGGCGTCACGAGCGAGGTCGGGTCGAACCAGAAGCCGCGGCCCGGTCGCCGGCGTAAACGGCACGGCAATTAGGAGTTTGGGGTAGTACTGCCCGCCGGCACGTTCGAAGGCCTGTGCCCAGCCGTGGTCGAAAACGAACTCCCCTTGCGAATGGCTTTTGACATACATCGGCGCGCAAGCCGAGATCCCCTGCGCATCTTCGGCCACCAGGTGGTAGGGCGCCCATCCGGTATCGCCGGCTGCGCTACCACTCTCCTCCAATGCCGCCAGAAATTCATGCTGGACGAACGGGTTCGCGGTGCCGGCGCAGGCATTCCATTGCTGTGCCGGCAGGCGCCGGATGTCGCCAACCACTTTGACGGTGATTGCGCTGGATTCGACGTCGCCCATCGGCGTTTCAGCGGACTTCAAAAACGGCGTCGACTTCGACGGAAGCGCCGAGTGGTAGCGACGAGGCGCCGACCGCAAACCGCGCATGTGGCGCTTTGTCGCCGAAGACCGCCGCCATCAAATCGGACGCACCATTTATCACTTTTGGATGATCGACGAACGAGGAATCGCACGCGACGAATCCGCCAAGTTTCACACACCTGACAACCCGCTCCAGATCACCGTTGCAGGCTGCGTTGAGTTGCGTGATCAGGTTGATGGCACAGACTCTGGCGGACCGTTGGGCCTCGTCCAGCGAGATCGCGTCAGGGACCCGACCGGCGTGTTTCAAGACGCCGTCGACGAGGGCGATCTGGCCGGCCAGAAATACGAGATTGCCAGTCACTACATAGGGGACGTAGTTGCCCTGCGGTGCCGGCGCGGGGGGCAGGGAGATCCCCAGTTCTTCTAGCGTGTCGGTGATTTTGCCGCTCATGCGCTTAGTCTCTCCGATATCGAGGCATGGTGAATGATACAATCTGCCAGCGGCGCCGCAATTGCGTCGCCGTGGATTTCATTGGCAATCGTCCGCTGGGCCACTACATAGCAGTTTCTGGAGGACGGGTTTGTCTCAACGTGAATTCACCGATATCTCAGATTGGATTATTGAGAGCGGCCTTGTAGGTCGTCGGGAAACCGAGATTATTGACGGCGTCTGCCAACGCCTGGATGCCGCTGGCACGAAGGTCATGCGCGTCCAAATTGGCCAGCGCATCCTCCATCCGGTCTATGCCGGCATGGGATTTTTGTGGGAGCGCGGTCAGGGTGCCGTTCAAAACGACTGGGAGCGTGCGAGCAGCGAAGTCGACGACGGTCTGAGCGGCAGTCCATTTGGTCACCTTTTCGAGCACAAGCTTTCCAGTTGGCGGTGCAGGCTCGAAGGTGCCAACGAGCCCCTACCGTATACGATTCTCGATGATCTTCGCGCCAAGGGTGCCACGGATTACGCCGTATTCGCGACCGGCTTTACCGAAGGTGCGGTCACCGACGCCGGCGGAAAGGGGTATGCCGAGGGCATGGTGTCTTCCTGGACTGTTGATCAAGCGGGTGGCTATTCCGATGGGGAACTCGACGATCTAACGCGGATCATTAAAACCCTGGGGCTCGCCATCAAGAGCGGTCGCAATCACCGAATGGCGCGAACGCTTCTCGAAGTGTATCTCGGTAAAGATGCCGGGCGTCGGGTCCTATCGGGCGAGATCGAGCGTGGGTCGGTCCGTTCCATTTCGGCAGTGCTCTGGTACTGCGACCTTCAGGGGTTCACCAAGATCGCCGACGTCACGCCGCCTGACGAATTGATCAAGCTGTTGAACGATTATTTCGAAAACATGGTGGCGCCGATCCACGAAGCAGGCGGACAAGTTTTGAAGTTCATGGGCGACGGCCTAATGGCGATCTTCGAACTCGACGACACCGACCCGTCCGATGTCTGCCGGATCGCGCTCGATACGGTCGAAGAAGCGCGGCGCCGGATCGCTGAGGTAAACCGCACCCGCACCGCGGGGGGCCAACCGACGACGGATTTTTACATCGCCATTCACCTGGGTGACGTGCAGTACGGCAATATTGGATCGAAGGATCGGCTCGATTTCACAGTTGTTGGACCTGCGGTCAACGAAGTGAGCCGCATCGAGGCCATGTGCCGTCCGCTTGAACAAGATGTCGTCGTCTCGTCGGCTTTTTCGAAGGCTGCCAACCAATGTCAGGGCCGACTGATTTCGTTGGGGCGTTATGCCTTGCGCGGCGTTCGCCGCCCTGAAGAGTTGTTCACACTGATGCCGAAGGATATCGAGGCATAAAAAAGCCCCCAGCGATCGCTGGGGGCTTTTTGAGAGAAGCTGCTACTTAGCTAGCTAACGCCTCCCTACCAATCCGGTTCTGCCAATTGTTGTGCATTTTTCGGCGCCCTTTGTCGGTGTACATCGCGGCGTCGGCTAGACGCATGACTGCCCGCGGGTCGGCGCCCGAGAAAAACGGTGCGACCCCCATACTCGCGCTTACGGAGATCAGGCTTCCCTGAAACGTCAGGTGAGAGGAATTCATCAGCAGTTGCAGCGTCCTGGCTCGACGCTCGCCTTCGTCGGGGGTGGTCTGAACCATCAGAATGGCAAATTCATCACCGCCAAGGCGGGCGACTGTATCGGTTAAACGGACACTGTTGCGCAGAAAGTCCGCGACGTAGATCAGCACGGCGTCGCCTGCTTCGTGACCCAGCAGGTCGTTGATGGGCTTGAATCCGTCCAGGTCGATATATGCCAGCACGCCAGCTTCGTCGAACCGGCTAGCGCCGGCGATCGCGCGCCGTACTTGCTCTTCAAAGGCGCGCCGGTTTGCAAGTTCGGTCAGCGGGTCAGTCATCGCTTGCGACTTTAGCGACGCGATCATCAAATCCTTTTGCGACAGCAACTGTTCGCTTTTCGCGATTCGGTGCAGCGCCTGGACCAATAAGCGCATCAAGCGTGGCGGATCAGCTTGAACCTCGCCGCCGAGCGTGGAGGCGACGTCCACCATGACCGAATCTCTGCCGAGTCTATCGTGATCTAGCGCGATTACTTGCGGCGGTGCCATGAAAAACGTCCTGACCGATCAAACTGAAAAACGAAACTGTTGTCCTCTCTCTGGCAATGCTCGTGCCATCGCGAAACCGACGCTTAGCCTATTTACCTATGGTTAAGGTTTTCGCGGCGGGAAGGTTGTGCCGGGTCCCACGGCAACCATTGCCCGGCTCGTTGTGAGGTGACAAGGCGACGACGGATCAATATCGTGCGGATGGTCTCTGGCAGAGGGCAATGTCCATGTTTTTCCGTCTCGCGATTGCATGCGTAGTGGCGTCGTTGTGGCCCGCTTGGGCGGGGGCGGTAACCCTCCAGTCCCACGTCGGCGTCTATGAGCTGACATTGTCAAAGAATCGCAGCGATAGCGGCATTTCTGGCGTGAGCGGCCGCTTAGTGCTGCGGATTTTGGAATCCTGCGAGGGGTATATTCAGTCTCAGCGAATGATCTTGCTAACAACGAGCGCAGACGGCAAGGAAATCGTCCGTGATTTTAATTTCGAGTCGACCGAGTTGCGCGACGGCACCGCCATTCGGTTTGACAGCAGCGACACGGCCGACGGTGCGGTTCAGGGGCATCACGTCGGCCGCGCGGAATTGGTGGCGAAGGGCGGCGAGGGCAAGATCATCTTCTCCGAACCCGAGATGGCGGACATTCCTCTCGAGTCCGGGACCATTTTCCCAACAGAGCACTTCATTGCCCTCATTGAGGCGGCGCGCGACGGGCAGCCCAGCATTGAGCGCCGAGTGTACGACGGGTCAGGGCCAAACGGCATTTACGACGCGGTCGCGCAGATTTCCGAACCGGCCAGCCCAACGCGCGACCAAGCGGTCGCAGCCCAATTGAAAGACGGTCACGCCTGGAACGTCCATCTCGCCTATTTCAAACCGGCAACGGGCGACTTTCTGCCCGAGTATGAAATTGGCTTCCGGCTCCATGAGAATGGTGTCGCGAGTGACCTTGAACTCGACTACGGGACGTTTGCGTTGAAGGCCAGTCTTTCACGCCTGGACTACCTACCGGGCAGCTGCGACCGCTAACGGCCATAGGCGCGCGGCGCCGCGCACGCCGCTCGAATCACCGTGCCGCGCCTTGACCAGGGGCGTCGAAATCTCGTCGGAAAAGACATAGCGTTCCCAGCGCGTCGGCACGTCTCGGTATAGCGTTTCGATATTCGACAGACCACCACCTAGCACGATGACATCGGGATCAAGGACGTTGACGACATTGGCCAGTGCCTTGGCCAGTTGCTCGGTGTAACGGTCCAGCGAGCGCACGCAGGACGCTTCGCCTTGTTCCGCGCCAGCGACGATACCCTCTGCGTCCAGAACGATTTGCGTTGCCGCGTGGTGGTGTGCTGCCAGTCCCGGGCCGGAGAGAAAGGTTTCGACACAGCCGCGTTTTCCGCAGTAGCACACGGTGCCCGGCATTTCGTCCTCGGTAGGCCAAGGGAGGGGGCCATGGCCCCATTCCCCGGCAATTGCGTTGCGGCCGTTCATAACGCGGCCGTCAACGACGATTCCGCTCCCCACGCCGGTACCCAATATGACGCCAAATACGCAGTCAATCCCGGCGGCGGCGCCATCGATCGATTCCGACAACGCGAAACAATTGGCGTCATTGGCAAGTCGGACCGGCCGACCGAGTGCCAACTCGAGGTCACGGTCAAGCGCATGACCGATCAGCCACGTCGAGTTGGCGTTCTTGACCAGTCCGGTTACGGGCGAAATGGCGCCGGGAATACCGATGCCGACAGGATCCACACACGGCGCCGCGTCGGACAGCCGCTGGACGAGATTGGCGATCGTCGAAATTGTCGCGTGATAATCGTCACGCGGCGCGGGAACGCGGAGGCGGGTGGCCTCAAGGCCGCTGGGGTCTAAGGCTACGCCTTCGATCTTTGTCCCACCAAGGTCGATTCCGATCCGGCATCGTCGATCCGTTGGCACAAGACTACTCCGCCGCAGCGGCCTCGTTGCGGCGCCACTGCAATAGGCTTTCGCCCAATAGGCGGCCAAAGGTCAGCGCAGGGGTGACGCTCATGCCGCCGCAAAACGAATTGCCGGTCAGGACGCCGCCGCCAATCAATTCGCCGGCGGCAAATAAATTGCCGATCGGCATGTCGTTGCGGTCGAGGACGCGCAATTGATCGTCAACGGCGATTCCGGCATAGCTCTTGACCGCGGTCCCATGATTGCGAATTGCGTAGAACGGCGGTTCTTGGATTGCCAGCGGATGATGCTTGCGGCCTAGGGGATCGGCGCCGCCCCTCACACCGTCGTTGAACGCCGCAACCGTTCGCTCGAGGGCGACGGCATCGATACCGGATTGCGCCGCCAGGGTCGCAATCGAGTCAGCCCTAAAAAAATCGGGGTGGCCGTCGAACGCGGTGTCGTAGATCGTCCCACTGGTCGGCGGCGCCCCACCCCGATAAGGATTGCCGGGCCAATCCGCGATAATACTGGGCGATTGTTCCTTGATCGCCGCATCGAAGACCACCCAGAATCGTAGATCGGTCTGCGCCAGCAACGCGCGCTCGCGGGCGTCTACCGAATCGGTATCTTCGCAGACGAACCGCTCGCCCTCTCGGTTGACGTAGATTTCCCAAGGTTGCCGGTATTGCGGCGTGAGATTGCACAGGCCACCGTTGTAAAAGCCCGGCCTTAGAGGGTCTTCCACACCACCAAACGTCGGCATTATCATTTCGCCGCCGCGCACATAGCCGCCCGCGCCGGTGGCGATCAGAACGCCGTCTCCCATGCTGTCTTCGCTGCCGAGCGCGTATAGCGGATGGCCGCCATTCAACATCGGAAATAACGCACGGTTTGCCGTATAGCCGCCGGTCGTCAGAACATAGTTGTCGGCACTCACCACGCGGTGGACGCTATCTGGTCCCTTGATGACCGCGCCGACAATATTTCGGTCGGTGTCCTGGCGCAGTCCGGCAAGCTTCGTGTTGAGCTGTAGCGTTACCTGGCCGCTGTCGATGAACCCTTGCAACCACGGCTCGATTGACTCGAGGACCGACAGGCCAAGTTTCGGCCCCCAATAGGTCCGCGCGATGGAATAGGCTTCGTGTCCATGGTTGATGACCGGCATCTCCGGCAGCATTTCGAAGCCGATATCCAGAAGCCAATGGATGGTGTCGGGCGCATGGTCGACGGCAAGGCGCACCATCGTCGGGTCGGCGCTGCCGCGGCTGATCCGCATGATGTCGTCGTAGTGTCGGTCGGGCGAATCTTTGATGCCTTTGGCCGTCTGTACGCGGGTGCCGCCGGCGCTCATGTTGCCGCCCGATAGAAACAACGTGCCGCCAATGCGGTCGGCGGCATCAAGCAAGAGCACACGCGCGCCCCGGCTCGCTGCGAAGCCGGCCGCAGGAATGCCCGCCGTCCCCGCGCCAACAACGATCACGTCGTAATGTTGCGCCAATTCTCCCTCCCGCGTTTGCGCCAAATTGACGGCAAGCCACCCGGGAGTCCAGCGGCTAGGTGGCCCGGATGTCTAGAATTGAATGGATGACACGTTCAACTTCCACCCACGTCTCGGTCTGGAAATGACTGTGATGGGCAGGCCCAACGAGCTTCTCTAGGCGGGGGTCGTCGATGAAATGAATTCTGTGAACGTCCGCGGCGTGGAGCGCGACAGACTCATGATGTTCCGGCAGATCGTCGACAAAGATCGCAGGGGCATCGACCCGGCGCGCGAGATCGCGTACGGCGTGGCCCTTGCCGCCGACATTTGTCACGATGGGATAGTCGATACCGTGGCGGCTGAGGCCGACGCGCCGGGCATCTCGGGCGCTATGAGGGATGTTGGTCAGGATGACGATCTGGGTGTGTAGCGAAAGCCGTTGCAGCGCGTCGCCGGCGCCCGCCACAACCGGAAGGTCCTGTATGCACTCGTCGAGAAACCGCTCGCGGATCTCGGCGACGGCATGGTTCGGGATAGCCTGTCCATCCGTCGAACGCCTGATTGTGCCCTCGAAGTGGAAAGCACTCCAATCGTAGTAGAGCCCCTGGGCTGCCAGGAAAACTTCCATCCCCGCGCCGAAACGGACCAGAACTTCGTCCGCGTCCGTGATTATCAGCGGTCGGGACCGGTCGAGGGCAATCGCTTCGAATTGCACGGCGACCTCTTGCGCGAGGAGATCAGCCATCGGTGGATACGCGCAGCATAGCGCGCACTATACTTTCCTTCGTGAGTGGGAAAACAATCATTGTCGTGGAAGACGACGCGATGACGGCGCAACTAGTCGCAGATGTCGTGGCGTCGCTTGGGCACCGGGTGGAGATAGCCAGCGGGGTAGAACGGGCGGTGGCGCTCGCCGCGGCGAACGCGCCCGCCGCTATGCTTGTGGATTTGCACCTCGGCACCGAATCTGGATTGGACCTAATATCCGAACTGGCTGCTGAACCTCTGACGGTCGGCATCCCGATCATTGCGATGACAGCGCTCGACGACCCTGAAGTGCTGGCAGATCTTGATCGGGCCGGGGTTGTGGCCATGCTGGAAAAGCCGTTCGCCGCGGCGGATATTGCCGCATTGATCCAAGCGGTTCTCGACGCCGGCGCGAAATAAAAAGGCCGCCATAAGGCGGCCTGGTCCCCGCCGTTGAGCGGCGCTATTTGATGCGGGCTTCTTTGAATTCGACGTGTTTGCGCACGACCGGGTCATACTTTTTCATGACCATCTTTTCGGTCTGGTTGCGCGGGTTTTTCTTGGTCACATAGTAGAATCCGGTGTCCGCGGTACTCAGCATCTTGATCTTGACGACGGCTGGTTTGGCCATTTTGTTCTCCGTTGCGCCCGCCCGGGGTGCTATTCGGCCCGGACGATAGCCAGTCCTCGGCTGGTGTCAAGCAATCACCGGTCCGACCCGAAACGATCGGCTCAATGCCTCAGAAATCAAGGCGATAGCGGGTGCCGCATCGTCGATGGCTGCTGCCATGCCGGTAATGTGGATCATTCCGGGAAATTCATGGAAGGCGACAGGTGGGCCCACGGCTCTTAGGCAGTCTGTAGCGCGGGGACGGTTTGGATTTGCAGCCGTCGATAGCCGGGCACTGATTCCGGAGTCGCCAGTTTTGGCACAAGAGTTCTGCGATTGAGGTCGGTTTCTGCGCCGGCTATGCGCCTCTCCCGTGGGAGCCTGAGCGCCCAGGGACGACTCTCCTTGAACAGCGCAAGAACAGACTGGACCTCAACGAAATCGGTTGATTTCGGTCCGAAATCGCGGAGCGTGGCATAGATACACCGCCGTTCGAGCGTTAGATTATAATTCGCGTCACGAGTCGCTACTCGGCCTGCAAGGGCGTTAAGGAATCCAAGCATTGGTTGCGCTTCCGAATCAGGACACGACCGTTGAGCGAGAACCCCGTACCCGGCCGATTTCTGCGCGGCGCCTGCTGATTCACCTGATCGGTTTCTACCTCGCGGGATCAGGCGGGGCAGTGGTGATCACGCTCTTCCTCGCGCTGGTGGGTCTGGAATTCACCCTGTCGCAGTGGATCTATCTGCTCCTGTCCGTGCTTTGGGTCGTCCCGGTCTACCTGCTGCTTGATGTCTATGTCATTCGACGTCACTACCGGCCTCTTGGTGAGACCCTGAAGATTCTCGACAGCGGGCAATCGCCCGATAACTGGTCGGCCTCGCGCGCACTGGTACGCGCGCTGAACCTGCCCTTCCTGTCTTTTGTGCGTGTGACCTTCATCCATGGGCCGGCGGCGTCGGCGCTGGTGGTCCTCGCATTGTGGTTCGGCAACATTTTCGTGGATGCCGGCTACGCAAATTGGCAGCTCGCCGCGTTTGGCGCGACCATTCTGTTTTTTGCGTCACCGACGCACGCTATCATCGAGTTCTTCGTCATCGCGCGCGCGATTACGCCGGTCGTTGAACGTCTTTGGGATTACTGCGACCGAGTTGAAGCCGTTCATCGACGCGAACTTATCTCGATCAACCTGCGCAACAAGCTCCTCTACCTCTCCATCTTCGTCGCCGCATTGCCGCTCTTGTTCTTCGCGGCGTCGATCATCCCCAAGGTCGATCTGCTGTTTAGCGACCTGGGATACGAGATCTCGTTGTCTCAAATGAGCCCCTTGCTGCTTTGGGTCTCGAGCGTTGTATTGGTCTGTATGGCCGGTGCGCTAGCGATGTCGATCCTTACCGCATCGGATGTCTCGCGCTCCGCGGCCCGCCTGATAGGTGCGATGAAGCAGGTCGAGAATGGCGAGTTAGACAACCGATTGAAGATCGCCGGAACCGACGAATACGCCGAGCTGTATCGCGGCTTCAACTTGATGACTGAGAGCTTGCGCGAAGAAGTGCAGATTTTGGAGCTATCGCACGATTTGGCGGGCGAGCTCGATCTAGATCGTCTTCTGGCGCGAATCATCGGCGCCACAACAGAATTGTTGGATGCCGAGCGATCCTCTTTATTGCTCTTTGATAGTCGAAACGGCGAGTTGTGGTCGCGAGTAGCCGAGGGCCTGGAGACGCGCGAGATTCGGTTGCCAGCCGACCAAGGGATTGCCGGTGCGGTCTTTACCAGTGGTTTGACCGAGAATATCACCGACCCCTATGCCGATCCGCGCTTCAATAAGCAGACCGACCAACAGACTGGGTTCAAGACCCGCAGCATTTTGTGTATGCCCATCACTAACAAGGCTGGCGAAAAACTGGGCGTCACCCAGGTCCTGAACAAACGCGGCGACCAGTTCCGCGCCCGCGACGAACAGCGCCTTGCTGCATTCACTGCTCAGATCGCCGTGGCACTCGAGAACGCGCGGCTGTTTGAGGATGTCCTCAACGAAAAGAACTACAACGACTCGATCCTCAAGAGCACCAGCAATGGCGTGCTCACCTTTGACGAAGATCACAAGATACTCGTGGCAAACGAGATGGCGCTGACGATTCTGCAGGCAAACCGCGACGCATTCATCGGCAAATCAGTTGAAAGCGTTTTCGGAGATAAGAACCAATGGGTCATGGCAAGTCTGGCCCGTGTCGAACAAACCGGCCAAGCGGATTCGCACGTCGACGCTGAGCTCGCGCTGCCGGATGGCCAAACGGCCTCCGTCAATATGTCAGTGATGCCTCTCGTCGATTCTGCTGAAGAAACGATCGGCTCGATGATGATGATCGAGGACATCACCTCCGAGAAACGTGTGCGATCCACGATGTCGCGGTACATGTCTGCCGAAGTCGTCGAGGAGTTGTTGTCCAGCGGCGGTGCTCAACTTGGCGGGCAAAATCAGCACGTCAGTATTCTCTTCTCCGATCTTCGCGGATTCACAACGGTGTCCGAGACACTCGGGGCACGCGACACGGTTTCGATGCTGAACGAGTATTTCGAAGAGATGGTGGAAGTGATTTTCCAGAACGCCGGTGTCCTGGATAAGTTCATTGGCGACGCCATCATGGCGCTGTACGGCGTGCCTTTTAACGGTGAACAAGATGCCGACAACGCGGTGGCCACTGCCAACGGCATGTTCACGGCGCTGCGTATCCTGAACACGCGCCGGGCCGGTCGTGGGCTCGACCCGATGGATATTGGCATCGGCATTTCGACCGGCGATGTCGTGGTCGGCAATATCGGGTCGACCCGTCGCATGGAGTACACCGTGATCGGCGATTCGGTGAACCTAGCGGCTCGTCTCGAAGGCGCGACAAAATACTACGGTGCGCACGTCCTGCTCTCCGAATTCACGGTAGCCGATCTCAAACAAGATCATCTACTGCGTGAAATCGACCTCATGCGGGTCAAGGGAAAGAACAAGCCGGTGACCATCTTCGAGGCGATGGGCCACCACACAGACGAGAGTTTTCCTGGCTTGGACGCGGCCTTGGCGGCCTACAATGAAGCATTTGCAGCGGTGAAGCAGCGGGACTGGAAAACGGCCCTTGCGGGGTTTGAATCCGTGCTTTCGATCAACTCGCAAGACCGACCGTCGGTCCTGCATCGCGACCGGGTTCTCCATTATCGTGCCAATCCGCCGCCTGATGATTGGGACGGCGTATGGGTTATGGAGTCGAAGTAGACGCTAGAAACGGACTGTCGCGCTCAGTGAAAACCAATCCGCATTGACGTCGAAGGTGCCGATGAGACGGGAGGCGGTTGCGACGCGATTGATGATCCGGCCTTCTTTGAAAAAGAAGTGCTGATAGGAAAAATCAATATCGAGATTATCGCGGAGCGCTTAGCCGCCACCGATCGCGAGGACAATTCGGTCTGAGTCCGGCACACCGGCTCCCCTGAAAACGGTCTTGATCGGGCTGTCGTCGAACGCGACCCCGCCGCGCAGTTCCAAGTCCGGCGACCATTGATAGGTTGCGCCGGCGGCGCCGCGAAACTTGTTGTCCCAATTGGTCACAATAACACCGGTCGATGTCGTCGGCTCTTCCGGGGTCAGAACGAGACGGTCGAAGACCTCCCAGCGCGTCCAGGTTAGGTCGGCCATCACGGCCCATTTGGAGTTCGGGACATCATGAAAGATGCTGACCGATGCGGTGTCCGGTATCGGCAAATCGGCCCGCATATTGCCGTCGGTAAAGGCATTGGGCTGACCTGCATTATTGAGGCCGGTACGGGCCCCCGCAGGAACCGAAAAATCGACCTCGCCGTCGTAATGGAATTCCATGCCTGATCGGTACTGAACCCCAACCCGTGTGTTTCTATCGACGGCGACGAGCGCCCCAAGATTAAAGCCGAACGCCCAATCTGTGCCCGAAAAATCGCTGCTCCCGTCAAGCGACTGTGCGGTCCCACCGAGGGCCCGACCGAAATCGATCGCTTGGGTCAGCCGGGCGCGGCTATACATCGCGTTAAGCCCGCCGCCGATACTAAGGCGATTGCCGACCCGGTAGGCGAGGGCCGGGTTGATGTTAACCGTCGCCACCGACGCGCCAAGTTCGTTGTATCGCCCGACCCAGCCTTCTTCCCAGTCAACGGCGAGGCCGTAGGGTGCGTTAATGCCAAGACCGAACTTCAGCTCATTCGGCAAGGTCCAGACGCCATAGAGGTTGGGAATGAAGGCCCCAACACCACCTTGCCCCCCTTCGCCACCAGTGATGGCGGCGTTGGCCGCGTCGATCGAACCTTCATTGGTGAACTTGGCGCTGGGCCGCAACAGGTGCCCGCCTAGGACAAGCTGCCGCCCCTCCAAATGTGTCATCCCGGCAGGATTGGCGAACACCGTCGACGCGTCGTTTGCGGCGGCCGCGCCGCCGGCATGAGCAACGCCCGCACCGGAAACGCTATCCTGACCAACCTTGTAGCCCGCGGCGTGAACCGGCATCGCGGTCGCCAAGGCGAACGCAAAACCAACAACGGCGGCATTAGAGAACTGTCTGATTATGTCGACCCCAACACGAACGACCGGTGAGAACAAGCTCTCCGGTGCGCCGCACTAGGGTGTTGACTGCCGGACGCGGAGTCAAGCTAGGGATTTGGATCCAACGCAGACTCAAAAAGACCGCGAACGATTCGCCCGTCGCCCATTTCGTAGCGGATCACCCGCTTTCCCATTCGTCGCGTAATGACGGGAATTCCCTGGCGGGCGTCGTCTTCCGGCCGTTGCGATAGTGCGCGGCCAACTTCTTTGATCACCAATTCCGTGACCCCGGCGAGGGGTAGCGCCCCAGCTTGGCTTAGCGGGACCCACCTCAAGTCGAGCAATTCGTCGGTGTCGGCAAGTGTGCCATGCAGATGGCGCGCATCGCCCAAAAAGAACCGCGCATGAAACCGCCGCGGTGGCCCCATGGGGGTAATAGCGCGCGCCACGAAACCAAGGGCGCTCAGCGTTGGCTTGATTCCAGCTTCGGCAAAGGCCGTCCAACCCTGCGGTGGCTTTGGCGCGAATGTCTGCGCGGCAAGGCCAAACATCAGGCCGGTTTCCTCATAGGTCTCTCGAATGGCCGCAAGGCCGAGCGCACGAGCGCGGTGCGCTGTGCAGTGGCGGGTCAGCGCATCGTTAACGGACGGATGGTAATCGCTGGCGATCTCCGCAAACCCGTCGCGCCGATCGACCGCGCCGCCGGGGAAAACGTAAACGTCGGGCATGAATGCTTGGCGCTTGGGGCGCCGGCCCATAAGGACTTCGGCCTCACTGCTTTTCTGGCGAACCAAAATAAGACTGGCCGCATCGCGCGGATACTTTGCTTTGGCATGAAGGCTGGTCATTAGACGTGTTCTACCTGAGAAAAACCGCCGGTAGAACAGCGCCATGCGTTGACATCGGGCTTATCGCCTTTTTCCGCCCCGTCTTCCGCCGTGGCTTCGCCCCTTTGGGGGCCGCTTTTTCGCTCCAGGTGCGCTGCGCGCCGGCGCATCGCTCACGATCTCCAAGCGCATCCGGCCGCCAATCGGATCGGCTTCCAGCAGTTTGACGGTGACCACATCGCCAAGTCGCCAGGTCTCGCCGGTGCGCTCGCCGAACAACGCGTGCTGGGCTTCGTCATGCTGGAAGAACTCGGCGCCTAAAGTTCGAATGGGCACCAACCCGTCGGCGCCGCTTTCCTCAAGCGCAACAAAGAGCCCGAAGCGCGAAACCCCGCTGACCCGGCCTTCGAATTGGGCGCCGACCTTCTCGCTCAAGAATAGCGCCGTAAATCGGTCGATGGCATCACGCTCAGCCGCCATCGCGCGGCGCTCGGCGCGCGAAATGCGTTCGCCGACTTGGCGCCAGTCGGTCGGATCGTTTCGTGGCAGGCCATCGTTGCCGAGGTTGCAGGCCGCAATTAGGCCGCGGTGAA
The DNA here is from genome assembly GCA_027622715.1 of Pseudomonadota bacterium. Taxonomy (GTDB): domain Bacteria; phylum Pseudomonadota; class Alphaproteobacteria; order SHVP01; family SHVP01; genus CALJDF01. Next base: position 16,751 of record JAQBYN010000020.1, on the reverse strand, counting down.
CCAACAAGTCGGCGTAGCGCCGAATGGGCGACGTGAAGTGCGCGTACCTCGGCAGGGCGAGACCGAAATGGCCGATGTTGTCCGGGCTGTAGACGGCCTGGGACTGGGAACGCAGAACCACCTGGTGGACCAGATGCTCGGCTGGCGACCCCTCAGCTTTTGCGAGGATGGCGTTGAACGCCTTCGGCTTGAGGACCTGTCCTGGTGCCAGATTGAGATCCATCGTTTTGAGGAAATCTCGAAGGGCGGCGAGTTTCTCGCGATCAGGTTCGTCGTGAATTCGGTACATGCAGGGCGTCTTCTTCTCCTCCAGCGTCTCAGCCGCGCAGACGTTGGCGAGGATCATGAAATCTTCGATGAGCTGGTGGCTTCGTAACGGAACACGCGGTTCGACCGACACGATGTCGCCGTCGGTCGCCAGCCGGACCACCCGTTCGGGGAGGTTGAGGGCAAGTGGTCCTCGTTTCTGGCGTGCCTTCATCAGCGCATCGTGGGCGCGGTACAGCGGCATCACGATTTGATCTCTGAGCGCCCCGGTATCGTCCTCGGCCTCGAATAGCGCCTGCGCCTGCGCATAGGTGAACCGGTGCACCGAGCGCATCAGACCGCGCACAAAGCGGTGCTTACGCTTGTTGCCCTCACGGTCGATCCACGCTTCGACGGCCATGCACGCGCGTTCTTCGTTGGGCCGAAGGGAGCAGACTCCGCTGGACAACGCTTCGGGCAGCATGGGCACGACGCGGTCCGGAAAATAAGCTGAATTGCCCCGCTTTATGGCATCGCCGTCGAGCGCCGATCCGCTCCGGACGTAGTGGGCTACATCGGCGATGGCGACCAGCAGGTGCCAGCCGCCGGGATTGGCCGGATCGTCGTCGGGTTCTGCCCACACCGCATCGTCGAAGTCGCGGGCGTCCTCCGGATCGATGGTCACCAGGGGAACGGTGCGCAAGTCGGTTCGTTTGCCGAGTGGCGGCACTGCGGCGACTTCGGCCAAGGCTACCGAGTCAGGGTTGAAGCGCGTCGGCAAGTCGTGCGTGTGTATCGAGATGAGGCTGAGCGCGCGCGGATTGTCTTTTCTGCCAATTCGTTCAACGACCCGGCCTTGTTCGAGGCCGAGTCGGCGCGCCGGCAAGACATCTGCTTGGACCAAGTCGCCTGGCTCGGCGCCGCCGCTGTCGGCGCCCGACACCCACAAATCGCGCCCGTTTCGGTTCGCCGGATGAATGCGACCCTGGCCGCCCACCAGCTCAAATACGCCGACCATGCGATCCGGCCCGCGGCCGATGACCCGCATGATGCGCGCCTCGTAGGTACCGGCTTCTTTTTCGACTAGCCGTGCCAGCACCCGATCGCCCGGTCCCAGTGCCGGTACGCCGGCGCGCCGCTTGTCCGGGATTAAGAGGATCCGCGGCGCCTCTTTCTCGGACTCCCATTGCAACGGCCGGCACCAAAGTTCGCCGTCCACGTCAACATCGCTAATTTCAAGAGTCGTGACGTTGGGCAGTTTTGTCGGGTCGCCAATTCGGCGGCCCCGTCGCCGCTCCAAGCTTCCCTCGTCGATGAGCTCGCGAATGATGCTATTGAGCTGTTTGCGCGCATCGCCTTTGATGGCGAACGCGCGGGCCACTTCGCGTTTGCTCGCGTGTTCCGGATTGTCTTGGATGTAGCGGAGTATTTCGTCTCGCGTCGGGAAGTGCGCAGCGCGTCCGCCGGGGGCCATGCGCCTAGTCTTCAGTCGCGGCAGCCGGTTCTGGCTTGGCTGTCTTGCTCACCGGTTTGGATGCGGCCCGCGGTTTCTTGGCTTTACCCTTGGCGCTCGGCTTCGCTTTGGCCTTTTTCGCTTTGGCCTTTTTTGCTTTGGCTTTCTTAGCGGCCGGCTTCTTGGTTTTCTTCCCGCCGCCGGTCTTCAATTCGCGCTCAGCCAACAGGCTCAGGGCGACTTCGAGTGTGACCTCCGCCGGTTCGGTCCCGCCCGGCAACGTCGCATTGGTTGAGCCATGATTAACGTAGGGACCGTAGCGGCCCTCGAGGACGGCGACTGCCTTGGCGTCGCTTGGATGCTCGCCCAATGCTTTGAGGACCTTTGGGCCGCGGCGGCGTTTGGGCTCCGCGAGGAGCGCTACCGCGCGATTGAGCCCAACCGACAGAATATCTTCGTCATCGCCCAGGGACCGGTAATCACCGTCGTGCCGAATATAGGGACCAAAACGCCCTATGCCCGCACTGATCTTCTTACTTGTTTCGGGATGCTTGCCGATCTCCCGTGGGAGCGACAGGAACCGCACCGCTTCGTCGAGTTTCAGCTCGTGGGGGTCGGCGCCTTTTGGGATCGTGACCCGCTTTGGCTTGGTATCGCCTTCAGCCTCACCACGCTGGATGTAGAACCCGTAGGGGCCTTTGCGAACCGTAATGGCTTCTTCGGTGGTCGGGTCAGCCCCGAGTTCACGTGGGCCGACCAACCCGTTGTCGCCCTCGCCGGCATCGCCCAACGCGCGGGTGAAACGGCATTCCGGGTAGTTTGAGCAGCCGACGAAGGCGCCGAATTTACCCAGCTTGATGCTCAAGGACCCGCTTTCGCAGGCGCGACACTTGCGCGGATCGCCGCCGTCTTCGTTTGGGTGGAAAACGTGGTCAGCCAAAATTTCATTCAACGAGTCCAAGACCTCGCGAACGCGAAGCTCTTTGGTGCCGCCGACAGCGATGGTAAAATCGCGCCAGAACGCTGTCAGAACGCTTTTCCAATCGACATTGCCTGCCGACACTTCATCGAGTTGGTTTTCAAGATCGGCCGTGAAGTCGTACTCAACATACCGCTCGAAGAAGCTCACCAGGAACGCCGTTACCAACTGGCCACGATCCTCCGCAAAGAATCGCGACTTCTCCAGTCGAACGTAGTTTCGGTCCTGCAAGACCGACAGGATTGAGGCGTAGGTCGAGGGACGGCCGATACCAAGTTCCTCAAGCCGCTTCACAAGCGTGGCCTCGGTGAAACGCGGCGGTGGTTCGGTGAAGTGTTGTGCGGGCTTGACCTCGCCGTGCTCCAGCGGGTCTTTCACCGCGACCTTCGGCAAGGCACGATCGCTGTCATCGGCGTCGTCGCTCGAGACGTCGTCGCGGCCCTCTTGGTAGAATTTCAGAAAGCCGTCAAAGAGAATGATTTGGCCTGTTGCACGAAAGGCGCTGTTGCCGTCAACCGCGGAAATATCGATGCTCGCATTCTCTAGGCGCGCACTCGCCATCTGACTCGCGATCGTTCGTTTCCACACAAGCTCATAGAGTTGGGCTTGTTCAGCCGAAAGGTATTTCGCCATATCGCTTGGCAGCCGGCTCAGATCTGTCGGGCGAATTGCCTCATGCGCCTCTTGGGCGTTCTTGGCTTTCGTCTTATAGACCCGCGGGCTGTCGGGGACGTAGGGCGCGCCGTACTGGCTACCAATCACCTGACGGCAACCGGCCACAGCTTCGTTGGCGATCTGAACACCATCGGTGCGCATGTAGGTAATAAGACCCGTCACCTCGCCGCCGAGCGTGACGCCCTCGTAGAGTCGCTGAGCGACCTGCATCGTCCGCCGCGCCGCAAAGCGCAATTTGCGGGACGCCTCCTGCTGGAGGGTCGAGGTCGTGAATGGCGGTGGTGGGTGTCGGGCGGTTTCCTTGGCCGCAACGTCGGCCACAGCGAACCCGGGTGACGCCTGGATGAGGGCGAGCGCGCTTTGCGCGTCGGCTTCATTGGCGAGGGAAAATTTATCGAGCTTTTTGCCGCGAAGCTGAACCAGTCGGGCCGGAAGAATTGAGCCATCGCCGGTCCGAAAGTCCGCCGCAATCGACCAATATTCCTGGGGCACGAACTTGTCGATGTCGAGCTCGCGCTCGCAAATCAAACGCAACGCCACAGATTGAACCCGGCCGGCCGAACGGGCCCCCGGCAGTTTGCGCCAGAGCACCGGCGAAAGCGTGAACCCGACTAAATAGTCCAGCGCGCGACGCGCTTGCTGCGCATTGACCAAATCCATGTCGATATCGCGCGGATGCAGCATGGCTTCTTGAACCGCGCTCTTGGTGATCTCGTGGAACACCACACGTTTCACCTCGACGCCCTTGCACGCCTTCATCTCGCCCAGCGCGGCGTAGACATGCCAGGCGATTGCTTCGCCTTCGCGATCCGGATCGGTTGCGAGGAAGAGGCGATCCGAACCTTTCAAAGCCTGAGCAATAGCCTTGAGGTGTTTGGCCGAACCGGCGTCGATTTCATATGTCATCGCGAAATCGGCATCAGGATCGACAGAGCCGTTTTTTGAAGGCAGATCGCGCACGTGGCCGTAGCTTGCCAGCACAATATAGTCGTCACCAAGATACTTGTTGATCGTCTTTGCCTTGGCGGGTGATTCGACGACGACAACGTTCATAGGGTGTGCGTTATGGTTTTCGGGCTCGTCGTTGATACTCAACGCGGCCTAGGGCGGATGTTGAGCGGCCAGCACTTAGTCTAAAAGCGAAGGCAGTGTCAATTGTGAGCCATCGCGCCGTCCGTGAACCCTAACAAAGGCCGGTTGAAGAATTTGTTAAGGATCGCAGCAGCTTAACGCGCGCTCCGCACGTACACAGCAGGCATAAAGAGCCCGGAACCCCTCGGTCCTGCGTTGTCTGGGTATCGCTGCAATGGCCGCGGAGTCACCCCGACAATTGGACGCGATGGCCTGGAAGGCGTTGGACCCGTCCGGCGAGCTCCAGTTCGAGGAGTGACGTGCTCACAAGCAGCGAGGGGACATTGCAGCTTCGCGCGAGTTCATCGATGTCCACCGGCGCGACAGAGAGGCGTTCGAGAATGTGGCGTTGTGTTGCTTCGGTATCGTCGTTTCCGAAATCGTGCACCGGATCCACCTCGTCATCGTTGTTCCGTGTCGAAGGCAGTCGCGGCAGGCTCAGCGCTGCGAGCACATCATCGACCGATTCGCAGATCGCCGCACCTTGCCGGATCAATGCATTGGGGCCACGGGCGCGCGGGTCGAGCGGTGAACCGGGAACAGCCAAGACATCGCGGCCCTGCTCGCCCGCAAGCCGCGCCGTAATGAGCGAGCCTGATCGCGTAGCGCCCTCAACGACAATGACGGCCTTCGACGACCCCGAGACGATCCGATTGCGACGCGGGAAATGGCGCGCCTGGGGCACCGTGCCGGGTGGCATTTCCGAAATGACGCATCCCTTTTCGCAAATCTCGCGAAACAGCCCTTCGTTCTCGGGCGGATAGATTTGATCAAGGCCGCCGGCGACAACGGCGATTGTTGCGGTGTCGATCGCGCCGCGATGGGCGGCCGCATCGATGCCGCGGGCAAGGCCTGACACGACCACGATATTGCTGCGGCCCAAATCGGTCGCGAGTTCACGCGCAAAGCGCATGCCGATGGCAGACGCATTGCGCGCGCCGACGATTGCGACAGCGTCATTGTTCAGGATAGCGATGTCGCCTAGAGCATATAGGATCGGCGGGGCATCGGGTATTTCGTGCAACAGGGCCGGGTAGGCGGCATCACCGTGCATGACAACTTGGGCGCCTTGTTCCGCGGCCATGGCCAGCTCAGCTTCAGCATCGGCAGCCTTGCCGAGGCGAAGGGGTGTCTGTCGTCCGCCGCGGCGGGAAAGGTCTTGAATGGCCCTTAGGGCTTCGCCTGCGGTGCCAAAGCGGCGGACCAATTCGCGATAGGTAACTGGCCCGACGGACTCGCTTCGGATGAGCCGCAGCCTGTCGACAATCTCGCGGTGCGCAACGGCCACAGCGTCATTCTCCCCTCGCGGCGTCCGGTCCTCCTGTGCGCTTTCCGATCTTTGGTTCCACGCCGGTGAGCAACCGCCCGATGTTGTCGCCGTGCCTGATCAAGATGACTACAGCCACGAAAATCGAAAATTCCACTCTTTGCGGATCCGACCAATAAGCGCCATCCAGCGGCACGTTGGACAAGATCACGGCGTAAACAGGTGCGGTAACAAAAGCGCCCACTGCCGCTAAGGAGGAGTATCGAAAGACCAGAGCCAGAATCAGCCACGTGGCGCATGCGAGGACGCCGATTGGCGGGTTTATTGCGAGGAGGACGCCGAGCCCGGTGGCGACCCCTTTGCCCCCCCAAGCGAAGATCGTACTGGACGCCAGCAACGCCGCGCCGGCAACGCTGATGAGTTCCTTTCCCAACAAGGTGACGCCAGCGCCAACAACCAAGAGAATCGATTCGCGTAGCGCAAACCCAATGCCGTGCTTACTGGAGGCGATCAGCCATATAGGGAGCATGTGACCAAGCAGCGCGCCGGCGCCGGCCATGATCGCCTGATCGCGAAACAAGAAGTGGTCGGCCAACACCACCGGTATCGCGCCTTTGCTGGCGTCAAGGATGAGCGTCAGGGCGGCGAGTGAACGACGGCCGGTCCGCAGAACGTTCGTCGCTCCAATGTTGCCCGAACCTATTTTTCGGATGTCGCCGAGGCCCGCGAACCGCGTCACGATTAGTCCGAACGGGATCGACCCGATCAGATAGGCGGCAATGAAGACCGCAAAGTACGGCCAGATGAAGGAGATGTCGCCGACTGGATCAGGCATTGCCGCTCACGAACGTTGTTCGTAGACAGTCGCGCCGGAGACCACCGTGCGCATGACGCGGCCTTGGACGGGCCGCTGATCGAACGGCGAATTTTTCGATTTGCTCTGAAACGTGGCCGCATCAATTCGTGACGGCGTATCGGCGTCGAATATCAGCAGGTCGGCTGGTGCGCCCCGTGCTAAGCGACCCTGCGGCAGACCAAGGATAGTTGCCGGTCCAAGCGTCAAACGAGCAAGAAGGTCGAGCAGAGAGACTAGTCCTTTGTGATAGAGCTCGAGGCTGATCGGCCACAAGGTCTCTAGCCCAACGGCGCCATATGCAGCCTGGGCGAAGGGGAGCCGCTTGGCTTCGGGATCTTCCGGACGGTGATGGCTTGCGATTACATCGACCGTACCGTCCGCTAAACCTTCAACAATCGCTTCGCGGTCGCGCTCACCGCGTAGCGGCGGGCTCACCTTCGCGAACGTCCGATAGTGACCGACTTCGTTCTCGTTGAGGGCGAAATGATAAGGCGCAACCCCACAGGTAACCCGTAGCCCCTTGTCCTTGGCGCGGCGTACCACGGCGACGGAGTCGGCGGTCGATATCGACGACGCGTGGTAACGTCCGCCCGTCAACTCGACGATCCGAATATCGCGCTCCAGCATGATGGTTTCCGCTATGCCGGGAATGCCGCTCAGCCCCAAGCGGGTTGCCGTTTCACCGTCGTTCATCACACCGTCGCCGACCAACTCAGGTACCTCGGTGTGGTGGGAAATCAGCGCGTTGAAGTTGGACGCGTAGGACAGCGCACGCCGCATGACTTGCGCATTAACGATGCTCTTGTATCCATCAGTAAACAGGACGGCGCCTGCCTCCATCAGCAGGCCGAATTCCGTCATCTCCTGACCGCCCATTCCCTTGGTGATGGTCGCGGCAGGCAAGACGCGGACCTGGCCGGTGGCTTGCGCGTGTCGCTCGACAAATTCGACCAGCGCGATTTCGTCGATGATCGGACGGGTGTCGGGTGACGCGATCACCGTCGTAACGCCGCCAACGGCTGCTGCCCGGGTGCCGGTGGCAATCGTTTCCTTATGCTCGCGTCCGGGCTCACCTAACGTCGCCATCATGTCAATCAGACCTGGCGCCAGACAATGGCCGCCGCAGTCAATGACGATGCTTCCATCAGGTAGTCCACCGCCGAAAAGTGCGCCGACATCAGCGATTTCGTCACCGATAGTCAGCACATCGCCGGGGCCGTCTGTGCCCGTCGCCGGGTCCAGCAAGCGTGCGTTGATATAGGCAATTCTGTCGCTCATGCCGCGGCCACGTCAGTCGGCCGCTCAAGTTTTTGGTGCACCAATGCGTCGAGGCAGGCCATGCGTACAGCGACACCCATCTCGACCTGCTCGCGAATGACACTTCGGTTGATATCGTCTGCGACCTCGGTGTCGATCTCCACCCCACGGTTCATCGGTCCGGGATGCATGATCAGCGCATCGGGTTTGGCATGGGCAAGCTTTTCCCGATCAAGTCCGTAGTAGCGAAAGTACTCGCGGATGGACGGCACGAAGGCGCCCTTCATGCGCTCGGTTTGGAGCCGCAGCATCATGACGATATCGGCATCTTTGAGGCCAGCCACCATGTCGTTGTGGACTTCGACGCCCAAGCGTTCGATCGATGCCGGCAAAAGTGTGGGCGGGGCGACGACTCGAACCAGTGCGCCCATTTTCCCGAACAACTGGATGTTCGAGCGCGCCACCCGGCTGTGAAGAATATCGCCGCAAATGGCCACGGTCAAACCCTTTAGGTGGCCCAGACGCCGTCGGATGGTTACTGCGTCGAGCAGCGCTTGGGTGGGGTGGGCATGACTGCCGTCCCCGGCGTTGATGACCGACCCGTTGACCTTTTGCGAGAGCAGATCGGCGGCACCGCTATCGGGGTGACGGATGACCATCGCGTCTGGCTGCATGGCATTGAGGGTCATCGCCGTATCGATGAGCGTCTCCCCCTTCTTAATGGCCGAACCCTCAACCGACATATTAATGACATCAGCGCCCAGGCGTTTTCCGGCTAGCTCGAAGGAGGTCTTGGTCCGCGTCGAGGTTTCGAAGAAAAGGTTGATTAGGGTGCGACCGCGCAGCCGGTTGAGCTTCTTCTCGGGGCGGCGATTGAGCTCGACGTAGGCGTCCGAATGGTCCAGGAGCGCTGAAATCTCGTCCGCCGACAGGTGCTCAATGCCCAGCAGATGGCGGTGAGGGAAGGGCTTCGCGTCGGCGGATGTCATCAAAACCTTACTATAAGCGTTTCGTCGAAGCGGTCGACACTTAGCTAAAGAGCCAAAGCGCAACGGGAATGGTCACAGCCGAGAGTAGCGTCGCAAGTGTTGCGATGCCGGGCAGGATGCCTTGGGTTGGCTCGGCGACAACCGTGAAGCGTGGCACGAGGCAAGGGAGCGCCGAAATCAAGACGACAGCGACCGCAGCCGGGCCGGAAAGCCCAAATATCAGGACCATAAGGCCAGCGCCAGCCGGCAACACGAGCAGCTTCAAGGCCAGCGTGGCGATCACGGCGACGCGGGCCGCGTCGAGGGCGTTTTGGGCACCGGCGATATTGAGGGCTGCACCCGTGGCCAGCAATCCAATAGGCATTGCGGCAAAGCCCGCTACGTGCACGACACGACCCAGTCCCGTTGGGATCGGCAGATTCAGGACATTGAGTCCCACGCCGAGCACGATTCCGATTGCAATCGGGTTGCGTGCGAGCAAACGAAACGCGGTCGCCAGCGCGTATTCTTGCGCCGTATCCGGATCACGATCTTGCCGGCCGGAGAGTTGGCTGTAGAGGCCGCCAGCGATCACCACTGTGGGGAGATAGACGGCCGCCGCAACGAGAAAGAGTTCAAGTCCGGCACTACCGCCAAACGCAAAGCTCACCGCCATACCGTACGGCACGTTGGCGCGGATGGCGCCTTCCAGGAGTTGCGGCCCAAGATCAGCAGCCCGTGGTACCTGGCTCTTCCAAAACCAAATCGCAGCACTTCCGGCACCAAGAACGACAGCGACACCGACGATGATCGATAGAAGGGGTGCACCCGTGTAGACGCCACCGGCCAATCCGGACACAAACATGGCTGGAAGAAACAGGTAGTAGTTCAGCTTCTGGAGTTCTGCCCATGCCCCGGCGGCGACGAATTGCCGGTAGCGTAGGGCGCCCCCGAGCAGGATCGCCAGAAACGCCGGGACCGTTCCGAAAAGCACCTCAGACATCGTCGGTCGGCTCCTGCGTCGTCATGACTTGCATGCGATCAAGCGCGCCCTGGAGGATGTACGCTGCCGCGTGGGCGTCGATCACCGCGGCGCGGCGCTGGCGCGAGACGTCCTGGCCGATCAGCGATCGTTCAACCGCAGCGGTCGATAGCCGCTCGTCCCAAAACGCCACTGGAAGGTCGATTGATAATCCGATGTTTTGCGCAAACTGGCGCACCGACTGACAGCGCGGGCCTTCGCTCCCGTCCATGTTGACCGGCAGGCCGATCACTAGTCCCCCGACGTTGCGTTCGGCGATCAACGTGCGCAGCGCCGCGACGTCGTCCTTGAGCTTGCCCCGGCGCAAGGTGTGAACGGGCGTCGCCAGACCCAACCGGCCGTCGGAAATCGCGATTCCCACCGTTTTGGCACCGACATCAAGGCCCAATAGCCGCTCACCCGGCCGCAGCCGGTCTCGTAGCAGGTCGAGATCACTGGTCTTGCCTGGACACATGGCGAGTGTTACGGTCCGCTCGATTTTGCCCGGAATTCTGCGCTTTTTCCGCCCAGAACGGATGTCGGAAAGCCACTATAGAACGTGCCATATGTCGCTCGATAAAGCCACCGTCGCCCGCATCGCGCGGCTTGCCCGGATTTCTCTGCCGGACGAAGACCTGGCGCCGATGGCAGACGAACTTTCCGGCATCCTCAAGTGGATCGAGCAGCTCAACGAAGTCGACACCGCGGGGGTCGAACCGATGACCAGCGTGGTCGGCCATCCACTTCATCACCGCGACGATGTTGTGACCGATGGTGGGTGCCGAGAAGATATCCTCGGCAACGCCACCGAAACCGCGGATGGCTATTTTGTCGTGCCAAAGGTGATCGAGTGAGCACGTCGCTGACCAGCCTGACGATCGCCGACGCGCGGGCCCAACTCGGCGATCGGTCGATCTCGGCGCGCGAGCTGGCGGAGAGTCATATTGCGGCGATTGAAGCATCGCGAGCCCTGAACGCCTTCGTCTCTGAAACCGCCGACCGGGCAATCGCCGACGCAGCCCGCGCTGACGTCCGTTTGGCGAAAGGCGATGCTGGGGTGCTCGAGGGCATCCCTGTCGCGATCAAAGACCTGTTCTGCACGAAGGGCGTTTTGTCGACGGCGGGCTCGCACATTCTCAACGGATTTGTTCCCGCCTACGAATCCACGGTGACCGCCAACATGTGGCGCGAAGGCGCAGTCATGTTGGGCAAAACCAACATGGACGAATTCGCCATGGGATCGTCCAACGAGACCAGCTACTACGGGCCGGTCCTCAATCCCTGGCGACGCCCGGGCGACAATCGCGATCTAGTCCCGGGTGGATCGAGCGGCGGCTCAGCCGCGGCGGTCGCGGCTCAACTATGTTTGGGCGCAACCGGTACCGACACCGGGGGCTCGATCCGTCAACCCGCGGCGTTCACCGGTACGGTCGGGCTCAAACCAACCTACGGTCGGTGTTCGCGCTGGGGCATCGTTGCGTTTGCCTCAAGTCTTGATCAAGCCGGTCCGATGACCCGCACGGTGGGTGATGCCGCGATCATGCTGAAGGCCATGGCGGGCCATGACGCCAAGGATTCCACATCGGTCGACGTGGCGGTCCCAGACTACGAATCCGTGTTGGAGAAAAGCGTCAAAGGCCTGCGTATCGGGATCCCGGCCGAGTACCGGATCGACGGCACACCGGCCGAGATCGTTGCATTGTGGGATAGCGGTATCGCCTGGCTCAAAGATGCCGGCGCGGAAATCGTCGCCGTAAGCTTGCCGCATACCAAATACGCATTGCCCGCCTATTACATCGTGGCCCCGGCCGAAGCATCGTCAAATCTCGCCCGCTATGACGGCGTGCGCTACGGGCTTCGTGTCGACCAAGGCGATTTGACCGAGATGTATGAGACGACCCGCGCCGCCGGGTTCGGCGCCGAGGTAAAGCGCCGGATCTTGATTGGCACTTATGTTCTCTCGGCCGGCTACTACGATGCCTACTATCTTCAAGCGCAAAAGGTCCGCACCCTGATCGCCGATGATTTCAAACAAGCCTGGCAGAAAGTTGACGTTCTGCTCACACCGACTACGCCAGAGCCGGCGTTCGGCGTCGGTGAAAAAAGCGATGATCCGGTCGCGATGTATCTGAACGACATTCTCACGGTGCCGGCGAATATGGCGGGCCTGCCCGCATTGTCGTTGCCGGCCGGTCTGTCGTCACAAGGTTTACCTTTGGGTCTGCAGGTCGTCGGTCGTGCGTTCGATGAAGAAACCGTGCTGCGCGTTGGCCGTGCCTTAGAGCGCGCCGCGGCGTTTGATGGCCGCCCGGCGCCCTGGTGGCGGAGCAATTGATGAGCGGCACGATCCAGGGCGCGACAGGAACCTGGGAAATGGTGATCGGCCTGGAGGTCCACGCGCAGATCACCTCAAACTCCAAGCTATTTTCCGGCGCGTCGACCGCCTTCGGCGCCGAGCCGAACACCCAAGTTGGTTTGGTCGACGCGGCCATGCCGGGGATGTTGCCGGTCATCAACAAAGTGTGTGTCGAGCAGGCGGTCCGTACCGGTTTGGGGCTGAAGGCCCAGATTAACCTGCGGTCCGTTTTTGATCGCAAGAACTACTTTTATCCGGACCTACCGCAGGGCTATCAGATCTCTCAGTTTTTGCAGCCCGTCGTCGGTGCGGGCACCGTCGTTCTCGACATGGATGACGGGCGCACGCGCGAGATCGGAATCACCCGTCTCCACCTCGAGCAGGACGCGGGAAAAAGCGTTCACGATCTCAGTCCCGATCGCACCTACGTCGATCTAAATCGGTCCGGGATTGCCCTAATGGAGATCGTCTCCGAACCGGACCTTCGATCATCCGAAGAAGCTGGCGCCTATCTGCGCAAGTTGCGTTCGATCTTGCGCTATCTCGGCACCTGCGACGGGAACATGGAGCAGGGCAGCATGCGGGCCGATGTGAACGTTTCGGTGCGCCGCCCGGGTGCGGACTACGGGACGCGTTGCGAAATCAAGAATGTAAACTCGGTGCGCTTCGTCCAGCAGGCCATCGAGTACGAAGCGCAGCGCCAAGTCGATATTCTCGAGGAAGGCGGCGTGATCGCCCAGCAAACGCGCCTGTTCGATTCGCGCAAGGGTGAGACGAGGTCGATGCGCTCCAAAGAGGAAGCGCACGACTACCGGTATTTCCCCGATCCCGATCTGTTGCCGTTGGAGTTCACCCAAGCGTGGGTCGACGAAATCGCCTCGTCCTTGCCGGAACTGCCCGACGACCGCAAAGCGCGTTTTGTCGGTGAACTCGGCTTGTCGCCCTACGACGCGGGCGTCCTGGTTGCGGAAAAGGAAGTCGCCGAGTTCTTCGAGGAAGCCGCCCGTGACCGTGATGCGAAGGCCGTCGCCAATTGGATCATGGGCGATCTCTTTGGCGCCTTGAACAAATCCGGCCTTGATATTGCGCGGTCGCCGATATCGGCGGCTCATCTTGGCGCGCTCGTTGACCTCATTGCCGACGATACGATCTCGGGCCGGATCGCCAAGGATGTCTTCGACGAGATGATGAAGACGGGGCGCCCACCAGCGGAGATCGTCGATCAGCGCGGATTGCGACAGGTCACAGACAGCGGCGCGATCGAAGCCATCGTCGATGCTGTCATGGAGAGCAATCCCGATAAGGTCGCCGAGTATCGCGGCGGAAAAGACAGGCTGTTCGGGTTCTTCGTTGGTCAGGTAATGAAGCAATCCCAAGGCAAGGCGAATCCCAAGATCGTCAACGATTTGTTGCAACAAAAACTTAGCGGTTAGGGCGGCGGATGTCGGCAACCCGGTCTTTCCCGCGCGACGCCATGGGGGTGGCGCACGAGCCGGTGGCCGCGGCCGACGCGCGCATTGTTTCGCTGGTCCCCAGCATCACCGAGCTCTTGTTTGACCTCAATCTTGGCGATCAGCTGGTGGCGCGCACCCAGTTTTGCGTTCATCCGGAAGGCCGGGTCGATAAACTGCCGAGCGTCGGCGGGACAAAAAAGATCAAAGTCGATCGGCTGCGCGCGCTCAATCCGACCCACGTTGTTCTTAACGTCGACGAAAACACCAAAGAACTTGCCGAGACATTGCGCGCCTTCGTCCCCAATTTGGTTGTTACCCATCCCATTCAACCGCGCGACAACCTCGATCTGTTTCGCATGATGGGCGGCATTTTCGACCGGGCCGAACGGGCCGAAGCGCTCTGCCAAGATTTCGAAATGGCGTTGCGATCCGTGATGACCTTGGCGCCGCGGCTGACCGACCGGCGGGTGCTTTACCTCATCTGGAAAGACCCATGGATGACGGTGTCACCCAACACCTATATCGCCAGGATGCTCGAACTGGTGCGTTGGCGAACCGTTTCGACCGATACTAGGGTCCGATATCCCACCGTTCCAATGACGCAAAAACTGTTGGATGGCGTGGACGTCGTCTTGTTTTCGACCGAACCGTTCAAGTTCACCGAGGATCACATCGCCGAGTTTCGCGCAAAGTTCAAACTGCCCGGCAAGACGCTGCGCATGATCGACGGCGAGATGATATCCTGGTACGGAAGCAGGGCTATTCAGGGTTTGAACTATTTGCGCCAGGCGGCAACGGAAACCAGAGCCGAGAGCGCATCGACAAGAGGAAAACCAGGATGATCGATCTCTATACATGGCCGACGCCCAACGGGCACAAGGTCCACATCATGCTCGAGGAACTAAAGCTTCCTTACAAGATCATCCCGATCAATATCGGCCAGGGCGACCAGTTCAAGCCGTCGTTCCTGAAGATCAGCCCCAACAACAAGATGCCGGCGATCGTCGATCGCAAGGGTCCTGGCGGCAAACCGATTGCGCTCTTCGAATCCGGTGCCATCCTTCTCTATTTGGCGGAGAAAGAAGGCAAGCTTTTGCCCAAGGCGACGCGGCAGAAATACGAAGTCATCCAGTGGTTGATGTTCCAAATGGCGAGTGTCGGTCCGATGCTCGGCCAAGCGCACCATTTTAGAAACTACGCGCCCAAGCGCATTCAGTACGCCTATGACCGCTACACCAACGAAGCAACGCGGCTCTACGGTGTGATTGACCGCCAGCTAAAAAAGTCGAAATTCATTGCCAACGACAAGTACTCCATTGCCGACATTGCGATATATCCTTGGCTGCGGTCGCACGCGAACCAGGGGCAAAAACTTGAGAGCTATCCGCATCTGAAGCGCTGGTACGAAACCATCGACGCGCGGCCGGCGGTGCAACGCGGTCTGCAGGTTCTCGCAGATCGGCGTCGGCCGGGGCCGATGGACGCCAAGACCAAGGCGATGTTGTTTGGACCGGCACAATACAAACGCCGCAAAGCGGCCTGAGGCGCGTCATGATTCACTGCTATTCCTGGCCCACACCGAACGGCATCAAGATTCATACGATGCTGGAGGAAACGCGGCTTGACTACAAAGTAACCGGCATCGACATCACGCGGGGCGATCAATTCAAACCATCTTTTTTAAAGTTCAGCCCGAACAACAAAATGCCGGCAATCATTGATGACAAGGGCCCGGGCAACAAGCCCATCGCCGTTTTCGAATCGGGCGCCATTCTCATGTATCTCGCCGAGAAAACCGGCAAGTTCCTGCCCAAGCGGGCGCGCGATCGCTATGAAGTGATTCAGTGGTTGATGTTTCAGATGGGCGGTGTCGGGCCGATGCTCGGTCAGGCCAACTTCTTTCGGAAGTACTGCCCCGAAAAAATTCCCTATGCGATAAAGCGCTACACCAACGAAGCCTCGCGGCTCTACAATGTGCTGGACCAGCGGCTCAAAACGCATGAGTACCTAGCGAACGACAAATATTCGATTGCCGACATGGCGGTCTGGCCTTGGATCATTCCCTATTTTCAAGGGGTGAAGCTCGGCGACTACAAGCATCTCCAGCGTTGGTATCTTGAAATAGAAAAGCGGCCCGCGGTGCAACGCGGCCTCCTGGTGTTGGCCGATCGCCAAGCGCCCGGTGAGGAAATCAAGATGGACAACTCGATCAAGGAACGGCTGTACGGGAAGACCCAGCGCGACGCCGGAAAGCGACGCGTCGCCTCCTGACCGGCACGTGCTTGTGACCGAAGGGCGCCTCGCCGCCGGGATCACGCGCTAGTCCGCGACACGCTATTTATCGTCGTCTATCCAGCGATGCATTTTCATGACGTCTTCGGCACGCCCGCGTTCCCAGTTCGTCGCGACGGTGACCGGCTTTATGGCCTTAGCGCTTCCCTTGCCGACTGTCAGTTCGTAAACGGGATACTCGTTGCTGTTAGGGCGTTCGCGCCGGAGCATCTCTTGCGCCCACGCCTCGGCTTCCTTGTGATCGCTAAACGCGCCAAGCACGTTGTGCGACTCCCCGCGCGACAGATGCGGTTGGGCGAACACGCGCTCGCAAACGAGATAGATTTTGTCGCTCATGGTACGGAACCGTGTTGCCGGGCCCAGCCCCGGAGCGCAGAGTTTACGCGAGCGCGCGCGAATCGTCTTTCGGAAAGCCACCACCCACACAAACGCAAGCGTTTCTCTCGGAATCGAGGAAATTTGATCCGGGTGACGCGGCCATTGTTGGCGTTTGACTCGCTCAATACCGCCCACTACAACGCATCGTGGGAGAGGTGGCCGAGTGGCTTAAGGCGCCGGTTTGCTAAACCGTTAAACGGTGTTTTCCGTTTCGAGGGTTCGAATCCCTCCCTCTCCGCCACTTCATCAAGTAAGCCATTGTAAAATATCAATAAAAAGATTGGGTAGATAATATACCCACGTTTCTACCCATGTTTCGTTCATTGTGGGATGGCCGCAGGGGCCTGAAAACAGATTTAGTTGGGATGCGCTGCTAACCACTCGCGGGCGAGGTCTTGAGCCTTCTCGATCTGCGAGG
>JAQBYN010000053.1 GCA_027622715.1 Pseudomonadota bacterium | reverse complement strand
CCCTTGTTGGGTTTCCTTGCGAGCGCCGCGGTTGTGACGTTCGAGGTCGTTCGTTGGATTATTGCGTTTGCAGCGTCGGCACCGATCTAATGCGTCGCACGGTGCAAGCGACGGCGATTGGATTGGCCAGCGCCTCGGGGTCGGGCCAGCGGTCCAAGAGCCACGAGCGGTCGGGCGGCAGACCGATATGAACTGCAGCACAGTTGTTTTGCTGACCCAGCTCGACGATCGACCACAACAGACGATCCCATGGGACAAGGCTTTCGAGGGGCTCGCTGACGCTGAGATGGCCGATACACAAAATCGAGGGCGACACCGTCGTCGAGACTTCGTAGGTGAAGAGCCCGCGAATTTGGCTGCGACGACGCGCCGCCATCACCCCGCAGAGACGGCCTTCCGCGTGGCCCTGCACGGCCTTTTTGGCCAGAACCCGCCAAGAGTCGAGCGACGGCGGATGATCGCCAAGGGCGACCAATGGATAGGCCAAATCGACCTCGCCAATCTCCAAGGGTGCGATCGTCACCGCCAACTGAACCATGGCGCATCATGGACCGCGCTGTACCACCGTGGATTTGCGGTGTATCAATTGGAATGAAAAGAATGGGGAGTTGCGGCCTCTAATGTCCGTCATTCATTCCGAAAGTCCCACAGTTCGTTTGCCACGACGCTGCGCCCAGTGCAGCGTGCGGCATAAAGCCATGTGCTCGGCGATCGACACCGGGCGTATCGATGCGCTGGACCGAATCGTTACGCATGTGCAGTTTCGGCCCGGGCAGACGGTCTTCGATGAGGGCGACCTCGCGCCCTACGTGTACAACATCTCGCGGGGCCACGTTCGCCTCTTCAAATTGCTCCAGGACGGTCGCCGTCAAATCACCGGGTTTCTGAACCCTGGAGATTTCCTCGGCCTGGCCGCAAGGAAGACGTACGCCTATTCGGCCGAGGCCATTTCGGATGCCGACCTGTGCCGGTTCAAAGTCACCGAACTGGAAGAATTGCTCACCGAGATGCCGCCCGTGCGCGAACGCCTGTATGAAATGGCGAACGACGAGCTGGCCGCGGCGCAGGAGCAAATGCTCTGCCTGGGACGCAAGACCGCCAAGGAACGGGTCGCATCTTTTCTGATCGGCCAGTTGCGCCATGCCGCCGATTGCGGCGCCGGGGATGCCGCATTCGACCTGGCGATGAGCCGGAGCGATATCGCCGACTATCTTGGATTGACGATCGAGACGGTAAGTAGAACGTTCACCGCGCTCCGCGAAGAGGGTTTGATCGGGCTACCCACGACACACCGGGTCTCAATTCCCGATGTCGCGGCGCTGGAGTTCGCCACCGAGGGCTAAACCTTGCCGCGTTGACCTCGCTCAACGCCAACTCGCTCCCGTGCCACTAGAAAGTAGATGCCACCACACATGGAGCATCATCATGGCCCTGCGTCTCGTCCGACTGGAACTCGCCCGCGATCATGACTTTCCCGACGGAAGCGCGACCCGGGGCTACGAGTTCGTGGCACCCCTCACCTCAGACGGCCATCTCGACGCCGAGGAGTGGCGCACCAACAAAGACAGTTGCACCGTGCGCCGGTTCTGGGAGGGCGAGGACGACGAGAACGGACTCTTGCGCCACGTCGGGCGCGGCTGGCATTTTCACTATGAAGGTCAGCAGATGGACGACGACGAGCCGCTCTTCAAGTTAGACCGCCACTCGATCGTCAAGGATGAGTATCTAAGCGTCACCGAGCACGACGGCAGCTTGCGGACCTTTCGTGTGGCCCAGGTGAAATAGGCGCCCTATAGCTCGACTTCGAAGACAATCCCAAAGCGTTTCTGAAGATCGCGCTTACAAAGATCGTCGCCGTGCGCTTCGCCGTCGACGACGTTCTTGAGATTGTCGGTCGTTTCGTTCGTTAGGATGACCACGACGTTCGATTCGGGTTCGATCGCGAACGGGAACTCGTGCCATGTGCCGATATTCATGACGAACCCGGCAGCCCCATCGAAGTAAAAGGCCTCAACGGTGTCGATCTCCGGGGTCTGGTCTTTGGTATCGTCCCATGAGCCGTCTGGGCGACGACAGGTCGGTTTGCCCAAAACGGCAACGAAAGGTTTGCCCTCGAGCGGGATGAAGGTCTGGGTGTGTTTGTTGTGATACTCCATCCAACGCACCTCCATCGGCCGCGGATTGATTGTCGCAAGCGACAACGACGTATCGTCGTTCGACACGAAGGGCGCTGGCTTGCTGGTGCGCACCGCGGCGCCGTAATAGCCCGTATCCGGCGCCTCGGTCTTGCCGCCAATCAGATAGCCGTAGCCCGCCAGCGATTCCGGAGTCGCCAACCTGGGTTTTAGAACTCTGCGTTCAAGGTCACTCTCAACGACGGCCATCTGTTCCCTCCATTCGATCTGGCCGATTATGGCGGCCCCGCCCGACGTGGACAACCGGGGCACCTCCCAGCCCTATTGACGCTAAGGAATCGGCGAGCTTCCCAACGCGCCGAGCGATGAGTACACCCGCGGGAGAGCGCCATCCTGGGTTGCTGACGGTCGATTTTCGACCACAGGTTCGGTCAGGAAGTCCGGGGAGGTTGCGGTTCCCCTTGTTGCACGACATCAATGTCATCCGGGACCTGTGGAAACGGGGCAACCAATGGCGCAATTTCTGCGTATTTTCTTCGATAGCACCGCTCGACTGTTTCGCAATGGGGGCATTCTGTTTGCCGGCCACATGGCGTTTACGGCCATGCTGTCGTTCTTCCCCTTCTTGATCTTCCTCACCACATTAGCGGGATTCGTCGGCGAGCCGCAGACGGCTCAGGCTTTCATCGACCGCGTGTTCGACCTGGTGCCGGGCCGCGTGAACGAGGTGCTGCGCCCGGCCGTGGACGAAGTGCTGGCGACACGGCGCGGCGGGCTGTTGACCTTTAGCTTGATCGGGGCGTTGTGGATCGCCTCGAGCGGCGTTGAGGCAATTCGCCACGTCCTTAACCGGGCCTACAACGTCGAAGAGATTCGCCCGTTCTGGCGACGCCGGGGCGAGAGTCTGCTCGTCGTCGTGACCGGGGGTACGTTGACCCTGACACTTTCGCTGAGCGTTATTCTGGGGCCGGCAATCTGGTCTGTATTATCGTCGACACTGGCGCTGCCAGCGAGTGCCCAAGTTGCCGTCGGTACTGTTCGCGACCTCGTCGCGGTGGCAATTCTGTTTTCCATTCTGGCCGTCCTGCACGCGACGCTGCCCTGCCGCCGCCAGCGCCTGCGCGATGTGTGGCCGGGCGCGGCATTGACCGCGCTACTGTGGATCGCCCTAGCGACCGGTTTCTCGCTCTATTTGAGTAATCTAACGGACTTCAATGTGACCTATGGGAGCCTCGGTGGCGTGGTACTCACCCTCGTCTATTTCCATGCCAGCGCGGTCCTGTTCATCTACGGCGCGGAAGTGAACGCGGCGATTATCGCGGCCCGCGCGAAACCGAGTGCTTAGACGGTCCAGTGGCTCATGACGTCGGTGCCGTGTAATGTTGGCGCGTAATTCTAGGAGACGGCGATGCCTTTGCCCGGCGCCCACGCGATGTTACCCGCTACCGACCACGACGAAGCTGCACGCATGGAGTTTGTCTTTAGTTTCAAAGAGCACGTCACGAAGGATGTCGCGGCAGGCAACAAGTCTGTTTTCGAGCGGCGGGTGTCGCCCGCGCTGGTACGCTCGCTGGGGCGCGCGCCAAAAGATCGCCACGAGGTACATCGCGTCATCAAGCACGACCCCTATTGGCAAATGTCGGGATCGTTGTCGCGGCTGTATCAGGAATTGAAACAAGAGGTCGGCGAATCGGTCGCCCATCGACGCATCGAAGAACTCAGCGGCCGGGCCCGCGCAATCCGCTCCGGCGCGAAACACAGCACCCTGCGGCTTGATCCAACGGTGGCGGTGCCACGCTATCAAAGTGCGGTCGACATCCATCTAATGCCGGGCAGCTACTACACTGATCGCACCGCGGACGACGTTACGGCCGGCGCGATCTACGATCCCGGCGTTTACATGTTCGCGATGGGCAGCATGGGCCCCTATAACGAGGACATGGGGCGAGCCGTGATCAAATGGATCAAGGCGCACCGTCCCAACTTTCAACCCCGGAGCATTCTCGACATGGGCTGCGCCGTTGGCCATTGCACCCTGCCCTATGCGGATGCATTTCCGAGCGCGGAAATCCATGCCATCGACGTCGGCGCGCCGGTATTGCGCTACGCGCAGGCACGCGCCGAGAGCCTGGGATGCGCGATTCATTTTTCACAGCAGAACGCCGAGGCGACTGATTTTTCGGACGGTTACTTCGATTTGATCGTGTCGCATATCTTGCTGCACGAAACATCCAACAGGGCGATCTATTCGATCATGCGCGAATGCCACCGCTTGCTGAGCTCGGGCGGCCTAGTCCTTCATGGCGAGGTGCCTTTTTTCAATCAGACGGCAGATCCGTTTACCGCCTTTACCCGCGACTGGAGTACCCATTATAACGCCGAGCCGTTTTGGGGCAGGTTGCACGACATGGATCTTCGCAAGCCTGCCGAAGACGCTGGGTTCGACCCTACGAATGTCATTCTCGACAATTCGACGGCGTCCGCGGTGCCGTGGCTGGTCTACGGCGCGACCAAATAGGCGGACACCGCACGACTTAGGCGCCGTCGGTGCGCCGCCCAATTATTTCAAAACCCCTGCACTAAGGAGACGAGCATGACGGGTCGTTTGCAGGACAAGGTTGCGCTGATCACCGGTGCCGGTTCCGTCGCCGAAGGGTGGGGCAACGGCAAGGCGACCGCCGTGCTGTTTGCTCGCGAAGGCGCCAAGATTTTTGCGGCCGATATCAACCAAGAGGCCGCCGATGAAACCCGCCGACTGGTCGAGGCCGAGGGTGGGTCGTGCGTTGCGTTTGCCGCCGACGTCACCGACGCTGCGGCGGTGACGCGGATGGTCGAGGGCTGCGTATCGGCCTATGGCCGGATCGATATTTTGCACAACAACGTCGGCGGGTCGGTTCCGGGCGGCCCGGTGGAAATGGCCGAGGCGGACTGGGACGCAAACATCGACCTGAACTTGAAGAGTGTTTTCCTGACCTGCAAGAGCGCGCTGCCGGTGATGGAGGCGCAAGGCAAAGGCGCCATCGTCAATGTCGCATCGATCGCCGGGATGACGTATTACGGCAGCGACCTCATCGCCTACCGCGCGGCCAAGGCGGGTCTGGTGCAATTCACCCGCGGCGTCGCCATGCAATACGTCCGCCGCGGCATCCGCGCCAACACTGTTATTCCGGGGTTGATGTATACGCCACTGGTTGCCCACCGGGTCGCCGGCCAATACCACGGCGGTGACCTCGAAAAAACGGTCGCCCGGCGCAACGACATGTGCCCGATGGGCCATATGGGGGATGCCTGGGACGTGGCCTACGCCGCACTGTATTTGGCATCGGACGAAGCCAAATATGTGACCGCGACGGAAATCCTGGTCGATGGCGGCTTTACCGCCCGGAGCGCGACTTAGCGCAGGGTGTTTTCGCCGCTCATCCAGATCGAGATGCGGTGCAATTTGTCGCCCTCGAACTCGAAGAAGTTGATGTTGTCCATGGCGATCTGATTGCCATCGGTGCTGGTCCGACGGACGTCGAACCGGGTCGAGGCCAGTCCGGTAACGGGATCGGCGACATAGCGCCGGTTGCCGTGCCATGCGATATTCACGCTCTCGAGCCGCCGCTCGAACATCGCCTTGATTGCCGTGTCGCGCCCTTGATGGGCAACGCCGTCGGTGACGACGGCGATGGTGCAGTCCGGCGTCAGTTCGGCCAGCGTCCCGGCGACATCGCCGTTGTCCACCGTGTCGAAATATCGGTCTATCGCCCCAATCATGGTCTGTGCCGTGCGCGTCGCCATCGTCGCCTCCGTGTTTAGGTGCCGTTAGTATAGACGGCCCGGCCCAACCTTTGGCATCCCCGACGTGCTAAGATTGGGCGACCTTAGCGGCGAGGAAAAGACATGCAGGGCCCGGCTAATCTCATGGCATTCGGCGTTTCAATCGGCATCGTAGCGCTGTCGATCGTGCTGCTGGTAACGGGGCGCGACATTTTGATCCCGCTCGCGCTCGCGGTGATGATCTGGTACCTGCTCGATGCGCTGGTCCGTCTGTTCGGCCGCATCCGAATCGCAGGCTGGCGCCTACCGGGCTGGGTCAACCTACCGGCATCATTGATCGCGGTTATCGTCGCGTTGGTAGTTATCGGGAACATGATCGGCGACAACATCGCGCAGGTGATCGAGGCTGCGCCGGTCTATCAAGCCAATCTGGAGCGCCTCATTGCGCGCGTTTCTGGCTTTTTTGGCTTCACCGAGGTGCCGCAGCTCAAGCAAATGCTGGGCGAGGTCGACCTGCGTGAATTGGCATCCAATTTCGCCGCGGCGACGACTGGAATCGTTGGCAATGCCGGCATCATTTTGATGTACGTCATCTTCTTGCTGGTCGAACAACGCAGCTTTGACGGCAAAATGAAAGGCATGTTCGAAGGGAGCGGCCGGGAGAAAGAGTTCCGCGCGCTGTTCCACCATATGCAAGCGCAGATACAATCCTACGTTTGGGTCAAGACTCTGATGAGCCTGATAACGGGCGGCCTAAGCTTCGTCATCTTGCTGATGGTCGGGGTGGATTTTGCCGCGTTCTGGGGTTTCGTCATCTTCATGCTCAACTACATCCCAACCATCGGATCGATGTTGGGGGTCGCGTTTCCCGCGCTGTTGACCTTGGTTCAATTCAGCTCGCCGGTTCCCTTCATCATTGTCATTGCGACCCTGGGCGTAACTCAATTCACTATCGGCAACCTCATCGAGCCAAGGATTATGGGTAGTACGCTCAACCTCAGCCCGCTTGTGGTGATTTTGTCGCTTGTGGTCTGGGGCAGCCTGTGGGGGATTGTGGGTGCAATCCTGTGCGTTCCAATAACCGTGATCGGGATGATCGTGTTCGCCCATTTCGAGAAGACCCGACCCATTGCTGTCCTGCTGTCGGGCAACGGAAAGATCAGCATCGCCAAAAAATGACCGCGCAGCCGAGCATTTCCGATGGCGAGGCGGCGCGCCGCTGGGCGCCTGTCATTGAGCGGGCGAAGAAGATCGCTGCCGACCTTGCCGGTCGAGCGGTCGCGACCGAGGCGGCCCGGCAGGTGCCGTCCGAGACCATGCAATTGCTTTATCGCGAGGCCCTACTCCGCCATTTTCAACCAGTGCGCCACGGCGGCGATGGATCACCGTGGGGCATCCAATTCGACATTGGGCGCGTGCTTGCCCAAAGCTGCCCATCGACCGCCTGGATCGCAACCGTGGTCGCTGCCAACAACTGCTATGCGTGTCGCTTCCCGGACGCAGCCCAGGAAGAGATATATGACGGCGGACATGACGTGCTTGTTGCCAATGCATCGGTCCAGCAGGGCGTGCGGCTGACGCCTGAGCACGGCGGTTACCGGGTGTCGGGCCGCTGGAAATTTGCCAGCGGGATCGACCACGCGCATTGGGTCCTGGTTTCTGGGACCCCATCCGATCGCGATGGTGCGCCCGCCGGTCCACCGATGTTCCTATTGCTGCCGGCCCGCGACCACACCATCGAGGACACCTGGTTCGTCTCGGGCATGCGCGGTACCGGGAGCAAAGATATCGCTGCGACCGAAGCGTTCGTCCCGGCGGGCCGCGCAATGCCCATGGCGACGTTCTGGGGCCCCGGGCCGCCGGGCGGCCACACGGACGACCCTTTCATTTGGCGCAAGCCCCTGGCCGGGTATTTTGGCACCAGCCTGCTCGGCCCGATCGTCGGGATCGCCGAAGGCGGCCTCAAGGCCTATACCGAAATCACCGGCGTCCGGGTCGGCGCTATGAGCAGCGACACTGTCGCCGAGCAGCCGACGGTGCAGCTGCGTCTGGCCGAGTCGGCAGCGGAAATCGATACCGCCCGTCGTGTGGTTCGGGCCCAAATCCACCGCCTACGCGGCTATGGCGAGCGCGACGAGGCACCCGACGCGGACACGGTCCGGGCAATGACCCGCGACCGGGCGTTTGCCGTCCGCCTATGCCAAAATGGCCTGGAGCGACTTGCCAGCACGATGGGCGCCATGGGACTCTTTGACGGCAATCCAGTGCATAGACACCTACGAGACCTGAATGCGGCGGCAGCGCAGATTGCCGTCAACTATGACCGCGGCATGATTCCATTTGGCCAGAAGGCGTTGGGGATCGAGCCAACGCCTTCAATGATCTGATCGTCAGGAAAGTACAGAAATGACCCATTTTCTTGCCACCGAGGAAAAACCCAACGGCTACAAGCTTGAAGACATTTTGGTGTTGATCCGTAGCGACCTGATCAAGCGGGCAACCAAGATCGTCGATGATGCCCGACCCGAAGCGCGGCATGTCCTCGACAACAACATTCGCATTTTGAGTTTACTGTCCGAAGCAATCGAGCTCGCGGCCGACAGCACCAAGACCCTGGAGCGTTCATTCGGCGCGTCGACGGATGGCCAACCTCGCATCGGTAAACCCTAGGCAGCTACGTCGTTTTCGCCGCGGCCTGAACCCGCGCCCAAGTATCGCGCAGCCCGACGGTGCGATTGAACACCGGTTTCGTGCCGGACGAGTCCGGGTCAACATAGAAATAGCCGAGCCGCTCGAACTGGATCGGTTGGCCAGCCGGTGTATCGGCTACCGCCGGTTCGGCGCGGCAATCCGTCACCACATCGACGGAATTGGGATTGAGGTCGGCAAGCGCGTCGCCATCGGCGCCGGGATCAGGCCGCGCAAACAAATGGTCATACAGGCGTGCTTCGACCGTTTTGGCGTGCGCGGCCGACACCCAATGCAATGTCGCCTTCACCTTGCGGCCATCGGGCGCGTCGCCGCCCCGCGTCGCCGGATCGTAGGTGCAGCGTAGCTCGATCACCTCGCCGGCGGCATCCTTGATCACCTCGGTACAGGTGATGAAGTACGCGTAGCGCAACCGGACTTCGCGGCCGGGCGACAAGCGGTAGAATTTCTTGGGTGGGTCTTCCATGAAGTCGTCGCGTTCGACATAGAGCTCGCGCCCGAACGGCACGTCGCGACTGCCAGCCGAGGGATCCTCCGGATTATTGACCGCCGGCAGCATTTCGCTTTGGCCTTCGGGATAATTCTCGATCACGACCTTGAGCGGCCGCATCACCGCCATGCGCCGCAACGCGGTCTTGTTGAGCACTTCGCGCACGGCATGATCGAACATCGCCATGTCGACGACGCTGTTGGCGCGGGCGACACCAATGCTGCCGATGAACTGGCGAACAGCTTCGGGCGGTACGCCGCGGCGGCGTAGGCCGGCAAGGGTCGGCAGCCGCGGGTCGTCCCAGCCACTCACGCGGCCTTCGTCGACCAACTGAATGAGGCGGCGCTTGGACAGTACTGTGTAGGAGAGATTGAGACGGGCAAATTCATGCTGGCGCGGCCGCGCCGGCGCCGGTAGATGATCGAGGAACCAATCGTAGAGCGGCCGGTGGTCCTCGAATTCCAGCGTGCACAGGGAGTGCGTAATGCCCTCGAGTGCATCGGACTGTCCGTGCGCGAAATCATAGTTGGGATAAATGCACCAGGCTGTGCCCGTGCGCGGATGCGGCGCGTGGATGACCCGGTACATCACCGGGTCGCGCAAATTGATGTTCCCCGACGCCATATCGATCTTGGCCCGCAGGACCCGTTCGCCGTCACGGTATTCGCCAGCGCGCATCCGTTGGAACAAATCAAGATTTTCCGCTACGCCTCGGTCGCGGAACGGGCTGTTGCGCCCAGGCTCGGTCAGGGTGCCGCGGTGGGTGCGGATCTCCTCGGCGCTGAGATCGTCGACATAGGCGTTGCCGGTTTCGATCAAGTGCACGGCCCAGTCGAAGAGTTGTTCGAAATTGTCGGACGTGAAGTAGAGGTGGTCGCCCCAGTCAAAGCCAAGCCAGCGCACATCGCGTTGGATCGCGTCAATGTATGCGGCCTCTTCTTTGGTCGGGTTGGTGTCGTCAAAGCGCAAGTGGCAACGACCGTCAAACTCGGCCGCGATGCCGAAGTTCAAGCAGATCGACTTGGCATGCCCGATGTGGAGATAGCCGTTGGGTTCCGGCGGGAACCGGGTGACGACGCCCTTGTGTTTTCCCGTCGCAAGGTCGCTGCGCACGATCTCCCGCACAAAATCATGCTTTTCGGGAACGTCGGTCTGTGGATCGGGGGAATTATTCACGGAAAAACCAGCGGCTGG
>JAQBYN010000052.1 GCA_027622715.1 Pseudomonadota bacterium | reverse complement strand
GTTGGATCGCGTCCCGAAGGACGAAGGGCCCACCACCAACTAACTGTGGATAACCGCCCCGCTCGGGTGCCGCCGCGCGCGCCCCCATGGCATCATGGCGCCATGCCTCCAGCCGCCCAAAAACCTGCCGTCAAATCCGATCCCGCCAACCGTCGCCGCGTCTATTTGATCGACGGTTCGGGCTACATTTTCCGCGCCTACCACGCGTTGCCGCCGCTCACCCGCAAGCGCGACAAGCTGCCGGTCGGCGCCGTGGTCGGCTTTGCCAATATGCTCAACAAACTGCTCGAGGATCACTTCGTCACCGGCGAGGGCACCCATATCGCGGTGATCTTCGACAAGGGCGCGGAGTCCTTTCGCAACGAGATCTACGATCAATACAAGGCCAACCGCGACGAAACGCCGGCCGACCTCGCGCCCCAGTTCGCCTATATCCGCGAGGCGACGCGCGCCTTCAATGTGCCGGTGGTCGAAGAAGCGGGCTTTGAGGCCGACGACATCATCGCCACCTACGTGCGGGTCGCGCGCGAACACGGCGATGAGGTCGTCATCGTCTCATCCGACAAGGACCTGATGCAGCTTGTCGGCGGCCACATCACGATGTTCGATCCGATGAAGTCGCGCCCCATCGGCCCTGACGAGGTGCACGAGAAATTCGGTGTCGGGCCCGATCGCGTCATCGATGTGCAATCGCTCGCCGGCGATTCGGTCGACAACGTGCCGGGCGTCCCCGGCATCGGTATCAAGACCGCTGCGTTGTTGATCAACGAATACGGCGATCTCGATACGCTGCTCGCCCGCGCGGGCGAGATCAAACAGAACAAGCGCCGCGAAAGCCTGATTGAATTCGCCGATCAGGCGCGCCTGTCGCGTGAGCTTGTTACCTTGCGCGAAGACTGCGCGGTTGATCATGCGCTTGACGACTTCACGTTCAAGACGCCCGATGTCGAGACGTTGTTGGCGTTCCTCGACGATATGGAATTCACCGCCATCGCCAAGCGCGTGCGCGTCAAGTTCGGGGTCGACGGTGAAACCGCCCCGCCGCCCGCTGCCGGTACCGCCCCAGATCAATCGTCCTATGTCGCGCTGACCGACACGGCCGCCTTACAACAATGGATCACCAATGCCCAGGCGCGCGGCCGCGTCGCTATCGTCACCCACACCGCCGCCGGTCATCCGGTGCGCGATGCGTTGGTCGGTATTGGCCTCGCGGTCGATCCGGGCACAGCCGCCTGGGTGCCGATGCGCAGCCCGTCCGATCGGCAGCGCGATTTGCTCGACGGCCCCGGCGAAGACGGCCCCGGCCTGCCGCGCGACGCGGTGCTCGCGCTGCTCAAACCGCTGCTCGAAGACGCCGCGGTCCTCAAGATCGGCCACGACATTAAACGCGCCGCGATTGCCTTGGCGCGTCACGGCATTGCGTTGAACCCGGTCGACGACACGATGATCTTGTCCTACGACGTCGAAGGCGGGCTGCACGCGCACGACTTGGGTCGCAGCGCCGGGGAATATCTGGACCGCACCGTGACCGAGATGAAAACCCTGCTCGGCACCGGCAAGGCCGCCGTGACGTTCGCCGATGTCGCGCTCGACCAAGCCACTGCGTTTGCCGGCGAAGAGGCCGACACCGCGTTGCGCCTGCACGCCGTGCTCAAACCGCGCTTGGTCCACAACAAAGTCGTCGCCGTGTATGAGACGTTGGACCGCCCCATCGTTCCGGTGCTGGCCCTGATGGAGCGCACCGGCATCAAGGCCGACCCCAAAACCTTGCATGTCATGTCCAAGGATTTCGAAGGCCGCCTCGCCGGGCTCGAAGGCGAGATCCACAAACTCGCGGGCCGCGACTTCAACGTGGGCTCACCCAAACAGCTCGGCGAAATCCTGTTCGAGGACATGGGCCTCGACGGCGGCAAAAAAGGCAAAGGCGGTGCCTGGGGCACCGGCGCCGACGTGCTGGAATACTTGGGCGGGCAGGGGATTGAGCTTGCCGACAAGGTCTTGGACTGGCGGCAAATTTCCAAACTTAAGAACACCTATACCGACAAACTGCCGGGCGAGATCAATCCCGACACCGGCCGCATCCACACCACCTACGACATCGCGGTGGCCAACACCGGCCGCCTGTCGTCGAACGATCCCAACTTGCAAAACATCCCGGTGCGCACTGAAGAGGGCCGCAAGATCCGCCAGGCCTTCGTCGCCGACAAGGGTTGCGTCCTGCTCTCGGCCGACTATTCCCAGATCGAACTGCGCCTGCTCGCCCACATGGCGGACATCCCGCAACTCGACAAAGCCTTCAAGGACGGCATCGACATTCACGCGATGACCGCGTCCGAGGTTTTCGGCGTGCCCGTCGAGGGCATGGATGCGTCGGTCCGCCGTCGCGCCAAGGCGATCAACTTCGGCATCATTTATGGGATCAGCGCGTTCGGCCTGGCGCGCCAACTCAAAATCCCGCAAGGCGAAGCCCGCGACTACATCGCCGCCTATTTCGAACGCTTCCCCGGCATCCGCGGCTACATGGACCAGCAAAAAGACCTCTGCCGCCGCGACGGCTATGTGACCACGCTATTCGGCCGCCGCATCCACCTCCCCGCCATCAACGAGAAAAACCCCGTCCACCGCGCCTTCGCCGAACGCCAAGCCATCAACGCCCCCCTCCAGGGCGCCGCCGCCGACATTATTAAGCGCGCGATGATCCTGCTGCCCGGTGCGCTGGCGCACGCGAAGCTGAGCGCGAAGATGCTGCTCCAAGTCCACGACGAACTGGTCTTCGAGGTGCCTGCGGCCGAAGCCGACGACACCCGCGCGCTGGTCAAGGACGTCATGGAACACGCCGCCCGAGCCGTGCATCTCACGGTGCCGCTGGTCGTCGAGGCCGGCGTCGGCCAGAACTGGGACGAGGCGCATTAGGGGCCGCCTCTACCGCCGGAGGAAGAGCCGCGTTTCGGGGCGGCGAACGTTTCGCCCGTACCATTTCTAGTAGTGCGGCTAGCTCGCCACCCCAAGATGTTAGCTGGACCAACATCACGCGATGCTCCTCAGGATGAGCAGGTTAGGTGCAATGGGTGACGTTCGGCAAAACCGCCGCCAGACCACGCACCAGCTCATCCTGAGGAGGCGCGCGGCGCGCGCCGTCCCGAAGGACGCGTCAACCCAAGCCGAGCCGCTCGCCCAGAATCCGCCCGAACGTCACGGTCGGCCCCACCCCCATACCGGAGATGTAAGCGTTGCCCATCAACCGGGTGTTGCCGATGATTTCGCCCGCCGCATATAGGTTGGGCACCACCCGTCCCTCGCTATCGCGCGCGTGGAGTTCGGGATCGACGGCGATACCGGCCGGGCTCGGCATGGCGAAGGCCACCGAATGGATCGCGTAATAGGGCGGCGACTCAAGGGCGCGCGGCAGGCTCTCGCGGCCGAATGCCATGTCCTCGCCCATCGCCACGACTTTGTTGTAGTGATCGATGGTGTTGGCCAGGCGGTCGGCTGGTACCCCCATTTGCGCGGCTAACGCCGCGATGGTGTCGGCTTGCATATAAGACGGATTGCTCTCGATCAGTTGTTGTAAGGCGGTGTCCTTGGCCATCGTGATCGGCGGCGCGTTCTGACGAATGCCTTCGTCGAACACGATGAAGAACGTCAGCGCGTCTTGCGCGTTGACGGCATGCTCGCGGTGGGTGGCGCTGGGGTGATCCTCGCGGGTAAAGCGCTCGCCCGACAGGTTGACCCAAACCTCCCACGGCGGGCGGTCCTGCGGCACGGTGTTGAGCGCGAAGGTCACCGACAACGGATCATCCCGGTCGGTCAACACTCCACCCAGCATGCCCATGTAGAGATTGCCGCCGTCGATCTGCAACCCGGCGTCGCGCGCCACCCGCAACGCCTTGCCACTCGAGATCGGAATCTTCGCGGCGTAAACCGGCTTGTTCGGCGTCAACGCGCGGAACAAGTCGGGGTCGTTGGTATAGCCGCCGGCGCACAGCACGTAGGCATCGGCCGTTCGTGTGATTTCGTGACCGGCATCGTCGCGCAGCGTCATCGCCGTCACCGCGCCGTCGTCGCCCCGCGCAATCACGGTCATTTCGGTATTGAGCCGCAGATCGATCCGCCCCGCCGCAATGTGGGCGTCGAGCAGCGGCAGCAGCGCGGCCAAGATCGATTTGCCTTTCTCGACCGGCCACTGATAACGCCGCGTCCGGTAAACGTCGTGGTTGTAGCTGATCACCGGATGCTCAGGCGCGAACGGCACGCCGATATCTTGCAGCCAGTCGATGGTAGCGGCGGCATGATCAACCGCGACCCGCACGATGGCGGCATCGGCGGTGTCGTGGCTGATTCGCATAACCTCGGCGAAGTGCTCGTCGGGTGTATCGGCGATGCCCTTCTCGGCTTGCAGACGGGTGCCGGCGGCCGAGATTTGGCCCGACGATCGCGGCAGCTTGCCACCCACCGCGCCCGCCGCCTCGATCAACGTCACATGCGCGCCCGCGTCGGCGGCGCGAATCGCGCAGGGTAGGCCGGCCATGCCAGCGCCGATGATCAGAATCTCGCGCATCGTATTGCCCCGGTTGTTTGGCCCTGGTTACGCGCGCAGTCCGGCCAGACTGTGGCGGCGCGGTGCTTAGATACCGACGATGGTGTGGCCGCCGTTGGGGCTGATGGTCTGTCCTGAAATGAAATCACTCTCGGCTCCAGCGAGAAACGCCACCACCCCCGCCACCTCGTCGGGCAGCGCCAGCCGCCCGAACGGCGCCGCCGCTGCTTCGGCCTTGAGAAACGCATCGCCGACGCTGGCACGCGTCAACTCGCTCTCCATCAGGCTCGGCGCCACCGCGTTGACCCGAATGCCGAACGGCGCGAGCTCGCGCGCCCACGACTTGGTCAGCCCCAGCAGCGCCGATTTCGCCGCCGTGTAATGCGACGCCGACGGACTGCCGTAAAGGCAAAACTCCGAGGCAACGTTGACGATCTTGCCGTAGCCTTTGGCCTTCATCTCGGGCACCACGGCCTGGGTGATGAAGAACGAACCCTTCACGTGGACGTTCATCATCCGATCAAAAAAGTCCTGGTCGATTTGCTCAAATGGTGTCGACAGGCCGCTGATCCCGGCATGGTTAACCAGAATGTCGATCCCGCCGGTCGATGAAATGACCTCGGTCAGGCTCAACAAAAAATCGTCGAGTTTGGTGATGTCGCCCGCCATCGCCTCGGCCGATCCACCGTGCCCGTGGATGTCGGCCACTACGGCCGCCGCATGATCCTCGCGCAGGTCTTGCACGATGACGTGCGCGCCCTTTGCCGCCAACGCCCGGCAATGCGCGCTGCCCATCGCTGGGCCACCGCCGCCGGTGACCAACGCGGTCTTGCCATCCAAAGGTTTGCTCATGTCATCGCTCACGGGTTCGTGGTGGAAACAAAAGTGGCCGGGCGAACCCGGCCACTCTCAGCATTAGGGAGCGTTGCGCTTACTCCGCAGCCGCCCGCGCGCCCTCCCATTGCAAAAGCTTCTCACCCAGCAGCCGACCAAAGGTCAGCGCCGGCATCAGCGACATGCCGTTGACGAAGGCCTTGCCTGACAAGCGGCCAAAGCCCAGCACCTCGCCCGCTGCATACAGGTTCGGGATCGGCGCACCGTCGGCCTTCATCACTTGAAGCCGCTCGTTGGTGTTGAGCCCAGCCGGGCTGACGACGGTGATACCGCCGGCGTGGATCGCATAGAACGGACCCTTCTCGATCTTTCGGAACATACGGATGCGACCAAATGCTTTGTCCGCGCCGCTCGCGACCGCGTCGTTATAGGCCTTCACGGTCGCCTCCAGGTTGGCTGCATTGACGCCCATCTGTTGCGCCAGCCCACTCAAGGTATCGGCTTTGCTGTAATGCGGATGCGCGCCAAACTTCTCGCGCATCTTGGTATCGAGTGGGTTCAACGCCGGGGCGTTTTGCCGAATCCCCTCGTCGAACACGATGAACATCTGCTGGTTCTTTTGCGCCAGCAACGCATGCTCGCGGTGATCGACGCTGGGATGATCCTCGCGCACAAATCGCTTGCCGTCGGTGTTGACGTAAATCTCCCACGGCTCGCGGACCTGCGGCGAAAACTGCATGCCCAGTGCGGTCGAATAAGGATCCTTCGGGTCGTTCAACACGCCGGCAAAAGTGCACAAGAACGTATCGGCGCCGTCGACCTTGGCGCCGATCTTGCGCGCCGCCACCAGACCGTCGCCACGCGAGAAGTCGTTGGTATAGGCGCGTAGTGGAATGTCGGGCGTCATTTCCTTCCACAGGTCGGCGTTGTGCGCATAGCCACCGGTGGTCACGACAATGTTTTGACCGTGCAGGGTTTCGCTCTTGCCGTTCGCCGTCTCGACGGTGACGCCAACCGCGGCGCCCGACGCGTCGGCGACGATGCCGGTCATCCGTGTTGCCAACCGCAAATCGATCTTACCTTCCGCAACCAACCCGTCGTGCACCGGCTTTAACACGTCCAGAATGGCGACCGCGGCGGTTTCCGCCCAGTAGTAGCGCTTGGTCAGGTACGGCTCGTGCGCACCGCCGGCGACCGGCATGTGGGGGAAGGGCGCGTAGCCCAGATCCTCCAGCCAATCATAGGTGGCCCCGGCGTTGTCGGTCGCAAGCTTGCCCATGGTCGGATTGATCGTGCCTTCGGCAATGCGTTGCGCGTCCTCGTAATGGTCCTGCGCGGTGTCTTCGATGCCGAGTTTCTTCTGACGTTTGGTGCCGGCCGCGCTGATCTGTCCCGACGACAAAAACAACGTGCCGCCAATTTTGGTGTCGGCTTCGATTTGCAGCACCCGGGCGCCGCGTTGAGCGGCCCGGATCGCGGTCGGCAATCCGGCACTGCCGGCGCCCACGACGATAACGTCCCAATGATCGGACATAACGGTTCTCCTCCCTACGGCGGCCCTCTATTGGGCCGCTCTTGTTGACGTTATTCGGCGGCTTGTGCCGCGCGGTCCTCCCAGGTCAGGAGGCGTTGGCCCAGCAAACGGCCAAAGGTCAGCGCCGGTGTCGCCATCATGCCGCCGCAAAATGCGCCGCCCATAGTCTGGCCCGAGCCCAGCAGTTCGCCCGCCGCGTACAGATTGGCGATGGGCGCGTTGTTCTTGTCGATCACCCGCAAATCGCCGTCGACCGCGAGCCCAACGGTGCTCGAGATCGAGGTGCCCTGCACCCGTATCGCGTAGAACGGCGCGCTCTTGATCGCCAGGGGCCGGTGTTGGCGGCCCATCGGATCGGGTGTGCCCTTCTCGATACCGGCGTTATAAGCAGCGACCGACGCGGCCAAGCCCGCGGCGTCGATGCCGGTCGCCGCCGCTAGATCGGCCAACGAGTCTGCTTTGGTGAACATCGGATGGGTATCGAAGAACGCGGCTTCTTGCTCTTTGCTCCCATCGGCAAATTGGGGCGGCGATGCTTTGGCAATGGCGTCGTCATAAATCACCCAGCGGCGCAGCGCCGGTTGGGCAAGCAAGGCGTGCTCGCGTACGTCGACACTATCCACGTCTTCTTGAACGAACCGTTCGCCGCGCACGTTGACGTGGATCTCCCACGGCTGGCGCATGGTCGGATGATGAAGCGGTCGCACCGTCATGCCTGCGGGGATTGTGTCGCTGTCCAGCACGGCGCCATACCCGCAAAGATAATGCTCGTGACCGCGCAACCAGCCGCCAACCGATTCGCCCAAGCGCAGCCCGGCGCCTTGAGAATACGGATAGGCGCCGTTGAAATACTGTGGAAAGCCGCTCAGTTCCTCAAACATTTGGCCGTTAGATGAGTACCCGCCGCAGGCCAAAACGACATTCTCCCCGTGGATCGTCGCGTCGCCGTCCGGCCCCTTGGTTTTGACGCCAACAACCGCGCCCTTGGTGTCGGTGACGAGCGCCGTCACTTCCGTCGACAGTTTCACGGCTACCTGCCCAGCATCGACTTGCGCTTGGAACGGTCCGCGCAATGTCTCAAGAATGGTCAGGCCGCCGTCGATGCCCCAGTAGTAGCGCCGTTCGCTATAGGGCTCATGGGCCTTGCCCAAGACCGGGTGTTCGTCGAGTGGGACGAACCCGTTGTCTTGCAACCAGTCGAAGGTTTCCGCGGCATGGTCGACAGCAAGTCTGACCAAGGTCGCATCGGCCGTGTTGTTGCTGATGCGCATGATGTCGTCGTAATGCGCATCTGTTGCATCGGACACGCCTTTTTGCGCCTGCAGCCGAGTGCCCGCCGCGCTGAGCTGCCCGGTCGACAGGTGGAGCGTGCCGCCAACGTCTGCGGCGGCTTCAATGACCAAGACGCGTGCGCCGCGTTCCGCCGCAAATGTCGCAGCTGGCATGCCCGCTGTGCCACCGCCGACAACAATCACATCCCATCGTTGGGTCATTGGCTGCCTCCCCCATGTCTTATTTTGCGCGCCATCATAGACCAAATTTGGTGCCGTTCGTCACGCCTTCGATAGGTCGTGAGTCCGCTGGGTTTTCCTCAGAATCGAGTTGCGCGATCAAGCGGTTCAGCTCTTGCTTGAAGGTCGGCGCCACCCCTAGACCGAAGCGGGCCACCACATCGGCGTGGGCGTGCAGCAACGACGCAGCGCTCTGGACGATGTCGAGCGGGGCGTCCATAGGTGGCAAAAGGTATTGCATAGCATGCGGCCTCCCAAGGCCATCAAATAGGCGAACAGGTCCGGCCCCTTTGTGGGGCTCTTCGGATCTTTGATGGCCCTTCGGGCCGAACGCTCTTTCTGAGAAACGGCGAGCGCGGCTTCTAGCGCTCGATCTTCACCACGACCCGGCGATTGGCTTCCCGGTTTTCCGGAATGGGCTCGCCGGTGTTTCGATTGTACATCGGCGCATTGCGCGGTGAATCAGTATCGGCCAATCCCACCGCCCGGAATCGGTTGGCCTGCAGATTGCGCGATAGAAAGAATCGCACCACCGACGAAGCCCGGGCCGCCGACAGTTCCCAGTTCGATGGGTAGGTCGACGTGTTGATCGGGACATCGTCGGTATGGCCTTCGACGGTCACTTTGTAGTTCGTGTTGCCAAACAGCGTCAGATTTTGGGCAACACGGTCGAGCAACGGAAATGCCTCTGGCAGAATTTCCGCGGAACCGGGCGCGAACATCTTGCCGCTCTGAAATTGGAAGGTTAGTCCGCGCGTTGTCGTATCGACCTGGGCTTGGTCGCCTGAATCCTCCGCCGCCGATCTCAAATCCTTTTGCAGATCGGCGAAGCGACTGGGTACGGCCTGGTGCGAGAGCGTCTCGACCATGCCCTTGGTCACTTGTTCGAACTTCTCGGTATTGGGTTCCGAGATCGAGAACATGATCACGAAGAACGCCATCAACAGCGTGATGGCATCGGCGTAAGTGACGAGCCAGTCGTCCTCGCCCGACTCGGTTTGCTTGATCGGTGGTGGGCCGGATGCCATGGCTAAGTGTGCGCCTAAGCGGCCTTACGTTGTTGCTTGCGTTGCCCGCCGCCGGAAGCACCACCTTTTTTGTCGATCGAGTAGTGAATCTCGGGATCGAGATAGCTGTTCATCCGATCTTGGATATAGCGTGGGCTACGATGCTCGGCGAGCATGGCGAACCCTTCGGTGACAAGGAAGTTGCGGAATCGCAAGATGCCGGCCTTCTGCTCCACCTTGCTCGCGGCCGGCGAGAAAATAAGACGCTGCATGATCACGCCGTAGAGCGTCGTGATCAGCGCGAGGGCCAAACCTGGCCCCAAGCCTTCAGGGTCGGACACTAGTTTTTGCAGAATGATGATTAGGCCGATCAAGGTGCCGATCATGCCAAAGGCCGGCGAAACCGACGCCAGCGTTTTCAAGATACTCGCGCTCACCAACTTGCGTTGCATGGTACCGTCGGCCGCCGCGGCCAACATGCCGCGGACCTCATCGCCCGCATAGCCGGTGATCACAAGTTCGACGCCGTAGTTCAGGAAGTGGTCCTGCTGCTTGGCGGACTTGATCTCGCGCTCCAGCGCCAAAATACCGTGCTTTTTGACGAGGTATCCCCAGCGGATGATCTTGCCCGTCTCAACGGTGAGCATCGTCCGGTTAATTTTCTCTTTGACCAGAAGCTGGCCGATTTCCTTGATCGACAGGATGACATAGCGCGCTTGATAGCCAATGAAGCCGGCGGCCAATGTTCCGCCGATCACGATCATCGCGCTTGGGGCACTCAGGAACGCCGTTGCGTTACCGCCGGAAAGGAAGATCGCGCCCCCGACAAGTCCCAAGCCTGATCTGCCCCCTTCTGAGTGGTCCAGAATCTTTGTTATTTTGGCTCACGAAGGAGTTTGGAAATG
>JAQBYN010000019.1 GCA_027622715.1 Pseudomonadota bacterium | reverse complement strand
ATTTCCAAACTCCTTCGTGAGCCAAAATAACAAAGATTCTGGACCACTCAGAAGGGGGCAGATCAGCTGGCCGACCGCGATCCGCTTATTCCGATCGCCAATCGACGCGCCTTTGTGCGCGAAATGACGAGAAATATGGCGCTCGCCGAACGTTACGGCACGCCGTCTTCGGTCGTCTATATTGACGTGAACGATTTCAAAGAAATCAACGACTCATACGGTCATTCTGCAGGCGACGAGGCGCTCAAACATGTCGCCGACCTTCTCCTCTCCAGTGTCCGCGAATCCGATGTTGTGGGGCGCTTGGGCGGCGATGAATTTGGGGTAATCCTGGATCGGACTGATCAGGCGATGGCGCGCGAAAAGGCCGAGTACTTGGCTCAGCAAATCATGAAAGTTCCCATGAACTATCAAGGTCGCGAGGTACCCGTTCATGTCGCGGTTGGCGTTTACACATTTACCGGTGCTGAAGACGTGGGCCACGCGTTGGCTGCCGCCGACAGAGACATGTACGCCCACAAAAAGCGCATGAAATCCAACGGCGGCGCCGCCTAAGCGATAATGTCCGGGTACAGCTGGTCTTCCAGCGCCGCGATCTGATCCTTCAAAATTAGTTTTCGTTTCTTGAGCCGTTGTAACTTGAGGCTATCGTAGGGTCGGTGCTCAAGGAGCACCTCGACGGCCGCGTCGAGGTCGCGGTGTTCCGTCTTCAGCGCGACCAGTTGTTGCTGTAGGAGGCTCACCCTCATGACAAAACCTAGCACGCCGGTAGGGAGCGGCTCAATTTGATGGCGGTCGAGCCGCTCTGGGATTTTGCTGTCCGGGTCTATACCCGCCCGGGTTTCGAGGCG
The DNA here is from genome assembly GCA_027622715.1 of Pseudomonadota bacterium. GTDB lineage: Bacteria > Pseudomonadota > Alphaproteobacteria > SHVP01 > SHVP01 > CALJDF01. Next base: position 51,393 of record JAQBYN010000019.1, on the reverse strand, counting down.
GCATGTTTGGAGCTCCAGGACGCCTGGCACGCGGACGTACCGGTCTTGATATACGCACTGTGGGCTGGGGCGCATGGGCGGCGCTTGACTCATGTAGATTTTGAAATCGTCGTGCCGACCGTGGCCGCGTGGCAAACAAGCACGGTGGCCGCGCTACGATCGATTCGTCGCGCGCTTCGGCAACGCGATGCGTTCGAGCCCAGATTCGAAAGTACGGCACACAGCATCGCGGCGCATTTGAAGGAACTCGAGCTGATCGCTGAACGATGCGAATTAGAATTCCTCGAAACACTGGAATGCGGCACGCCGAGCGAATATGGCGTACCAACAATCGCCGCCAACCTCGCGTCCTATTTGTATTTTCTCAAGGTATCGCTACCTCGATTTAGCCAGGGAAAACGCGACCGGCTGGTCGCGTCGGTCGCCGCGTAAGAATTTCCAGAACGGGTTCGGTTTCGCTGCTCGGTTGCGGTATCATTTTCTGAGAGGTAACGGAGGTGCTCAATGACCGATTTGGCAACCGTGGATATTGATGAGCTGAAAACCAAACATGACGACTTGGACAAAGTCATTTGGAAAGAAGAAAAAAGGTCCCTGCCCGATGAAGAGCGGATCGCGACCCTCAAGAAAGAAAAACTCTTCCTCAAAGACCGCATCGCCCTTTTGCAAAAATGATCCTGCCTAAAGGTTGCGTGCCGCCTCGCGCAGCTTGAATTTTTGAATTTTGCCGGTTGACGTCTTCGGTAACTCCGTAAAGACGACCGTGCGCGGTGCCTTGAAATGCGCCATTCGCTCCCGGCAGAAATCAATGATGTCTTGTTCAGTCGCGATTTTTCCCGGCCGTAGCGTCACGAATGCGCAGGGTGTTTCACCCCATGTCTCATCCGGCCGCGCGACGACCGCCGCCTCAAGGACCGACGGATGGCCGTAGATCGCGTTCTCGACCTCGATCGTCGAGATGTTCTCGCCGCCAGAGATAATGATGTCTTTCGAGCGGTCTTTTAGCTCGAGGTAGCCATCATCGTGCATGACCCCAAGGTCGCCGGAATGGAACCAACCGCCACGAAAGGCCTCGTCGGTCGCCGGGGCGTTCTTGAGGTACCCTTTCATCACGACGTTGCCGCGGAAGAAAACCTCGCCCATGGTCTCGCCGTCCGGTGGGACCGGCACCAAGGTATCGGGATCCGCCACCATGATGTCTTCCAGGACTTGGTACGGCACACCTTGGCGCGATTTCATCGCTGCCCGCTCCTCCGGCGGAAGACCGTTCCACGACTCGTGCCATTCGCTGACAACCGCCGGTCCGTAGGTCTCGGTGAGACCGTATAGGTGGGTCACGTGAAACCCTGATTGCTCCATCTTGCCGATTACGCTCGCCGGCGGCGGCGCTGCGGCGGTGGCAATCTCGATCGTTCGACCGAAGCCAGGATGGTCGGCGGCGGCGGACGCGATCATATTCATCACGATTGGGGCGCCGCAAAGGTGGGTCACGCCATGACGCTCGATCGCCTCGAAGATGGCACCCGGCTCCACGCGGCGCAGGCAAACATGGGTGCCTGCGGTAATACTCAGCGACCAAGTAAAGCACCAACCGTTGCAGTGAAACATCGGGAGTGTCCACAGGTAAACGGGATGGGCCGGCATGTGCCAGGCAAGGATGTTGCCTGTCGCCAGCAGATAGGCGCCGCGATGGTGGTAGACCACCCCTTTTGGATTACCTGTCGTACCGGAAGTGTAATTGAGCGAGATCGCGTCCCATTCATCTGCCGGCAGGGACCACGCGAAGGCAGGGTCGCCCGTGGCGATGAAGGACTCGTAGTCGGTCTCCCCGATCAAATCGCCACCAATTGCGAGGGGGTCATCGATATCGATCACCAGCGGCCGGGCCGTGGTGCTCGCGAGGGCGGCTTTGATCGTTGCGCTAAACTCGCGGTCGGTCAGGAGAACCTTCGCCTCGCCGTGGTCCAACGCGAACGCAATTGCGGCCGCGTCAAGCCGAACGTTCAACGTGTTCAGCACGGCCCCGGTCATGGGTACGCCGTAATGGGCCTCCAACATCGGCGGAATATTCGGGGCCATGATTGCCACCGTGTCACCTTTGCGCACGCCGGCGCGAACCAATGCACTGGCGAGTTGTTGGCTTCGGCGATAGAAATCCCGGTACGTCGTGCGTTGCTCGCCGTGAATGATGGCGACATTTTCTGGAAACACCGCCGCAGCGCGCCGAAGAAATGTCAACGGGCTAAGCGGCGTATAGTTGGCCGCGTTCTGCGATAGCCCGTCGTCGTATTTGTCGGCAGCCATGTCAGGTGATCCTGGTTTCACGCGGCGAACACTATGCGATGTATCCGTCGCCGATCAATGTTGGGCCGTTGCCAAATCGGCAGCGACCGAAGATCATGCGCCCGCGCATGGCGGGAGCGATAATGAGTAGCAGATACCCCGAGGTCTACGCGGCTTGGCAAGCGTCACCCGAAAAATTTTGGGCCGAACAGGCCGAAGGGATCGATTGGTTCCGCACCTGGGACCGGGTCTTGGACTCTAGCCGCTCGCCCTTTGACCGCTGGTTCCCAGGCGGACAGGTAAATACCTGTTACAACGCGCTTGATCGGCACGTTGACGGCGGCCGCGGCGCGCAACTCGCGTTGATCCATGATTCCCCCGTCACCAACTCTATTTCGCGCCTGACGTACCGTGCGCTGCGCGATCTTGTCGCCCGCTTTGCCGGGGGGCTCAGCGCACAGGGTGTAACAAAGGGCGATCGCGTCATCGTCTATATGCCCGCCGTTCCCGAAGCCGTGATCACGATGCTCGCATGCGCCCGGATTGGCGCGGTGCATTCGGTGGTGTTCGGCGGTTTCGCGGCAAAGGAACTGGCTACCCGGATTGACGATTGCACGCCAAAACTCATTGTCTCAGCCAGCTGCGGGATCGAGCCCAACCGGATCGTCGCCTACAAGCCGCTGCTTGATGAAGCGATTCAGCTGGCCCGGCACAAGCCCGACAAGGTGATCGTCTTCCAGCGCGACCAGCAACGCGCGCACCTGGAAAAGGGGCGCGATCTGGACTGGGTCGACGTGATGGCCGCGGCGCAACCGGTGGACTGTGTGCCGCTGGGGTCCAACGATCCGCTCTACATTCTCTACACGTCGGGCTCGACGGGCCGCCCCAAAGGTGTCGTTCGCGACAACGCGGGACACATGGTGGCCCTTAAATGGAGCATGTCGGGCGTCTATGGCGTCGACCCCGGCGAGTGTTTCTGGGCTGCGTCCGATGTCGGCTGGGTGGTTGGTCACTCCTATATTGTGTATGCCCCGCTGCTCCATGGCTGCACGTCGGTGCTCTTCGAAGGCAAACCCGTCGGCACACCGGATGCCAGCGTTTATTGGCGCGTTATCTCCGAACACAAAGTCGCCGCGCTGTTTACCGCCCCGACTTCTTTTCGGGCGATTCGACGGGAAGATCCGACGGGCTCACTGATCGGTCGCTACGACCTTTCGGGGTTCAGGACGCTATTCCTGGCGGGCGAGCGAGCCGACCCGGACACGGTTCAGTGGGCGGAAGAGAAATTGCGCAAGCCGGTCATTGATCATTGGTGGCAGACCGAAACGGCTTGGGCAATGGCCGCCAACTGCGTGGGTCTCGGCGCGCTGCCGGTCAAATACGGTTCGCCGACAAAGCCGACGCCGGGTAACGACATCGTCGTGCTTGATCCGGCGGGACAGCCGGTCGCGGCCGGGACGGACGGCGCGATCGCCGTGAAGCTGCCGCTGCCGCCAGCGAGCCTGCTGACGCTATGGAACAATGACGATGGGTTCCTCGACGCCTATATGCGTGATTTTCCCGGTTTCTATAAAACCGGCGACGCCGGGCACATCGATGAAGATGGCTATCTCTACATCATGAGTCGGACGGACGATGTCATCAACATCGCCGGGCATCGCCTCTCGACAGGCGCCATCGAGGAGGTTCTCGCGGCCCATCCTGACGTCGCGGAATGTGCGGTCATCGGCATCAAAGATGCGCTCAAAGGGCAGGTACCCATTGGGCTGGTGGTGTTGAATGCCGGGATCGACAAACCCGCCGATCAGCTGTCAGCGGAACTTGTCAAAGAAGTCCGTCACAAGATTGGTCCTGTCGCGGCGTTCAAGACAGCGCTCGTCGTCAGTCAGTTGCCGAAGACCCGCAGCGGAAAAATATTGCGCGGCACGATGCGACGAATCGCCGATTCAGAAGCGTGGACGATGCCCGCAACGATCGAGGATCCCGCGACGCTCGATATCGTGACCGAGGCAATGCGGCGGGCCGGGCTCGCGCTTTAGTCTAGCTTTCGCTGCCTGAATTTTCGTTGCCAGATCCAGAGTCGGCGGGCACGACGCCGGCCTGTGCCAACGCAGCGCCCAACGCGGTATCGGGCAGGTCGCTCGGGGGTTCAGCACTCTGTTCAGGTTCCGGCGTGGCTGGCGCCACAGCTGCCGCCGCGGCTTGTTCGCGCTCCTGGGCGGCAAGCGCCGCGGCCTGTTTTTCCCGTGCGGTTTTCGCTGCCGCACGACGGTCCCGATCCTCTTTGCGCTGGATGCGTTTGGCGGCAGACTGGACCGCCGAGTCGAGTTCCGTTTGCGTACTCATTCCAAGGCTCACGGGGTCCTGGGGTTTGAGATTGGGCGTGTTCCAGTGGCTCCGATCGCGTACCGACACGACGGTCGGCTTGGTTGTGCCAACCAACTGACAGACCTGGGCGTCGGTCAATTCAGGGTGAAACTTGATCAACCAGGCGATCGCGTCCGGTCGGTTCTGGCGCTTGGATAGCGGGGTGTACTTTGGACCAGGCCGCCGCTGCTGCAGTTCGATCTCTGGCTCAAGCATGACCATGCGTGCGGTGCGGTCGCCCTGACACCGTTCGATTTCGTCGCGGGTGAGTTCGCCGTTCGTCACGGGGTCGCGGCCAACGATGCCGACTGCGACTTCGCCGTCAGCGATACCCTGCACCTCCAGGGCGTGAAGACCGCAGAAATCAGCGATCTGGTCGAAGCCGAGCGACGTATTGTCGATCAGCCAGACCGCCGTGGCCTTAGGCATAAGCGGATGAGGCATTTTTAAACCCTTCGCGACCGCCTATCAGGCGCCCGCACGAATACTTTGTTGTTTTTCGGTAGGTAGGACGCAGCCTAACCCTAATATAGGGTGCTTTGCGGTCGAGGCAAACCACCCTATTTCCCTAGGAAAACAGCCGGTTACACCGTCAGGAGGATCTTTCCCATGTGGCTGCTGGTTTCCATCAAGGCATGGGCTTGCGCGGCCTCGGCCAGGGGAAAACGGGAGTCGATGATGGGCCGTATTGCCCCGGATTCCAGAAGCGGCCAAACCGTCGCGCGCAGGTTTTCCGCGATCTTGCCTTTGGCCGCGATCGATTGCGGGCGCAGGGTCGATCCATGGATCTGCAGGCGGTTACGCATCAGCCGGCTGAAGTCGACCTCGACTTTGGATCCGTTCAAGAAAGCGATGAAGACTAGGCGCCCCTCGGTCGCCAGAAGTCGCAGGTTCTTGGGCACGTAGTCGCCGCCGACCATATCCAAGATCACATCGACCCCACGTCCGCCCGTTTCGGTTCGGATCGCGTCCTCAAAATCTATTTCGCGGTAGTTGATCGCTTTAGCGGCGCCCAGGGTTTCACACAGCGCGCATTTTTCCGGTGACCCGGCAGTGGCGTAGACCGTCGCCCCGAGGTTTTTTGCCAGCTGAATCGCTGTGGTACCGATGCCTGAGGAACCGCCATGAACCAACAAACTTTCGCCAGGCTGCAAAGCCGCCCGGTCAAAAACATTGGTCCAAACGGTGAAGAATGTCTCCGGTAAAGCCGCGGCGTCGCAAAGATCGATGCCGCGCGGTACCGGCAGAACTTGTTCAACTGGTGCAAGGCAATATTCGGCATAGCCGCCACCGGCGACGAGGGCGCAGATCGCGTCACCGACCTGCCAGGCCCCGACGTCGGGGCCGACCGCCGCGATGGTTCCTGATACTTCCAGTCCAGGAATATCGGGCGCGCCCGGCGGCGGCGGATACGCGCCTTTGCGCTGAAACACATCGGGTCGATTGATCCCGGCGGCGACGACTTTGATGAGGACTTCGCCGTTTCCCGGCTTGTCGACGGGACGCGTAGTGGGCTTGAGGACGTCCGGACCGCCGGGCTCCGTGATCTCAATGGCGATCATTTCAGTGGGAACGGGCATCACATCATCCTTCTTCATTGGAATCGCAGGTACGTCGGGCGTTCGGTCTAGAAGCTTGACGGAGGTCTAGTATGATCGGGCCCGAATTGACAAGGCCGTTGGGGAGTGGCGCGATGGACACCGACGATCTGGAACCACCCAAGAAGAAGAAACTGGCGCCGCCTGTGCTGGATGAAATGTCCATCGAGGAACTTGGCGAATACATCGACGAACTCGAAGCAGAGGTCGCCCGCGCCGGCGCGGTAATCCGCGACAAGGAAAAAGCCCGAGGCACGGCTGCGTCGGTCTTCAAAGCATGAGGTGAATGTGAGCGTCGTCCCAAAAGAAGAGGATCGTGGGAACTACAGGCGTTTCCTGGAGATCCCCACGCGATGGATGGACAACGACGTTTATCACCACGTGAACAACGTCAACTACTACTCATATTTCGATACCGTGGTGAACGAGTACTTGATCAGCCAAGGCGTCCTGGATTACGAGATCGGCGATGTCGTCGGCTTTGTCGTTGAAACATGCTGCCAATACCACCGGCCGCTTCGGTTCCCGGACGTCATCGACGCCGGCTTGAGGGTGTCCAAGATCGGAAACTCCAGCGTGCGATACGAGGTTGGATTGTTTCGCCGCGGCGACGACGCGGTGGCGGCTACGGGCCATTTTGTTCATGTCTACGTCAAAAGGCCCGAAATGCGGCCCACGCCGTTGTCCGACGCGCTGCGCGCTGCGCTCGAGAAAATCGCGGTCTAAGAGCTGGGGCGCACCGGCACAACAAGTGCCGGTGCGCTTCCCAATTTAGGCGGCTGCGGAGACCTGTTCGATTTGGTTCGGATGGTCCTGGCCGGTGCTGATGACGATCTGCCGCGGCTTCTTCGCTTCCGGAATTTCGCGTACCAGGTCGACATGAAGCAGACCGTTGACGAGCGATGCGCCGGTCACGCGTACGGTGTCGGCAAGCTCGAATCGGCGTTCAAACGCGCGCCGGGCGATCCCGCGGTGAAGATAGGACGCTGTCTTAGGGCCGTCCTGGGCTTTCCCGCGGATCAACAGCACGTTTTCTTGCTGAGACACATCGAGTTCGTCGTCGTCAAAACCGGCGACAGCCATCGTGATCCGGTAGTCGTCTTCGCCGGTTTTCTCGATGTTGTAAGGCGGGTAGGCAGTGCTCGAATCGTCCATCCGGCTTACGGCATCAAGTAGTTGATCGACGCGGTCAAAGCCGATTGAGGAACGTAGAAGTGGTGTCAGAAATTGGGTGCGCATAGCGTCACATCCTCCGTTGAAGCAATGTGGTCAAAAGGTTCGCCGACATGGCCGAACCTCGCGTCACGCCAAGCCCCACATCGGGCACTTGGCACGCCATTGATTTGGTGTGTGGAAAATACGGATCAAGGATGGGACATAAAAAAAGCCGCCCTGAGGCGGCTTCGTTCACGAAATTTCGGCAGCCTATTTGATGCCGAAACCTTCGAAGCGCTTCTGGAATTTCGCGACCTGTCCCTCGGAATCGAGCAAACGCTGATTGCCGCCCGTCCACGCGGGATGGGATTTCGGATCGACGTCCAGGGTCATGCGGTCGCCCGCTGCACCCCAAGTTGATCGTGTCGTGAACTCGGTGCCATCGGTCATGACCACGGTAATCTCGTGGTAGTCCGGGTGAATGTCCTGCTTCATCTTTGATCTCCGCTCGAAGGCCGGGCTTATAGCAGAACTCGTCCGTCTTGGGCAACCTTGACCGCGAGTGGCCTGTATTGTTTCCGAGGCAGGGCGCCCCTATGTTTCGCCTAGGAACCGATTGATTGATAAGGAAAAAATGTGGCGCGACAGCCGAGTAGTTACGGTGGGTCCATCGGGGGGACCACTGAAGAGCGCCCAAAAAGCCGAGATTTGGGACAACTTAGGCCGGTCCTGGAATTTGCTTATCCTTATTGGCGGGTAGCCGCCGCCGCCGGCGTCGCGCTGGTCGCCGCGGCCGTGGGGACGCTGGGCATTGGCCGTGTCCTCCAGCTCTTGATCGACAATTTTGATTCCATGGCGGCGGTAAACCGCACTTTTATTCTGTTGCTGGGCGTCGTGGCGGTGATCGCTGTCGGGACCTTCGGACGATATTACTTGGTGATGTGGCTGGGCGAACGGGTCGTCGCCGACCTAAGACGCGCGGTGTACGACCGGGTCATTGGACTGAGTCCGGTATTCTTCGAACGCAACAAGACCGGCGAGATTCTGTCTCGGATTACCACCGACACCACGTTGATACAATCGATTGTCGGTGCCAGCGCATCGATGGCCTTTCGGAATATCCTGCTTCTCATTGGCGGGCTGATCATGTTGATCGTGACCAGCCCAAGACTTTCCGGCCTCATCATCCTTGCCGTACCGGCTATTGTTTTGCCGCTCATGGTGTTCGGTCGACGGGTCCGCCATTTGTCGCGGCAGACGCAGGATCGCATCGGCGCCGTCAGTGCCGCCGCTGATGAGAGCATCAATGAGGTGCGGACCGTGCAGGCATTTGTGCACGAAGATATTGACCGGTCGCGGTTCGGCGGCAAAGTTGAAGCCGCGCTCCAGGCCGCGATCAGCCAAATCAGGGCTCGCGCGTTTCTAACGCTGTCGGTGATCATGATGGTGTTCGGCTCAATCGTCGGGGTGCTCTGGATCGGCGCCATACAGGTCATGAATGGCAACATGACGAGTGGCGACCTTGGCGCGTTTGTGTTCTACGCGATCGTCACGGCTGGGTCGGTCGCAGCGCTGTCGGAAGTTTATGGCGATGTGCAGAAGGCCGCCGGGGCGGCGGAGCGACTTTCGGAGCTGCTGACCGCTGAACCCGGCATCAAAGCGCCAGCCTCGCCGCTCGCCATTCCCGGTCCTGCGCAAGGCGCCGTCGCGCTTCACGACGTCACCTTCCGTTATCCAATGCGCCCCGATGTCGCCGCATTGTCGGCGTTTTCGTTGAACGTATCGGCTGGCGAGACAGTCGCGCTTGTTGGGCCGTCCGGTGCGGGCAAGACGACGGTGTTTCAATTGCTGTTGCGATTCTACGATCCGTCCGAAGGTCACATGACGTTTGACGGTTTAGAATTCGTGCGCCTCGACCCACGCGATCTTCGTTCGCATGTTGGATTGGTGTCGCAAGACCCGGTGATCTTCGGTGCGGACGCGTGGGACAACATTCGCTACGGGCGCCCCGATGCGAGCGACGAGGACGTCCGGGCCGCCGCCGACGCGGCTTCCGCGACCGAGTTCTTAGACCGCCTGCCCGATGGGTTCGCGACCCAGCTAGGCGAGCGCGGGGTCACGCTTTCGGGGGGACAAAAACAGAGAATTGCGATCGCCAGAGCGCTTCTTCGTAACCCTGCTTTGCTTCTTCTCGATGAGGCGACCAGCGCGCTCGACGCCGAAAGTGAGCGCGCGGTCCAGAACGCGCTAGAAGTCCTCATGCAAGGGCGTACGACAATCGTGATCGCGCACCGTCTCGCCACAGTCCAAAAGGCTGATCGCATCGTGGTGGTAGATGGCGGGCGCATTGTCGCCGAGGGCACGCACACTGACCTGATGCAGCAGGGCGGTCTCTACGCCCGGTTGGCAAAACTTCAGTTCAATGTCGGTGGGCTGCGCGACGTCTCCGTCGGTTAACGCTCGGTCAGTTTCATTTCGATCCGGCGGTTGCGCCTGAAGGCGATCTCATCGTTTCCGTCGTCGAGCGGGTGATATTGGCCGAAACCTGCGGCTGCGAGGCGCTCGGCCGGAATGCCAGCCTCAACCAGAAACTTGACGACGTTGGTCGCACGGGCGCCGGACAGTTCCCAGTTCGACGGGAACTGGGACGAATTAATTGGCACTGAATCAGTGTGCCCGTCGACGCGCAGAATCCAACTGATTTCCGCTGGGATGCGCGGGATGATTTCGATCAGCGTATCGGCCAAATCGCGCAACCGCGCCCGCCCTTCTTCGCCCAGTTCAGCTGAGCCCGAGCCAAATAGAACTTCAGACTGAAAGACAAAACGGTCGCCGACGATTTGAATGTCCCGGCGTTCGCCAAGAACCTCGCGCAGCCGGCCAAAGAATTCCGACCGGTAGCGCGACAATTCCTCAACCTTTTGGGCCAGCGCCTGGTTTAGTCGGCTGCCGAGGTCGGAGATTACGACCCGTTGTTCATTGTCGCGCGATTCTGCCAGGTCCAAGGCGGCCTGAATCGAGCGTAATTGTTCTCGCAGCAGGGCGATTTGCTGGTTTAGGAGCGACACCCGCGCCTTGGCTTCGGTCGACAGCTCTTGCTCTTCCTCCAACGCCGATTCGCGCGCCAGGAATAACGCCTGCACCTCAGCGAGGCGGGCCTCGCGATCGCGCAAATCCCGTTGCGCAAGCAGCGTCCGCTCTTCTTCGGTCGCAAGCTTTGCCTGCAGTTCGCGCTCGGTGTCCCTCAGGGTACCGACGATCTGTCGGGTTTCCTCCAAGGCGTTCTCAAGGTCGGTTGATTGCTGCTGCAACGTCGCGGCACTGCGTTCTGAGGTGTCGAGTGCGGTGACCAATTCGCCGACCCGTTTCTCGAGGTCTGCCCGCAACACGCGCAAGGCATCGATGTCACGCTGCAGGCGCTCAACATCGGCAAGCTGTGCGCGGATGGTTTCGCGGTCACGCACCGCCGTGTCGTTGGCCGCGGCGAGATCGCCCTGTGCGTCGGCGAGGTTCCGTTCGGCGGTTTCGGCACGGCGCGTCAAAAGGGCAACGGTCTCGTTAAGTTGCCCTGCCTCAGAGCGTAAGTCGGAGAGTTCGATCACGAGGTTGTCCCGCTCCTCGTTCGCACTTTGCAGTGATGCTGATAGTTGGGCCACGTTGAGGCGGAGATCGGCGTTACCCTGACGCTCCAGCGACAACAATTCGGTCAGTTCGTTGATCTGCGTCGTCAGGCGTTGCAGTGCCTCATCGCGCCCGGATAAGGCCTGGGACAAGAACACCTGCGCCAGGACAAAAACGACAAGCAGAAAAATGATGACCACAAGCAAGGCGGCCAGTGCATCAACAAAGCCCGGCCAGTAATCTTGACTACGCGTGCGTGTTCGGAACGCCATTGCGGGTCTGGTTTAATCGCGCCGCTTGTCGAGCGTCGCGGCGATCGTCCGTGCGACCAATTTCAGCTCGTTGCGGATTTCCGAAGCCAGTTGTTCCTGTCCGCGGGTCGTCGCGTCGAGCAGTTGGCTCAAATAGACGTCCATGTTGCGCAAATGGGTCTGCGCACTCTTGTCGATGCCGCCACGGTCCTCGGCGAGCTTTTGAAGAACCGGTTTCATTTCCAATTGGCTCTCGATCAGCTTGACCATCAGGTCCTGCTCGGACCGCATTTGATCCGTCAATGTTGCCAGCCGTTCTGCCAGATTCATGAATGTTTGATTGGCGCTGTGACGTCCGCTCTCGGCGTTGGTCATCGTCCGTTGCAGGTTGTCCAAGCTTTCGGCGGTCTGCTCCAGCAGTGCCTGAACGTACGCCGGCACAGATTGATCGCCTTCCGCCAGGCCGCCGCCGCTCGATAGCCGGGTCACGCTGGACAACCATTCCTCAAGGTCGTTGTAGAACCGGTTCTGTGCTTGGCCGGCCTGAAGATCGAGGAAACCCAGAACAAGCGAGCCACCTAGGCCAAACAGCGAGGACGAGAATGCGGTGCCCATGCCCGTCAACGGCGCCTCAAGGCCCCGTCTGAGACTGTCGAACTGGGCGCTGAAATCGCCACCGTCGACGCTCAAGGCTGAAATCGCGCTCCCCACAGCGCCAATCGTTTGCAACAGGCCCCAGAAGGTGCCCAACAGCCCTAGAAAGACCAGCAGGCCGATCATGTAGCGCGAGATGTCGCGTGATTCGTCAAGGCGCGATGAAATACCGTCCAACAGCGAGCGCATCGATAGCGTCGATAGTTGCATCCGCCGACTGGTGCGATCCCCAAGCATGGTGGCCATGGGGCCAAGGAGTGTGGGCGGTTCCTGCACCGACAATCCGGGTTCGCTGCGGCGGAATGTTTCGATCCAGCGCACTTCAGGATGGAGCAGCAATACCTGCCGAAACGCGTACACGATGCCGAGGAGCAGGACGCCAAGAATAAGGCCGTTGATCGCCGGGTTCGCCATGAAGGCGGTCCGCAGCGGCCCGATAATGATCAGGATTACGGCCGCGGCGATGACCAAAAAGATGATCATCCTCGTCAGAAAAGTGCGGGTTCCAGTCATGTTTTTTGATCGCTCCCCTTAAGGCGCGCGCGGCCCCGCCGGATTCTTCAAATCATTGCGTCAGCAAGATTCTTCAAATCATTGCGTCAGCAATATGACGTCCACCCGATCGCTGGGGCCCCCGTCGGTCGGTTCGCCTAGGGCGCGCACATCAATGCGGGTGCTGCGCACCCCGTTCTCGATCAAAAAGGATCGAACGGCGAGGGCGCGAGACAACGACTCACGGCGGGCTGCACTGGGTCGGTCGCTGGTCCCGCTCGCGAACGCTTTGAGTTGAATCCGCCGCTCGTTGGTGTTCAATACACCGGCCATTTGCTGCAGCTCGGTTTGGGCCGCGGCGCTGAGTTGGGTGCTCGATCCCTCGAACAACAAGCGCAAGGCCTGTCCATCGTTGGGCAATACGGCTGGTGGCAAGGCGGCGGTCTGTTGTCGCGCTGCGGGCGGCGTCGGTAGTGGCTGGGCCGTCACGGGTGCGCGTGGCACGGCGCGGACCGGCGCGGCGCTATCCCGGGGCGGTATTTGGCGCGCCACGGTTGGCGGCGTGGGTGGTGCCGGCATTGGCGCCGACGTAACGCGCGGCGGTGCGGCGGCCGCGGTTTCGCGCACAACTGGTGCGGCGGGCCGTGCAAGTGGTGGCGGGGCTGGGGCATTGATCGCCGGCGCTGCGGGCGCGGGCATGCTTGGCCGAGCATTGGCGGTCGGCGCGGTTAGAACCGGGCGACGCGTTGCAGTGGGGGCCGGGGTCGCGTTGCCGCCGGGCGGCCGTAGCACGACCGTTTGATCGGTCGCCTCGCCAGGAAACCGCAGGATGCGCTCGACCTGGCGTCCGGCCAGATCGCGCAGCGTTTCCAGATTGACCTCGACCGAGGATTGCCCGCTACCACCGATGATCACGGTCTCCTGAGCCAGCGCGGTACCGCTGAGTGATAAAACGGTCGCAGCGGCCGTCACCGTGACCCGCCAGCTGCGCGAGCGCGCGACCAATACTCGACGCTCTTGCTTGCTCATCGAGAAGTCTCCCTTTGCCTCGTTGCTCACAGCGTTCTTCGGCGCCGTTCTGCGCCCGGGCACCTTAGCTCAGTGCCGCGCGCCAGGACAACAGGCTCAAACCCCGGCCTGCGGCCAGTCTGGTAGCCGTGCGGCGGTCTCCAGGAGCTTCATGACGGGGCGGTGGAGTTCGGGATTGGTGGCCAGCACATCGCCGGATTCAAGCATGGTACCGCCGCCAGTTAGGTCGGTAACAAAGCCCCCCGCTTCGCGCACCAGGACCAATCCAGCGGCCATATCCCAGGGGCGTAGGTCGGCCTCCCAGTACCCGTCGAACCGGCCAGCGGCAACGTAGGCGAGATCGAGCGCGGGCGAACCGAACCGCCGGATCGCTGAGACCTGACCCGTTACCGTGACCAACTGCTTCATGAACGGCATGATCGTGTCCGGACTGCGAATGGTCGGTATGCCGGTTGCCAGGACTGACTTGGCGAGGTCGCGCCGAGCGGAAACTCTTAGTCGACTATCGTTGAGATAGGCGCCCGCACCCTTCTCGGCGGCAAAGGTTTCGTCGCGCAGTGGGTCATAAACCACACCGGCAACAACCTCTCGTCCGCGCTGATGCGCAATGGAAATACAAAAGTGCGGTAACCCGTGGAGGAAGTTTGTGGTCCCATCGAGCGGGTCAATGATCCAGCGATTGTCTGGGTCACGTCCTATGACCTCATCGCCTTCTTCGGTCAGAAAACCCCAATCTGGCCGCGCCTTGCCGAGTAACTCGCGCAAGGTATTGTCTACTTTGCGATCAGCTGAACTGACAAAGTCGCCGGGGCCTTTGATGGAGACTTGAAGTTTGTCGACCTCGCCGTAGTCGCGCACGAGGAAGCGCCCGACGCGTTTGGCCGCCCCCGACATGACGTTGAGGATTGGCGACCGTGATCCGGCCATCTGCGCTTAGTCCGTTCGCTTGAGGTAGGTCCCGTCGGCGGTGTTGACGACGATCCGCGTCCCGGTTTCGACAAAAGGCGGCACCATAACCCGCAAGCCATTGCTCATTTGGGCCGGCTTGTACGACGACGAGGCGGTCTGCCCTTTGACCACCGGCTCTGCCTCCATGACCTCAAGAATAACGGTCGCTGGCAATTGGATGCCGATGGGCACGCCTTCGACACTGTTCACGCGCACCGTCATGCCGTCTTCAAGGTAGGCCGCGTCGTCCCCCAAGAGTGACCCGGCGATGGTGATTTGCTCGTAGGATTGCGGGTCCATGAAGGTAAAGCTGTCGGCTTCGGCGAAGAGATACTGGTAGTCGTGCTCCTCGGTATTCAGCTTTTCCACGGTATCCGCAGTGCGCCAGCGCTGGTTGGTTTTGACGCCATTCGTCAAATCTCGCATCTCGACGGCGATGAAAGCGCCGCCTTTACCCGGCTGAATGAGCTGAATCTTGATAACCGCCATCTGGCGGCCCTCATACTCGATCACCATGCCGGGTCGAATTTGATTGGCGTTGATCTTCATGCCGAACTCAAAACTGGAAGGAGGGCGCGGAAACTACCAGCTTGCCTTAACGCTGGCAAACTCACGACCCGTTGTCCACGTTGTCGCGGTAGTCGTGCAGGTGGCCATTCCGGTCGCGCAGTACATAGGCGCCGTCGCCGGCTTCTGCTGCCCTTTCGATTGCCACGGGAACCTTGCCGTGGCCGCCTGGGATATCTAGCACGTAGGTTGGCTGACACAGTCCCGAGAGGCGTCCCTGCAGGCCGTCGACAATGGTTCGACCGGTTGCGAGCGAGGGTCGGAAATGGGTCGTTCCCGGTGCCCGGTCGGGATGGTGAAGGTAATAAGGTTTAACCCGGGCCCGCACCAGGGCACGGAACAATGCCTCTAGCGACGCCGCGTCGTCGTTGACACCTTTCAACAGAACAGACTGGGCCAGAACCGGTATGCCGGCATCGACGATTCGGCGGATCGCGGCGACCGCCGGCGTCGACAGCTCGTGGGCATGGTTGCAATGGATAACAACGTAGACTGCTTTGTCGGCCGACAGCGCAGCAACCAGATCGTCGTCAATACGGTCCGGATCGGCAATCGGCACCCGCGTGTGTATGCGTACGACCCCCAAGTGGTCGATCCGGTCGAGCGCGGTGATCGTGTTTCGCAATCGCCGGGAAGAAAGCACAAACGGATCGCCGCCGGTCAGAATGACTTCCCAGATATCCGGTCGCGCCCGGACGTAATCTAGGGCTCGCTGGATTTCCGCCGTCGATAGCGGGGCCTCTCCCTGACCGACCCGTTCGCGGCGGAAACAGTACCGGCAGTAGACCGGGCAGGTGTGGACGAGCTTGAGAAGCACGCGGTCGGGATATCGGTGGACGATGCCTTTGACCGGACTGAAAGCGTCATCGCCGATCGGGTCGGCGTCCTCGTCGGGTTGGTCCTTGAGTTCAGCCGATGACGGCAAGAACTGGCGGGCAATCGGATCGGCTGGGTCAGTGGGATCAATCAGCACCTGAACCGCCGGCGTGACCGCGACGGCGTAGCGTCGCGCGACCGCGTCAGCCTCCGCGCGCGCACCCTGATCGATCAAACCTGCCGCGACGAGCGATTTCCCGTCGCGGAGCACTGCGGTGGGCTTGGTTAGCGCGCTGGTCATCGCGTGATCCTTATCGTCAATGGGCTGCTAGACTTCGGCGCGGTATAGCGGGTTTCTTGGATTAGTGGAAAACAACAGCAAAGCGCCCCCTTGGCGGCCTGACCGGTTCGCACTTCGGCAGCCCTACCTCGCTGCGCGCGCGGCCATGCTGGGCGCCCTGCGCGCGTGGTTCGGTCGTCACGGCTTTGTCGAGGTCGACACACCGGCGCTCCAGGTTTCGCCGGGTCTCGAGCCGCACTTACGAGCGTTTGAAACCGATCTCGACGAGCCGTTCGGCATGGGGCGCCGGCGCCTCTACCTCCACACCTCGCCGGAATTCGCGATGAAGAAACTGCTGGCGGCCGGCGTGCCGCGGCTGTTTCAGATCGGTCACGTGTGGCGCAACGAAGCGCGATCCGCGATCCATCACCCCGAATTCACGATGATCGAATGGTATGCGGCGGACGCCGACTGGAACGACCTCGCCGCGCAATGCGAAGGTCTCGTCCGTTCGGGTTTTGATGCGGTGGCGCCGGCGCTGTCACGCGGGCAACTGCGCTGGGACGGAAAAACCGCCGATCCGACGCCGCCGTTTGAGCGCCTGCCGGTTGCCGAAGCGTTTGACCGCTACGCTGGCATCGATCTCATGGCGACGCTAGACGATAAAGGTGCGCCGAACGTCGGTGCTTTGGCGGCGGCCTGCCGTGGCGCCAGCATTCGCTGCGAGGAAAACGATACCTGGGAAGACATGTTCTTTCGCGTTTTCGTCGATCGGGTTGAACCCAATCTCGGTATTGGACGACCGACCTTGTTAGAAGCGTGGCCGGCGCCGTTGGCCGCGCTGGCCCAACTCGATCCTCGTGACGCCCGGATTGCGCAGCGGGTCGAACTCTATGTTGCCGGTTTGGAGTTGGGTAACGGGTTCGGCGAACTCACCGATCCCGTGGAACAAAGACAGCGGTTCGATGCCGAACGTGAAACCAAGGCGGTACTTGGCGCCCCGACTTATCCGATTGACGAAGATTTTCTCGCGGCGCTCGACCACGGGTTGCCGTCCTCGGCGGGAATGGCGATCGGATTCGACAGGTTGGTGATGGTCGCCACCGGCGCAGAGAAAATCGACGACGTTCTATGGCTTCCGGTGGCGGGCAGCTAGGCCTCGGCGATTGCCGCGTTAAGCGCCTTAACGCCAGCCGCCGACCCCTCGGGGTGGTCCCATACTGCCGAGACCACCGCAATAAAGTCTGCGCCGGCGCGCACCAGCGGGCCGCAGTTCTTGGCCGTAATCCCGCCGATGGCAACGCAGGGGATTTCAAAAATGCTGCACCACCATTCTAAAAGGTCGATCTCGGCGTGAAATTTTGCGGGCTTAGTCGGCGAGTCGAAGAACGCGCCGAACGCGACATAGTCTGCGCCGCGCTCAGCCGCTTCCATCGCAAAATGACGAGAGTTGTGGCAGGTCATGCCAACGATTGCGTCGGCACCAACACGGTCGCGTGCATCCTGATAGCTGGCATCGGACTGCCCGATATGTGTGCCGTCGGCGCCGATCTGCGCGGCGAGGTCGGGGCGATCGTTGATCAGCAACGCAACATCGGCGGGTTGCGTGATCGCCAATAGCTGTGCGCCGACCCGAAGGATTTCGTCGTCGCTGGCGTCTTTGAGGCGGAGTTGCAAACACGCGACGTCACCTGCCGCGAGGGCGGCCGCGGCTTGATCGAGAAAGCCCGGCCCGATTTCAGGTGGGCTAATAAGATAGAGCCGACAGCGCGCCGCGGACTTGGCCCGTGATCCGTCCTTGGTATTAGGCGGCAAGCTCGCGCTCGTGTTGTGCCGTGTAGGCGCCGGTGCGCGCCAAACTGTTCATACGGGCCCGGTGTTTGAACGCGCGCTGCGCGGCCGCAACGTTCGCGGCCGATCCCTTCCAAGCCTGCAGCGCGGACTGTTGCAACGCCCGCCCGTAACTGAAGGTGAGTTCCCAGGGGTTCGGCCCCTTCGCATTCATCGCGTTGAGATGCGCCGTCGCCTCCGCCTCGGATTGTCCGCCGGACAAAAACGCGATGCCGGGAACCGCCCCCGGGACGTGGCGACGCAACGCCTCAAGCGTGCGGTCCGTGACCTCGTCAATCCCGGGTTGCTGCGGACACGTACTGCCCGCCACCACCATATTTGGCTTCAGTACCGTGCCCTCTAAGCGGACATTGTGACGGAACAACTGCTCGTAAACCTGCGCGAGCGTGCGTTCCGTAACGTCTTGGCAGACTTCAATCGTATGGTCGCCGTCCATCAGGACTTCGGGTTCGACGATGGGGACAAGTCCGGCTTCTTGCGCGATCGCGGCATAGCGCGCGAGTGCATGGGCGTTGGCCTCGATGGCAATATCTGGCGTGTACCCACCGACAATCTTGATCACTGCCCGCCATTTGGTGAAGCGCGCGCCAAGTTTTGCGTATTCCTCACAGCGGCCGCGTAAACCGTCCAGACCCTCGGTGATCGGGTAATCAGTCGCGCCAGCAAGCGGGAAAACGCTTTGGTCAACCTTGATCCCAGGAAGCGTGCCCTGGCTCTCCAGAACTTTGGTGAATGGGGTTCCGTCGCTGGCGTTCTGGCGAATTGTCTCGTCGTACAGGATGACGCCACTGATAAAGTCGCCAGCGCCGGCCGTGGTGAACAGCAGTTCACGGTAAGCGCGACGGTTGTCTTCACTGTTGCTAACGCCGATGCCGTCCAGTCGTTTGCCGATTGTTCCGGTGCTCTCGTCGGCAGCCAGGATACCTTTCCCGGCGGCGACCATTTTGCGGGCAATGGCATCGAGGTTTGAACTGGTCATGTTTCGCTCCGTTTCTTGTCGCATTCGCTCATCTTGCGCGTGCTTCGGTGGAAAGTGCGCGGCGGCAGAACCAAGCAGGGTCACTGGCCGTCTGCAAATCATAGGTCACGGGCCGATCATTTTCGAACCTACCGTCCAACGCGTTGGTCATCTCCTCGATCTTGCGACTGGTCGCCGGACGACCGGTAAAGAGGAGGTCACGCCATCCACAGCGCAGTGCCCGCATCGCGGTCCCCGCGTCCGCACCGCAATCGACCACCACGCGCGAAGCACCCTGCGGTACTTCTTCGCGAGCGGCCCGCACCATTTCAAGAAAAATCTCGGGTCCGGCGCTGGTCGCGCCGTTAGGCGGTGTCACCAGGGTTACGGACACCCCGGTTTCCGCTGCCGCGGCCAAAGCGGCGACAACGTGGCCGCGAGAATGGAAGGTGAAGGTCGCGGACAATGCCTCTTTTCTATCCCAACTTGCCGATCGCCGATGCGGTGTCGGCCATGCGGTTGGAAAAGCCCCACTCGTTGTCATACCACGACAGAACCCGACACAACTTGCCGCCCATGACTTGCGTCTGCGTCATATCGAAAGTCGCACTTGCCGGATTGTGGTTGAAGTCGATTGATACCAACGGCTCGCTATTGGTGGCCAGCACGCCTTTCATCTTGCCATTTGCGGCTTTGCTGATTGCGGCGTGGATTTCCTCGATGCTGGTCTTTCGTTTTGCAGTGAAGTGAAAGTCGATCATCGAAACGTTTGCGGTCGGCACCCGAATGGACGTTCCGTCCAACCGGCCGTCGAGCTCAGGGAGCACCATCCCGACCGCGCGCGCTGCGCCTGTCGAGGTCGGGATCATCGAAAGGTTCGCGGCGCGCGCCCGGCGTAAATCCTTGTGCAGCGTATCGTGTACCGGCTGATCGCCGGTGTAGGCATGCACGGTGGTCATGTAACCCTGATCAATGCCCACCGCATCGTTGAGGACTTTTGCGATCGGGGCGAGGCAGTTCGTCGTGCACGACGCATTGGAGATGATGGTCATCCCCTTGCGCAGCTTGTCGTGATTGACGCCGTAGACCACCGTGAGATCGGCGCCCGTCGCGGGTGCGGAAATCAGAACCCGGCGGGCGCCTGCCTCGATGTGCGCCTCGGCCTGTTCGCGTTTTGTGAAAATCCCGGTGCATTCCAAAACCAGATCGACGTTCAGCTTGCCCCAGGGCAACGCCGTTGGGTCACGTTCCGCGAATACCGCAATCTTGCCGCCGCCGATGTCCAGACCGTTCTTCGAGGTCTTGACGGTGCCCTGAAAGGGGCCGTGCACAGAATCGTAACGCAGGAGATGCGCGTTCGCATCGACAGGACCGAGGTCGTTAATCGCGACGACCTTAAGATCTTTTCGTTTTGAGTCATGAATGGCGCGCAGCACGAGCCGCCCGATCCGTCCAAATCCATTAATCGCGACGCGTGTCGGCATCTCAACGTTCCTCCTACGTACTCTCGGCCAATCGAGTGGTCACACGCTGGGCGATAGCGTCGGCGGTGATCCCGAAATGTTCATACAAGTCATCAACCGGTGCGGATTCGCCAAACGACGTCATGCCGACAAAGATACCGTCTTCGCCGATAAACCCGTCCCAGCCCATCCGGACACCGGCTTCCACCGCGACCCGCACCGTGCCGCGCCCAAGGATGTCGGCACGGTAGTCCGCCGGCTGCTGTTGGAAGAGCTCCCAAGACGGTACCGAGATCACACGGCTCGGGTGGCCGGCTTTTGCCAGAATGTCGCGCGCGGCCAATGCCACCGCGACTTCAGAACCTGTTGCAAACAATGTCGCCACCGCGTCCCCGTTCGCAGGCGCGATTTCATAGGCGCCGCGGCGGCACAAATTTTCCTCGACATGATCCAGCCGCACAGCTGGCAGGCCTTGGCGGGACAGAGCGATCACGCATGGCCCGTCGGTACGGTCGATTGCTATCTCCCAACATTCGGCGGTTTCGACGGCGTCGGCAGGCCGCAGCGTCACCACATTGGGCATCGCGCGGACGCTCGCCAACTGTTCGACCGGCTGATGGGTCGGGCCGTCTTCGCCGAGCCCAATCGAGTCATGCGTCATCACATAGATAACCCGCTGCTTCATCAGCGCCGACAGGCGTAAGGCAGGTCGAAGGTAATCCGTGAAAACCAGAAACGTGCCGCCGTAGGGAATGAACCCGCCGTGCAGCGCCAGGCCGTTCATGGCGGCCGCCATGCCATGTTCGCGCACGCCATAATGAAGGTAGCGACCGCCGAAGTCGTCCGGCGTCACGACGGCCATGTTTTTGGTCTTGGTGTTGTTGGATCCTGTCAGGTCGGCCGATCCGCCAATCGTCGTGGCTAAAACGGCGTTGATCGCTTCAAGGGCTTCTTGCGAAGACTTGCGCGTCGCCCAGGTCGGCCGCTCGCTCGCTAATCTGGCCTTAAAAGCGAGAATCGCGTCGCCGACTGGCGTGGTGTCGCCAGCCAACGCGGCATGCCAAAGTTTTTGGTCGCGTTTGTCGAGGCTGCGGAGCCGCTGGTGCCAGGCCCGTGACTGCCCGCGACCGCGTCCGGCGACCGCGCGCCAACTGTCCAAGATGTCAGCGGGAATTTCAAACGGCGGATGGGGCCAGTTGAGCTCGACGCGGGCGGCGGCGATTTCCTCGGCGCCCAAGGGCGAACCATGCGTCGAGGCGGTGCCTTGTTTCTTGGGCGCACCGAATCCGATGACGGTCTTGCATGCGATCAGCGACGGTCTCGGGTCTTGGGTGGCCGCCTCCATCGCCCGCGCAAGGTCATCGGGGTCGTGCCCGTCGGCGCGTTCGATATGCCAGCCCGACGCGGCGAACCGCGCAAGTTGGTCGTCGTCCACCGAAAGGTTGGTCGGCCCATCGATCGAAATGCTGTTGTCGTCGAACAAAACGATCAGGCCACCAAGGCGAAAGTGGCCGGCCATTGAGATGGCCTCGTGGCTGATCCCCTCCATAAGGCAGCCGTCGCCCGCGATCACCCAGGTGCGATGGTCGACGATTTCGGTGCCGAAGCGCGCATGCAGCATCCGTTCGGCGAGCGCCATGCCGACTGCTGTCGCCAGTCCCTGACCCAACGGGCCAGTCGTTGTTTCGATCCCTGGCGTGGCACCATATTCTGGATGCCCCGGGGTGCGGCTGCCGAGCTGGCGAAAGCGCCTTAGCTGGTCCAGCGTCATGTCGGGGTAGCCGGTCAGGAAAAGCAGGCTGTACAGCAGCATCGAGCCGTGACCTGCCGAAAGCACGAAACGATCGCGATCCGGCCAATCCGGCCAATCCGGGTCGAACTTGAGGAACTTGGAAAAGAGGACCGTCGCGACATCGGCCATGCCCATCGGCATGCCAGGATGACCACTATTGGCCTGCTCGACGGCGTCCATAGCCAAGGCGCGAATGGCGTTTGCCATATCGCGCATCGAGATTCCTGAGGGCGTTGGTACGCTCTCTGAGGAAGAAGGGATATTGTTTTTGTCGGTCACGGGGCCGCCCGGCTAGCGTTGCAGGCGAGGCGCAAGATGAAGGGCGCGACCATTGGCGTCAACCGGCATGATTGGCCCCTCGCAACCGGTCTCGCGCGTGTCTCGTCATTGTTGACGCCCGCGCACCGCGCCGCCTATCCTGATCTGTGAAAAGCGCGCTCGAAGCGCCCGAAAAGACACGCAAAGAGACCTTTGCCGAGAAAGCAGGTACGCCGAGATGGCTGAGCGCGAGTCTGCCAAGACCCGGTTAGAAGAAGCCGTGGCCCGGCTCGAGACCGCCATTGGCGGCGTGACTGATGGTCGCAAGAGTTCCGAGTTAGAAAAGGAACGCGGCAAATTGACCGAAGATTTGTCCGCGTTGCGCACAGAACACACCAGCGTCACGGCGCAACTGCAGGGTTTGCAGGACGACTACCAGGCGCTTGAAAAAGTAGTTGATCAGGTAACCGACCGATTGGACGCCACCATCGACCGCCTGCGGGCGGTGCTGGATACATAGAGTCCGATGGCTGTTGTTGATGTGGTCGTCAACGGACGGACCTATCAGGTCGCGTGCGACGATGGCCAAGAGGATCACCTCGTCGATCTTGCTCGTTATATTGACAAGCGGGTGGCGGAATTGGCCAAAACGATGGGGCAGGTCGGCGATGCGCGTCTGATCTTGATGGCCTCATTGTTGGTTGCCGATGAGCTTTCTGAGGCGCTGGAATCGGTCGATTCCATGAAACAAACGCTCGAAGACGGCCAAGAAGAGCGTGCCGGCGACGCTGAGGCGACCTTTGCCACCCTGGCCAGCCGTATCGAGAACATTGCCGCACGGCTGGAGAGCGGGTAATTATATTAAGCGGGCGAGTACTGCTTGGTTCGTTCGGCCACGTCTCCCTGGGGCCAATACCGTTTTCTCCGGGAGCTGCCTCTGTCGGGACCGTGGTCCCGGTATTGCGGCGCCCACCTGCCTCGGCAGGCCACAGAGGAACGAATGTTCCGGACGGCCATAGCGGTCTCGCCCCATTCTTCTCTCGTCATGAATGATCGCGACGCATTACGTCGGGCGGCGCGGCGGCGCCGAGCGGCGGCTGTGGCGGCGCAGAACGACGCTGGCGAACGGCTTGCTGCGG
The DNA here is from genome assembly GCA_027622715.1 of Pseudomonadota bacterium. Lineage (GTDB taxonomy): Bacteria > Pseudomonadota > Alphaproteobacteria > SHVP01 > SHVP01 > CALJDF01. Next base: position 27,871 of record JAQBYN010000019.1, on the reverse strand, counting down.
CGTTTCTGTCGGGAATTCCATTCCGCGCGCATCAGACGGCATCGGGCTATTGGCCGGTCGGGACCGAAATCGATGATCGCCTAATACTGCGCGGCCTCATGGCCGAGGGTCTGGCGGCGGCGCTGCCCTGTGTGGTGAAGGCCGACCAGGCATTGGCGTTCAGATCGTGGCGCGAAGCGGATCGACTGGTTCCGGGCCCCTACGGCATACCGGCGCCACACGACACCGCACCGGTGCTGCGACCGACGCTGGTCGTTGTGCCGCTCTTGCTATTTGATGGGGCGGGCCACCGGCTGGGTTCGGGCATGGGCTTTTACGACCGAACCCTGGCAGAAATCCGGGCCCAGTCGTCAATCCTTGCGGTTGGGGTCGGGTTTGCGGCGCAACGTATCGCCGAACTGCCGGTGTTGCCGACCGACCAGCGCTTGGACGCGGTCGTGACCGAAGAAGGTGTGGAATGGTTCTAGGATGAAATGCCTGTTCTTGGGTGACGTGGTTGGGCGTGCCGGTCGCGACGCCGTGATCGAAAAGGTCCCGAGCCTGCGCGAGCGTCTTGGCCTCGACATGGTGGTGGTGAACGGCGAAAACGCCGCTGGCGGTTTCGGCATTACCGAGGAAATCTGCCAGGCCTTCTACGGCGCGGGGGTCGACATTGTCACTGGCGGCAATCATAGCTGGGACCAGCAGCAAGTCATCGGCTACATCGATGGCGATACGCGCCTGATGCGGCCGCTCAACATTGCGCCCGATGCGCCGGGGCGCGGTGCCCAAATTTACAATCTCGCAGGGCGCAAAGTGATGGTGATCAACCTGCAAGGGCAGGTGTTCATGGAGCCCAACGACAGCCCGTTTCGCGCGGTCGAAAAGGCTCTGGCCAACGTGCGACTGGGTGCCACGGTGAATTTCATTCTGGTCGACTTTCACGCTGAGGCGACCAGCGAAAAAATGGCGATGGGACATTTCCTGGACGGTCGGGTCAGTGCGGTGTTCGGCTCCCACCAACAGGTGCCCACGGCAGATTCGATGATCTTGAACGGGGGCACCGCCTATCAGACCGACGCTGGAATGTGCGGCGACTACGACTCGGTCATCGGTATGGACAAGGGTGTACCGCTCGACCGGTTCGCCGGGCGGGTCATCCGGGCACGGATGACGCCGGCATTGGGTGAGGCAACGCTATGCGGCGTCTTTGTCGAGACCGACGATACGACAGGTCTCGCGACGACAGTGGCGCCAGTGCGCCAGGGCGGGCGTCTCGCGCCGGCATGGCCGGTTTCCTAGAACCCGCCCCAATATCGCCATAAAACACCGGTAAGTCAGCGACGGGGTGCGCGTCCCAGGCTGCTTCTCCCACAATATCTGGTATAAACCGGGTATCGCCTTACCAGTATTAGAGTGGCACAACCGAGCATGGCCGGTCATTCCCAATTCAAGAACATCATGTTCCGCAAAGGCGCGCAGGACGCGAAGCGCGCCAAGGTTTTCGGAAAACTCATTCGCGAGCTCACCGTGGCGACACGGTCGGGCCAGCCGGACCCTGCGGCAAACCCACGCCTACGTGGCGCGATTGCCGCGGCAAAGGCGGCAAATCTACCCAAAGACACGATGGACCGCGCCATCAAGCGGGGTGCAGGGGAAACCGACGGTGAGAACTTTGAGGAAATCCGTTACGAAGGCTACGGCCCGGGCGGTGTCGCCGTCATCGTCGAGGCGCTGACCGACAATCGCAATCGAACAGCGAGCGATATACGCAGCGCCTTTACCAAAAGCGGCGGATCACTCGGTGAAACGAATTCAGTGTCGTTTCAGTTTAACCGTGTCGGTTTGATTTCCTATCCCGCCGATGTTGCGGCGGGGGACGAGGTGCTTGAGACCGCCATCGACGTCGGCGCCGACGAAGTCGAATCCGATAGTGCCGTCCATGAATTTCTTTGTGCGCCGGAATCGTTCTATGACGTTCGCGAAGCGCTCCAAGCCAAGTTGGGCGACCCGCAATCGGCAGAATTGACGTGGCGACCGACCAACACCGTGCCGGTCGATGAGGACAAGGCAATCGCGTTGTTCAAATTGATCGAAGCGCTCGATGACAGCGACGATGTCCAAAGCGTATCGGCCAACTACGAAGTGAGCGACGCCGTCTTGGAAAGCCTCGGCGGTTAGGTGGCGCGCGCATGATATTGCTCGGGCTGGATCCTGGATTGCGCGCGACCGGCTGGGGCGTCATCTCTCTCGACGAGGGCCGCCTGCGTCATATTGCAAACGGTACGATCCGGACCCAGCTGAAGACGACGCTGGCAGAGCGGCTCTGCGAGATTTTCCGTGGTGTCGTTGATGTCGTCGAGCGGCACGCGCCCGATTCGGCGGCAATCGAAGAAACCTTTGTGAACAAGAACCCCAATAGCACGCTCAAACTCGGGCAGGCTCGGGGCGTTGCCATGCTTGCGCCGGCGACGATGGGCATTCCGGTCGGCGAATACGCGGCCAATCTGGTCAAGAAGACCGTCATGGGCGTTGGCCACGCCGACAAGAATCAAATTCAAATGATGGTCTCACACCTATTGCCGGGGGTGAGCATCGACAGTAGCGATTCGGCCGATGCATTGGCGGTCGCGATCTGCCACGGGCACCATCTCCCGGCAAAGAATCTCTCGTGGCAACAGGCCGTGGCGGGCGCGCAATGATTGCCAAACTCAAAGGGGTTGTTGACTCGGTTGGCCCAGACCGCGTTGTGCTCGACGTCAATGGCGTCGGTTACTTGATCTTTTGCCCAGCGCGGACGTTGAGCGATCTACCGCCGCCTGGCGGGGCGGCCACGCTGCTGATCGATACCCACGTGCGCGAAGATCACATCCATCTCTACGGGTTTTCGGATTCGCTTGAGCGGGAATGGTTCCGCCTCTTGCAGACCGTGCAGGGCGTTGGCGCCCGGGTAGCGATCGGCATCTTGTCGGTGCTCGGGCCCGCACAGCTGGCCGAGGCGATTGCTGCGCAGGACAAGGCAGTGATTACTCAGGCGCCGGGCGTTGGCGCAAAGGTCGGGCAGCGCATCGTCACCGAGCTCAAGGACAAGGTACCGTCTCTGATCGAAGTGCTGACAGCGGGCGCACCGCATGATGCTGACAAAACCCGCACGGCGCGGGGCTTAATGAGCGATGCGGCGGCCGACGCTGTATCGGCGCTGGTGAATCTGGGGTATCGCCGGGTCGAGGCGTTTACCGCCGTCGCTGCGGTCGCCAGAGGCGAAGACGGCGACCTTCAGGTCGAGGCCCTGATCCGCAGTGCGTTGCGCGAACTCGCCCAGGCCGGGAAGGTCGCGTGAGCGAGTCTTCACAAGACAGATTGGTCGCGCCGGACGGCGACGAAGACGATGTCCTGGGGCCCGGCATTCGGCCGGTGTCGTTGGACGATTTTGTCGGCCAACGACAGGTCTGCACCAACCTTCGTGTGTTTGTTGAAGCGGCTCGGTCGCGCGGCGAAGCGCTAGACCATGTCTTGCTTGTCGGTCCGCCCGGTCTCGGCAAGACCACGCTCGCCCAGATCGTCGCGCGCGAACTCAGCGTCAGTTTCCGGGCGACGGCGGGACCGGTGATTGCGCGCTCCGGCGACCTCGCTGCGTTGCTGACAAACCTGCAACCACACGACGTCTTGTTCATCGACGAGATCCACCGGCTGAGCCCCGCTGTCGAAGAGATTCTCTATCCGGCGATGGAAGATTTTCATCTCGATCTTATCATTGGCGAAGGGCCCGCTGCGCGTTCCGTTCGCATCGACCTGCCGCCGTTCACCCTCGTGGGTGCGACAACGCGTTCGGGTTTACTGACGACGCCGCTGCGCGAACGCTTTGGCATTCCTTTGCGGTTGAATTTCTACGATACCGACGATCTGATTTTGATCGTCAGTCGCGGCGCGCGAATCCTTAAGGTGCCCCTGACCGATGAAGGGTCGTTGGAGATTGCCCGCCGGTCGCGTGGCACACCGCGCATCGCCGGCCGCCTGTTGCGCCGGGTGCGCGATTTTGCAGCGGTTGCGGGGCACACTCAGATCGATCGCGCCATCGCGTCCGAAGCGTTGAGTCGGCTGGAGGTCGATGAACGCGGTCTGGATGCGATGGATCGGCGCTACCTGTCCTGTATCGCGGAGTCTTTCGGCGGCGGCCCGGTCGGTGTCGAAACCATGGCTGCGGCGCTGTCCGAGCCGCGCGATGCCCTGGAAGAAATCATCGAGCCGTTCTTAATCCAAGAAGGACTCTTGCAGCGGACACCGCGCGGCCGTCAGCTTACCGCTGCTGCCTTCGCTCATCTTGGATTGGCGGCACCGTCTGTCGCATCCCGCCAACTAGAAATGCCGGTCGCCGACGGTGAGGACAATGGTTGACGTGACCGCCATTGAACCCACTTCGGGATGCATCGATAGCGCTGGCATTCACCATCTGCCGATCCGTGTGTACTACGAAGATACAGACGCGGCCGGCATCGTTTACTACGCCAACTATCTAAAGTTCATTGAACGGGCGCGAACCGACATGATGCGCCTGCTAGGCGTGACGCACTCGCACATGGCGTCCCATGACGCCCTGTCATTTATCGTGCGCAGCTGCGCCGTGAAATACCGCAAGCCGGCCCGTCTGGACGACGGTTTGGATATCCGAACCCGCATTCAACGCATCCGTGGGCCGGTGCTCGACGTATTACAGGACGTGCATCGGGATGATGATTTGCTGGTGTCGACTGATCTGCGCATTGCTTGCATGGACGGCGAGGGGCGCGTTCAAAGCCTGCCATCGCGTATTAGCGCGGCGTTCGGACGAATCGCCCAACCGGTATCTGCGTTTTAACAAAGGAAGATTATGGAACAAGCAGTTGAAGCGGCTGCAATCGCGGGTTCGATCTCAGGGGATTTGTCAATCCTGTCGCTCGTCTTGCGCGCCGATATTATCGTCAAACTCGTGCTCATTCTGCTGCTCGGCGCGTCGGTTTGGTGCTGGGCCATTATCTTCGACAAGATACGCAATATTCGTCGAGTCTCCGGGAAGGCCAGTGAGTTCGAAGAAGTGTTCTGGTCCGGTGGGTCGCTCGAAGATCTTTACGACCGGATCGGAACCAAGGCCGATCATCCAATGGCGATTCTCTTCGCCTCGGCGATGCGGGAGTGGCGGCGCTCAGGTGCCCACGGACTGGTCGCTAGTGACAAACTAACGACCGGTGTCCAAGAACGCATTGGTCAGGTGATGCGGCTGACGATCGCCCGCGAGCTGGACCGGCTTGAGCGCTATCTTGGTTTTCTCGCCACCGTTGGCTCGACGGCGCCGTTCATCGGCTTGTTCGGCACCGTGTGGGGCATCATGAATAGCTTCCAGTCCATCGCGCTCAGCAAAAATACCAGTCTTGCAGTCGTCGCGCCGGGTATCGCCGAGGCGCTCTTTGCAACGGCGTTTGGGCTCGTCGCCGCGATTCCTGCGGTGGTCGCCTACAACAAGTTTTCGAACGATCTCAATCGATTTGCCGGGCGCTTAGAGGGCTTCGCCGGCGAATTCTCGGCCATTCTTTCGCGCCAGCTCGATGAGCGGGCAACCTAATGGCTGCCTTCCTCATGGCGCGGACGAAACGCGACGGTCGCGGCCATCGGCCAATGTCAGAGATCAACGTGACGCCGTTCGTCGACGTTATGCTCGTGCTGTTGGTCGTGTTCATGGTGACGGCACCGCTCTTGACCGTGGGTGTCTCGGTCGAGCTACCGGAGACCGCCGCCGCGCCAATTCCGGGTCAAGATGAACCCCTGGCCGTGAGTATCGATGCCGCCGGGCGGGTCTACATCCAAGATTCCGAGGTCAGCATGGAGACCCTCATTCCGCGACTCGAAGCGATTACCCAGAACAATCCCGACGCGCGTATTTTCGTGCGCGGCGACAAGTCGATCGACTACGGGAGGGTTATGGAGGTGATGGGTACGCTTAACAGCGCCGGCTTCCGGCGGGTCGCGCTGATCACTGAACGACCGCGGGCAAACTAGGGCAATCATGCGCGCGGCGATCACTATATCCGTTGCCTTCCATTTCGCGCTTGCGGCCGCGGCCTGGACAGGTGTGCCGGTGCTGTTTCGCGATGTGCTCCGTGAGGACACACCGATCATCGTGGAGCTTGTTGCGATCGATGAAGAAACCCGCGCGGCTCCCCAGGTCGTCAAGAAGGAAGAACCAGATCCGGAAGATGAGCCGCCAAAGCCGGAGCCCGTAAAGGCCGCCCCGGCGCCACCACCGCCGCCACCACCAGCGCCCGTGGCGCAGCCGACGCCGCCGGCGCCGCCTGAAAAGGTTGCCGCATTGCCGCCGCCGCCCAAACCCGAACCCAAGCCCGAGGCGGTCGAGCCGCCGCCACCACCGCCGCCGGAAACACGAATCATCCCCGATCCGCCGACGCCGAAACCGGTGCCGCCGCGCGCCGACATCCGCCCGCGGACCAAGCCGACCCCACCGTCAAAGGCCGCCACGTTCGATGCTGGACGCATTTCCGTCCTCATCGACAAGTCGCGCAAGGAAACGACACCGGAAGTCGACTCAGAGGAAGCGCCAAAGAAATTCCTTCAGCCGCCGCCGGTGCCGCAGTCGCCGGTGCGTCAAGCAGCCGTCGGCAATCGACTGACGATCACCGAAGTCGATGCGATTCGCTTCCAGATCGAACAATGTTGGAACGTGCCGGCCGGTGCACGCGATGCCCAGGACTTGGTGATCCGAATTCAAATCAGTCTCAAGCCGGACGGATCGCTAAGGTCGCCCCCGGAGATTCTCGACCGCGAGCGCATGGGTGACGGGTTCTATCGCGCCGCTGCCGAAAGCGCCCGTCGTGCCATACAGCGATGCACGCCGCTCAAGAATCTGCCCACCGCCAAATATGACCGGTGGCAAGAAATTACGTTGACGTTCAATCCGAGAGATATGCTCGGCGGTTAGGAAGCGAAGGAAGTCAAATGACCATCGTGAGGCGCTTGCCCACCATTGTTCTAAGCATTTTTCTGACGGCGATTGTCGTCGCGCAAATGTCGTTTACGGCGCGGCCCGCTGCGGCACAGCTCCAGATCGATATCACGCGCGGCAATGTTGATCCGTTGCCCATCGCGATCGGCGACCTGACGGGCGCGACCCCCGATACCGTGCAAGTCGGTCGCGACATCGCCGGGGTGATCGCCGCCAACCTCGAGCGGTCTGGACTATTTCGCGCGATCGAAAGGTCGGCGTTCATTGAGGATCCGATCGGCATCACGTTGCGCCCCCGTTTTGGCGACTGGCGGCTCATCAATGCGCAGGCGCTCGTCACCGGCGCCGCGAGCCGCGAATCGGACGGCCGATTGCGAGTCGAATTCCGTCTCTGGGACACCTTCGCCGAACAGCAGATGACCGGCCTCGTATACGTCGCGAACATCGAAAACTGGCGGCGAATCTCCCACCTCATCTCCGACGCGATTTACAAACGGCTCACTGGAGAGGACGGCTATTTCGATACGCGCATCGTCTATATCTCTGAAACCGGGGCCGCCGACCGACGGATCAAGCGTCTTGCCCTCATGGACCAGGATGGCTCCGGCCATCGGTTCTTGACCGACGGAAAAGATCTGGTGTTGACGCCGCGCTTTTCGCCGACCCGGCAGGAAATCACCTACCTCAGCTACTTCGGTGATCGACCGCGGGTCTACATCTACAATATCGACACAGGTCAGCAGGAAATTCTTGGCGACTTTCCCGGCATGACCTTCGCGCCAAGGTTTTCACCCGATGGTAATAGGGTGATCATGACGCTGGCTGCTGACGGCAATTCAGACATCTACACGATGGATATACGGACCCGACGCGTGGAACAGCTCACGCGCCACCCGGCGATCGACACATCGCCCTCGTTCGCGCCGGACGCGACCCAGATCACCTTCAACTCCGACCGCAGCGGGACGCAGCAGATCTACGTGATGAACGCCGATGGCAGTGATCCAAAACGGATTAGCTTTGGAGACGGTCGCTATGCCACACCGGTCTGGTCGCCGCGCGGTGACTTAATTGCGTTCACCAAGTTTCGCCAGGGCCGTTTTCACATCGGCATCATGCGCCCCGACGGATCAGGCGAGCGCCTGCTGACCGAAAGCTTCCTTGACGAGGCGCCGACGTGGGCCCCAAACGGTCGGGTGATCATGTTTTTTCGCCAGCAGCCGAGGAGCGATGACGGTTCCGGCGGCGAAGTTTCGCTGTGGTCCGTCGATTTGACGGGCTTTAACCAGCGCCGCGTGGTTACACCTTTGGACGGATCCGACCCGGCCTGGTCGCCCCTGTTTTCAGAAAGTCGTTAGAAAACCCCCCTAAACCCCTAGGGCGCCAAGAAAAAAGTCCCGCCGCCCCTGGACATTCGGTTGTGCCCGCCCTATTTTTCCGCAACGCGTTAGGGACTTACCTTTGGCGGATGCCTGTTGCCGGTTACCCCGGTTGATCGGTGCCGCTATGATGCCGGTGCTCGGCCCAGGTTATTGAGGCGTCGAGACAAGTCATTACGGAGATATCGATGCGCTTGAAGTTTACTACGATGATTGCCGCACTTTTTGTCGTTGCCGCATGTGCAACCGCCGGTGAAGAAGAGGCCGCGACGAGCGGTGCAGGTGGCGGCGCCCAGGCGGCGGCACCGGCTCGCGTCGAGCAGTCAGGCGCCTCGGAGCAGGCAGCCCGGCAGGCGCCCGCAATCACCCCAGGCAGTGCTCAGGATCTGGTCGCGAACGTTGGCGACCGAGTCTTTTTCGATTTTGACAAGTTTGACCTTCGGGCATCCAGCCGTACGACGCTGGAACGTCAGGCGGCATGGCTGAAACGGTTTCCCAACCTGAACGTGACCGTCGAAGGTCACGCCGACGAACGGGGAACGCGCGAGTACAACTTGGCGCTGGGCGAACGCCGCGCTAACTCGGTGAAGGATTTCCTCGTTTCGCAAGGCATTGATCCGCGCCGCGTCAGTACCATTAGCTACGGCAAGGAACGCCCTGTCGCACTGGGTTCAAACGAAGCCGCCTGGGGTCAGAACCGCCGAGGCGTGACCGGCGTCAACTAGTCGGTTTAATTTTTCCTAGATCGAAGCGCCCGCCTGGCAATACCGGCGGGCGCTTTCGATTCTGGCCTGGCACCTACTTCTGCCATAATTGTCCTGTTGGATGGCCACCTCAGGTATTAGGGACATTACGATGTATGGACTAGCAGCACGGGCGCTGCTGTTTGTCGGATTGGCGGCCCTAGCGGTCTTGCCGGTTACAGGCGCGCAGGCTCAGCAGGGCCGCGATACCGCAATTGCCCAGCGCCTCAACGATATTGAGCGAACACTCCAGGATCTGCAGCGCGCGGTCTATCGCGGCGAAGCACCCCCGGCGCGTACCGGCGGGGAGCAGCAGCCGGTGCCGGCAGCCGGCATTGCGCCCGAAGTGTTGAGCCAACGGCTTGTCTCCAACGAGCAACGCATGGCCGACATTGAGGCGGAACTGCGCGGCCTGACGGGGGCGATCGAAAATGCGGTGCATGCGGTCGACCTGATGCGATCCCGTGTCGACAAGTTGGTAGCCGATGTTGATTTTCGGCTCACTGCGCTCGAACGGGCCGTCGAACCAGGCGCGCAGGATCAATCCGCCGCGTCGTTGCCCGGCGAGCGCGGGGTCGCGAGGGCCGCTGAAGCGCCCCGGACCGAGCCCCAACAGCAGGCCGCCGTTGTGCCCGCGCAGTCGTTGCCCGACGGCACCCCAGCCCAACAGTACGAGCACGCGTTGTCGCTTTTGATGACGTCCGCGGAATACGACACGGCCGAACAGGCGTTCAAGGCGTTTCTCGCCAACAACGCCGCGCACCCGCTTGCCGCAAACGCGCAATACTGGCTCGGCGAGAGCTACTACGTGCGAAAGAACTACGCTGAGGCGGCGGCGGCCTTTATCGAGGGCTACACGCGCTACCCAGAAGGGTCAAAGGCGCCCGACAATCTTCTCAAGCTTGGCATGTCGCTGGCGGCGTTGGACAACAAAGATGACGCCTGCGCGTCATTGAAAGAACTAGATACCCGTTTCCCCGCAGCCGATCCGCGCCTGCTCCAACAGTCGACTCAACAAAAAGAAAAGCTCGGCTGCCCTTAGGGCCGGCGCCAATGGCGGCTCGGCTTGCCAGCACCGATGTATGGAGCGACCTGCGCGAACGATTTGACGCGACGATGGGCGCATACGCCCCCTACGAGAATGGCCCGCACCTCGCCGTCGCCCTCTCGGGCGGCGCCGATAGTACGGCACTGGCGATCCTCGCTAGTGACTGGGCCAAAGAACGCAGCGGCACCGTAACCGGCTTGATCGTCGATCACGGTTTGCGCGCCGAATCGAACGAAGAGGCACAACTGGTCCAGCGCCGCCTCGCAGGCCTAGGCCTATCCGCCCGAATCCTCGAATGGCGTGGCCCCAAACCAACGACTGGCATTCAGGCGGCGGCGCGTGCCGCGCGCTATCAGCTGCTATCCGACTGGTGCCACCACAACGGCGTGCTCCATTTGCTCGCCGGCCATCATGCCGACGACCAGGCCGAAACCGTGACGATGCGCGCGGCGCGACAAAGCGGTGCTGATGGCCTCGCTGGAATGTCGGCTGTTGTCGAGTGGCAGCACTGCCGACTGCTGCGCCCGCTGCTAGCGATTGCAGGTGACGATCTGCGGGCGGCGCTCGTGACGGCCGGGGTCCCGTGGATCGAAGATCCGAGTAACGCGGATCTTCGATTTGAGCGTGCGCGGCTTCGGCAATCGGGCGCACCGAGCGCCGCGAACGCGCTGCCGAATCGAACCCGGCGGGCAGGCGTCGTTCGCCAACGCAATGAGCAGCGCGTTCGTGCAGCGCTCGCGCGCGCCGTGCACCTGCACCCGTTCGGGTTCTGCGAGGTGGACCTCGCGGCCTTGGACCATGAGACAACGGCCGCCGCATTGGCCCACGTCGTCGCATGGGTCGGTGGGCGTCCGTACCTGCCGAGGCCCGCGGCAGCCCAACGCCTTGGAACGCGACTATTGGACCTCGCGCCAGGACGTGCCGCGACGCTAAGCGGTTGTGAAATTCGCCGCCGCCGGTCTTCGCTCGTGATTGTGCGCGAGCCCAGCCGCCACGCGCCGCCTCAACCGATCATGCCGGGTTCCGGGTTTCTGTGGGACTTGCGGTTTTGGGTCGAAATGAGGGCGAACGCCGATTCCGTCGATGGGGCGCAGGTCCAGGCTCTGGGCAAATCGGGTTTGGATTGCGTCGCTACCGGCCTTGGCAGAGATCAGTTAAATGGGGTGCCAATGGCGGCGCTTGCCGGTCTTCCGGCTCTATGGCGCGGTAAAGAGGTGTTGAGCATTCCGGCACTGGCCTATCAATCACGCCCACATTTGGGGTTTTCGGCCATATTTCGGCCGCAGCGTAAGCTCCTTTCCTCGCCCTTTGCAGTTGCTTAAACCGCATTGTTGACTATGTAATTGAGATAGCGGCGCCGAATCGCTCGGCGCCGCGTCGGTTAGCGGATCAAGGAATGCGGTTTTGAACAATCTCGGACGAAATCTGGCTCTGTGGGCCATCATCGCGCTGCTCATTGTGGCGCTGTTCGAGTTGATCAATAACGGGAACGACTCGCGCGAAACCGAAAGCGAATTGGCCTTCTCCGAGTTCATCGCCGATGTTGAGACAGGCAACGTTCGAGAGGTCACCATCAAGGGCAACGCTATCGCGGGTACGCGGCAGAATGGGTCGCGTTTCAAGACCTATGCGCCCAATGACCCGGATTTGGTCCGACGCCTGTCCGACCGCGGCGTAACCATTCGGGCAGCGCCGGCGACGAAAGAGACCTCGCTCATCATGCAACTGCTGATCTCGTGGGTCCCCTTCATTCTCTTGATCGGCGTGTGGATTTTCTTCATGCGCCAAATGCAGGGTGGTGGCGGCAAGGCGATGGGGTTCGGCAAGTCGCGCGCCCGGCTGCTGACCGAGCGACACGGCCGCATAACGTTTGACGACGTGGCCGGCATCGACGAGGCCAAAGAAGAACTCGAAGAAATTGTCGAATTCCTCAAAGATCCGCAAAAATTCCAACGTCTTGGCGGCAAAATTCCGAAAGGTGCTTTGCTGATCGGGCCGCCCGGAACCGGCAAGACGCTCCTTGCCCGCGCCATTGCCGGCGAAGCCAACGTTCCTTTCTTTACGATCTCAGGGTCGGACTTTGTTGAAATGTTCGTCGGTGTCGGCGCCAGCCGTGTGCGCGACATGTTTGAGCAAGCCAAGAAAAATGCGCCGTGCATCATCTTCATCGACGAAATTGACGCGGTCGGCCGCCATCGCGGCGCCGGTCTTGGCGGCGGCAACGATGAGCGCGAGCAAACACTGAACCAACTCCTGGTCGAGATGGACGGCTTTGAGACCAACGAAGGCGTCATTCTCATTGCAGCTACGAACCGGCCCGACGTTCTGGATCCGGCATTGCTGCGCCCCGGTCGCTTTGATCGACAGGTCGTTGTCCCGAATCCCGATATCCTTGGGCGTGAAAAGATCCTCAAGGTTCACATGAAGAAAGTACCGCTTGGTCCCGACGTGGTGCCGCGCACGATTGCGCGGGGTACGCCGGGCTTTTCGGGTGCGGATTTAGCGAACCTCGTCAACGAGGCGGCGCTGTTGGCGGCGCGTAAGGGCCGTCGCGTCGTGACGATGGACGAGTTCGAGCATGCGAAGGATAAAGTCATGATGGGCGCCGAACGGCGTTCGATGGTCATGACCGATGATGAAAAACGCCTGACGGCCTATCATGAAGCGGGCCATGCGTTGGTCGGCGTCAAATGCCCGGCATCAGATCCGATCCACAAGGCAACGATTATCCCGCGCGGCCGAGCCTTGGGAATGGTGCAGCGTTTGCCCGAGCAAGACAAATATTCGCAGTCGCGTGAATACCTACAAGATGCACTCGTCGTTGCCTTCGGCGGGCGTTTGGCCGAGGAGTTGATCTTCGGCGCTGACAAAGTCACCACCGGCGGTTCCAGCGATATTCAGCAAGCCACCGCGTTGGCCCGGCGGATGGTGACCGAATGGGGGATGAGCGACCGGCTTGGGCCGCTGCGTTACATGGACAACGAGGAAGAAGTTTTCCTGGGCCATTCCGTGACCCAACGAAAGAACGTCTCGGAGGCGACTGCGCAAATTATCGATGAAGAGATTCGCAGCCTCGTTGATGCGGCCAATTCGCGCGCCCGAAAAATCCTGACGGAAAACATGGATGGCCTGCACATCATCGCCAATGGGTTGCTTGAGTACGAGACCCTAACCGGCGAAGAGATCAACGCGTTGTTGCGCGGCGAGACGATCACCCGGATCGATCCGGAGGAGCCGGTTGATCGAGGTGGCGCGAGTTCGCCTATTCCAACGACCGGGACCAAAGACCGGGGCCGTCCCAATCCAGGGTTCGATCCCTCCCCACAACCGGAATCTTGACGGGCGGCATGACTGCCGAACTGAATAGCCCCGCGCTTGCGCGGGGTTTTTCGTCGTTAGATTCCGCGTTATTGGTGCCGGAAGGGATCATCGGCGATCCGGCTGCGTCCGTCGCGGTAGGTTCAGGTGAGGCACGCTGGCTGGCGGGAGGCCCATTGGCCTTTACCCGCGTTCGTCTTCTTTGGCGCGCCGACGCCAATGCCGGTCTGGCCACCGAGGCGGCAGCAAGGCTCGATGCGATCCAGGAATGGGCGGCTGGCACCGGCGATAGCAAGTCCCTTAGCTCGTCTTTGGATCGTCTGACCGAGGCCCGCCAGCCGCTGGCCGGTCTTGATCAGCGTAAACCAAGGATTGTCGGTGTTCTGAACGTGACGCCCGACAGCTTTTCCGACGGCGGAAAATTCGAGGCCACCGCGGCTGCGATCGACCACGGCTTGGCGATGATTGACGCCGGTGCCGATTTTATCGATATCGGCGGCGAATCGACCCGCCCTGGTGCAGATGACGTGAGCCCATCTGTACAGTGTGGGCGCATCTTGCCGGTCATCGCGGCGTTGGTCGGGCGCGTGCCGCTATCGGTCGACACCCGCAGTGCCGAGGTGATGCGCCAGGCCCTCAAAGCGGGTGTGGCTATCGTCAACGATGTCTCGGCACTCTCTGGCGATCCGGATTCGATGGCGGTCGTCGCCGAGGCAGGATGCCCGGTCGTTCTGATGCATAGTTTCAGCACGCCTAAGACGATGCAGCAGCGGCCCAACTACCGCGACGTCAGGTTGGATATCTACAGCTATCTCGAAGAACGCATTACGACGTGCGAGCGCCATGGGATCGCGCGCGACAAGATCATCGTTGATCCGGGAATCGGCTTCGGCCAAAACGACCAGCACATCGCGCTCTTGATGCGCGATCTTGCCGTTCTGCACGGTCTGGGATGCTCGCTCATGCTCGGCGCCTCACGCAAAAGCTTTATCGCCCGCGTCGACCGCGACCAGCCGGCGGCTCACCGCATCGGCGGTTCGATCGCCGCAGCATTGCTCGGGGTTGCTCGTGGCGTGCAGTATTTGAGGGTTCATGATGTTGCCGAAACACGGCAGGCTTTGGCGGTTTGGGCCCATTGCGGGGCGTCTGAAACACTTAGCAGCAACTAGTGAAGTCGCACCGGGCAAGACTTGGCCGCGCGAATGTGATTCCATACGCACGGTAAGAGCGGCGAAAGCACCATGACTCGCAAATACTTTGGCACTGACGGGATTCGCGGCGCCGCGAATCAAGAGCCGATGACGGCCGCAACGGCGTTGAAGCTGGGCATGGCTGCCGGTCGCGAGTTCTATCGCGGCGACCACAGCCATCGCGTTTTGATCGGCAAGGACACCCGCTTGTCGGGGTATATGCTTGAGCCTGCGTTGACCGCCGGATTTACCTCGGTCGGGATGGATGTCATTCTCGTCGGTCCAATGCCGACGCCCGCCGTCGCCATGCTGACGCGCAGCCTGCGCGCGGACCTCGGTGTCATGTTGTCCGCCTCTCACAATCCCTTCGAAGACAATGGCATCAAGCTTTTCGGGCCGGACGGCTACAAGCTTTCTGACCAGGACGAATTGCGTATCGAGCAGCGCATGGAATCGGCGCCCGACCTCGTTGCTTCGGCGCGCCTTGGCCGCGCCCAGCGGCTCGAAGACGCTGGCGGTCGCTACATTGAGTTCATAAAAGGTACCTACTCGAGCGAACGCACGCTCGACGACCTGAAGGTCGTCATCGATTGCGCCAACGGTGCCGCCTATAAGGTCGCGCCGACGGTCCTATGGGAACTCGGCGCAGAGGTCATCCCCATCGGCCAGCGTCCCGACGGAACGAACATCAACAAAGGGTGCGGTTCAACCGCGCCGGCGGTGCTGTGCGAGCAGGTCGTGGCCCACGGTGCCGACATTGGCATTGCGCTTGACGGCGATGCCGACCGTGTTGTCATTGTTGATGAGCTTGGTCACCTGCTCGACGGCGATCAGGTCATGGCCATGATTGCCCAGCGTTGGCACAAGACGGGACGGCTGCGCGGCGACGCGGTGGTCGCCACGGTCATGTCAAATCTGGGATTGGAAATTTTCTTGCGGGAACGCGGGCTGGCCCTCCACCGGGTTCAGGTTGGCGATCGCTATGTGCTGGAGCATATGCGGGCTAACGGCCTCAATCTGGGCGGCGAGCAATCGGGGCACATCATCATTTCGGATCACGCGACGACCGGTGACGGCCTCCTCGCTGCGCTCCAGGTTCTTGCCCTGGTCGCCGACGAAGGGCGGCCGGTGAGCGAGGTCGGTCGGCTTTTCGAGCCGGTGCCGCAACTTCTTCGCAACATTAGGGTAAATGGTGGCGCGCCGTTGGAAAGTGCGGGCGTTCGAGACGCGATTGCCAACGCCGAGCGCCAACTTGGCGATCACGGGCGGGTTCTCGTTCGTGCGTCCGGAACCGAGCCGCTGGTTCGGATTATGGCGGAAGGGTTCGACTCCGTTCTGGTCGCGAGCGTTGTTGACGATTTGAGCGTCGCCGTCGAGCGGGCCGCGACCTAGATTATCGCGCCATGAAAGGACGTGTCCTGGTCGTCGCGGGCTCGGATTCCGGTGGCGGCGCCGGTATCCAGGCCGACATCAAAACGATCACCGCGTTGGAGGCCTTCGCCATGACCGCAGTCACAGCGCTGACGGCTCAGGACAGCAACGGTGTTCACGGCATTGTCGATGTACCCCCAGCATTCGTTGGCCAACAGATGAGCGTGGTGCTCGCGGATCTCGGGGCCGATGCTGTCAAGACCGGCATGCTGCACACGGCGGCGATCATCGAAGTCGTGGCCCACACGCTCGAGCGCGATGCGCCCAACATGCCGCTTGTGGTCGATCCCGTCATGGCCGCGAAGAGTGGCGATTCCCTCATTTCCACCGACGCCACGATGACGCTGAAACACACGCTCATCCCGCGCGCCGTCGTGCTGACGCCGAATTTGCCCGAGGCGTCGATCCTGGTTGGCCGACCCATTCGTAGCGTGGCCGATATGGAGGCCGCGCGGGACGACCTCATGGCCTTGGGTGCGACCCACGTCTTGCTTAAGGGCGGGCATCTCCCGGGCGAGCGGCTCTGCGATCTACTGTTTGGGCCTGATGGTGTGGAACGCTTCGAGTCGCGTCGGATCGACAGCAAACATACCCATGGCACGGGGTGTACCCTCGCGTCGGCGATTGCGACGGGCCTTGCGCAGGGGCTCAGTGTCTCGCGTTCAGTGGAGCGGGCGCGGGCCTACGTCCTCGAGGCAATCCGCACCGCACCCGGTTTTGGGTCAGGGCATGGCCCCTTGAACCACAGCCATACGTTCGCGCGCTGACGCAAAAAAAGACCCCGCACGCGCAGGGCCTTTTCTAAACGATACGCTCGGCCTAGCTGGTCTTATCGTCCTCGCCCGGAATATGACCGAATGCCGTAGCGGGTACGAACTCGAACGATGCGGCCCCCGGCGCCTGCCAGTAAAGCTCCAGCGTCGCTGTACTCTTCTTTTCGTAGTAGATCATCCGCAGCGGATACCAACCTGCCTCGCTCGCCACGACTTCTAGGTTTGGCGACCAAGTGTCCGGCGCGACGAAGGGCGCGTCATAAATCATCTCGTTCCCAACCCACACACGCACGCCATCATTGTGCTGGACCGAGAACAGGTAGGTCCCCGGCTTGTCGATCTTGATGTAACCCTGGATGAAGGCACCAACCAAGTCGTCGTTCTTGTTGGTCAGTACCGGGCCTGCACCGACATTGTAATTGAGCATCGGTAGCTGCTCGCCGCGTACCGGTTTCATCCATGTGGCGGCGTTGATCACCTCGTCGATGTGATTGAACCGCTCAATGTAGTACTTGACGCTCAAGCCCGGTTTTACCATGGCTGAATCAGGCTGCGGATGCGCGGCCTTGATGTCGCCAGCCGCGCTGGGCGCGGCAAATGGTCCGACGGAAGCCGCCAATAGGGCGGCCAAAATGAACGCAGAAAACAACGTACGCGACATGACGAAAGCCTCCTCAACAAATCCGTGCGGCCCGATTAGCAATGATTCCATTGAGGGGCGGCCAACACAACAACGATTTCGCAGCCATTTACCCAAGTCTCGTTGACATTCCGCTGGCGGGTCCATATACCCCGCGGCGGGTCACAACCCCCCAACGGGTTGCGCTATTCTGGAAGGGATAGACGAATGACAAATACGTCCCCGCGTCCCGATCGCCGTCCGTCGAATCCGCTGTTTTCATCGGGTCCCTGCGCGAAACGCCCTGGTTGGTCGCTCGACGTCCTTCAGGACGCTGTCCTCGGTCGCTCCCACCGCTCCAAGCCCGGCAAGGCCCGCCTCAGAGCGGTTCTCGACCAAACCCGTGACCTCCTCGGCCTCCCCGCCGATTACCGCATTGGTATCGTGCCGGCCTCCGATACGGGGGCGGTCGAAATGGCGCTCTGGTCGCTGTTGGGCGCCCGCGGTGTGGATATGTTGGCGTGGGAAAGTTTCGGAGACGGTTGGGTCACGGATGTCGCCAAGCAGCTCAAGCTTGCAGACTTCCGCGTGCTCGACGCGACCTACGGTGCAATTCCTGATCTTGGGTCGGTCGATTTCACCCGCGATGTCGTCTTCACGTGGAACGGGACCACGTCCGGGGTTTGTGTTCCCGATGGTGACTGGATCGCCGACGACCGCGATGGCTTGACGATCTGCGATGCGACGTCCGCGGCATTTGCCTACGACCTGCCGTGGGGCAAACTCGACGTAACAACCTTTTCTTGGCAAAAGGTCCTCGGCGGCGAGGCGGCGCACGGCATGCTCGTCCTGTCACCGCGCGCGGTCGCGCGGCTGGAAAGCTATCAGCCTACGTGGCCCCTGCCTAAGATCTTCCGCATGACAAGAGGCGGCAAGCTCGACGAATCCATCTTTGAAGGCGCGACCATCAACACGCCGTCAATGTTGTGTGTCGAGGACGCGCTCGACGCGCTGAAGTGGGTTTCGGGTATTGGTGGGCAGCCTGAAATGGTGGCACGCGCGAAGCGCAATTTGGGCGTTTTAGAAAAATGGGTGGCGGCAACGCCGTGGGTCGGCTTCCTCGCCGAGGACCCTGCCATACGCTCCCGGACATCGGTGTGCCTCAAGATTGTTGACCCTTGGTTCTCCGGTTTGGATGACGCGGCGCAAGCGGTAGCCGCCAAAAAAATCGCCGCCACGCTCGAGGTCGAAGGTGTTGGGCTCGACGTTGACGGGTACCGCGACGCGCCGCCGGGTCTACGGATTTGGTGTGGCGGCACCATCGAACATGCCGACCTCGAAGCCCTGACACCCTGGATCGACTGGGCATTTGCCGCCGTAAAGTCTTCGAACGCCTAAACTGACGGAGTATCGCCGATGCCTAAGGTTCTGATCTCGGACAAGCTTAGCCCCGACGCGACTCGGATATTCCAGGAGCGCGGTGTCGAAGTTGACGAGCGCGTCGGATTGACCCCGGAGGAACTGATCGCTTGTATCGGCGACTACGACGGGCTCGCCATCCGCTCTTCGACAAAGGTGACCGAGGCGGTGCTTGCCGCAGCGGGCCGTCTAAAGGCTATCGGCCGTGCGGGAATTGGGGTCGACAATATCGACGTCCCGGCCGCCACCGCGCGCGGTGTGATCGTCATGAACACCCCGTTCGGGAATTCTATCACCACGGCCGAACACGCCATCGCGATGATGCTTTCGCTGGCGCGCCAGATCCCCACCGCCAATGCATCTACTCATAGCGGCAAATGGGAAAAGTCTCGTTTCATGGGTGTCGAAGTTTATGGCAAGACGCTTGGTCTGATCGGGTGCGGCAACATCGGATCGATCGTTGCCGACCGGGCCCAGGGCCTCAAGATGAAGGTCGTCGCCTACGATCCGTATCTCTCACCGGACCGCGCCGCCGACCTGGGTGTCGAGAAAGTCGAATTGGCGGAATTGTTCGCCCGGGCTGATTTCATCACGCTGCACACCCCACTGACCGAGGCAACCAAGGGCATTATCGACAAGGACGCAATCGCCACCATGCGGCCCGGCGTGCGCATTATCAATTGCGCGCGTGGCGGCCTCGTTGTCGAGGAAGATCTCAAGGCGGGCATTGAGTCCGGCAAAGTTGCTGGTGCGGCGATGGACGTATTTGCGCAAGAGCCGGCGCGCGAGAATATTCTCTTTGGGATGGATGAGGTTATTGCGACACCGCATCTCGGCGCGTCCACGAACGAAGCGCAGGAGAACGTGGCGATTCAGGTGGCCGAGCAGATGGCCGACTATCTGATGGCGGGTGCGGTGACCAATGCGCTCAACATGCCGTCGATCAGCGCGGAAGATGCGCCAAAACTGCGTCCCTACCTCAAACTTGCCGCGCAGGTCGGTAGCTTTCTCGGTCAGCTCGTTGAATCGGGGATGAAGAGCGTCCGGATCGACTACGAAGGACAAGTCGCGCTGCTCAACACTAAACCCTTGACCGCTGTCGTGCTCGAAGGGCTGCTGCAGCCGCAAATGGACAGCGTCAACATGGTCAACGCACCGGTCATCGCGCGGGAGCGCGATATCGACGTGACCGAAGCCACGAATGAGCGGAGTGCGGAATATCACTCGCTGATCCGGCTCACAGTGAAGGGTGACGGCAACGAGCTTGTCGTGGCTGGGACACTTTTTTCCGACGCCAATCCGCGCATTGTTCACGTCAACGGCATCGATATCGAGGCGGAGCTGTCGGCCAATACGCTCTTCGTAACCAACGACGATTTGCCTGGCTTTATCGGTCGGCTTGGCATGGAACTGGGCGAATCCGGCGTCAACATTGCGACCTTTCATCTCGGCCGCAAGGCATCGGGGAGCGAGGCGATGTCGCTGATCGCTACCGACGAGCCCGTTTCCGACGAGGTCTTGGCGAAAATTCGGGCGCTCCCACTGGTGAATGCCGTGAAATTTCTTCGCTTCAATTAGCCCAGAGCTGCCCGGACAAATCGACGGGCACCGAGTAAACTTCGGCCCGATATGGCATCCGAAACCAGCAAAGCGCTTCTACCGGCAGGCTTGGCCGACGATTTACCGCCTGACGCGGATATCGAGGCTGAGGTCATCGGCGCCCTCATGGCAACGTTCCGCGCGCATGGGTACGAACGGGTCAAACCGCCGTTGATCGAATTCGAGGAAAGCCTCCTCGGGGGACCCGGCGCGGCACTCGCCCAACAAACTTTTCGCGTCATGGATCCACAGTCCCAGCGCATGCTTGGGGTGCGCGCCGACATGACCGTCCAGGTCGCGCGTATCGCGGCAACGCGGCTGCGCCAGCGCGCGCGCCCTTTGCGCCTCTCCTATTCCGGGCAGGTCCTACGCACCCGCGGCAGTCAACTCCGGCCCGAACGTCAGTTCTCCCAAGCGGGCTTTGAACTGATCGGCTCGGCCAGCCTCGAAGCGGATGTTGAGGCCATTCTTCTTGCTGCCGAGGCCCTGCGGGGCGCGCGTACGACTCATTTGTCGATCGACCTAACGCTGCCGCATTTGGTCGGTGTCCTGGCGGCAGATCGCGGGATCGTTGGGCCGCGACTCGATCAGCTTCGCGATGCGCTCGATCGCAAAGACGCTGCGGCCCTAGCCTTGGTGGCCAAAGACGATCCCGACCGCGCGTTTGGTCGACTCCTTGAGGCGGCCGGGCCCGTCGACGACGCGCTGGCGGCGATCAAGGCCATCGCGCTGCCAAAAGAAGTCTCCGACATTGTTGATGCAGCGTCGGCGCTGGTTGCGCTGGCAAGACCGCACCTCGGCGACCTGTTGTTGACGTTGGATCCGACGGAATACCGCGGCTTCGAATATCACACCGGCATCAGCTTTTCGGTCTTCGCGCGCGGGGTTCGCGGCGAGTTGGGGCGGGGCGGGCGCTACGTCCTTGAAAATGGTGAGCCGGCAACCGGCTTTTCGGTTTACCTCGACTCGCTTCGCCGCGCCCTTCCCGCGCGCGTCGGCGGCGGGCTCGTGTTCGTTCGGGCGTCCGCGGGTTTCGATCGATGTCAGCAACTCCATGCCGAAGGGTGGCGCACAGTTCGTGGTTTCGACGATGCGGCGGATGCCAAAGCAGAAGCAGCGCGTCTTGGTTGCACTCATTATTTTTTGGACGGTTCCGTGCATGCGCTTGACGATGCCGGGCGTAAGCAAAGTGGTAAACGCTGATGGCCAATGTCGCCGTGGTTGGCTCCCAATGGGGAGATGAGGGCAAGGGCAAGATCGTCGACTGGTTGTCCGAGCGCGCCGATGTCGTCGTGCGATTCCAGGGCGGACATAATGCCGGGCACACACTGGTCGTCGACGGTGTCACCTACAAGTTGAGCCTGCTGCCATCAGGCGTCGTTCGCGGCGGCAAGTATTCAATCATCGGCAATGGGGTGGTGGTTGACCCCTGGGCGTTGCTTGCCGAAATCGAAACGCTGCGCGGTCAGGGTGTCGATATCTCACCCGAGAATTTGGCGGTCGCGGAGAACGCGACGCTGATCCTCTCGCTCCACCGGGAGTTGGATGCCTCGCGCGAGGATTCAAATTCGGGCATGAACATCGGCACGACGCGCCGCGGTATCGGCCCCGCGTACGAGGATAAGGTCGGGCGGCGCGCAATTCGGGTCTGCGACCTTGCCGATCCAACGGTGCTGGACGACAAAATTCGGGCCTTGCTCGCGCACCACAATGCGTTGAGGACGGGATTCGGCAAGCCGTCGATCGACGGCGGTGAAATTCGGGCGGCGCTGCAAGAGGTGGCACCCAAGATTTTGCCTTACGCAAAACCGGTCTGGCTTCAACTCGATGAATTCCGCGCCGCAGGACGCCGGATTTTGTTCGAGGGCGCCCAGGGTGCGTTGCTCGACAACGATCACGGCACCTACCCCTATGTCACCTCATCGAACACACTTGCCGGCCAGGTTGCCGTTGGTGCGGGCGTCGGCCCTAGCGCGGTGGGCTATGTTTTGGGGATCACAAAGGCCTACACGACGCGCGTTGGCGAGGGACCTTTTCCCTCGGAACTTCACGACGAAACCGGCCAACTGCTTGGCGAACGCGGCCACGAATTCGGCACAGTAACAGGCCGCGCGCGACGGTGCGGCTGGTTCGATGCGGTGTTGGTGCGCCAGGCTGTAAAAGTGGGCGGGATTAACGGCATCGCCTTGACCAAACTCGATGTACTCGACGGACTGCCGGAAATTAGGATCTGCGTCGGTTACCGGTTGGACGGGAAAGACCTCCACCATTTGCCAGCAAGTATGAGCGCGCAGGCCTGCGTCGAACCGGTTTATGAAACGCTGGAAGGCTGGGCGGAATCGACCCGCGGTGCGCGGACCTGGGCGGCGCTACCGGCATCGGCGATCAAGTACGTTCGTCGGGTGGAAGAATTGATCCAAGCGCCGGTGGCACTGCTTTCCACCAGTCCGGAACGCGAGGACACAATCCTCGTGAACGACCCTTTTCGCGACTAATCGCAGGCCGCGACTTATCGCGGGTCGAGGCGGCGGCCGTTCAGTTTGCGATAGCTTGTGTCGTCAGGCGCTGCTCCAGAGACGCGTTGCGCATCGCTTTCTGGAGCTTTTCAAACGCACGCACCTCGATCTGCCGAACCCGCTCGCGGCTAATGTCGTAGGTTTGCGAGAGTTCCTCGAGCGTGGAAGGTTCTTCCTTGAGCCGCCGCTCGGTGAGGATGTGCTGCTCGCGTTCGTTCAAGGTTTTCAGCGCGTCTTTCAGCAGCCCGCGGCGGCCTTCCATCTCCTCTGATTCCGCCAGCACCGTCTCTTGACTGGGCGCATCGTCCTCCAGCCAATCCATCCATTCGCCGTCGCCGTCAATGCGCATCGGCGCATTCAGCGAGTGATCGCTTGCCGACAGACGGCGGTCCATGTTGACGACTTCGGTTTCTGAAACCTTCAATCGCGTGGCGATCTCTTTGACGTTTTCAGGGTGTAGATCGCCTTCTTCGAGCGCGTTGATCTGACCTTTGATCTTGCGCAGGTTGAAGAACAGTTTCTTCTGCGCGGCCGTCGTGCCCATTTTGACGAGCGACCACGAATGCAGAATGTATTCCTGGATCGAGGCGCGGATCCACCACATCGCGTAGGTGGCAAGGCGGAACCCGCGGTCGGGATCGAACCGCTTGACCGCCTGCATCATGCCGACGTTGCCTTCTGAGATCAGCTCGCTAACCGGCAGGCCGTAGCCGCGATAGCCCGTTGCAATCTTGGCAACGAGTCGAAGGTGACTTGTGACGAGTCTGTGGGCCGCTTCTGAATCTTCATGTTCCCGCCAGCGTTTGGCGAGCATGAATTCCTCGTCGGGGTTCAACATCGGGAATTTGCGGATCGCCTGCAGGTAAGAAGACAAACTGCCTTCTGCGCCGACGCTGGGAATTGTGGTGGTTCTAGCCGTCATCGTCTGCCCCTCATGCCTGTGCCGCCTAACTTGCCGAACCGCGGCGCTTTCTAATTAGATAGGCGGCCCAATACCTGAGTTCAAGACTCGGATATCGGTTTTTGGCCAGCTTCGAACCAGGCTGCTAACCGATTGAAATCATAAGGAGGTTCACTTTCGAATTCGAGCCATTTCTTGGTGATCGGGTGGCTGAACCCAAGGACCCCGGCATGCAGAGCCTGGCGCTCCATGGGTGGTTTAGGCCGGTGTGCCCGGCCGTAGACGGTGTCACCGACAACCGGGTGCCCGATATGGCTGAGATGGACGCGGATTTGATGGGTGCGGCCGGTTTCGAGGCGGCATTCGATCAGCGCCGCGGTTCGTCCAAAACGGCGGACCGTGCGAAACCGAGTTAAGGCAGATTTTCCTCGCCCCTCACCGACCACAGCCATCTTCTTGCGGTTTCGCGTGCTCCGCCCGATGGCACCGGCAATCTCGCCCTCGGGCGGCGTCGGCATGCCCCACACGATCGCCCGGTATACGCGTTTGATCGAGTGGTCGGCGAATTGGACGGCGAGGCCGGCGTGCGCGGCGTCGTTCTTCGCCGCGATCAGAAGGCCGCTGGTATCTTTGTCGAGCCGGTGGACAATGCCGGGGCGGCGCACGCCACCAATACCGGAAAGACTTAGCCCGCAATGGGCGATCAGTGCGTTGACGAGGGTACGATCGGCATTGCCGGCTGCAGGATGGACCACCAGGCCCGCCGGTTTGTCGATGACGATAACGTCCGCGTCTTCATATACGACGACGAGGTCCATTGCCTGGCCCTGCGGTACGGGATCGCTCGCGGGCGGAACCACCAACGCGACGCGCTGGCTTTCCTTCAGTTTCACCGCCGGGTCGCGCAGCGTTGCCCCGTCGAGCGTCACATGTCCGTCGAGGATCAACGCCTTAAGCCGCGAGCGCGACAGGTCGGCGCAGGCGCGCGCTAGAAATTGGTCGAGTCTGAGCCCCGCATCCGCCGCCGGCACATCGAGCTTGCGTTGTTTGCTCGATTCGGAAAAGGTCTCAGGCGTTGCGTCGCGTGTCATCTGAAACTGGAGCCTCGTTAAATCGTGCAAGCACTCAAGGCCCTCGTGATCCTAATGGGTGTATTGATCATCGCCGCGGTGGTCGTGATTATTGTGACGATCATAAACCGCTCGAACGACGATGCGCAGCGGTCAGGCCCTTACAACAAAGAAATCATTCTTCCCGACGGTGAAATCGTCGATATGGCCGCCGCGCCGGGCGAGGTCACAATTCGCTACCGCCTGCCGGACGGACGCCAGCGCCTCATTGTGATTGATACCGCACGCGGCCGCGTCCGCGGCACGCTCGACCTAGTCGGGCCGTGACCGTGCGAATTGACCCAACCGTCTTACGCCAAATCGAGGGGCTTGCCTTAGAGCGGTTTCCCGAAGAGGCCTGCGGCCTTCTTGTCGGTCGTCGCGACGCCAACGATGTCGTCATATCGGCGGCCCGTGAGAGCAAAAATCTAGCCGCGGATCCATGCGCGGGGTTTGAGGTCGACACCGGCCTGCGTCTACGTCTTCAACGCGAACTGCGCGGTAGCGACGCGGCAATCGTCGGGGTCTTTCACTCCCATCCGTCGGGTGATCCTGATCCGTCCGCGACCGATAGGGCGTCGATTTTGGAGCCCGACCTCATTTGGTTGATCACGGCGGTCACCGCCGGTGCGGTTGGTGAATCTCGCGCCTTTGCGGCGGACCCTGGTAATACCCCTGCCGCCTTTCGCCGCATGGCGATGGTGGACGCCTAGTGGACTTTCGCAGCGACAATGTGACCGGGGTCTGCCCGGAAATACTTGCGGCAATCATCGCAGCCAATAGCGGGTCGGCCGCCGCCTACGGCGAGGACGACTGGACCGTGCGGACGCAAAGCGCCTTCGCCGATCTGTTCGAGCGCGACGTCACCGTGTTTCCGGTCGCGACAGGGACGGCGGCCAACGCGCTGTCGCTAGCGTCGCTGGCACCGGTGTATGGCGCGATTTACGCGCACGAGGCCGCGCACATCACGGTCGATGAATGCAACGCGCCGGAATTTTATACTGGCGGTGCCAAAGTCGTTCCGGTGCCCGGCACTGACGGCAAGATCGTTGCGTCGGATCTCGCGCAACGCCTCGCGGGTGCCACGCCGCACGGCCATCACAATGCCCAGCCGGCGGCAGTGTCTCTCAGTCAGGCCACCGAGGTCGGCACGGTGTATGACCTCGATGAGCTAAGGGCGATTTCCTCGGTCTGCCGCGACCACGGTGTTGCACTCCATGTCGATGGCGCGCGGATCGCCAATGCCGTCGTTCACTTGGGTTGTTCGTTTGCTGACGCGACCTGGCGGGCCGGGGTCGACGTGCTGTCGTTCGGTGCCACCAAGAACGGGGCGATGGCGGCCGAAGCGGTGACTTTTTTTGACCCTGGTTTGGCTGCCCGAATGCCTTTCATGCGCAAGCGCGCGGGGCACTTGCTGTCAAAAATGCGGTTCCTGTCCGCGCAACTCGAAGCCTACATTCGCGACGATGTATGGCGCCGCAACGCACACCACGCCAACGCCGCGGCCAGACGGCTCGTCGACGGGATCGAGGGCCTCCCCGGCGTCGCACTGCGCCATCCCCTGCAGGCCAATGAGATTTTTGTCCAATTGCCGCAGGCGACGATTGACGGGTTGGCCGGCGATGGTTTTCTGTTTCACCCCTGGGGCGATCCAGCTGACAACGTCGTGCGGCTGGTGATGGGGTTCTCAACGCCGATGGCGGATGTTGACCGGTTCGTCAGGCGCGCACGCGCGCTGTCCGGCTAAACCCGACACCCCGAAAACGCATACTTGATGGCCGCCAATCGCCGGGGGCTGCGGCTATCACCTTCACCGTTGTCGCGCTGCCCGAAAGGGCCCACCGCGACCGCGCAAAACAAAGGCAAGGAGAACGGGCGATGACCGTAAAACGCGGGTTTGTCGATATCGACGAAGGGCAGGTTCACTATCGCTACAAGGGTGCGCGAGAGGATGTGCCGCTGGTGATGCTGCATCCTGGCCCAACGTCAGCGCATTCAATCGTGCCATTGATTGATCGACTCGGCGCAGCCCGCCAAATCATCGCCCCCGACCTTCTCGGCATGGGCGACTCAGCGGCGCCGGCGCACGATGAAACCGACATGACCTATTTCGCCGATGCGGCGCTGCGCACGCTGGATGCGCTCAATGTCGATACATTCGACTTGTGGGGATCGATGACCGGCGCGCATACCGCCATCGAAGTCGCGATCCTGCAGCCAAAGCGCGTACGCCGCCTCTACATTGAGATGCTCCTGGAATACGACGAAGCAACCGAAAAAGCGTTACAGGAAAATCACGCGCCCAAAATTGTCGTCGATCAGATTGGCAGCCAGCTCAACTTGCTGTGGCACTTGGCGCGCGATCAGCATTTGTTCTTTCCTTGGTTCACCCGCGACGCCGCGCATGCGCGCACCAATGGTCTGCCGACCGCCGCGCAGCTGCATGAAAAGACCGTGGAGCTGCTCAAAGCGTGCGGCACCTACCATGTCGCGCTCAATGCCGCCTTGCGTCACAATAGTGGTGAGCGGTTGGCAACCGTGACCGTGCCGGTGATCGGCCCTGAATGGTTCCAGAAATATCTGCCCACGGCGGCGGTGCGGGGCGATTTCTGCGTCGGCCCAGCGACCGCGCCCGCTGGCCAGGTCGACAAGGCGGCCGCCGAGATTCTCCGCCACCTCGGTTAGGCGGCACCATCCGGTCTTGACAGGGCGGGTTACCCGACGCAATTTGGCCGCGATCCGCTGGTTTTGTCCCCATCGTCTAGCGGTCAGGACGCTGGCCTCTCACGCCGGAAACAGGGGTTCGATTCCCCTTGGGGACGCCAAGCTATTCATGTGCTGATAATTCATCGCACA
>JAQBYN010000051.1 GCA_027622715.1 Pseudomonadota bacterium | reverse complement strand
CGGCGACAACGTGTGCGCTGGGCCACCGGATCGTCACGCAACAGCTTGCGCACCGAATCCCCGTTGCCCTCCCACGGCATCGCCGCGGTGTCGATAAAGGTGTGGCCGAGGCGCGCCGAAATGTTGGTCAAGGATATCACCCGCCCGTGTTGCGCCGGCGCCGCGTTGGCGCGCATCGCGTCAGTCTATGCCCTGAAGTAGCCGCCGATCTGCACTTCTTTTCGTCAAGCACCCGCCATTCGGCGTGGGGCACGGGGCCGGGCAGGGCACCCTGACAGCCCCACCGGTTGCAGCCAGCCAACCGCACCCCATACTCTCCCTCCCATGCGGCTCGAACCCCACAACGCGATCGACGTCGTCGCCCTGATGCGCCGCGCCGCGCGAACCTATCCGGACCGCATCGCGTTTCAATGGGAGTCCGGTTCGCTCGCCTATGCCGCGCTGATGGTCCGGGTCGACCGCGTCGCCGCCGCGTTGGCCGGGGCGGGCATCGAACCGGGCGACCGCGTTGCCTTCATGCTGCGCAACGGCCCGACCTTCCTTGCGGTCTATCTCGCCGCGCTGCATCTCGGCGCCATATGTGTGCCGCTCAATTTTCGGCTCAAGGCCGCCGAGGTCACGTTCCAGGTTCTGGATGCCGAACCCCGGCTGCTCATTGCCGATGAAGCGAGCGCACCAGAGGCCGCCGCGGCGACGCTGCCGCCGGGGTGCCGCCTTTACATCGACGCGCCCAGCGCCGGCGCGCAAAGTTTTGCGACGCTGATATCGGCCGCGCCCGATCACACCCCGGCCCACCGCATCGACATGGCGGCGCCGGCGTCATTGCTCTACACCTCGGGCACCACGGGCATGCCCAAGGGCGTCATTCGCAGCCACTTCGCGCTGGCCTATTTGATTCCGCTGCGCGCGGCGGCGATGGGCATCGGTCCGGGCACGGTACACCTCGCGCCAACGCCGATGTTCAACGCCGGCGGCCACGAATTCATGCTGTTGGAGACACTGGCATCGGGCGGCACGGTGATTGTGCGCCGCCGCTTCGACGTTACCGAAGTCATCGATCTTGTCGCCCGCGAACGCGTGACGCATGCCTATTTCGTGCCGACGATGGGCATCCGCTTGATGGACTCAATTGAGGCGGCGAACCCCGACTGGACCAGCCTCATGATGTGGATGTCGGCCTCGGCGCCGCTGCCGGCGCCCCTGCGCGACCGCATTCGCGCCGCGCTGCCGGCCACGGGCCTGTGGACCTCCTACGGGATTACCGAGGTCGGCGCGGTCACTTTCTTGCGGCCCGCCGACGTGATGCGCAAACCCGGTCACTGCGTCGGCCCGCCGATGATGGGGGTGGCGGCGCGTTGCGTGGATGACGCCGGGCACGATGTCGCCACCGGCGATCCGGGCGAAGTGGTGTGCCGCTCGCCCGAAGCGATGAGCGGCTATTGGCGCAACCCAGCTGCCACCGCCGACACCATTCGCGACGGCTGGATCCGCACCGGCGATGTCGGCGCGTTCGACGACGAAAATTATCTCTACCTGCTGGACCGCATCAAAGACATCGTCATTTCAGGCGGCGACAATGTCTATGCCAGCGAGGTCGAGAATCATTTGGCGTCATCGCCCGCCGTCCAAGAAGTCGCCGTCATCGGCGTCCCCCATCCCGAATGGGGCGAGGCTGTCGTCGCGGTTGTCGTCGTGCGCGCGGGCCACATGAAACCCGACTTGGCCGCAGCGCTAGCCGCCTTCGCCCGTGCCGATCTCGCCCACTACAAATGCCCCAAGCACATCGCCTTCATCGACGAACTGCCGCGCAGCGAATACGGCAAAGTCCTGAAAGCCGACCTACGCAAACGCTACCGCGATCTCTTCGCGACCTAGCGCCAGTGTGAAGGGCGCGCGAAAGCCTCAGGCCGCGCGCTTGGGCGACAAATTGACCAGCACCAGACTCGCCCCGATCAACACCAACGCGGCCCAAATCCACAAACTATTCGCGTCGCCGAACAACCAAATCCCTAGACCAATGCCGACCAGCGTCGCGATGTAGTTGACCATCGAAAAGAACACCGGCCCGGCGCGTTTGATCAACTCAAAGATCAGATAGAACGCCAGCGCGTTGTTGGCCATGGCGATCAGCGTCACCCAGTGTCCCTCGCCAAAGGGCGCGTCGAACGCCCACCACTCGCCGGTTACCGCCATGACGACCAGCATGGAGATTGTGCCGATGAACGTCAGGCCGGCCGCGAATTGGACCGAACTGCCATCGGGCGGCCGTAACATCGCAACACAAATGGCATTCAGCGCGTAACAAAACGGTGCCGCAAAGCCCAGCGCCACCCAACCCACCATCTCGGGTGCGGGCAGGCTGGTCGAGGGCAGCAGCACAAACAAAACCCCGACCAGTCCCAAAACGATTCCGCCAAAACGCACCACCCGAAACCGGTCCAGCCGGAACATCAGCGCCAGAGCATAGATCGTCACCGGCACCAAGGAGAGGCCCAGGCTCAACACGCCGGACGGCACCTTGGCCGCGACAAACGCAAAGATCAGATAGGGAATGGTTAGGTTCAGCGTGCCGGTGACGATGTACACCCGCACATGCGCCCAACTCCGCGCCGGCAGACCGCCGAAGATTGCCGCCAAGCCAAACAAGATGACCCCGGCGCCCAGCGATTGCCAAAACACAAACGGAATGAACGGTAGGCCGTTGTCCGCCGCCACGCGGTTGAGCACCAGGATCAGCGCAAACGACAGGCCGAGCACGAACAGCATAACCAGGGAACCCGCATCGGGTTTCGCCCAGGCCGCGCGTGTGCCGTCGCTTGTCGCCGCGTCGCCGCCGGTCTCATCATTGTGCGCCATGGAACCCTCCGAGCGGGCCCACCCCGCGCTTCATCGCCGCGAGTCTAACGCATCAACCGGCCTGCGCGAAGGTGGTCGCGGTGTCGGCAATCACGCGAGCCAACCATTTCCAAAAGGGGATTATCGGCGCGTCGCCAGGCGGCGCTTTGAGTCGCGTCGCGCTTCAGGGTCAGGTACGCCCCGCATCGCTGACCGTCTCACCGGCGGCACCGTCGTTCACCACCAACCCGGCCGCCTCAAGCCGTCGACGTAGCCGCGCCTTTCGATCATCGACGCTGGGCGATTGGTCATCGCCAAGCCGCTGCGCGAGCACAGCCAAAATTTCGAGCTGTCGCGCCGCACCGGCGGTTCGCCACCCGGCAATTTCGTCACGTGTGCGATAACAGCCACGGCAGACGCTGGTCCGCGGGTTTATTTCGCAAACCGAAATGCAGGGCGATACGACTTGTGCGGTCATCGACAGAAACGATCTCTGTGCAGGGACGGGGTCACCCTGAATAGGTAACATCGATCGGCCCATAGTCCAGGCCCAGTTGGTGAAAATCTGTGCGCGCCACGGCTTTTCAGGGGCGGGTTCGCGGCGGCGTGCATGATGCCCGCGCTTGCCGCCAGAAACTTCGGAAAATAAACGCTCGTGTCTGACATCGTAACCGTGACGACAACGCCCAACCTGTGGTTCACTCTTACCAAACGGGTAGGGGACATATGTACAGCCGAGTTCGGTCTTGGGAGATCCCGATAACAACAAGTGGGGTCCCTAGCAGTAGCCATGGGGTTGGCGCGCTTGCGCTCGACAGAGGGCGCCCGGTCTACACGAAACGTGAGGTCGATCACATCGGTACGATCAATACGAGAACCGGGGTTGGCGCCGAGTTCCGCATAATCCATCCCGATGGGCGAAGGTTGATCCTCGACTATGTTTTGCCGTGATCAAAGCGGTCGCGGCGTTTGTCAGGCCACTATTTCATCGCGGCTTCGGGCGGTCATGGCGTCATTTATTTCAACATTCGACGGCAATCAGCCTGGTTCTTTGAAATTGGTGCCCTCGCAAACTTTCAGAACTTGCCATCGTCAATCAACCCAAATGACTACAATTCTAGCGAATGGTTTGTCCGCTTCAGTCCTGCGGGGCTTCTCTTCGATGAACGTTGGCGGCTTTGGTTGGGCGCTGGGCTGTCACCGCACGACTATTGGAACCCGGTATACAATGCGATCTCCCGTTGGGAGATAGGCTACGCCGGAAGCCGGTATGTCACGGTCTGGCCGCTCGATCCACATGTAAAAGGGCAAGTCCATCGACTTTGGAGGGACAAGTTAAACAGGATTTGGTGGGTACACCGGGTCCTCAGCGCCCTAGGCGGTAACAAATTCTCCAGCATCGACTCGGTCAGCAACGATATTGTCAGTTTTAGATTGGGTACTCTTGGTCTCGGACCATCGCTCGGCGGGCCGCACGATCCGTGGGGGCTTGCCGGGGACAATGCCGGTGAAAATATTTGGGTGAGTTGGCCGAGGCACCGGCGCATTTTCAAATACCCGGATATATTTACCCCACCACACCTAAACAGCGAGATTCACGCGTATTTTCATCCACAGCTAACTAGTCCCGATCCGGACAACGCGTTCGGAGAGCCGTCCGGTTTGATGCGCGACCGCGGTGGGCACCTTTACTTTGGGAATAGGGACGGCAATTACTTGGGCCGCCTGGATGAAGCTGCGCCACCCAATGAGGTTTGGCCGCTCCGCCACGTGGCTTACAACGTTAAACCAATGTTGATGGAGGTAAAGGCTACGCAGCTGGTTGTTGAGAAGGTCTTTGATGGCCAGGTCCCGGTAAGTTCGACACCAACCTCCAATTATCACGGCGTACGAACGCCCTTCGAAGGTTGGGAAACGGCGACGCCACCGGAGGAGCCAATCATCCAGGGGGACGATGTCTGGTTTATCCAGCCCACTCGTACAGTCGCGCGGCTTGAACGTTAGCGCACAATGCATCCAGAAACCCGCCTGAGCCGCTACAGCATGTTCTTTATATGGGCCGAGAAGGTACGAACGCGAAGGGTTGATCGCGCAGTTGGCTCGCCGTGATGCAATGACGCATCGCCATGGCGACCAGGTGGATCAACTCTTCGGCGCTGTCACCCACCATTTGCGCCCCGACGATGCGATCGTGCCTCTTCTCGACCAACACCTTCGCCCAGGCCACTGTTTCGCTAGGTCTTGCCACGAGGGTTAGTCTGTCTCTACCAACGAAATCAAATAGCCGATCCAGATTGGCCCCCATGCGCCGCCACCACCATGTGCCACTCAGCGCCGTAGCCATGCGTCTTCTTATAGGTCGCCGCCGCCGCGGCGCTCGGGATTTTGGTCTCGTATACTTGAGATGACTCAAATCCCGAGTTGACCGCGGCTTGCACAAGGCTGGTGTCGCGCAAGGTCGCGCGAAACGGCTCGGCGTTATAGTGCGTGGTCCAGTCGCGCCACCACTGATCAAAGGGCTCGGGGTGAAACTGGTTGGCCTCGGGCACATCGGAATGAAGCATCAATCCGCCGGGCGCCAGCAAACGCCGCGCCTCCTTCATCACGTTGCGCACGGCTTTGGCCGAGGTCTCGTGGAAAAACAGGTGCGATACCACCAGGTCAAAATGGCCGCCCGGAAAGTCGGTGCGCTCGGCGTTCATGTGCGCGAAATGGACCGCACGCCCCAACGATTTGGACCGCGCGTCGGCATAGCGCACAAAGGTTTCGGCGACATCGATCCCAATCACCTCGGCATCCGGAAACGCATCGGCCAGCGGCAACGTGCTCGCGCCAACCGTGCAACCAATGTCGAGAATGCGCCGCGGCCGGAACTGCGGGTAGTTCTCGCGCAAGAACAGCACTGTCGAATCGCCAGGGTCCGACCCCATCGGGTTCAACCCGCCCAGCGAATAGTGGTGCGCCGACAGATCGTACAACGCGCCCGCATAGACGTCGTCCTCGTCCAGCACCAGACCATAACCGCCGGGCTGCAAGTGAATGTCGACCGCCGAAATGTAGCGCGGTACCGCCAGCGCTGGGTCGATGCGCAACGACCCGCGGCCCTCGTCGCGACGCCGAATGCGGCGCGCTTGATCCACCAAGCGCTCGCGGTCGCGGAACGCGGTATCCGAAATCGCCGCCCACATCAGTTCCTGGCCGGTGCGGTTGAGCGCGCTCCACATCTTCCACGTCGGTTGCGGCGTCATCGCCGTGTTGATCTCGCGCCGGCTGCGCGGCGCATGCCCGTGCGTCTTTTCGAACGCCGGCGTCGCGTGCTGGTCGAAAACCTGACGCTGCCGCGGACCCAACCCGCTTAGGACGTGAACCTTGTAGTCATGCACAAAGTCCTGGCGCGCCTGTTCGTCATGTCCAGGGCGCGGCAACATCGCATGGGGAAATTGTCGGTTCATCGGGGCCTCTCTGGCGACACCATATCATGCGATCAAGCGCGAGCCTCGCCTCGGCTGAAAACCGGCGCCCCAGGGGTGGGGACACGCCACACAACGTTGTGCGAAAGGTCAAACAAGGGTGATCGGGGCTTGAGTTCGGCGCAGAGGGAAGCTAGAACCGCTGCTCGATTTGTCTCACTCTGGGTTTTGGGTTGCGGACTCTAGTTGCCTTAGCGGTTATTTTGGTTGCACTCGCGTCGGCTGTGGGCACTGCCGAAGCACGCGGTGTGCACGAAACCAGTGTTTCCGCGGCCGCTCTGATCCAACCTGATTTGGCCGAACCTGAGGCCGTTGCAGTCGATCTCAATGACGAACACGGCCCGAGCGGGCACCACCAGCATGGCGGTTCGGATCATGCCGGTCTATGTGCCTTTGCATGTATGGCAATGATCATGCGCGTCGGGGACGACCTCCCCGTTACGTCGGCCATCGGTGCCTTCGATTTGATGGTCGTAGTTGAGGCCCGGGCGCTTGCTCTCGCACCGCCCCGCCGACCACCCAAACACCCTTCCATCTGACGATCCGCGCCAGCTAACGCTGGCAAGCGGCAAAGCTCGCAGGTAACAGCGGATATCCGTCGCTCGTTGAGCGCAGGACCCGTCCGCAAGCACACTCGAGCGGCGCGTACCGGCGTGTGAGCATTATTTCGAAGTTCGGCCAAACCCCTAAGCGGAGTCCCAAACATGTCTTTTTTTGTTCGCCTAAACGTTGTTGCCCTAACAGTCGGTTTGATTTTTTCAAGTTCGTTCGTCGCCCCTAATGCTGCCAAAGCTGCTGGCGCTCACAAAGACGGGCACGACGAACATCAAGAGTCGAGCACCGGCGCGCCGGGCGCTGCATCGGGTGTCACCCGCACCATCGAGGTTGTTCTGCGCGACAACTTCTTCGAGCCCGAATCCATCCGCGTTAAGCCGGGCGAAACAATCCGATTCAAAATCATCAATGCCGGAGAGTTCGTCCACGAGTTCAACATTGGCACGGCAGAG
Organism: Pseudomonadota bacterium; assembly: GCA_027622715.1. Taxonomy (GTDB): domain Bacteria; phylum Pseudomonadota; class Alphaproteobacteria; order SHVP01; family SHVP01; genus CALJDF01. The sequence goes on along the minus strand of JAQBYN010000051.1, from coordinate 4,777 downwards.
ATGCATGCTGAACATCAGGGCGAGATGGCAATGATGGTCGAACACAACGTCCTGATGCCCGACCGCATCGACATGAAGGCGGCCGCTGCGATGCAGGCGTCCATGGGCCACGGAATGCACGACGATCCCAACAGCGTCTTACTCGAACCCGGCCACACCGGCGAGGTCATCTGGACCTTTCCTGAGGGTGGGGAAATCGCCATTGAGTTCGGTTGCAACGTACCCGGCCATTACGAGGCGGGCATGGTTGGCGAGTTCGAGGTCCAAAGCTAGTGCAATTGGACGGGGCGCCCACCGGCGCCTCGTCGTGCGCTCCAGAACCAGCGGTTTAGCCAGAGGTTAAAATGACCATATTCAGAACAGTGCGTGCATCTCTATTGTGCGCCGTCCTATCGGCAACGTCCGGTTTTGCAATGGCCGAAGAATACGACTTGTCGGTCGACGGGGTGACAATCGACACCGGCGACTTTGCGCGGAAAGGCATTGGCTACAACGGCGCGTCGCCAGGCCCTGTCTTGCGCTTCAAAGAAGGTGAAGACGTCACCATTCGGGTGACCAACAATCTCAACGAGTCGACGTCGGTCCACTGGCACGGGCTCATCCTGCCGTTTCAGCAGGACGGCGTGCCGGGCATTAGCTTTGACGGCATTGCGCCGGGCGAAACCTTTGCCTATCGCTTTCCGGTCGTGCAGAGCGGGACATACTGGTTCCACAGTCATTCGACCCTTCAAGAACCCGACGGCGCCTATGGCGCGATCGTGATCGAGCCCAAAGGGCGGGAGCCTTTTCGCTTCACGCAGGATTACGTCATCCAACTGACCGATGCCCACCCGCATGCCGCTCGCCGCATTATGCGCAATCTGAAAATGATGCCGGACTACTACAACCGCCAGCAGCGCACCCTATTCGATTTCCTTGGCGACGCTCGGGAGAAGGGCGTTGGGGCCGCGCTCGATGATCGGGCGGCCTGGGGAGAGATGCGCATGATGCCGACGGACGTCGAGGATCTGCAGGGATTCGTGCCGCTCATCAACGGCCAAAGCTCTGCGCAAAACTGGACGGGATTGTTCAAACGCGGCGAGAGAGTGCGCCTGCGTTTTATTAACTCCTCGGCGATGACCTTTTTCGACCTCAGGATTCCAGGTCTGAAAATGACGGTCGTTCAAGCCGACGGGAACAACGTGCAGCCGGTGACGGTTGACGAACTCCGTATTGCCGTCGCCGAAACCTACGACGTGATCGTTCGCCCGACTGAGGATAAAGCGTACTCGATCCTCGCGGAGTCGATGGGGCGGACTGCCATGGTGCGCGGCACGCTGTCGCCGCGCGATGGTCTCGCCGGTGACATCCCCGCCATGCGCCCGCCCAAACTTCTCACGATGGCGGACATGGGCATGTCGCACGGCGATATGGGTCACGGGACAATGGCAGGCATGGATGATGGCGCCCCTGCGTCGGCCGGCCACACCATGCCGGACGGCACCAAAATGCAGGGGATGGATCACTCAGGTGATTCGACGGCTGCCACAGAGACCGCCATGCCGGGAATGGACCACAGCGCCCATGGCGGCGTGGCGGATGCGGCGTCTGATCCTTTCTACGCGCCGGGTAGCGGATTGACGCCTGTCGCGGCCGACGGCGGCAAGTTCTTGTCCTATGCGGATCTCAAAGCGCAAAAACCACTCTATGAGGAGCGCGCGCCGGGACGGGAAATTGAAATCCGCCTGACCGGCAATATGGAGCGTTACAGCTGGTCGATAAACGGCGTGAAGTACGCCGACGCGGAGGCGATCCGGCTGACCTATGGCGAGCGCGTCCGGTTCAAATTCGTCAACGAAACGATGATGTCACACCCGATGCACTTGCACGGAATGTGGTCGATTCTCGACAACGGAAACGGCAAGCTCAACCCGATCAAGCACACGATCAGCGTCGCCCCCGGCACGACGGTTTATATGGAAACCGAAGTCGATGCGCCCGGCCAATGGGCGTTTCATTGTCATCTCGCGTACCACGCCGAAGCCGGCATGTTTCGCAAAGTGATTGTCGAGGGCGGTCCGCAAGAGCAGGCCAGCGCCTCCAGTAATCAGCGCGGCGGCTGAAGCAATGCGTCGCATAAGCCTGCTCGCAGGGTTTCTGATCGTTGCGTCGTCTGGTGCATCTGCCGTTGCCGAGCCACTGATATGGGGCATTCAGGCGGAGCAACTCGAGATCCGCCGTGGTGAAAGCAACGAAAACGTCTTCGCCTGGGATTTCGATGCGCTTGTTGGTAGCGATGAATTGAAACTGGTCTGGCGCAGCCAAGCAGAAGTGGCGACCGGGACCGGCACCTTCGAAACGTTGGAGAACCAGCTGCGTCTGCAAAAACCGATCTCGACCTTCTTCGATGCGGTACTCGGTGTGCGCGTTGATACGCCGCGCGGTCCTGACCGGACGTACGGTGTTGTCGGAATCAAGGGTCTCGCGCCACAGTGGTTCGAGATCGATGCCGACCTGTACGTTTCAGACAATCCGGTCTTCAGATTTGAGGCTGAGTATGAGGCCCTGATCACCAACCGGATTATTCTGACTCCGAGCTTCGAGATCGACCTGCCGTTCGCTGATGATCGGCCCATTGCCGTCGGCGCCTGGGGGTCGAAGATCGAAGTCGGCGCCCGTCTAAGCTACGACCTCATCGACCGCCTGATTTCGCCCTACCTCGGCATCAGTTACGAACGCGCTTTTGGGGAAACAGCCGACTTTCGCCGCGCAGAGGGAGAGGATAACAGCACTCTATTCTTCGTCGTCGGCACCCGCGTGCTGTTTTGAACCGGCCGTGCAGCCCAATCGATTTTTCAATTGCGTGCACGCGCTCGCCCCGTCTGGGTGTCAATTTGAGTCGTAAGAAAGTCCGTCGGCTCACCAAATAATTCGGACCCCTGAACTAGGTCGCGCCGTTGGGTCGGCCGCTAAACCGCGGCAGCCGCCAGCGCCATCTCTTGCTCGACAACACCACTACTTGGCAAATCGACCGTCAGCGCCGCAGCCGCCCCGACGGGAACAAACAATTCGTGCGTGCCAGGGACGCCCTTGAGCACGTGGCTGCCCACCGGGGCAAGCTCGCCTGAGTATTGGTCGGCAAAGGAGGCCGATACCAGCACCGTCTCGCCCAGTTCCTTGGTCATGCTTTCAACCCGCGCGGCTTGATTGGCCGCCAAGCCGATAACCGTAAATTCGAGCCGCTGCGGGATCCCGATATTGCCGTAGGTCACGTCGCCAAGGTGCAGGCCGATGCCATAGCGGATCGGTGGAAAATCGGGATGCGCTTCGTTGGCTGCGGCGACCTTCACCTCAACCTCGCGGGCCGCCTTCATCGCCCGCCGGCACGCCTCGGCGGTGCCGGTGGCATCTTTTCGAGCCGCAGCGACAGCGTCTGAGATTGGAAAGATCGCGAGCACCGCATCGCCGATAAAGCGCAAGACTTCGCCGCCGTTCTCGATGACCGAACCCGCAACGCACTCGAAGTAGCGGTTGAGGTGAAGCAGGTAGGTGTCCTGATCCATGCTCTCCGACAGCGCGGTTGAGTCGCGGAAGTCGCTGAACCAGATGACCGCGTGAATATTCTCGCCGTCGCCGTGCTTGACCTGTCCGTTCAAAACGCGCCGTCCGGTATGGCCGCCAAGGTAGGTCTCAAGCAGACCGATCGCGGTCATCCGTTGGATATGAACCTCGAACAGCCGCCCCAGGCTGGGTAGAATCTCGTACACCTTGTTGAGGTCGTCCGCCGAGAATCCGCCGACGACATACGACGTCAGCGACAGAATGCAGATTTGGCCGTCGGTAAACTTGAACGGCATGGCGCAATAGTCGGTGGCGCCCTTTTCGAGCAGCTCCTCTAGGATGGGATAGTCGAGCTTGACGTTGTCGCCCTCAAGCCGCCGACGCACCCCGCCCGAGCCCTTAAGAATGGGCGCAAACGGACTCGCGGCAAAAACCGGCCGAGTCAGGATATCGTGCGGTGCCGAGCGAACCTGGATGGGTTCTCCACCGTCCTCCCAAAACAGCATGCTGGCGAATACTTGGGGATGCAGGTTCGGAATGATCACGGTGACACGCGAGACCGGGATGCCGGCGTCTTGCAACGCAACAGTGAAACTTTCAAACAGCGTCTCAACCGAACCGGCTTTCAACGCACGGCCAATAACCCAACCCACCAACGGGTTAGGGTAGGGCGTGCCCTCGTATGCCTCGGGAATAACCACCTCGGACCCTTTGTAAATCGCGCTAATTTTCGATTGGTCGAACGCGACATAACCGCGCAACGCTTCGCCTTCATCGTAGGGGTCTTCGTATCCCCAAACCGCATTTTTTGCCGTAACGCCGCCAACTTGAATCGACCAATAACTGGCATTCCCTTTGAAGGGGCAATGCGTTTGCGTCGCGGTCTTTTGCAAATACTCGTGCCGAACGTCTTCCGCCGGAATGTAGATGACCGGCGGCAGGCGCCCCTCGTGCAAAACGATCGCCCGCTCGGTATCGGCAATCCACGTGCCGTCTTGTTCCACGCGAACCCGTTCGGCGATTGGCTTGGCGACCATCAACGTCTTGTTGGTCTTCAAGGTCTTGGTGTTGGTCTTCAGACTCTTGGTCGCGTTCATGGTCAGCCTCTTGGGGTATGCATAGATTGCCGCGCCAAACGGTGCGCCGCTAATTGGTTTCCCGGAAAAGCTTCACCGGCTTGGCATCGAGCGACTCGCCGGCAAATTCCTTAATTTGCTTGCCGAACGCGGCGAAGTAG
>JAQBYN010000050.1 GCA_027622715.1 Pseudomonadota bacterium | reverse complement strand
CCCGGGCCGGACTCGAACCAGCGACAAAGCGGTTAACAGCCGCTTGCTCTACCAACTGAGCTACCGGGGATCGGTGGGCGTGCTATAGCAAATGCACCGCGCCTTCGCCAGCCAAAAGCCCCAGCCCTAACCGATGCCGGGTGGCGGCCTTTCGCGGGGTGGCGCGCTCACCCATAATCGGCCAAACCCGCGCCCGACCCGCCAGCGAAGAGGTAGCCATGCCGACAGCCTTGATTACCGGTGCGAACCGGGGGCTAGGCCTCGAATTTGTCCAGCAATATGCCGCCGATGGCTGGTCCGTCATCGCGTTGTGCCGCGATCCGGCCCAGGCCACCGATCTCAACGCCGAGGCGGCCAAGAGCGGCGGGCGGGTAAGCGTCGATGCGCTGGACGTGCTGGATTTCGCCGCGGTCGACGCGGCCGCCGCGCGACACGCCGGGCGCGCCGTCGATGTCTTGATCAACAATGCCGGCATCATCGGCCCGGTCCGCGACGAGCTTGCCAAGCAAAGCTTTGGCACCATGGATTACACCGCGTGGGAGCGCGTCTTGCGCACCAACACGATGGCGCCGTTCAAAGTCACCGAGGCATTCTTTCCCAACCTTATGCAAGGTGCGCAAAAGAAGGTTGCGGTCATCTCGTCGACCGTTGGCTCGAACGTCGAAATGCAGGCCCCGGTCGTGGCCTATTCGTCGTCCAAGGCGGGCGTCACTAAAACGTTCACCACGTTGGCCGCGGTCCTGCGCGACAAGGGAGTCACGGTCATGGTGTTTTGTCCTGGCCACGTGAAGACCGACATGGGCGGAGAGGGTGCCGGCGTCGAGCGCTATGATTCGATTGCCGGGATGCGCAAGTTGATTGCCGGTTGGACGCTCGCAGAGTCGGGACAGTTCAAACGCTTCAACGGCGAAACGGTGGCGTTCTAGCCATGCCCAAGATCGCGATCATCGACGACTATGTCGGCAATGTTCTCAGCTATGCTGATTGGTCGCAGCTCCCCGCCGATTGTTCGCTACAGGTGTATCAGGCGCACGCCGATGGCCCCGATGCCCTGGTGACGCGGCTGGCGCCCTACGACATCGTATGCTGCATGCGTGAGCGCACGGTTTTTGACCGTGCTGTATTGGCGCGCTTGCCCAATCTAAAGCTGCTCTGTTCGACCGCGGCCTATAACGCGGCGATCGACGTTCAAGCGGCCGCCGACCTCGGCATCAAAGTCTGCGGCACCGGTGCACCCGACCCGGGCTTTGCGACCGCCGAGTTGACCTGGGCGTTGATCCTCGGTCTAACGCGGCAGGTCCATGTCGAAGATGCCAACATGCGCGCCGCGCGGTGGCAGACAACAATGGGCCGCGATCTGAAATACTTGACCCTGGGTGTCATCGGTCTGGGTCGATTGGGCACCCCGGTTGCCCGCGTCGGTGCGGCGTTCGGCATGAATGTTATTGCCTGGAGCCCCAACATGACCGAAGCGCGGGCGCGCGAAGCGGGCGCCAGCCTCGTCACCAAAGACATCTTGTTGGCGCAAAGCGATGTCGTCACGGTGCACATGGCCTTGAGCGAACGGACCCGCGATCTGCTCGGCGCCGACGATCTGCGTAAGATGAAGAAGGACGCCATCTTGGTGAACACGTCGCGTGGGCCGCTGATCAATGAGGCGGCGTTGGTTCAGGCCCTCAAGGAAAACTGGATCGCCGGTGCCGCGCTTGACGTGTTCGATCAAGAGCCGTTGCCCGGCGCCCATCCGCTGCGCCGGTTGCCCAACACGTTGCTGACCCCCCATATCGGCTATTCGACCGAGGCGACCTACAAGGTCTTCATCCCCGAGACCGTTGAGAACATTGTTGCGTTCCTCGCCGGCAAACCGATCCGCGTCATGAACCCCAAGGCCCAGGCCGATCGAAGCCAGCCCAAGTATCTGGATTAGGGCTTGGCGCCCCGGGTTCTGGCGGCTGCGAACCGCCGCCAAGGCCACAATTGAACCGCGAGCGCTGATCCGGGCCGGGGCCCGCCCGCTGGCCGCTCTGCACCAGGCAAAAATCCCCTGATTCCCATCGATGCGAGCGATAGACGCTAAATTATCGTGCCACTTCTTGACACGCGCCTAGCGGTCTCCTAAATCCCGCGTCGAGATATCTGGCACTCACCGATAAAGAGTGCTAAGCACTCGACCCGGAACACTGCCAGCAGTTGGCAAGGGAGAAAAATCTATGAAATTCAGGCCGTTACACGATCGCGTCCTCATCCGCCGCTCGGCCGAAGAGGAACGTACGTCCGGCGGGATCATTATTCCCGATACCGCCAAGGAAAAGCCCATGGAGGGTGAAGTCATCTCGGTTGGCCCTGGGGCCCGCAACGAAAAGGGCGAGATCATCAAGCCGGACGTCAAGGCCGGTGACCGCGTTCTGTTCGGCAAATATGCCGGCACAGAAGTGACCATCGACGGCGAGGATCTCGTCATCATCAAAGAGAGCGATGTCATGGGCATCATCGAAGGTAAGCCGGCTTCCAAGAAGAAAGCCGCCTAGCCACACCGCCCGAGAAGAAGGAAAAAATTTAGATGGCTAAACAAGTCAGATTCGGCAGTGATGCGCGTGAGCGGATGCTGCGTGGTGTCGATGTTCTCGCCAACGCTGTCAAAGTGACGCTCGGCCCCAAGGGACGTAATGTCGTCATCGACAAGTCGTTCGGCGCGCCGCGCATCACCAAAGACGGCGTTACCGTTGCTAAGGAAATCGAACTTGCCGACAAGTTCGAGAACATGGGTGCTCAGCTCGTCAAAGACGTCGCACAGCGCACCAATGACGAAGCCGGTGACGGCACCACCACGGCGACCGTGTTGGCCCAAGCGATCGTTCGCGAAGGTGCCAAAGCCGTTGCCGCCGGTGCCAACCCAATGGATCTCAAGCGCGGCATTGATCTAGCGGTCAAGGCGGCGGTGCTGGATATCAAGTCAGTCGCCAAGAAGATCAAAGGCCACGACGAAATCGCGCAGGTTGGGACGATCTCTGCCAACGGCGAGCGTGAGATCGGTGAAATCTTGGCCAAAGCGATGGACAAGGTTGGCAAAGAAGGCGTCATCACGATCGAGGAAGCCAAAGGCTTTGCGACCGAGCTCGAAGTCGTCGAAGGCATGCAGTTCGACCGCGGTTATTTGTCGCCTTACTTCGTGACCAATGCCGAAAAAATGACGGTCGATCTGGAGGATCCGTACATCCTCATAAACGAAAAGAAGCTTTCGAACCTTCAGGCGATGCTGCCGGTTCTCGAAGCGGTGGCCAAGTCTGGTCGGCCGCTTCTGGTGATCGCCGAAGACGTCGAGGGCGAAGCCCTGGCGACACTCGTGGTTAACAAGCTTCGCGGCGGCCTGAAAGTCGCTGCGGTAAAAGCCCCTGGCTTCGGTGATCGTCGCAAGGCGATGCTCGAAGACCTCGCGATCCTGACGTCGGGGACCGTGATTTCCGAGGACCTCGGGATCAAGCTCGAAAACGTCACGCTCGACATGCTCGGTCGTTCGAAAAAGGCCGTGATCACCAAGGAAGAGACCACGATCGTCAACGGTTCGGGCAAAAAGTCGGACATCGATGGCCGGTGCAATCAGATCCGCGCCCAAATCGAAGACACGACCTCGGACTATGACAAGGAAAAACTGCAAGAGCGCCTCGCCAAGTTGTCGGGCGGTGTTGCCGTTATCCATGTCGGCGGTGCGACCGAGACCGAGGTGAAGGAACGCAAGGACCGCGTTGAGGACGCGCTCAATTCGACCCGTTCGGCGGTTGAAGAGGGTGTTGTCGCCGGCGGCGGGGCGGCGTTGCTTTATGCCAGCCGTGCGCTTGATAAGATCAAGGTTGAGAACGACGACCAGAAGATCGGCGTCGATATCATCCGCAAGGCATTGCAGGCCCCGATCAAGCAGATTGCCGAAAACGCCGGGATCAACGGCGGCGTCGTCGTCGGCAAACTGCTCGAACAGGCCAACCGCAACTTTGGCTTCGATGCACAGAAGGAAGTCTACTGTGACATGGTCAAAGCCGGGATCATCGATCCGGCCAAGGTCGCACGCACCGCGCTGGAAGACGCAGCGTCGGTCTCAAGCCTGCTGATCACCACCGAAGCAGGTGTTGCCGACAAGCCGGAAAAGAAAGACAACGCGGCAATGACGCCGGGTGCCGATATGGGTGACATGGATTTCTAAAGAAATCCCACTCAAGTACCTAAAAGGGCGCCTGCGGGCGCCCTTTTTTTGTGCCCAACGCGGCGTTTACTCAAGAAGCAGCGCGCGAAAGCGCGCAATCGTCTCCGCATCCATCTTCAGCGCATCGCCGAGATAGGCGTCCAATGTCTCGTGCACGTCATGCAGCGTGTCGATCGCCGCGCGCAGGTAAACGTCGTTGGCTGCCTTGAGCTGCTGGCGGGCCGCTTCGGGTATGTCGAGTTGGACGCGGAGCGCGCTTTCGGTCCAGTAGTGATTGGTGGCCAAGTAATCTTCGAACACCGTTTCCTCGGGCACGCCCAACGTCATCAGGATAAGCGCGGCGCCGAATCCGGTACGGTCCTTGCCCGCCGCGCAGTGAAACACCAGCGGATGATTCGCCGGGTCCGCGATCGCGTGCATCAATTCGGTGTAAGCGGCCGTATGGTCGCGCACGTAGCAGCGGTAGGCCTCGGTCATGTATTGCAGCGCCAAATCGCCCGCATCTGAATCGCCGGCTTCGATGCGCTCGCGGTAGCCGCCGCTGACCTTCGGGCGGATTGGCAAACTATGAACTGTCGGCGTGGCCAGCGGCGAAAGCCGGGTCGGGTAGGCGGCCTGTTCTTCCGGGTGTCGCAAATCGCAGATCGTTCGCAGCCCCATTTCAGACAACGCCGCGAGGTCCTCATCGGTCAACCGGTCAAGGGCGCCCGAGCGGAACACCTTGCGCCACCGCACATGGCGTCCATCATCGGTCGCGTAACCGCCGAGGTCGCGAAAATTGCTCGCGCCCTGAAGCGGCAGGCGGCGTTCTGGATTGCTGGTCATCGGACGCGAACCTACTCCATTGCTATCGAAAAGCGAATATTGGTGGGGCATCTGGCGTTGTGATTGTTAGGCGTCGCTCGCTATGCTCCGGGCCAAACGAAATAGGAAGATAATCGATGAAAGCGGTCGTTCTAGAAGACGTGGGCGGGCCCAGTTGCCTGAAGCTGGTTGACCGACCCGACCCGGTGGCGGGCGCCGGTCAGGTTCTCGTGCGCCTGCGGGCGGCGGCACTCAATTACCGTGACACGCTGGTGACAACCGGTGGATACGGCTCGCGTCAGAAAAAGACCGACCTGATCCCGTTGTCCGACGGCGCCGGCGAGGTCGTGGCCCTCGGTGAGGGCGTGACCCGCTTCAAGCCCGGCCAACGCGTCACCGTTAGTTTCTTTCAAAGCTGGGTCGGCGGCCAACCCACACAAGAATTGCTCGACGATGACCTGGGTCGTGCCCACGACGGCACCTTATGTGAACTTCAAGTGTTCAAAGAAACTGGCCTAGTACTCACGCCCGACGCGCTTTCCGATATCGAAGCGGCCAGCACGCCGTGCGCCGGGTTAACCGCCTGGACCGGCATCGTGTCGCTCGGCGCCACCCAACCGGGTGACGTGGTGCTGGTGCAGGGCACCGGCGGGGTATCGTTGTTCGCCTTGCAGTTCGCCAAGCTCGTGGGCGCCGAGGTGATCGCAACCTCGTCAAGCGATGCAAAACTAGACCGCGTGCGCGCGCTCGGCGCCGACCATGTTATCAACTATGTAACCGATCCGGACTGGGGCAAGACCGCGCTTGGCCTCACCGGCGGTCGCGGCGTCGACCACGTTATGGAGGTCGGTGGTGCCGGCACGATGAAGCAATCGCTTCGTGCGATCCGCCCCGGGGGGATGATTAGTCTTGTTGGCGTGCTCGCCGGCGCGCGTTCGGACTTTCTGATTCCGCTAATCGGATCGCGCAACATCCGGCTGCAGGGCGTTACCGTCGGCACCACCGGGGGTCTCGCGACGATGTTGCGCGCCATGGCGCTGCACGGCACCAAGCCGGTGATCGACCAGGTCTTTCCCATGGAAAAGGCGCGCGAGGCTTATGAACACGTCATGGCGGGTCGGCATTTCGGCAAGGTCTGTATCGAAATTCCGTAGGTCGTCGCGCTGCTGGTGGACCCTGTCACGCTAGGATCGTAAGCTTCGCCAGCGAATCCGACGGAGGTCCGCCATGAAACAACCCTACGCGCACCCGATGATGCCGCGTGCCCAGCATGATGAGCTGGCGCGCCAAGAATTTGTCGTCGACCTAAAAATCCACATGGAAGAAGAAGTCTATCCAGCGGATGCGGCGGTCTACGAGAAACGCGCGCTGCCGCGCTTTACCAAACAGGAGGGGCGGGCGCCCAAAAATCACCACGAAGTCCGCAAGCTGATGGAACGCGAACCGTCCACGATGATGTGGAGCGCGATGGCGCGCACCATCCAAGAAATGCTGTGGGACGGCGTCGGCGAATGCGTCGAACGCCAGTTGCCCGATCTCATATCGCGCGCCCGCGTCGCCAAACCGCTTGGCACCTTGAAGCTGGACCCCGATCTCAAGATGCCGCGCTACAACGGCGAGATCGATATTCACTGCATGCCGGGCGGCTATCATACCGACCTGACCGAGGATGACGTTTTTTCGGGCGCCATCTATGACCGCGGCGCTTACTACTATGTTGCTGGTCTGATGGGCAATGCCGCGCACCAGATCGACGATCAGCCCGATAACAAGTTCGGTCTATTTCTTGAATACCAGGGCCGCGCAACGATCGCGTATATCAAGAATCGGTATCCCGATTTGAACCCCAAGCGCATTCTCGACCTGGGCTGCACCATCGGCAACTCGACGCTGCCCTACACCGAGGCGTTCCCGGAGGCGGAGATTTATGGGATCGATATCGGCGCGCCTAGCCTGCGGTATGGCCATGCCCGCGCTGAGCAGTTTGGCAAGAAAATTCATTTTTCCCAACAAAGTGCGGAAAAAACAAACTTCCCAGACGGCTACTTTGATCTCGTCGTGTCGCACGGATTGCTGCACGAAACCGCTACCCAGGCGACGCGCAACATTCTCAAAGAAGCTAACCGCGTCCTGGCACCGGGCGGGGTGACGATGCACGCCGACCCGCAGTTCGATATCGGCCTAAACCTGCACGATCAGTTCATGCATGATTGGGACACGCGCTTCAACAACGAGCCGTATTGGGGCAAATTGCACGACATGAAGCCGCGAGACCTAATGCGCGATGCCGGGTTCCCCTCGCAAAATGCGACGGCCGTTTGGATGACCATCGGCCAAGACGGCAATCCGGCGTTTCCCGAGGTCAAAGACGATCCCAGCCTCAGCAATCTTGGCCGCGGCATTATTTTCGGCGCCCATCGTTAGATCGGTGTCGCCGCCCGGACGGAGTGCATGAGTCCGGAGTCGAATCGGTTGACCGGCGCCCAAGTGATGGCGCGCGTCCTCGAGCGCTACGGGGTGCGCACCGTCTTTGCGCTCGCTGGCGCATCGCAAACAGTGTTGCTCGATGAACTCGACAAGGGCGGCGTCAAGATCGTCCCCAGCCGTCACGAATCCGCCACCGTCGGCGCGGCCGACGGCTACAGCCGTGTCACCGGGAAGATCGGCGTTGCCATGATCAACGTCGATCAAGGCATGCCCAACGCGGTCACCGGCATCTCTTCGGCGTTCGAAGCGTGTTCGCCGGTCCTCATCCTGGTCGGGCGCGAGCCGGACCCGTGGACCGAACCCGAACATCAGATCGATCACGACGAACTCGCCCTGGTCCGCACCATTACCAAATGGGCGCGCACCGTCCATTCGCCGGAACGTCTAGGCGAATACGTCGATGCCGCCTGCCGCCGTGCTTTAGCAGGCCGGCCGGGCCCGGTGGTTCTCGCCTTTCCCAAGGATTTCCTAACCGACATGGTTGTACCGGGCACCGATCTCGATACCCCGGTCACCGCCGCACCCAAACCGGCACCGCGACCGGACGATGTGGCGCGCGCCGCGGAATTGATCATGGCCGCGCAACGGCCTGTCATCTTGGCGGGCAGCGGCGCCGCGCGTGCTGGCGCGGGTCCGGCACTCCGGCGGTTGACACAAGCGCTGCAGATTCCGGTACTGACCAATGCGATGGCGCGCGGCCTCGTCCCCGAGGACGAATCGCTGGGCTGGTCATGGCCGCTGGCACAAACCGCGGCCAAGGATGCCGATCTCATCGTGTGGCTCGGCATTCGGATGGGCAAACGCTTTGGTTACGGCTTGGCGCCGCGCTTCGACGCGAACGCCAAAATGATTCAGATCGATGTCCACGCCGATGAAATCGCGCGCAATCGACCGGTCGATATCGGGATGGTTGCCGACGCGGCATTGGCCGGCAATGCCATCGCCGACGCGCTGGCCGCACAAGGGTACCAGGGCAACCCCAGCTGGCTCAAAGACGCGTTGGCCGAGCGGCTGGCCGCGATTGATGCGCTCGGGCGCGGCAACGACGGACCGATCCATCCTTACCGCGTAGGGCGGGAGATCATGGCGCACATGCCGCGCGACGCGATCTTCGTCAATGACGGCGCCTCCATCCTGTCATGGATGTTCAGCGTTATGCGGATCCAAGGTGAGGGCGGCTACGCCGATCATTTTCCGCTCGGGTCCATGGGGATGGGCGCGCCGCTAGCGCTCGGCATTGCGGCGGGCGCGCGCGAGATCGCTGAGGCCAACGGCACCACGCCGCGGCCGGTCGTGCTGGTCACCGGCGACGGCTCGTTTGGGTTCTACCCGTCTGAGTACAACGGCGCGGCGCTCGCCGGGCTCAATCGTTTCGTCACCCTAATCGCGAACAACAGTGTTTGGGGCAACGAGCATCACGCCCAACCGCGCCAGATCGGGCGCACGATCAATGCGGGCTTTGGCGATGTCCGCTACGATCTCATCGCCCAGGGCTACGGTTGCCACGGCGAGCGCGTCGACAAACCGGCCGACCTTGGCCCGGCGCTGCAACGCGCCTTTGCGCGCCAAGACCGCCCGACCGTGCTCGATGTCGTTTGCCCGGAGCCAGAATCGCCGATGGGCAACCGCAATCTGGCCACCATCATCTATTCGGATGTCGAAGAGACCCGAAAGACCCATTGGGCCGACGTGGCGGGTTAGGCCGCAGGTCCGGTGCTGGTCGGTTTCATCGGTGAACTAAGCCTCAGGCGGTTGCGGAGCGGCCGCGGGTTTTTGGCGTGCTGCTTGCTGCAAGACGAATGTCGCGGCAAGCGCAATTGCGACGCCGGGTAGGACGCGCAGCGGCGGCAAACCTTTGCCGACGATCCAATCGATCAGCACGACCAGTAGCGGATTGATGTAATAGAACGCGGCCACCCGGTTGGGCCCCAGTTTGATCGTGGCGGCTTGAAATAAGAATGTGCTGAGGATCGTCGTGAAGACCGCGAGATAGACGATTCCGACGATAACGCCGGTATCGATCGCCGCCCAATTGGTCGTTACCAGCTTGACGTTGGAAAATAGCGCGAGCCAAACGCAGCCCGTCAGCACGGACCAAAAGGCGATGATCGCGGGCGGCTCCTGCCGGTGGAGCTTTTTGACCAGGGGCCCGTAGGCCGCCATGACGAAACAGCCGGCCAAAAAGATCAGATCGCCGCGATTGAATTGGAGCCCGAGCAAGCGGTCTAGGTCGCCGCGGAAAATTACCCAAACCGCGCCGACCATGCCGAGACCGAGGGCGGTGAGGCGGTAGCGGCCCAAACGATCGCCCAGCAGCAGGAAGCTATACAGCGCAGCGAGGCTCGGGATGAGGACGAAGATGGTGCCGGTGTTCAGCGCCGTGGTGTGGCGGAGCGCTTCAAACATCGACCAAAAAAAGCCGGTCATGCACAAGCTAATCGCGGCGTAGCCACCCAGGGCCCGCCACCCCGGCCACGACAGCCCGTAACGCCAGGCGATGATTGGCGTGAACAGCACGGCGGCAACGACAAAACGGAGCAACGTTAAGACCGCCGGATCGAGCCCGCGCGCGATCGCTTCCCCGACCGGAAAGGAGGTCGCGATCAACGCTGTGGCGCCCCAAATCTGGAGCTGTCCGGTCATCGCGGTTCGGTCGGTATCGGTCATATCAGCCAATTTCGGTGAATCCGGCGGACACCATGGGGGAACCGCATTACGCCGTCCAGCGGGTCAGTCGTTGAGGCCCACCCTAGAGCCGGCCCTAGCGATGATTCACAATGCCGTAAGTTATGGAGATAGACTCATTTCTAAGAGTCTGCCTCTAACGATATGAATTAAAACGAAGTTTTTTCTGGACGTGGATGTCTTGCTGATTCAATATCTAGTCCTGCGCTGGTCTCTTGGACACAAGGTCTTGAAAACTCAATGAAAAAACTGCTGTTTTTGGCGCTTCTGCTGACGTTGCCGGCCTGCGTTGCCCCGCCGGTCATCACCGTGGCGTCGTTGGCGCTGAGCGGGGTCAGCTTCGTGCAGACCGGTAAGACGCTGCCGGATCACGCGCTATCGTCCGTTTCCCAGCGCGATTGCATCATGTTTCGCGCCGCCCGGGGCGAGCAGATTTGTCAGATCTCAGATTTGCCACTCGTGGCGACAGACGTCGCGTTCGTTGAAGAACCCTCGGTCATCCGGTCCGGTCCCGTCGCTGTCGCCGTCATCCCAGACAAAGCGCCTGCGATGGCCGCGCCCGTCCAACCGGTGGACGTAGCGGTACTGGCACCGCCTGCTGTGCCCCAAGTCGCGGTGGTCGCGGCGGCTATAGCATCTGATGCAGCGCTGTTCGACGAGGTCGCGTTCGTCGCCCATGAAACGACGCCGGCGATCCGTCCGGCTGGGGCCGCCTTCATTCCGGTGCCGCTTGGCGACATCGGGGTTCCTGCCGTTGTCGCCGCGCGTGCGCCGCCTGCGATCTCTCAAGCCGAAAGTCTCCGCTACCTGGTTGTCGGCAGTTTTCGCGATCCCAAGCGGGCCGCTGATCACGTTGCAAGCCTGGGCCGCGCGGACCTGAAAATCGTGGAGGCCGCCGTTCATGGCCGCGCCCAGTACCGGGTCGTGGCCGGGCCGTACGCCGCGGACGAACTTGCCAACGCACAGCGCGCCTTCGCTGCGCGGGGTGTGAAGCGGGCCTGGATGCTCCGACTAGCCGACACCGATCTGATCCGCGTCGCTGCCCGCTAGCGCTTTCTTAAAGGTGCGGCGCCCTCAGCGTCCGCACACCGAGTCCCGATTGTCCATCACAAACCCGCCGTCGCGCGTTCGATATTGAATCACCTGGGCCACTGCCTTGGTCGTTGAGAACGCTTGATAAATTTCACACCCGTCGGCGTCGCGGCCTTGCGGCACCATGTACAGATCGTCACCGACGGCGATCGCGTTCGCCGGTACCGACGCAGGACCGGCCGCCGGCACGCCATCTTTGTCGATCTTGCCCGAACGCGCTGTCTGCCCGTCACACGCCGCGACCGCGAAAACGAAAAGAACTGCTGAACCCAGTCCTAAAAGTCGAGCCATAGACGAACTCCCGCGCCGTAAGCAGTCTTGGCGGCGTTGTTATGACCGGGGTTCATCATCACGACACCATAGGTGGCCGCGTTGAGAACATCGGTCGGCTTCCAACTGTAGGCCATTTGCAAATCGACCTCGCGGCCGGTCGGCGTTACGTCGACCCGTTCGGACTGGTAATGGATCGCCCCGCCAGGGACCGGCTCGGTGCCGACCGGAAGTCGAAGATCGGCCTGCGCCGCTGAGACGCGGAGCGGCTGGTAGATTGCGAAGCCCGCGTTGTCCTCTTTCCGAAACAGGCCCTGCCGGGTCAGCCCCGCCGAGAAAGCGCTCGCCCGCACCGCGCTCCAATTCGACAGGTAACCGTCGCCCGCATACAGAATGTCGCTGCTTACTTGGGTGTAGCTGGCGTGCGCGGCGAGCCTGTTGCCCAGCGGTACAGAACCACCAAAGTTGACGAACGTGCTGTCGCTATCGCCCATCGTGCCGAACGCGCCGCTCGCCGTGGTGCTGAACAACGATGCGCTCTCCTGGGTGCGGCCAATGCCGACGCGCAGCACCGGACCGAACGACAGGCCATGGGTCAGCGATGTGATCTGCCCCCTTCTGAGTGGTCCAGAATCTTTGTTATTTTGGCTCACGAAGGAGTTTGGAAATGG
>JAQBYN010000049.1 GCA_027622715.1 Pseudomonadota bacterium | reverse complement strand
CATCGTTGCGGATCATCCGACCCTCAATCCCGGACGCGCGTCGCTGCTGCGCTATGCCGAGCGTTGGGGAGCAAGCCCGCGAGCGACGATCATTGCCTCGAAGCTCAAAACCGCGCCGGAATTGGCGGCGCTGGTGACCAGCGGCTCGGCGATGATGGCGCACGGCGACGACTGGAGCTGGCCCGCCAAGACCCACCTGAGTTCGGTGGTGTTTCCGGCGGCACTCGCGCTCACCGAAAGCGAGGGACTCGGTGGCAAGGATCTGATCGCCGCCTACGTTGGGGGTTGGGAAGTCGCCGCGCGGGTCGGCGCAGCGATTCGCTGGAGCGGGCGCAAGATACCGTTCACATCACCGGTGCACAGCTTGGCGACTGCCGGGGTTGCGGCAAACCTGCGGCGCCTGCCGCTCGACGCTGCTTTGTCGGCACTGTCCATCGGATGCGACATGGGCACCGGGCTGCTTGCCCAAGGCCCTTATCAGCACGTGGTGTTGCGTACACCGCTTGGCGGCTGTCTCGGGCTCTACGCGGGCGGTATCGCCGAACAAGGCATCGAGGCGCGGCCCGACATCTTGGCGACGTTCTGCCAGATATACGGCGAATACGATGGCTCGCGAATCGTCGACGGCCTCGGCGAGCGAACCCTATTCGAGGAAACCGGCTTTCTACCAAAACTGTTTCACTTCTCGACCGGCATCTACCCCACCATTGTCGGCATCCAGCGGTATCTGGCTGGAACGCCAATTCCGACCGACGCGATCGGCGAGATCGCCTGCGAGGCGAGCCCCGCCCTGCGCACTGTCTATGGCGCGCCACCGGCGGGACCGCGGGAGACGACTCACTTCAGCTTGCGCCTGGCCATCGGACTCGCCCTGACAGATTCGCAGTTCCGCTACGCCGATGTTGCCCAAGTGCCGAACGAGAATCCGGACGTTACGCGGCTCGCCGAGCGTGTGACCCTGGCGCCCTCGAAGACCCATGAAGATATCGTCAACCTCGGCGTCGAAGCGGAAGTCACACGAACCATCGTGACGATGGGAGACGGCTCGACCCACGAAATCGACAGCGTCCCTTATGCACCGGTCACCGATCCCGACGCCGACCGCGAGCGCGTCGAAGACGTCTTCATGGCACGCGTTTCGTCATGCTGGGACCACGCGCGCGCAACGGCCCTGCGAGATGAAATTTACCGCTTGGACGAGATCGACGATATCGGCGACCTGACCCGACGCCTCGCGGCCTAGCCCGGCGCCTTGGAACCTGACGCAGAGACACGAAACGCGCTCCTCCGATTGATGACGCAAGACATTTGCTGAGTACCTGTCACGGGTGTGCCCCCGCAGGTTTCTGGAAGCTTCCGGGGTCGGATGCGCAATCGAGACCTGCGTTGGGCGCCCTCGCGGCCATGTCGCAATAGGTGTTCTCCCTTGCCAGCCAGAGACCCTTAGTAGTTGGTACTCCGCTGCCACGGTCCGCGGAAAGCCTCGAGCTCCTTCGGCAGAATGGGCAAATGTTTTGGGAGCCATTCGAAAGGCTTCTCAACCGGGAAATATTCATAGGTCAGTGGCCCGCCGACGCTTCGCATGAAGAATAGGCATCCCGTCGACGTCCCGAACGGGCCATGTTTGACGTTTGGCGGGCGCCAAAAATATGCGCCAGGCT
This sequence comes from Pseudomonadota bacterium, assembly GCA_027622715.1. Classification (GTDB taxonomy): domain Bacteria; phylum Pseudomonadota; class Alphaproteobacteria; order SHVP01; family SHVP01; genus CALJDF01. The sequence goes on along the minus strand of JAQBYN010000049.1, from coordinate 11,589 downwards.
GATAGATACCGTAAGGACCACTTAGCTCGCCTTCCAACATGTACATTTCCTGCACGACCGGATGCGATTCTACCTTGCCCGAACCGTCGTTAGGTCTCGTCGTCTGGAGATAGGAAACGATGCGCGACGGTTCGACGCATGAGATCGACAGCATTCCTTATGCGCCGGTCACCGATCCCGAAGCCGACCGGCGCCGCGTCGAGGAAGTTTTCATGCGACGGGCGTCGTCAGGCTCGCGCGACGATCTTACGGGATGAAATCTATCGGCTGGATGCGATCGAGGATATTGGGGAGTTAACCCGGCACCGTGCGGCTTGGGGTTGACCGCGATCGTATGGGCATCGACAAAGGCGGCGGCGCCGTTATACAGGTCTATCTTGTGAAGTTTGATGTTGTCGGCGATACGCCGGTGCTCGCTCTGCACGACAAGGCGTTCGCGGTAGAGAAAGTCGCGCGCGGTGACGCGGTCCTTGAGATTGATCTCCATGCCGTAGAGGCCGCGCTGCCGAAAACCCGACAAATAGAGCGCGGTCTCGCGTAGCGTTTTGGAAGGCAGTGTGCCGGTGTTGGCCGCAGCGCCGCCGAGTGCCGGTTCTTTTTCGATCAGCGCGACGCTTTTGCCGAAATAGGCGGCCTGGGCCGCGCCCTTCTCGCCTGCCGGACCCGAGCCGATGACCACCAGGTCATAATGCTTTGACTCCACTGCCGCGTCCTCCGCATTCGCCAATGGCGATAGCGTAGCGGAGGGTCACGCGTGGGGCCAGAGATCACCCTGATTCGCTTGCCTTCGCGGGGTTGGCGGTGTTCCCTCGCGCGACATGAACGAAGCAGCGCAGCCTTCCCCACGGGCCCCGTGGTGGCACGACGCCGGGCGCGGCATCGTGCAAATCTTGCCGGTGCTGCCGGCCTATTCGGCGGTCGCCATCGCCTTCGGTGTGCTTGCGGTCGACAACGGGATTGCGCCGTGGTTGGCGATCGTGATGTCCGCGTTGGTATTCGCGGGCACTGCTCAGCTTGCGGCGGTGCCAATGATTGCGCTTGGCTTGCCACCGGCTGCGATCTTGGCCACGGCGGCGGTGATCTGCGCGCGGTTTCTTGCCATGTCAGCGGCACTCGCCCCCTATCTAAGGCACCTCACGTGGTGGCAACGGTTGTTCTACAGCGCGCACATTGCGAGTGCGAATTTTGCCATTCACGTCACGCAATTGCCGCTGCGGCAGGTTCCAACGGCGGAACTCTTTGCCGCGAATCTGACTGGTTATGTGATTTGGGTGGCAGCGACCGCGGTCGGCGCCGTTGCCGGGCAACGTGCTGGTGACCTCGACCGCTTCGGGATCGATTTTGCGATGCCGGCTATGTTCGTCGCGCTGTTGGCCGGCGCGATCCGCAACCGTGGCCAAGCCGCGGCGGCGGTCTTTGGTGGCATCGCGACGATCGTGCTGCTCGCGGCGGGTGCGTCGCATTGGACAATCTTACTTGCGGCGAGCGCCGGCTGCGCTGCCGGATGGAGCCTACATACATGGACCAAACGGGGATCCTCCTAACCGCCGCTGGGATGGGCGCGGTGGCCCTTGCGATTCGGGCGAGTCCGTTGTTGCTGCTTGGCGGGCGCAAGTTGCCGCGGCCGATCGAGGAGGCGTTGCATTTCTTGCCGGCGGCAGCGTTGGCCGCCATCACAGTGCAGCTGCTGGTGGTGCGCGACGGCGCGCTGCAGGTTTCGATCGACGACGTCACGTGGTGGGCGCTGTTGCCGAGCGTCGCGGTGGCGATACTGACGCGCAGCACGTTCCTAACCGTGGCGGTAGGCATGGCGATCGTCGCGGGGAGCCGCCTGATCGCCGGTTGAGGCGCGCTTGCCTTTGGCCCGGCTAGCGTGTTCAGTCGCGCGCGATGAGCACGCCAGATACACACTCCCAGTCCTCTTGGTGGCGCGATATTTTCCGCGGCATCGGCATCACATTGCCGGTGCTGGCCGTCTATGTTGCCGTGGGCATGGCCTACGGCGTGCTTGCCGTCGACAGCGGCATTCCGCCATGGTTGGCCGTCCTGATGTCGGCGATGGTCTATGCCGGGACCGCGCAATTGGTCGGCGTGCAAATGATCGCGCTGAGTTCACCGCCGCTTTCGATCATCATCACGGCTGCCGTCATCAACGCGCGGTTTTTCGTGATGGCCTCGGCGTTGGTGCCCTATTTGCGGCACCTGACGTGGTGGCAGCGTCTGCTTTATGGCGTGCAAATGACCGATGCGACGTTTGCCCTGCATATTTCTCGGTTGCCGCACGCCAATGCGAGCCGCACCGAAATATTCACCACCAACGTGGCCGGCCATATCGTTTGGATTGGCGCGACGATCGCCGGCGTTATAGTCGGGCAGACCGCAAACAATCTTGAAGCCTTTGCGATCGACTTCGCGATGCCGGCGATGTTTATCGGCTTGCTGGTGCCGCTGGTGCGCGGGCGTAGCCAATTGCTGGTGGCGATTGCGGCCGGCGCCGGCACGTTGGCGTTCCACGCGGCCGGGTTAGCGTTTTGGGCGATTCTGTTGGCGACACTGACCGGCCTGGTGATTGGCTGGGGGGCGGACCGATGGGCGAAGTAACAATCCTCGTCACCATCTTGGGCATGAGTGCCGTGACGTTGCTTATCAAAATGTCGCCGCTGGTGCTGCTCGGCAACCGCAAGCTGCCGCGCGGTGTCGAGGACATAATGAAGCATCTGCCGGTCGCGGTGCTTTCCGCCATGGTCGTGCAACTGCTGATGGTGAAGGACGGCGCGTTGAACCTGACCTTCGACGATGCGTTGGTGTGGGCCGCCTTGCCGACGGTGGTGACGGCCGTCGTGACGCGCAATCTGTTCGCGTCGATCGCGGTGGGGATGGGGTTCGTTGCCGTGGTGCGGTTGATCGCCGGTTAGCGGGTCACAGCTACTTTGTACCGCGCATTCAGGCCCCCTTGGCAAAAAGCTGGGCAGGGTCGCGAAAGGCCTTGAACTCCAACGCGTTGCCCGATGGGTCGAGAAAAAACATTGTCGCTTGCTCGCCTACTTCTCCCGCAAAGCGGATGCCCGGTTCGATGACAAAGGTCACGCCGGCGGCGCGTAGCCGCTCGGCCAGGGCCTGCCAATCACGCCAATCCAAGACCACGCCGAAATGGCGCACCGGGACGTTTTTGCCGTCAACGACATTGGTCACCGCGGCCGTTTCCGGCGGCGCGAGATGGGTGACGATCTGGTGGCCGTAGAAATCGAAGTCGACCCAGTCCGCCGCCGAGCGCCCCTCAGCGCACCCGAGCAATTCGCCGTAGAAGGCGCGTGCGGCCGCTAGGTCGGTGACGGGGAAGGCGAGGTGGAAGGGTGCTAGGTCGAGCATGGCTTAGCTTACTGTACAAATTTCATCGGGCACATGTGGACTCCGGTGCGGCAATCGATTAAGTGCGGGCCGCTCGCACCAAGGAGGGTGCCGCCCATGACAGACACGTTGCCCGCCGCCGGGCGCCGGCCCCTCGACGGGGTGCGCGTTCTCGAAATGGGCCAACTTATTGCCGGGCCGTTTACGACGTCGGTTCTGGGGTATTTCGGCGCCGAGGTGATCAAAATCGAACCGCCCAAGGGCGGCGATCCGCTGCGGGTGTGGCGCGCGTTGGCTGACGACGGCACATCTTTTTGGTGGCGCTCAATGGCGCGCAATAAGAAGTCGGTGACGCTCGATCTGCGCAGCGACGAAGGCCGCGCGATCGCCAAACAGCTGGCCCTGAAAGCCGATGTGCTGGTCGAGAATTTTCTGCCCGGCCGCATGGAGGAATGGGGCTTGGGGCCGGAAGATCTCAAGCAAGAGAATCCGAAACTTGTCTACGCCCGTGTGTCGGGCTACGGCCAAACCGGCCCGAATGCGCAAAAACCAGGCTATGCGTCGGTTTGCGAAGGCTTTGGTGGGTTCCGTTATGTCAATGGATTCCCCGATCGCCCGGCGGTGCGGCCCAACTTGTCATTGGGCGACACGTTGGCCTCGCTCCATGCGGTTATCGGCATTCTGTTGGCCCTGGTGGAACGCGGCAAAGTTGAGGGCATGGGGCAGGTCGTCGATGTCGCGATCTACGAGGCGGTGTTTGGCGTGATGGAAGGCGTTGTGCCGGAATTCGACGGCGCGGGGTTGGTGCGCGAACCGTCAGGCTCGACCCTGACCGGTATTGTGCCGACCAACGTCTACCGCGCCAAAGACGGCCAGCAAGTGATCATCGGCGGCAACGGCGATTCGATCTTCAAGCGGTTGATGATTGCCGCCGGCCGGCCCGATATGGCCGACGACCCAAGGCTTGAGAACAATGCGGGTCGGGTCGAACACGAAAAGGATATTGACGACGCGCTTGCTGCCTGGACGGCCACATTGCCGGCTGCGGCGGTGATCCGAATTTTGGAAGAGGTACGGGTGCCGGTTGGGCCGATCTATAGCGTGCGCGACATGGTGGTCGACCCGCAGTATTTGGCGCGTGGCATGATTGAAACGGTGGAGATCGACGGTAAGCCGCTGAAAATTCCGGCGATCGGGCCGCGTCTGGCCGACACGCCGGGGCGGACCGACTGGCCCGGGCCAGCGCTGGGCGCGCACAATGACGAGGTGCTGGGCGGTCTGCTGGGCATGAATGCCGACGTGCTTTCGTCCCTGCGCGCCAAGGGCGTGGTATAGCCTTCTTTTTGATCCGCAGACGCGCCGGTGGGCGCCGCTGCCATTCCGGTGACCGACGTGAATGTGATTAAAGACGCGCCGCCCGCCGCGGCGACGCGAGTGCGCGTCGAATTCATCGCACTGATGGCACTAATGGTGTCGATCGTCGCCGTATCGACCGACGCCATGCTGCCGGCGCTGACGCAAATCGGCCAGGACTTGGGGGTCACGCAAGCCAACAACAATCAACTGGTGGTCACGTCTTTCTTTCTTGGACTGGCGGTTGGTCAATTGTTTTTCGGTCCACTGTCCGACAGCATCGGTCGCAAGTCGGCGATAAACTTGGGTTTTGCCGTCTTCGCAGTCGGTTGCGTGTTGTCGCTAACGGCCAGTGATCTCAACATGATGTTGGCTGGCCGGGTGCTGCAGGGCATCGGTGCCGCGGGCCCACGAACGGTCGCGGTCGCCTTGGTGCGCGATCAATATGCCGGGCGCGGGATGGCCCGCATCATGTCGTTCGTAATGGCGGTGTTTATTCTCGTGCCTATCGCCGCGCCGGCGTTGGGCCAGGGCATTCTGTTGATCGCTGACTGGCGGGGCATTTTCTGGATGTTTCTGGGGCTGGCCGTCCTTGCCACGGTGTGGCTCACGGTGCGCCAACCTGAAACGCTGCCGCGCGAGAAACGCCGGGCGTTCTCGGTGGTACGGATTGGTAACGCTGTGCTGGAAGTGTGCCGCTCGCGGATGGCCATCGGCAGTGCTGCGGCAGCAGGCCTCATTTTTTCGGCGATGATCGGCTACCTGACGTCGTCGCAGCAGATTTTTCAAGACGCCTACGGCGTTGGCGATCTGTTTCCGCTGTATTTCGCAATCTTGGCGATTGGCATCGGCGGCGCGTCGATCGCCAATGCGCGGCTGGTGATGCGCTTGGGGATGCAGCGGCTGACGGTATGGGCATTGAGCGCCATCATCATTATGGCCGCGGTCTTCTTTGTGATCGCTGTGTCGCTGGACGGGGTACCGCCACTGTGGTCGTTCATGCTGTACGGGGTGCCGACGTTTTTTTGTATGGGCATTCTGTTCGGCAACCTCAATGCGATGGCGATGGAGCCGCTCGGCCATATCGCCGGCGTTGGGTCGGCGGTTGTCGCGTCATTGACCGGGTTCATCTCGCTGGGTCTGGGGTCGGCGATCGGCCTGAGCTACAACGGGACCGTGTTGCCGCTGGTCGCAGGCTACGGCGTTCTGGGTGGTTTAGCGTTGCTGCTGATGTTGTGGGTCGCCAAGGGGCGCACGGGGACCTAGTCCCGCAAAATTTGTTACTGCGCCGCCTTCCGCATTTCTCGCAGCACCGAAGCCCGCCGCCGCGTCGCGCGCACCATGTAGCCGTCCGAGACGACCGTGCGCGGGTCATGTTTGCCCGACCAAATGATCAACTCAAGAATCAGCGGCAGTAAATCGGCACCCTTATCCGTCAGCTGATAGAGCCGGCGCGAGCCTTTTTCCGGGTCGCGCGCCTTTTTGAGGATCCCGTTTTCGACGAGCAGCTTCAGCCGGTCTGTCAGGATGTTTGTGGCGATGCGCTCCCCGGCATTTTCGAACTCATGGAAGTATCGTTTTCCATGAAGGGCCACGTCACGGACAATGAGAAGCGTCCACCGGTCACCCAGCAGATCGAGGGCGTAGGCAATGGGACATTCCGATCGACGCGCGGTCATGGCCTGATTCTATCGCAACCGAAAAAGGCTTGCAAGTTGCAAGTGAAATATGTAACGCTCGCGGCGTCGAAAGAAAAGAGGTTTGTCATGGCTGTGATGGAAGCTGAAGACTCGCGTGTGAAGCACTCGCCGGTGAAATTGGCGCCCGCCTCGCCGCATGGGGCGTTAGAGGAAGTTCTGCCGGGCATTTGGTTCGTCCGAGGCGGCATCAAGATGCCGATAAAGATTCCGATGAAAATCAGCCGCTCGATGACGGTGGTGAAGGACGCCGACGGCGGCCTGACCCTGTTCAATTCGATGAGGCTTTCAGAAGCGGGCCTTGCGGCGCTGGAGGCGCTCGGTACCGTCAAGAACGTGATGCGTATCGCTGGGTTCCATGGGCGCGACGATGCGTTCTACCGCGACCGATACGGCGCCAAGGTTTATGCCATTGCCGGACAACGCTACACCCGGGGCATGGAGGGGGATCCCGCCAAGACGGTGGACTACATGCAACCCGATGTTTGGCTGTCGGCGGATGATGCGCTGCCCATCGATGGCGCCAGCCTGAAGATCCTCAGTTCTTCGACGCCGCCCGAAGCGATCTGCCGGCTGGACCGTGACGGCGGCATCTTGATTGCCGGCGATTCGCTGCAGCACACGCCGGTCCCGGACGAGTTCTTCAACTTTCCCGCTAAGATCATGATGAAGAAGATGGGGTTCTTTAAGCCCTACAACGTTGGTCCGGGGTGGCTGCAGTTTGCCCATCCGTCCGCGGCCGAGGTGCGCTCAATCCTCGACCTGGACTTCGAGCACGTCTTGCCCGGGCATGGCACGGCGGTCATCGGCGGGGCCAAGGAAAAGTTTCGTATCGCCATCGAGGGTGAACTGAAGGGGTGCCACGTCTAGGGGGCAGCCCGGTTCCCGCCGCAGGCAAAACGCTGCTGAGCGCGCCTTAGCCAGGACTGCGGCACCGGCCCTCACCCGGCCGCTGCGCGGCCACCCTCTCCCAGAGGGAGAGGGGTTTTTCTCAGCGCGTCGGGTTGGGCTTATCCCTCTCCCGAGGGGAAAGGAGTTTTTCGAGCGCGGGGCGGGCGGGAAATGTTGTGTATGATTGACGCCTGGGGAGGACCGTCATGACCACCGATATTGTTGCGCCCGAGGGCTCGGCCATGAGCTTTGCCGTGATCGGCGTGGCCGACATGGAACGCTCGTTGCACTTCTACCGTGACCTAACGGGGATGACCGCGAGCGCGCCGGCAACGTGGTCGGGGCCGGACTTCGAAACGTTTTGGCATCTGCCCAAGGGATCGCGCGCGCAGGCGGTGTTTCTGCATGCTGGGCCCGATCCGGTGGGGCGGGTGCTGTTGCTGCAGTTCGACGCGGCGACGCGCAGGGTGGTGCGCGCGGCCAAGCCCGCGCGGGCCTACGGGTTGATCAATCTGAACTTCTATACCGACGACATTTTTGGCGAGACCGCGAAGTTCCGCAAATTGGGCTACGAGTTTTGGTCCGATCCGGTGGCGCACGATTTCACCGCCGACGTCGGCACGCCGATCGAGGTGGTGTTCGAGGGGCCCGACGGGGTCCTGATCAATTGGGTCGAGCTCGCGACCACGGACCCGGCGACGCGGATCGGCAAAATGCGCGCCTATGTCGAGGGGTTCGGCCGCACGAAGACGGGGTTCACGCCGGTGGTGACGTCGGCGTCATGCATGCGCGATATCGAGAAGTCCAAAGAGTTTTATGTCCGGGTGTTGAAGATGGGCGTGCACATCAATCAGGTGCTGGACAGCGACAATTACCGCAAGTTCCAGAAGGTGCCCGACGGCGGGCGCACGCAAGTGACCTTCATGCAGGGCAACCACATGTTCGGCAAGATCGCGACCTCGCAGCCGTTGAACTATCCGGTGCCTGACTTGGTGCCCGATTCGGTGGCGCCCAATATCGGTTATTTGATGCAATCGTTTCTGGTGCCCGATCTGGACGCGGCGCTGGCGGACTGTGCGGCGTTGAGCGTGGAGACCTATACGCCGCGGATGACGCTGGAAGTGCCGGGGCTGGCGCGCGTGGACACGGCGATCGTGCGCAACCCGGGATCGGGAGCGTTGCAGCAGTTGGTGCAGGCATGAGCACCGACGTGCGGCGCCGATATGTCGACGGGCCCTACGGGCAGGTGCACCTCTACGAAGCGGGCGCGCGCGGCGCAGGCAAGCGCCCCATGGTGTGTTTTCACCAAAGCCCGTTATCGGGGCGCACGTTCGATGCGTTCATGCGGGAACTTGGCGGGGAGCGCTACATGGTGGCGCCTGATACGCCGGGCTTTGGCCACGCCGATGCGCCGCCGAAGGCGTTGTCGATTGAGGAATACGCCACGGCCCATAGCGCGGTCATCGATGCGATGGACCTGGGCGAAATGGATGTCATCGGCGTACATACCGGGGCGCGGATCGCGGTTGAGTTTACCCGTCTGCACCGCGACCAGGTGAAGCATGTCGTGTTGGTCGGCGTTGGCGTCTACACCGAAGAGGAACGCGCCAAGCAACGCGCCTGGACAGGGGCGTCGTCGCAACCGACCGAGAACAGCGACGGATCGCACCTTGTTCGTTTGTGGAACAATTGGGCGCAGTTTCGCGGGCCGGGGGTCACCGACGCGATGATCGAACGCTACGTCTCGGATAGCTTGCGCAACCGCGGCAACGTCGCCAACGCCATGAACGCGGTGTTCTCTCACGATATGGCGGCCGCCTTGGGCGATCTTGAGCAACCGGTTTTGGTGTTCAACGTGCGCGACGATGTTTACGGCCCGACCGCGCGCTCGGCCGAGGTGATGAAGAACGGGCGGGTCGTTGATTTGTCGCCGAGCGGGTTGTGGCCATTGGAAACGCGCACCGAGGAGATTGCCGAGATGGTGCGCGCGCATTGTGGCGGGTGATTCGTTCTGTCGCGGACGATTTTCTTGGATGGCGGGGTCCTTCGGGACGCATCGCGCCGCGATGCTCCTCAGGATGAGCTGATGGGTTCCGGCGGTTTGTCTGCGGCCAGGTCGGTGATCAACATCGCACCCGGCGCGTGGGTGATGGCGAGCGGGAGGCGCGCGTTGAGCAGGGCCAAGTGCGAAGTGACGCCGCAGGCCCAGAACATCGGGACTTCGCCGGCTTGTATGGTCGGGGGCTCGCCCCAGTCGGGGCGCTCAACGTCGGCGATACCGAGCGCGGCGGGATCGCCGGTGTGCAGCGGGGCGCCGTGGGCGTGGGTAAATCGTGTGGTGATGGCGCCTGCGCGCCCCGCGTCGGCAGCGGCGACTGCGCGCATCGAGACGACGAGCGGGCCGCTAAAGGGAGGCGCGGGCGTTGTTTTGATGCTGGTGCGGAATGCCGCGATGTCGCCGCCGCGTTCAAGGTGACGAAGACGGACGCCGGCGGCGACCAGCGCTTCTTCGAAGGATAACGAACAACCGAGCAGCAGAGCGACGGAGTCCGCGCGCCACAGGTCCAAAATATCGGGGACCGCTGGGCCGCTGTTGCCGTCGCGGTGAACGAGATACGCGGGCAGGTCGGTGCGTATGTCGATGTCCGCGCCGAGCGCGTCCAGCATGGGGTCGCCCGGCGCGCCCATGTAGAGGAGCGGGCAGGGCGCGGGGTTTGCCGCGCAGTAGGCCGCGAAAGCCTGCGCGGCCCGGTGCGGCAGGACGACCAGGTTGCACTGCAAGCGACCCGGCGCGAGGCCGGTCGTCGCCCCTGTGTAACGTCCTGCGCGAAACAACGACCGCAGCGCCGCGGGCTGGCGGCCGGCGAGCGGGTGGGGGCGGGCGGCTTCGGGCTTCGGCATCTTGTCACTATAAGGCCGGTTCCACGGGGCGGACCATCAGGCGGGCGTGGGCGAAAGAAGGGGCGGTGGCGAGCTGTTCGCGCGCCCAGGACTTGGACGGTGGCGCGAGTAGGGGTAGGCTTCGGCCACCAAAAAAAAAGGGAGGATACTTTATGCTGAGACGTACTTTTCTGAGGACTGCGGCTGCCGTCACCGGCGCCGCGGCAATTGCGACGTTGGTTGCGGTGCCCGCTTTGGCGCAAACCAAATGGGATGCCTCGGTCCCGTGGGGCCCAAGCGAGTTCCACACCAAGAACCTGATCCGCTTTGCCGAAGAAGTGAAGAAGGTTACCAACGGCGAAGTCGAGATCACCGTTCATTCGGGCGGATCGCTCGGGATCAAGGGGCCGGAATCGCTGCGCTCGGTCCAAGACGGCATCGTGCCGATGGCTGAGATGGCGGGTTTCCAGCAAACCGGCGACGAACCGATGCTTGGTTTCGAGGCGCTGCCCTACCTCATCAACGACTACGACGAGTTGGAAGCGTTCGTGGGCAAAGTTAGAGGGCTCTACGAAAAGGCCTTCGAAAAACACAATCAAAAGATGCTCTACACAGTGCCTTGGCCCAGCCAGGCGATCTTCACAAAAGGACCGGTCTCGAGTATGGCCGATCTTAAAGACCTGAGAATCCGGACCTACAACAAGCTTTCGACCGAGCTCATGACGGCTTTGGGGATGTCGCCGCAGTTTCTTAATAGCCCGGACATCGTACCGGTCCTCGCAGCCGGCGGGCTTGACGCGGTCATGACTTCCGCTAGCACAGCTGTTGCTCAGAAGTATTGGGAATTCCTGAACCATGCATACAGGACCAACCACCTTTGGGCGCTCAATCAGCTTAGCGTCAATCTCGATGCGTGGAACAAGCTGTCGGCGAAGAACCAAAAAGCGATCGAGGATCTTGCGCGTAAGCTTGAGCCCGAGTTCTGGGCCGTCAGCCGCGGCGAAGATGCCATCAAGCTGAAGGAACTGAAAGACCAGGGGATGACGGTCGAGCCGATGAATCCGGCAATCATTGAAGCGATGCGTGCGGCGGGACGTCCGTTCTGGAAGGAATTTACGGATCAGGTTTCAGGCACCGGTCCGATCCTTGATGAGTTCCTCAAAGAAGCAGGCAAATCGTAGGACGTTAGACAGAGTAGGCACAGGGCGGTCGCCCCTTTTTGGGGCGGCCGCCAGGCCTTTCTGACAATGGTTCAAATTTTCTTGCGCTCTGTCGACGGGCTGTGTCGCGCGTCGGCTTGGCTGGCGGCCATCACACTTGCGGTGATGGGCGTGATTGGCATGGTCGAGATTCTGTCGCGCTGGTGGTTTGACCATTCGCTTCCGTTTGCGTTCGAATATTCGTCTTACATGCTTGGCTT
>JAQBYN010000018.1 GCA_027622715.1 Pseudomonadota bacterium | reverse complement strand
CCCCTCCCTGCCCTCCCCCTCGGTGAGGGGGGGGAATATGGGGTGCGACCGCGCCGGTGATCCGGGCTAACCCGGTGCCGTGGGAAAGAAAAGCCAAACCGATGCCTGGGCCAGGAGCCCGCCTCGCGCGGTGGGGAAACGATCGGACGAGTCTAGTCGGGGTCGCGGGGGCGGGCGAATCAACTTCTCTGTCCCGGAAAGGCGCTCTGCCCCGCGCATAAATCGACCGGTGATGCCTCTCGCGATATTAGCAGATAGCTAAGAATTGCCAATCCAAGATATTGCGTTTAGTAAAGTCGCCGCACGCGCACTTTTGCGTATGCCGCGCAACACCGCAGAACGGTTGCGCTCCAAGATTCGCCAATACGCGACAGACCCGGCGAGCCTGGACAACAACGTCGAAGCCATCGTGGGCGAATTCGGTGCGTTTCGTTTGAAGGTGGGCGACTGGCGGATTGTGTTTCGGCTCGACCAAGACGTCATGCACGTTCGGGTCATCGCCAGCCGGGGCAGTGCCTACCGCGTGAGGAGATGAGTATGTCGAAAGTTCAGTTCATCCGCGCGCCCAAGGGCGGCCAACTCGCGGTGCTGCCGCGCACCGAATACGAGGCACTGGTCCGCGCCGCCGACCGCGAGGACCGCGCGCAATTGCGCGCCGTGGAGCGGCGTATGAAACAAACACGCGAACAGGCGATTCCCTTCGCCGCCGTAGAAGCCGCGCTGGACGGCCAGCCGCTGGTGCGCGCCTGGCGCGCCTGGCGCGCCATGTCCGCCGCCGAGCTGGCGACGGCGGCGGGGATCAGCGCGGGCTATCTGTCACAGATCGAGACCGGGAAGCGCACGGGTACGCTGCGCGTGCTACGGGCGATTGCCGGGGTGTTGGAGATTGAGCTGGCGGATTTGACGGGGGAGTCGTTCGCGTAGAGGCGCTAGGCCGGGTCCGGCGCGGTCTTGTCTGCGATCAGTTGGCGCGTCTGCGCCGCGTCGGCTTCGAGCGCCCGCAACACACGTGCGGGGGGCGCGTCGGGGTTCTGCGCCGCGATGGGCCGAACCTGCGCGGCGCCCTCCTCAAACGACGCAGCGGCGGCGCCGAGTCGGTCCAAGGTTTGGAGAATCTTTCCCCGTGCCCCCAGGCTGCTCGCCAGATCGGGGGCGTAGCGCGCCGGGTTCGCCGCCGCCAGATCACGGTAGACCTTCACCGCCTCCTCGACCGCCGCCAGCGCCTCGGGATTGCCGCCCGCGGCGGATAGGCGGTTCGACAGGTTGTTCAGGCTGCTCGCCAGATCGGGGGCGTAGCGCGCCGGGTTCGCCGCCGCCAGATCACGGCGGATTTTCACCGCCTCCTCGACCGCCGCCAGCGCCTCGGGGTTGCGGCCCGCGGCGGATAGGTCATTGGACAGGTTGTTCAGGAACGATGCCTTCTTGGCGGGGTCCCCCTCGGTGTCGGCCAGGAATCGCCGCGCCGCGATTAACGCGCGCATGAATCCGCGTGTCGGCAAGCGTTGCGACAGCGTGTCGAGCCGTTCAAGAAGTTCCCGTGCGCGCGGTGTGGCGGCAGCAATCGCCCGGTCGACGAAACCCTCCAGCCACACACTCGGCACGCCGCCGCCCTCCTCGCCCATGGCCAGATCGGTTTCGGCGTCGTGCATCAGGCGCTCGAGGTTCGCGAGAGGAAACTCCTCGGTCGCCAGATTGATCGCCTGCCACATGATTTCAGCCGGTGGCGAGAACTTTTCGTATTGGCGCAGGACATGCACCACTAGGGCGGCGGCCAGCACATCGGGTTCCGGCGGCGGGACGCGATGGGGCTCGCCCGGCTTCTCCTTGTGGCGCGTCCAAAGACCCGCGTTATCGAGTTTCGGCGCAAGCTCGGCTGCGGACAGCACCGCGGGCGGTTCGTCCGATTCGTGGATCGCCTGCAATTGTTCGAACACGAGGCCGCCCGACATTGCGGCGTAGGCACTGAGCAGTGGGAGAGCCCACGGGTCAAGGCCGACGGTTGCGCTTTCACTGATGTCACGCAGTTTTTGCACTTCGCGATCCGCCAGCGCGATCATGATCTCGCGGCCGCGGAAACCAAAAGTTGGGCTTTGTCCGGCTGTTCTTTTCCAATGGTCGGCGTGATGGACCGCAGCGGCCGCGATATAGAGGGGGCGCCGGTTCTCGGCAGCGCCCGAATCCAGCCATGCGCGAAAAATCTTCTGATCGACTTGCGGTGCGCTGACACCGATCACGCGGTTGGCCTCCGCGAGCAGCGCGTCAAACATGTCATAGGCATCGGCCGGGCCGTTATCCCATGGCAATGGCGTGGGATCGAAGAGGCCTGTTTTCTCAAGCCCAGTCCGGTCCAGCCAAGCCTCCAGCGGGTCGCGCGACAGGAGCAGAACCCGGAAACGTCTGAGTTTTTTGAAGGTCTGTTTCCCCCGTTCCTCCACCAGTACTTGGAGGAAGGAAGTTACGAGGGGAATGTTCTGTTCGGGATAGTCCAGAATTAGCAGCGTCCCGCTTTTGCCCGACTCGTATGACGCCGCCGAGGCTAGCGGTGCGGCCATGCCTGCCGACCATTTGTTTTGCCGCAGTTCGCTGGCCAATCTCGCGGCGAGCGCGGTCTTGCCAATGCCGCCTTCGCCGCTGATCACTTTGACCTTGGCGAGTTCATCACCCTCGGCCCATTCTTTGAGCGCGTTCAGCGCGGCGGCGCGCCCTCGGAACGCGCCACCGAGATTTCGCCAATGCAACATGGCGGCGAGGCTTCGATGACCGACTTCGAGCGGGTCCGGGTTGTACCCTGGACTCAGTTCGACCCTGGGCGGCATGGCCTTGCCACCGATGTTGATCTGGACCACCGATCCCGACGCCAAGCTCGGCGATGCACCAGCAATCGATATGGGTGAAACGCTGAACAGCATGCAATAACCCCTTTGCAACCGGGAGTTTAGCGGGTGGAGGGGGGTTGGCTATAGCCGTCCTTCGGGACGCGCCCTATGGGCGCTCCTCAGGATGAGCGGGTTGTGTTTGTTTGGCCCTTCGAGACGCGCGCTTTGGGCGCTCCTCAGGATGACGGGGGTGGCTGTGCGGCGCGGCGCCCTTCGAGACGCGCCCGTTGGGCGCTCCTCAGGATGACGGGGGTGGTTGTGAGGCGCCGAGGGGGCCGTGCCCTACCCCTTGGGGAAATCTAGGCCCATGGCGCGGTAGCGTTCGGGGTCGTCGACCCAGTTGTCGCGGACTTTGACGAAGAGGAAGAGGTGGACGCGGCGGGCCAGGATGGTTTCGAGGTCGGCGCGGGCTTCGGCGCCGACTTTTTTGATTTGCTGGCCGCCTTTGCCCAACACGATTTTCTTTTGCGAATCGCGGCGCACGTAGATGACTTGGTCGATCTTGACCGAGCCGTCGTTGCGTTCTTCCCAGGTTTCGGTTTCGACCGTGAGCGCGTAGGGCAGTTCCTGGCGCAGGCCGAGGAACAGTTTTTCGCGGGTGATTTCGGAGGCGAGTTGGCGCAGTGGGACCTCGGAGAGTTGGTCTTCGGGGTAGTGCCACGGGCCTTGCGGCGCGTGCGCGGCGAGGTCGTCGAGCAGATCATTGACGCCGTCGCCGTTGAGCGCGGAAATCATGAATACCGAATCGGCGATTCCTTGCGCATCGATCCAAGCGGCGAGGTTGAGCAGCATGGCGCGGTCGACCGCGTCGATCTTGTTGAGGATGACCACGGCGCGGCGATTTTGTTGTTTGAGCTTGGCGACGATGGCTTGGGCATCTTTGTCGGGGACGCCGTTACGCGCGGCGTGGGCGTCGATCAACAGCACGATCCCGTCGGTATCGGCGACACCGCCCCAGGCGGCCTCGACCATCGCGCGCTCCAAGCGCCGGGTCGGGGCGAAGATGCCGGGGGTGTCGATGAAGACGAGCTGCGCCGCGCCGTGCAGCGCGATGCCGATGATGCGGTTGCGGGTGGTCTGCACCTTGGGGGTGACGATCGCGATCTTGGCGCCGACGACGCGGTTGAGCAGCGTCGACTTGCCCGCGTTGGGCGCGCCGATGATGGCGAAAAAGCCGCAGCGTGGTTCGGGTTCGCTCATCGGCGCGTCAAGTCCATTTGTTCGTCTTTCAGGTTGGTGACGGTGGGGGTGTGCAGGCGGTTGGTTTCATCCCGGGTATGTCGGGGTGCGACCCCCTCCCTGCCCTCCCCCTGCAGGCAGGGGGAGGAGATTCTTTGAGCGCCGGTTGTGGTCAATACTGGGGCGCCGTTCGTGGTCGGGCAGGCGCCGCTGGCTGGCATGGTGGGCGTCATTCTTTGGCGTCCTTGCTCGCCGCATCGTCCTTGGTTACGGCCTCAAGGAGCGCCGCGGCGGCGGCTTGTTGGGCGCGGCGCTTTGAGCTGCCTTCGCCGGGGACCGGCGCGATGCCCTCGAGCGACGCGGCGATCACGAAATGCGGGTCGTGCGCGGGGCCTGAGCGTTCTACTTCTTCGTACATCGGCGGGTGCAAACCGGCGGCGTGCGCCCATTCTTGCAGCGCGGTCTTGGCATCGCGGCGGGCATGGCCCTCGCGTTCGACCAACGGGTCCCAGTGGCGGTGAATGAAGGCCGACGCCGCCTCAAACCCGCCGTCGAGGAATAGGGCGGCGATGCCCGCCTCGGCGGTATCGGCGAGCATGGCCGATTTGTTGCGCCCGCCGGAGTCTTGTTCGGCTTTGGACATGCGCAGGAAGTCGCCCATTTCAAGGCTGCGGGCGACTTTGGCCAGGGTCTCGCGGCGCACCAAGCTGTTGTAACGGCGCGCCAAGCCACCGGCATCGGCATCCTCGAAGGTCGCCACCAGATGTGCCGCGATGACGAGACCCAGCACGCGGTCGCCGAGGAACTCGAGCCGGTCGTTGTCGGGCCCGTGCGTTTTCGGGCGGCCGCCGTCCAGACTGGAATGGGTCAACGCTTCGGTAAGCAACGCGGGATCGCGAAAGCGATAACCGATTAGCGCACAGAACTCTTCTTCGGTGCGCGGTGGCATGCGCGCTCAGAATTCCTGGACGGTCTTGAACAGGCGGCGCCAACGAATGGCAGTGGGCCACTTCCAGAACTCCCAGAAATGGCCGGTGCCGTTGGTCGAGAAGAACATGACCTCGGCGCGGCCGACGAGGTTTTGCTCGGGCACCTGGCCGACGGCAAAGGTGACACGGCTGTCTTGCGAGTTGTCGCGATTATCGCCCATCATAAAGTAGAAGCCCTGGCGGATCTGGAATACCGCGGTGTTGTCGAGGGGTTCATTCGGCCCCTGATCGAGCGTGCGGTAGCGCCGCCCGTTGGGCAGGGTTTCAATATATTGTGGGACGCGCTGCGGCACGCGCAGCGCCACGCCATTGCGGTGCGTGACGATAAAATCGTCGATGAGTTCGCGTTCCACAGGGGCGCCGTTGATGTGGAGGACGCTTTCGATCATTTGAATGCGGTCGCCCGGCAGGCCAATCACGCGTTTAATAAAATCGGTCGAGGGATCGCTGGGCAACTTGAACACGGCGACATCGCCACGCTCTGGCGTCTGGCGGAAAAGCCGACCGGAAAACAAGTCGGGGCCGAACGGCAAGGAATAGCGGCTATAGCCGTAGGAAAACTTGGACACGAACAGGTAGTCGCCAACCAGCAACGTTGGTTCCATCGAACCGGACGGGATGTTAAACGGCTCGAACGCGACGGTGCGAATGACCACCGCGATCAGGACCGCATAGACTAAGGTGCGGACCGTCTCGCCAACTCCTCCCTTGCCCTTGCGGGTAGCACGCGCATTCGCCAAGACGGAAATCCTCTAAAGGTCAGACAGACGCCGCGCCGGGCGGCACGGCGGAAATCACCACAATGGCCTGGGCCAGCGGGTGATCGTCGGTGATGGTGAGATCAATCTGCGCTTTCATGCCCGCCGGTAGCAACTCGTGCAAGCGTTTCAACGCCCCACCGGTCAGTTCCATGGTCGGTTTGCCCGACGGCAAATTCACGACCCCGAGATCGCGCCAGAAAACGCCGCGGCGAAATCCCGTGCCGAGCGCCTTGGAGCAGGCCTCTTTGGCGGCAAAGCGTTTTGCGTAAGAGGCGGCACGGTTGGTTCGGCGGTCGGACTTTCGTTGTTCTACTGGGGTAAAGCAGCGGGCAATGAAACGCTCGCCGAACCGCTCCAGCGTCTTTTCAACGCGGCGAATGTCGATCAAGTCACTGCCCAGACCGATAATCATGAAGCAGGCTGGTCCATCACGCGCGCGGTGCCCCCGTCGGTTGCCGCCCGCGCCTGGTCCATGATCGCGCGCATCCGTTTGATGGCGGAATCGAGGCCGCCGAAAATGGCTTCACCGATCAGGAAGTGCCCGATGTTGAGCTCCACCACATTGGGGATTTGGGCGATCGGCGGCACGGTGTCATAGGACAGACCGTGGCCGGCATGGCATTCCAGACCGAACTCCGCGGCAAGCGCTGCGCCTTTGACGAGGCGCGCCAATTCTTCGTCGCGCGCGGCGCCCTCGGCATGGCAATAGGCGCCGGTGTGCAATTCAACGACCGGCGCGCCGATACGGACCGCGGCCTCAAGCTGATGCGGATCGGGCGCGACAAACAACGAAACCCGGATGCCGGCGTCGTTGAGGCGCGAAACAAAGGGGCGCAAAACGTTCTGCGCGCGGTGGACTTCGAGGCCGCCCTCGGTCGTCCGCTCTTCGCGGCGCTCGGGCACCAGACACGCCGCATGCGGCCGGTGGCGCAGGGCGATCTCGAGCATCTCCGCGGTCGCGGCCATTTCTAGATTGAGCGGCAGCACGGTCTCCTGCCCCAAGCGTTCGATATCGCCGTCGGAAATATGGCGTCGGTCTTCGCGCAAGTGGGCGGTGATGCCATCGGCGCCAGCCTCGGCCGCGAGGCGCGCCGCACGGACCGGGTCAGGATGCGGCCCGCCGCGCGCATTGCGAATTGTCGCCACGTGATCGATGTTCACGCCAAGCCGCAGTCGCGTTGTCATGGCGCGGGCTCCTTTCCCGCCGCCATCATGCCTTTGCGTCGAATCATGCGCTGGCGGACCATGCGTTCGACCCGGTGGCGCCGCGCTCGGCGGTAAGACCGAATGACGTACTTCAGCGGATAATAGGACCCAAACCACACCACGATCGCGGTTGGGATACCGCCCACAAGCATCGGCAAGAAGATGTCGAAAATATTGTCGCGGATCGTCGCCTGGGTGAGCTCCTCTGAGACATCGGCTTCGGCGCCCAAAATCCAGGTCCCGAGCTTGAATATCCACAGCCAGATCAGTGGAAACGTCCAGGGGTTGCCGAACGCCGTGCCCAGCGCGGAGGCGAGAAAGTTGCCGCCCATTGCCCAGGCCAGCAACGCAGCAACCAGAAAATGAAAGCCAATCAGTGGTGTGAATGAGATCGCAATGCCGCACGCGAGACCGAGCGCTATACTTTCCGGCGAGCCCGGCAGGCGCGCCACGCGGTGCCGCAAATAGGACAACGTCCGGCCCCAGCCGGCGCGCGGCCAAACAATGTTGCGGGCGCGGTAGAGAATGGTGCGCGGTGTGCGGGGTTTGAACAGCACGACTTACTTGAGGCCTCGACTGCCGGGTTTGACCGCTGGGGTCGCCGCCAGCGACGGTGGCAAATCGTTTTCGGCATACGCCGGGACTTTGTAACCGGTCAGAGATATCAGCGGGACACCGAGATCGACCGCGCCATCGCTGCGATCGATCAGGCACGACGCCGCCACCACCCGGCCGCCGAAGGCCGATATGCAGTCGATGCATTCCAAAGAACTTTTGCCCGTCGTCACAATGTCTTCGGCCATGAGAACGCGCGCACCGTCGGGTATTTCGAAGCCCCGGCGCAAGGTGAACACGTTGTCGACACGCTCGGTGAAGATCGAGGGAGCGCCGAGCTGGCGCGCCACTTCATAACCCACCACGACCCCGCCCATCGCCGGCGAAACCACCAGATCAATCGCACCGGCGCCGAGCCGCGCCGTTATCTTGTCGGCCAAGGCCCGGCACAGCAGGGCGCCGCGGGCCGGATCCATCATCACCCGCGCGCATTGCAAAAAGACCGGGCTATGGAGACCGGAACTGAGCAAGAAATGTCCGTCGAGGAGCGCCCCCGCGTCACGGAAGTGTTGCAAGACCTCGTCGTGGGTCACGAGCGCACCCGATCGACTTTGTGAATACGCTCTTCTGCGCGCAGCGCAGCGATCATGCCGGTCATGTGTTTCACGTCGCGCACCTCAACATCGACCAAGAACTCGAAGAAGTCATCCGATCTGTTGCTTACCTTGAGATTAGTGATATTGGCGTTGTTGTTGGCGATGACACCGGTCAACGCGTTGAGCGCGCCCGGTTCGTTGGTCAGAGTAACTTTAATCCGACCGAGATGAACTTCGTCGCTACTCGGCCCGACGTCCCACGATACATCGAGCCAGCGCTCTGGCGAACTGCCAAAACTGCCCAAGGTCTCGCAGTCGATTGTGTGGATGCGCACGCCCTTGCCCTCGGTCAGGATACCGACGATACGGTCGCCCGGCAGGGGATGGCAGCAATCGGCGTAGTGTACGGCCACGCCCTGGATCAGCCCCTTGATCGGGATCGCCTGCTCGACGTCACGCCCAGCGCGGACGCGCCGAATTGCCGCCCGAACAAAATTGGGAATCCGGCGCTCACCCTCGGTCGGAAAGACCACGTCGAGCACTTCTTTGCCGGACATAAAGCCCTGCCCGACGTGGGCATAGAGTTCGTTAGGCGTCTTCAGGCTGAGGACGGTGAGCGCGCGCTCCAGCGCCTTGTCATTGAGATCGTGCCCGGCCTTTTGGAATGCGCGGCGCAGGATCGCCGTGCCGAGATCGACATACTGTTGGTCTTGCTGGACCCGCACGAAGCGGCGGATCGCGGATCGTGCCTTGCCGGTTACCACGAAGTTGAGCCACGTCGGCGACGGGGTCTGCGCTGAGGAACGCATGATCTCGACCTGATCGCCGTTTTCGAGCGTGGTCCGCAGCGGCGCGATGCGTCCGTTGACCTTCGATCCGACGCACGTGTCGCCGACATCTGAATGCACCGCGTAGGCGAAGTCGACCGGCGTCGCCCCGCGCGGCAGCGCAATCAGATCGCCTTTAGGCGAAAAACAAAAGACTTGGTCTTGGTACATTTCGAGCTTGGTATGCTCGAGGAATTCTTCTGGTTGGCCACCGTGTTCAAGCATTTCCAATAACTGGCGAATCCAGCTGAATTGCTGGGCGCCCTCTTTGAGTTTGACACCGTCCTTGTATTGCCAGTGTGCGGCAACCCCGTGCTCGGCGACTTCGTTCATGTCGCGGGTTCTGATTTGGATTTCGATCCGCCGCCTCTCGGGACCAATGACGGTCGTGTGGACCGACCGGTAGCCGTTTGGTTTGGGCGTCGAAATAAAGTCCTTGAAGCGCTCCGGGACCATCGAGTAGCGGCGATGAACGATCCCCAATGCGCGGTAGCAATCATCGTCGCTGTCGACCAGGATTCGGAAGGCCATGACGTCGGCGAGTTGCTCGAACGAAATGTTCTTGCGCTCCATCTTGCGCCAAATCGAGTAAGGCCTCTTTTCGCGGCCAAACACCGTGGCGCTGAGACCGGCACCGTTGAGTGTCCGCTCCAGCTCATGGGTGATGCGCACAATGATGTCGCCGGTCTCGCTGCGTAGAAAGTCGAGGCGGCCGACGACCGAGTTGCGCGCCTCCGAGTTGAGCTCGGCGAACGCTAAATCTTCGAGTTCGTCCTTGATTGCGTGCATGCCGATCCGCTCGGCCAAGGGAGCGTAGATGTCCATGGTTTCGGCGGCGATCCGGCCGCGCTTGTCAGGCTGGTCGATGAAACTAAGGGTCCGCATGTTGTGCAATCGGTCGGCTAGTTTGACGATCAAGACGCGCAGGTCGTTCGACATCGCGAGAAGCAGTTTTCGAAAGTTCTCTGCTTCGCGCGACCGCTGGGTCGGCCGCACGTGCTCCAGCATCGTGAGCTTGGTAACGCCGTCCACGAGTTGAGCGATTTCGGCCCCGAACTGGTCATCAATTTGCTCGAGGGTCGCGACGGTGTCCTCGACCGTGTCGTGGAGCAGCGCGGTCGCAACCGTGGTCGCGTCGAGCCGCATATCGGTGACGATGCCGGCGACTTCGAGCGGGTGAGAAAAATAGGGTTCGCCGCTTGCCCGAGTCTGGGTGCCGTGGGCGTCATGCGAAAAATCGAAGGCCCGCGCGACGAGGCTCAGATCAGCGTCGGGATCATTACGCTGAACCCGGGCAACGAAATCGGCTTGATCAATCATCGCATGCCGGTCGGTACAGCGCGTAAGGCGCCGTCACACGCGGCACGCCAACCGTCATCGGCGAGACGGTGCGCAGTGCTGCGCTAAATTCCCTCCGGCCCGGCGGCATCGGTCGCGCTCGCGGGCTTGCGGAAAACATCTTCCTCATTGTATTCAGGCTCGGGCTTGGCGGGGGGCGCCGGCTCAGGCGTCCAATCGCTCGACATGAGCATCGCCATATCGTCTTCTTCGGGCTCGTCGGACTCGACCTGCTTTTGCAAGCTGAGGATGAGCGAATCATCGAGCTCGTCGGTCGACACCGTGCGATCGGCGATTTCGCGCAGCGCGATGACTGGGTTTTTGTCGTTGTCGCGTTCGATCGTCAGCGGCGCACCGGCCGAGATTTCGCGCGACCGCTGGGCCGCCAAAACCACGAGCTCAAAACGGTTGGGGACGATTTCGACGCAATCCTCGACGGTGACGCGGGCCATTCAACTCTCCAATACGGCTATCCGGCAGCACCCCGCCGCCGCCTTGGGGCGCGGGGATACTGCCCTTAGATATGCGGTTGCGTTGCACAACGCAAGGGTTTGTGAGGCATTTCAAGGGATTGGCGGCGCCTCAGCGCAGGAGCGAACGACCTGGTCGGGGTCCAAGGCGGCAACCAGCTGGGCCAGGGTCTTGCCGCTAATCGGGTGGACCCAATCTGGCGCGAGATCGGCCAGGGGCAGGAGCACGAAGCCGCGCGCCGCCATGCGGGGGTGTGGGAGTTCGAGGTCAGGCGGGACCCCGGTGAGGTCAGGCGGGACCCCGGTATGGACGGCACCGGCATAATCGAGGAGATCGAGGTCCAGAACGCGGGCCTCCCAGCGTTGGTGCCGGACCCGGCCGAAAGCAGCCTCGACGCGGTGGAGCGCCGCTAAGACGCCCGCAGGATCCAGGCCGGTCTCGATCCGCGCCACCGCATTGACGAACCAGGGCTGATCAGAGGCCGGGACCGGCGCGCTTTCAAAAAGCCGCGAACAGGCCACAACGCGGAGCTTTTCCGCCGGAAAGTGGCGCAACGCGGCGCTGAGGGTGGCCGCAGGCGGTCCGAGTTGCGGATGCGGTAGATTGGCGCCCAAACCGATCAAAATCACGGTGATGTGCTTTCCCTGAAACGGCCCTTGCGGGCGGTTTGTCACACGCTACATAACGATCATAGTACGACCCGCCGTGTTTTGGCGTCTGCCCCTAGGCCGACGACCGGTGCCGCGGTCACACAGATAGGCTTGAAATGACTGCTTTATCAGCTGAGCGCATCGCGCTGTTCATCGACGGCTCCAATCTATATGCCGCGGCGCGCGCCCTCGGATTCGACATCGACTACAAAAACCTGCTGGACGTTTTCAACGAGCGCGGGCGCGTGGTCCGCGCGCTCTATTACACCGCGTTGATCGAGGATCAGGAATACTCGCCGATCCGTCCGTTGGTCGATTGGCTGGACTACAACGGTTACACGCTGGTGACCAAACCGGCGAAGGAATTCACCGATCACGCCGGCCGGCGCAAGATCAAGGGCAACATGGACATCGAATTGGCCGTCGATTTGATGGAAATGGCGCCGCATCTCGATCATGTCTACTTGTTTTCGGGCGACGGCGATTTTCGGCGATTGGTCGAATCGGTCCAGCGCAAAGCGGTGCGGGTGACGGTCGTCAGCTCGATCGCTACCAGCCCGCCGATGATCGCCGATGACCTGCGGCGCCAGGCCGACGCGTTCATCGAATTGGCCGACTTGATGCCGCGGATCGCGCGGGTTCACCGCGACCAGCAAACCGCAGCCAACGAACCCGATACGCCCCCAGCGTTGCGCGAAAGCGCCTGACCCGTAAGGTTGGGGCATGGACGCCCCGACCCTCGATTGTTCGCTGTGCCCGCGGCTCGCCGCGTTCCGGGAAGCCAATACCACCGCCTTTCCTGATTGGCACAATGCGCCGGTGGCGTCGTTTGGCGGCAGCGATGCAGCGCTGTTGATCGTCGGGCTCGCACCTGGGTTGCGCGGCGCGAACCGCACCGGGCGACCGTTCACGGGCGACTATGCCGGGCAGTTGTTGTACCCGACGTTGTTGAAGTTCGGGCTCGCTGTCGGCCCCTATGACGAACGCGCCGATGACGGGATGCATTTGGTCAATTGCCGAATCACCAACGCGGTGCGCTGCGTGCCACCACAGAACAAACCGACCGGCATCGAGGCACGCACCTGTCGGCCATTCCTGGTTAGCGAAATGTCGGGCATGGCGAAGCTGAGGGGCGTGCTCGCCTTGGGCAAGCTCGCGCACGACGCCGTGTTGACGACGCTGGCGGAAAAACAGTCGGCCCATAAGTTCGCACACGGCGCGGTGCACGCGATGGCCAACGGCTTGTGGCTTGCCGACAGCTATCACTGCTCGCGCTACAACACCAACACCCGGCGGCTGACGACAGAGATGTTTGAGGATGTTGTCAGCGCGGCGGCCCGTCGACTCAAAGATTAGATGCTGCGCAGTGCCGCGATGCGCGCGACGACGAAACAGGCGAGCGCGCCTGTTGTCGCAATAGCCAACAGGATCGCGAGCGGCAGGGCCGTGTCATGAGTGAGCAACCCCGCAGCCACCGTACCGCCCGCCCCCATCGTGTAAGCCCAAAACCCCAACAGTGACGACCCGGCCCCAGCCATGCGCGGGTTAGCGCCAACCGCGAGCGCGTTGGCCATCGGTATCGCGAAGCCATTACCGAACCCAAAGAGCGCGACGGGCAGCGAAACGGCAACAACCGGCCCAGCGTCGGTCAAGGTCAGGAGCGCAAGTGCAACAGGCGACAGCATGGAGATTGCAGTGCCGGCAACGACGAGAGTGTCAGGTCGAAAGCGATGTGCGATGCGCACAACAATAAAGTAGGCGCCGAGAAACGCACCGGTCAACGTCATCATGATGACACCGACGCCGGCGACCGAGGTGCCGTACATGTTGGTGAGCACGAAGGGAACCGACACGATGAAGGCGTAAAAGCCGGTTCGCAAGAAGCCGCCGCCAATGACGTTGAAGGCGAACGGCGCGCGGCGCATCAACGACCAATAGTCGGCGATGTAGCCACGCAAACCGGCGGGCCGTTCGATACTACCGGCGGCGAGGAACGGTGCGCGGCGAGCCGAGAGAAAAAGCACCCAAGCAGCAAATAGACCAAGCAAGACGAAACTTAGTCGCCAGCTACCGGTAAGCCCCTCAAGGCCGCCACCGATGACTGGCGATGCGGTGGCCGCCGCCGACGCTGCCATGGACAGGTAGGTAAAGACCCTCGCGCTCGCTTCATGGCCGAATTGATCTCGCGCGATGGCCCGCGGCAACACGCCGACCCCGGCTGCGCCGAGGCCTTGGAGCATACGGCCCACAATAAGAACTTCGATACTCGGTGCGACGGCGCAAACCGCAGTACCGACGATGAAGACCACCAGGCTTCCGGCCAGGACACGGTAGCGGCCCAGGCGGTCTGATGCCGGGCCATGCCACAGCTGAACTATGCCGAAGGTGAGGACAAACGCGGTGAGCGAGAACTGCGCCAGCGTGGGCGACGTACCGAGGTCGGCGACGATCGACGGCAGCGACGGCACATAGATTGTCGCCGCCACCACCGACACCATGGTGGCGACCATCAGGTAGGGCACGGTGACGGTGGGTGTCGCGGTTGCAGGCGGGCTCATCCGGCCACGCTGTGACCGTGGCGGTGATTCGTCAAGAGCCCATGGCGCTTCTAGACTTTGCGCCTATGGAAGGATTCCTGCTGCGGCTGTTCGGTATGCGCGATGAGGTGTGGGCGCGCCACGTGAATCCCTTAAGCGTGTGGACGCGCATGCCGATCGTCGCGCTGTTGGCGCTGGCGATTTGGGCGCGCGTTTGGCTCGGCTGGTGGTGCCTCGTGCCGCTGGCCGCGGTAATGGTGTGGACCTGGTTGAACCCGCGGGTATTCCCGAAGCCACGGTCGACGATGCATTGGTCGTCACGCAGCGTGCTGGGCGAGCGGCTGTGGCTGGTCCGCAAAACACTCGCGTTGACCGCACGTGAGCGTGTGATGCCGCACGTCGGCAACGCAATCGCCCTAGTGGGCATCGTGCTGCTGGGCTACGGTTTGATTGATCTGATTTTGTGGGCAGCAATTGTGGGGGCGGCTGTGACGATTCTTGGCAAGCTCTACTTCCTGGACGAGATGACGCGGATCTATGCCGCGCACAAAGACGAGGACCCGGCCTGGGCCGCATGGCTCTATTGAGATGAGAGCCTTCAAGAACGCAGCAGTGCGCGCGGCGTTCGACGCGTATCCACCGAAAGCGCGGCGCACGATGATGCAACTGCGCGAACTTATCTACGCGGCGGCCGAGACCGAGGAAGTCGGCGGCGTTGTCGAGACCCTGAAATGGGGCCAGCCCGCGTATTTGCCCGGCAACGCGCGGACCGGGACCACGATTAGATTGGGCGATGTGCGCGAGGCGCCCGAAGCCTGCGCACTGTTCGTGCATTGTCAGACCAACTTGATTGATACCTATCGCAGCCTGTTCGGCGACGACCTGACGTTTCAGGGCAACCGAGCGATTCTATTCAAGCCGGGTGCGACGTTGCCGAAACGGGCGGTGCGGCATTGCGTCACCCTGGCGCTGACCTATCACGCCCGCAAGACGCGAAAGCGCGCTGCGGCAGGTTAGCCGCGGCCGCGCAAGAGTCGGGCCTGGCTCAACTTCCAATCGCGCGCCTTGATGTCGGCGCGCTTGTCGTAATTCTTCTTGCCTTGACCCAAGGCGAGTTCGAGCTTGGCGATGCCGCGCGGGTTGAAATAAATCTTGAGCGGGATGATGGTCATGCCGCCACGCCGAACCTCGCCGAGATATTTCTCCAGCTGTTTTTTATGCAGCAGCAGTTTGCGCGGGCGCGTCGGTTCGTGGTTGTTGCGATTGGCCGCTTTGAACTCGGGGATGTGGGCGTTCACGAGCCACAAGCCACCCTCACGTTCGGCGGCATAGGCTTCGGCGATGCTGCCGCCGCCAGCGCGCAGGCTTTTGACCTCGCTGCCGGTTAGAATGATCCCGACTTCGAGCGTGTCCTCAATGTGATAGTCGCGCCGCGCCTTCCGGTTGACCGCGACGGTGTGGCCGACCCGCGGCGGCTTTGCTGCCATGGTGTCACTCGATCAAGCCGGCAGACTTCATGGCCGTCCGGACGCGCTCCTTGGTTTGATCGCCGAGGCCCACAAGTGGCAGACGCAATTCGTCGGTGCACTTGCCAAGTAGGCTTAGCGCGTATTTGGCCGGCGCCGGGCTGGTCTCAAGAAACAACGCGATATGCAACGGCATCAACCGGTCGTGAAGCGCCAGCGCGTCGAGCGGACGCCCCTCTGCCCAGACATTCTGGAATTCGGCGCACAGGCGCGGCGCGATGTTCGCTGTCACCGAGATACAACCGTGCCCGCCATGGGCCATGAAGGCGAGGACCGTCGGGTCTTCACCCGACAGTTGGCAAAATTGCGGGCCGAGCAACAAGCGCGTCGACGACACCCGCGCAAGATTGGCCGTCGCATCCTTGATGCCGACAATGTTCGGCAGATCGGCGAGCCGGACAATCGTTTCTTGCGCGATATCCGCGACGGTTCTGGAGGGGACGTTGTACAGAATGATTGGGATGTCGGTCGCATCGTGGATCGCCTTGAAATGGGCGAAGAGGCCGTCTTGGGTCGGCTTGTTGTAATAAGGCGCCACGATGAGCGCCGCATCGGCGCCCGCCTTCTGGGCGTGCTGGGTGTATTCGATGGCTTCGGCGGTTGCGTTGGACCCGGTGCCGGCGATGACGGGAACCCGGCCGGTCGCTGCTTCGACGCAAAGCTCTGTCACACGCTTGTGTTCTTCATGCGTGAGCGTCGGCGATTCCCCCGTCGTTCCGACGGGGACAATACCGTGAGTGCCCTCGGAAATGTGCCACTCCACGAGGTCCTGAAAGGCTTTTTCGTCGATGGCACCATTGTTGAATGGTGTGACCAACGCGACGATGGAGCCCTTGAACATGGCTAACCCCATATAGACAATGTGAAATTCGCGCGACCATAGCGCCATGGGAACACCCTCGCAAGCGAGTGTGGTGTATGGTTGCCGCGGAATGAGGTGAGAGGACCATGGGCCGACTACTCGGGTCGATCATCGCCGGTACCGTTGCTTTGGGTATCTGGACGGGCGCACCAAACGCCCAGACCGCCAGCGGTGTGTCGCCGGGCGACCGCCTGATTTACGGCGAGGCCTTCGCCGCCGCTGCTAAAGGGCAATGGTCCGCGTCGCTCGACGCCGCCGCGAAAGGCCGCGACCCGCTGGCCACGACCTACTTTCGCTGGCGCTATTACATTCAACCGGGCGCGACACCGACGTTCAATGAAATTGCGTCGTTCATCGACGAACATCCCGATTGGCCAGACGTGGCGCGGATGCTGCGCAATGCCGAAGCGCTTTTGCAAGATCGCCCCGAGAGTGACGATACGTTCGTGCTGGACTGGTTCGAACGTCACCAGCCGGTTAGCACGACGGGCAAAGTTCGCTTGGCTGAAGCCCAGCTGCGCGGCGGTCTGCATGACGCCGGCTATAAACTGCTGCGCGAGGCCTGGATCGAAGGCAATTTCGCCCGCAGCGACGAGCGGACACTGCTGCGCCGACATCGTCAGCTTTTGACGCGCGACGATCACGCCGACCGGCTCGACCGACTGCTATGGGATCGGCGCCGGTCCGACGCGACGCGCCTGTTGCCAAGGGTCTCGCCGGATTTGCGCGCGCTGAGTTTGGCGCGCATCGGGCTGATCGCCTCGGCTGGTAACGTCGACACGCTGATCGGTCGGGTACCCGAAGCACACCGGGGCAACCCGGGACTTGCTTTTGAGCGCGCACGGTGGCGCCGGACCAAGGGCTTTGACGATCGCGCGCGCGAAATCATGCTGGAGCCGCGGTTGAGCGAATTGCGCGCCGACAAATGGTGGCGCGAACGGCGCATTCAGGTGCGCAACGCGCTCTATGAAGGCGACGTCACCGATGCCTACGTGGTGGCGACGTTGAGCGATCTCGAGCCCGGCGGTCCGGACTATGCCGAAGCCGAATGGCTGGCGGGCTGGATCGCGCTTCGGTTCCTGGAACAGCCCGATCTGGCCCTGGATCATTTTGCACGGCTTCACAGCGCGGTGTTCTTTCCGGTGAGCATTTCTCGGGCCGCCTATTGGGCGGGACGCGCCGCAGACGCGCTGGACGATCCGGAATTGGCGGCGAAGTGGTATAGCGACGCGGCCGTATATCCGCTGACCTATCACGGCCAGCTGGCGATCGAGCGCCTGGGTTCCGCGCCAAGTTTGAAGCTGCCTGACGAGCCGGCCCCGACCATCGCGGAGGCCGAAGAGTTCCCTGGACGGGAAATGACACAAGTGTCCCGCCTGCTGGCGGATCTGGGTGAAGGCCGCCAAGCCGACCCCTTCGTCATGCAACTCGACGGGCAGGTCCGGACCGCCGGCGAACGGGTCTTGGTCGCCGTGCTGGCCGATGCGATTGGCCGCCGCGACCTGTCGGTTCGCGTTGCCAAGAGCGCCGAACAGGACGGCGTCTATCTGACGAGCCGCGCCTACCCGATCATCAAGATGCCCCAAACCTACATTCAAGACAGCGCCCTTCTGCTGGCGATGTCGCGCCAAGAAAGCGCGTTCGACCCGGAGGCGATCAGCCATGCCGGCGCGCGCGGACTGATGCAATTGATGCCCGCCACCGCGCGGCGCACGGCCAAGAACATCAAGGTGCGCTATAGCGTGGACAAATTGACCAGCGATGCGGATTACAACGCCATGTTGGGGTCGGCGCATCTGAAAGAGTTGTTGGAGACGTTCGATGGCAACTATGTATTGGCGGTCGCCGCGTACAACGCAGGCGGGGGCCGCGTACGACGTTGGATGCGCCAAAGCGGCGACCCACGCACCGACGCGGTCGATGCGGTCGATTGGATCGAACTTATTCCTTTTACTGAGACACGCGACTACGTGCAGCGCGTGATGGGCAATCTTCAGGTCTATCGCACCCGCCTTGCCGATGGCAACGAAGTACCGCTAAGACTTAGCCAAGACCTAACCAACTAAAGGACCGGCAATGAATGCTGCGGCGCCCGAGGCAGGCTACCGCGCGCGCACCTTTACGGTGGGCGACGGCACGCAACTCTATTTCCGCGACTACGGCGACCGCCTGTCGACGAAGACGGCGGTCTTTTGCCTGTCGGGTCTGACCCGGAATTCCAAAGATTTTCACCGGCTGGCGATGCGAATGGCGGCCGAGCGCCGGGTCGTCGCGCTGGATTATCGCGGACGCGGGCGATCGGACTACGATCAAAACCCGCAGAATTATCAGCCCGAGACCTATGTTCGCGACGTGCTCGACCTGGCGGCGGTAACCAGCGTGCACCGCGCCATTGTCATCGGTACATCGCTGGGCGGACTGGTGGCGATGGGGTTGGCCGTTGCGCGGCCGACGTTGCTTGCCGGGGTGGTGATGAACGATATCGGGCCCGAAATTCCGGCGGCCGCGATTGCGCGGATCGGCAGCTACGCCGGCAAGGACGAATCGTATGGCAGCTGGGCCGAGGCAGTCGCCGAGTGCAAGAACCGTTATGGGCTGGCGCACCCCGGCAAGTCGGACGCCGACTGGGACGACCTAACCCACGATAGCTTTGTCGAGAAAGCTGGTCGCATCGTGCCCGACTACGATATTCGCATTGCCAAGGCACGCCCGAGCGGGACGCCTCCAGACCTGTGGGCTTTGTTCGGTGCCCTGGCCAACGTTCCCGTCCTGGCTATCCGCGGCGATCTGTCCGATGTGTTGACGGCGGCAACGTTCGACAAAATGGCCGACGTGAAACCCGATCTGATACGCGTGACGGTGCCCAATTGTGGGCACAACCCAGTTTTGGACGAACCCGAGGTTCGTGCGGCGCTGGATCCTTTGGTCGCCCGCATCGATGGGCGGGAAACAACGCACGGGTAGCGCGCGTCAATCTGTGCCGATAGAGTCCGCGGCGCCCGACCAGGAGACGCCGTGGCCGAATACCGCGAATACACCCATCAGACCCGCAACGGGCTGGCGCTTCATTTCCGCAGCTATGGTCCGGAAGAGAGCGCACGCACACCGGTTTTGTGCCTGAGCGGGTTGACGCGTAATTCGCGCGACTTTCACGCCCTGGCCACGCATCTTGCGGCTGAGCGCCAGGTTATTTGCCTGGATTATCGCGGCTGCGGACGATCCGACCGCGATTTGGATTACATGAACTATCAGGTCAACAACGATGCCGCCGATGTCGTCGATCTACTCGATGGCACCAGCGTCAAAGCAGCGATCTTCGTCGGCACCTCGCGTGGCGGGTTGGTGACGATGACCTTGGCACTGAGCCGGCCCGATTTGATTGCCGCGGTCGTGCTGAACGATGTCGGCCCAGCAGTGCGCAGCGGCGGCCGCGGTAAGGTCGGCAAGTATTTCGACCTGCCCTACGCCTACCCCGATTGGGACGCGGCCTGTGCGGCGTTTCGCGCCTGGTCGGAAAAAACCACGCCGGGCTTGAGTGATGCGCAATGGATGGACCGCGCGCGGGCGACATTCGTCGAGACCCGCGATGCCCGGGTGCGATTCGATTTCGACCCCAAGATGGGCGACGCCTACCGCGGGCGCACCAACCCGCCGCACAGTTGGGCCAAGTTCGAGGCGCTGAAAGATAAACCGATCTTGTCGATTCGTGGCGCATGGTCGGGCATCCTGACGGCTGAAACGGTCGAAGAAATGCGCCAAGCGAAACCGGATCTGCAAGCCGCGACGATTCCGAACCGGGGTCACACGCCGCTGCTGGACGAGCCCGAATCGCTGGCGGCGATCGACGCGTTTTTCAAGGATTTGCCGTGAGGCTGACAAGTTTGGGCACGAGGCAACGTGACTAAGCCACCGACATACGACGACATCGTTGAGGCCGCGAGCCGCCTGAAGGGGGTGGCGGCGCGCACGCCGTTGCTGGAAGCCGCGCTGCTCAACGAACGCGCTGGCGCGCGGATTATTATCAAAGCGGAGATGCTGCAGAAAACCGGGGCGTTCAAGTTGCGCGGCGCGTGGAACCGGATCAGCCGCTTGAGCGAAGCCGAAAAGAAGCGCGGCGTGTTGTGTTACTCGTCCGGCAATCACGCGCAGGCCGTAGCGGCTTCTGCGACGTTGGCGGGGACCTCGTCGATTGTCGTCATGCCGGCGACGGCGCCGGCGCTGAAGGTTGCACGGTGTCGCGCGTTCGGTGCGACGGTGGTGCTCCACGAGGGCGACCGCCACAGCATGGTGGCGCGCGCCACCGAAATGGCCGAGACCGAGGGCCGGGTGTTGGTGCCGCCGTTCGACGATCCCTTTGTCATCGCAGGCCAGGGAACCGTGGGGCTGGAGATCGCGGAGGACCTGACCGCACGCGGCATCGTGCCCGATGTGGTGTTAGTGCCGTGCGGCGGCGGCGGGTTGATGGCCGGGACCGCAACCGCGATCAAGATGCATTTTCCGGCGGCGGCGCTGTACGGTGTTGAACCGGCCGGCTTTGACGACACGGCACGATCGCTGGTAGCGGGCGAGCGCGTGGCCAATGAGCCGGGGGCGCATTCGATCTGTGATGCGTTATTGGTGCCCGAACCGGGTGTCCTGACTTTTGCCGTGAACGCTGCACTTCTCTCGGGCGGGGTCGCGGTGAGCGACGACGAGGTCCGGGATGCGATGGCCGCAGCGTTCGAGCATTTGAAAGTCGTCACCGAACCGGGCGGCGCGGTGGCGTTGGCAGCGGTGCTGTCCGGCAAACTCGATCTTAAGGGTAAGACGGTTGTGGTGGTGGCGTCCGGTGGCAACGTCGATGCGGCGACCTTCGCGGCAGCCATCACGCGCAAACCATAAAGCGGGAGACCACACCATGATGAAGCACTATTTAACGCTGCGCGCCGAACACAACCAGTGGGTCAACGCGCGGCTGTTCGACGTGGCGGCCCTGCTGAGCGAGGCCGACTATTTTGCCGACAGAGGCGCGTTTTTTGGCTCCGTGCACAAGACGTTGAATCATATTGTCGCGACCGACCTGTTCTGGATGCACCGGATCGACGGCAACGGCGACGCACCCGACGGGTTGGGCGCGGTGCAGCACGCGACGTTTGCCGACACGCGCGCAGCGCGGGTGGCGCTAGACGCACGCATTGTTGCGGCGGTGGATGGGTTAGACGACGCCGGCCTCAAAGCGCCGATTCGGTTCAAGGCGCGCAACGGCGAGGACGTGGCGATCGCAACGAACCTGATGGTGGCCAACTTGTTCAACCATGAAACCCACCACCGCGGCCAGGTCCACGCGATGCTGACCGCATTTGGCCAAGAGGTGCCGCCGCTCGACTTCTTCCCGTTCCTGATGGCGACGGGCCGGTCGAAGGGTTAGGGGCTCTCCTCCGCCTTTGGGTCCGCCGGCTCGCCGAGAATGGGTGTTGGGGCGGCGTATTCATCGTCGCGGGCGGTTTCGATGAGCGGGGTGACGGATTCGTGCGGCATGCCGAGCAAGCGCAGGGTTTTGGCGGCGAGTTGGAGGCTCGCCTCAACGGTTTCCGGCACCGTGCCGGCGGCGCCGGCGTGTTCGAGTTCGGTCGCGTGTTTGCGGTCACGGGCGCGCAGCAGAACAGGCACCCCCGGCCAAGTCTGTCGCATCGTGGCAAGCGTGAGCGCGGCCCGCGCGGGATCGTCCATCGTCACGACGATACAGGCGGCATGGCCCGCGCGGGCGCGTTCGAGAACATCTTTGCGGCACGCGTCGCCGTAGAAGACCGGCAAACCATGGGCGCGACACGCACCGAGGCGGCGGGCATCCAGATCGAGCGCGATGTAGGGCACCTTTTGCGCTTCGAGGAGCCGGCCGATGGTCTGCCCGACCCTGCCGAAACCAGCCAACACGATGTGATCTTCTAAATCCGGCGCGGCCATTTGGGCATTGGGGCGGATTTCGAGCGCATGATGGTCCATGAGCAACACGGCGCGGCGACCGATCGCGACGACGACCGGTGTTGCCATCATGGTGACGCCGGCGACGATGATCATGAATTGCGCCACCTCGCCCGGCAGTATCCGAAGCGCAAGCGCGGCCCCCACGACGATGAAGGCGAACTCGCCCGATTGCGACAACAAGAAACCAACCTGCAGCGCCACCGTGCGCGGTTGGCGAAAGGCCAGCGCCGCACCGGCCGCCAGTACGCCCTTGAGCGCCATTAAGCCGAGCACCGAAATTGCCACCCAATGCAAACGGTCGGCGACGGCGGCGAAGTCGACCCCCATCCCAACCGAGATAAAGAAGAGGCCGAGCAGCAACCCTTTGAACGGCTGGATGTCGGTTTCAACCTGATGACGGAATTCGGTCTCCGCCAACAGGAGGCCCGCCAAGAACGCGCCCAGCGCCATCGACAGCCCGGCGAGGTTGGTGAGCGTGGCAATGCCCAACGTGACCAGCAAGGTGGTGGCAACGAATAGCTCGGCGCTGCGGGTGCCGGCAATGACGCGAAACAAGGGGCGCAACGCGCG
This sequence comes from Pseudomonadota bacterium, assembly GCA_027622715.1. Taxonomy (GTDB): domain Bacteria; phylum Pseudomonadota; class Alphaproteobacteria; order SHVP01; family SHVP01; genus CALJDF01. Next base: position 39,081 of record JAQBYN010000018.1, on the reverse strand, counting down.
ACGTCCCACGACGTAGATCAAAAACACCGCGCCGACTGCGGTGCCGAGCGCCACCGCCAGGTCGACGGCAAAGTTACCGGCATTGCCGCCCAACACCGGCAGCAGGAACAAAATCGGCACCACGGCCAAGTCCTGAAAGAGCAGAACCGAGAACGCGCCGTGACCGGCCGGCGTCGCCAGTTCACCGCGTTCGGCCAGCAGCTGGACGACAATGGCGGTTGACGATAAAGCGAGGCACAGCCCGAGAACCACGGCGGCATTGAATGTGTTGCCCCAGGCGAAGGCGACACCACCGATGACAACCGCGGTGGTTAGGACCTGTACCGCCCCCATTCCGAACACCAGCCGGCGCATCGCCCAAAGACGGCGCAGCGGGAGTTCCAGACCGATGGTGAACAGCAAAAAGACCACGCCGAGTTCGGCCAAGCTGGCGACGCTCTCGACGTCGTCGATAAGGCCGAAGCCGTGCGGGCCAATGAACACGCCGATTGCGAGATAGCCGAGGATGGGGCTTGCGCGGAGGCGATGAAAAATCGGCACGATCACCACCGCGGCGATCAAGAAGATGAATACATCAACCATGACGGTGGTTGTCGCGTCGGGGGGCATCGTGCAACCTTTCGCCCTACTGGCGGGCCTGTCCCCAAGGTGCTACCAAAGCTAGCGGCACAACGCCAGTCGGGGATTGAGGGGAACCAGATATATGACCCACCAAACGGCCTTCGGGCGGATCCGCTATACCAGCAAGAAACCGGACCGGATGGACGCGGAGCGGGGCCGCGAATGGTTCACAATGACCAAGCACAGCGGCGGTTCGCGTACGCTGACCGCGCATTGCGAAATTGATGACGCGCCGGCGGTGATCCGTGATGTATCGGTGACCGTTGGCCAGGATTGGCGACCCAATGATTCGTCGGTGCGGCTGACCGTGGGCGGTGATTTTGTTGGTTCGGGCTGGTTTCGGTTTTCCGATACCGAGGCCGAATGTCAGACGTTTAGTGCAGCCGAAGGACGGTTAGAGCAGCGCGTCGCGGTTGCCGAGAAGCCGCGCGGCTTTGGCAACCACGCGATCGCGTCGGACGGCTGGCTGCTCAATTGCTATGACCTGAGTAAGGGGCCCGGCACGCAATTCATGAACGACATGATGATCTCGTCGCCCGATCATCGCGGGGCGACCGGGCCAACCATCTTTCGCCTTGGATTCGGGATAGAATTTGTCGGTGAGGAAAAATGTGTGGTGGCCGCCGGGAGTTTCGCGTCCTTGCATTTTCGCATCGTCGGCACGGATGGGCAGTTGCCTGAAACGCATCCGCCCTATGATATGTGGTGCACCGCTGACGGCGACTATATCTTTCTTAAAGGCGCGGTGACGGGCTACATGATGACACACTACGAACTTGTCGAGTTGCAGAGGTAGAAATGGCTGACGACAAAGGCATGCTGGTTTCGTGGACCGAAACCAATCCCACCTTCGATACAGAGCTGCGCGAGTGGTTTGTGCGCGAGCATATCGACGAACGCGCGTTGGACACCCCCGGATTTTACCGTGCGCGGTTCTACGACGCCGTCGATGCCAAGGTGGAATACTTCGCGACGTACGAGACCGAGAACTATTCGGTCCTGACCGGTGCAGGATACGGCGAACGGGTCGGCAACCAAACCGAGTGGAGCCGTAAAGTCATCCCGCAACTGGCGGTCCTCGACCGTATGACGGCGCGACTGACCATCGACATGATGCATGGCGTTGGTGGGGCGGTGGCGGCGGTGCGGTTTTTTCCGCCGCAAGACGACGCCGGTCAGAAGAAGCTGCGCGACCATCTGCGCGATACGGTTTTTGCACCGATGGTCAAGCTTGAGGGCGTCGTTGGCGTCTGCCTGGCGGAGAACATTCTTGAGGCCGCCAATGCCACCGGCGCGAAGGCGCGAGCCCTGGGCGGGGCAATGCCGGTTTTAGAAAAAGTCGAATGGCTGGCGGTGATCGAGGCCAGCACCGATCAGATCGTGCGCGCCGCGGCGCGCGACGCCTTTGGGCCAGAGGCGCTCAACGCGTACGGCGTCGAGAGCGCGCCACAAATTGGGCTCTACAGGTTTGTCTATGGCATGGACAAACGCGGCAACTAGATCGACCTAGCGGGCACCGCGGCGTTAGGCCTTCGTCGCTGCCATCAGGTTCGCCACCGCGCGGTTCGCTTCGTCGCCGCGCGTGCGCAGGGCGGTTTCGACACCGGCGATGTCGGCAGGGTGCCGGTTCTGACTGAGTTTTTGTTTGCCTTCCAACCGGGTGACCCCGATTTCAAAGGCGACGATGCCGCCGAGGAGCGCATCGCGCGATGCCCCCGGCACCTTGTCGAGTGTCCACGGCGGCTTGGGCGCCAATGTTGCCTCGGCAGCCGCACTTAGATCGGCGAGGAGAGCGAGGACGCGGTCGGGTTCGCCGATCACCTGCGGGACGCCGTAAGCGTGCACCGCGACGTAGTTCCAAGTCGGCACTAGTCCCGGCGTCGTGTACCAATCTGGCGACACATAAGCGTGCGGCCCGTGGAATACGACCAGCGCGTCGCCGCCAAACGCCTGCCAGATCGGATTAGCGCGCGCGACATGGCCGCGCAGTGTGCCAGATGCCCCGCGTTCGCGATCGATCAAGAGCGGGACGTGAACGGCATCCAGCGTGCCGCCGGTGGCCACCGTCATCAGCGCAAAGGGGTGGGTTTCGATGATATCGAACAGCGCGCCGCGTTGGTGCGGCGGAAATGCAAACGGCGCAGGCACATACATGATGGTGGGTCTCCCCGGCGGGCGGCATGCCCAGGCGGTTGGGTCTGTTAGGATGGGCCCATTCTAGCGTCCTCGGTGAGCTTGTGCAGGTGGCGCGCTACGGTGTCGCCCAACGGGCCCGGCTGGTTTGCGGCCCACGATCCGGGCAGCGCTTGGCGCACCGCGGTCCAGATGCCACCATGCCGGCCGCTTTTCATGACCAACCGGCGGAGCCTGCGTGACCGGCAACCTGTTCGCATTGTTTGAAAGCCGATTTCCTGCCGACCGCGGGGCGGTCTTTATCGACAGCCCGACACGCGGCGTATTTTCCTACGCCGATCTCGCGGCTTGGAGCGACCGGTTTGCCCAATTCCTGCGGGCGGGCGGGGCGGTGCCCGGCGACCGGATCGCGGTCCAGGTCGACAAATCGCCCGAGGCCATTTTTCTTTATCTTGCTTGCCTTAAGGCGGGCTTGGTCTATTTGCCGTTGAACACGGGCTATGAGGCGGCAGAAGTTCGCTACTTTGTCGCGGATGCCGAGCCGCGCTTGTTCGTCACGTCCGACGCGGCGCGGCCGAAGATTGCCGGCGCCGTTGGCGGCACGCCGGTGCACACGCTGAACGCCGACGGCACCGGCACGTTGATCGATGCCAGCGCGGGGTGTGGCGGCGGTGCGTCCGACATTCACCCGGTCGCTGGCCGCGACCTCGCCTCGATCATCTACACCAGCGGCACCACCGGCAAACCCAAGGGCGCGATGCTGAGCCACGACAATTTGTCGTCGAACGCGCTCACGCTGCACGACATATGGGGATTCGTACCGGGCGACGTCCTGTTGCACGCGTTGCCGATTTACCATGTGCACGGGTTGTTCGTGGCCACGCATTGCGCGCTGTTGAATGGATCGGGGATGATTTTTCACGACTCGTTTAGCGCAAGCGAGGTGATCGACGCGCTATCGCGTGCCACGGTGATGATGGGCGTGCCGACGTTCTATACGCGGCTGCTTGGCGAGGCGCGTTTCACGGCGGCGGCCTGCCAAGACATACGGCTGTTCATCTCGGGCTCGGCGCCGCTGTTGCCGGAGACATTTGACGCATTCCAGGCGCGTACCGGGCACACCATCTTGGAGCGCTACGGGATGACCGAGGCGGGGATGATTGCCTCCAACCCGCTTGAGGGTGCGCGGCTTGCCGGCACCGTCGGCTACGCGCTATCCGACGTGCGTGTGAGGGTGGTCGGCGACGACGGCCGGGCACTCGAACCCGGTGCGGTCGGCGGTCTTGAGGTGGCGGGGCCGAACCTGTTCAAAGGGTACTGGCGGATGCCCGAAAAGACCGCCGAGGACATGTCGAGCGACGGCTATTTTCGCACCGGCGACATGGCGACAATGTCGGATGACGGTCGGGTATCTCTCGTGGGCCGGGCGAAGGACCTGATTATCAGCGGCGGTCTGAACATCTATCCCAAAGAAATTGAAGCCGAAATCGATGCCGTGCCCGGCGTTGGCGAAAGCGCGGTGATCGGCGTGCCGCATGGCGACTTCGGCGAGGCGGTGGTGGCGGTGGTCACACGGGTTGACGCGGGCATCGACGAAGCCGCTGTCCTCGGCGCTCTCGACGGTCGGTTGGCACGATTTAAGCGGCCCAAGCGCGTGTTCTTCGTTGACACGCTGCCCCGCAACGCCATGGGGAAGGTGACGAAAAAGACCCTGCGCGACACGTATGGCGGGACCTTTTCAGGGGGCAGCACGGGCGCTTGACGGCAATCAATGCGCGCAGCGGCGGCGCGGTGCACCCTGGCGCCGTCTCGTACCCATTGGAGGACTGCGATGCACAACATCACCACTTGGGTGATCCTGGCTGACGCCGGTCACGCCCGAATTGTCGCAATGTCGGGCCCCGGCAAGGGGATCGAGGACATCACCTCGTTCGACGCTGCTGAGGGCCGCAAGGCCGGAAGCGATCTCGATTCCGACCGCCCTGGCCGCCGGACGACGGGCCGGAACGTTGCCAGCCGCCACGCGATGGAACCGCATCGCACGCCGAAAGAAATCGCGACCGAAGGGTTCGAGCGCACATTGACCGCGTATCTTGAGGAAGCGGCCAAACATAAAGCTTTTGAGCGATTGATCGTCGTCGCCGCGCCGAAGGTCTTAGGCGATCTGCGCAGAATGTTGGACGGACGGATCGCGATCGACACGTCCCTGTCAAAGGATCTCACCCATATCGCGACCAACGATTTGGAACCGCATCTTCGCGATATCGTGAACTTCTGATTTGGCGGGCGACTAAGCCGCCAGAAAGGCGAGAATGAAAATACGCTTGGCGATTACCGCCGCCTTCGCGCTGGGCTTGGCTGCCGGCATCCTCGGTACGTCTTCGTGGGGTCCGCAGGCCGCCGAAGCCCCCCGCCTAGCGGCGACGGATATCGAAAATTTGGGCGGCTTTGTGCGCGAGATCGTTGAAGAATGCGTCATTGTCGGCGCCGGCTCGACGCTCGCGCGTATCACTTGTCATATGGAATGAGTCCGGCGGCGGTTCGCCTCTGGGCGCGCGCGCGTCAACTTTCGAGTTATCAGGATTGATCCGACGCAACGTCGCGGCGAACCCGATCTGCGATCATTGGCTGCTCATATGGAGGGGTAAGACATGTTCGATCGAAACCACCATCATCCCCACTACCGCGAACCGGTATTGGGGCGCGTATTGTTCGTCATCGGAATCGCGGCCTTTACTGTGAATGTCGTGGGTTCGGTCCTGACCTACCCGGCATGGATATCGGGAAACCTCAGTGTCCTGACGGTCTGGATCGCCGGGCTCAGCAGCGCGCTCATTCTGATTGCCATGGGCCGCGTATTGGACACCCTGGCCGACATCCGGCACGAGGCGTCGAGCGTGCACCACCTTCTCCATGCCGCCGCAGGGCCACGCGCCATGTCGTCTGAGCCGCAAGACACCGACTAGGACGCCGCGTCTGGGGACCGGTTTCCTCTGCGTTTGCGGGCCACGGCGTCGCGGGGGCACAATTGGCGCGAGGAGAACGCCGATGTTCCAGCCCCACGGCCACAGCGCCCACCGCGACACGTTCGCGCGCGACAACCTGCCGCCGCGCGACCTGTGGCCGGAGATGGACTATGGCGTGCTGCCGGCGCTGGACGCCTACCCCAACCAGATCAACGTCGCGCGCGATTTATTGGATGCGCATGTCACCGCTGGATTCGGGGACCGACCTGCCCTGCACTTCAATGGCGCGCAGTGGCGCTACGCCGAATTGCAGGCGCGGGCCAACCGGATCGCCCGGGTTCTCGTCGAGGATATGGGCCTTGAGACCGGCAACCGGGTCTTGCTGCGTGCGCCCAATAACCCGATGTTGGTCGCGGCGTGGTTCGCGGTCCTAAAGGCCGGCGGGATTTGCGTCACGACAATGCCGATGTTGCGCGCCGGCGAGCTGGTCCCGCTGATTGATAAGGCCCAGGTGACGCATGCGCTGTGCGACGCGGCGCTAGCCGCAGACCTCGGCGAAGCGCGCAAGAGCGCAGCATCACTGCGGGCGGTGATGCTTTTCAGCGCGGACGGCACCGGCGCGCGCGCCTTGGAACAGGCGATGGCCGGCAAGTCGGCGTCGTTCGACACGGTCGATACCGCCGCCGACGACGTGGCGCTTATTGCCTTTACCTCAGGCACCACCGGCGGCCCGAAGGGAACCATTCATTTTCACCGCGATGTCCTCGCGATCGCCGATATGTTTCCACGCGAGATGATTGCCATCGAGCGCGACGACGTGTTTGCCGCCTCGCCCCCCCTGGCCTTCACGTTTGGGCTCGGCGCTTTGGTGATTTTCCCGATGCGCTATGGCGCCTCGTCAGTCTTGGTCGAGCGATTCGGCGCCGACACGATGCTGGACACCATCGCGCGCTATCGCTGTACCGGCATTTACACCGCGCCCACCGCGTACCGCGCCATGCTGCCAAAGGTTGGCGGGTACGACCTGTCGAGCCTGAGAGTGTGCGTTTCGGCCGGCGAGCATTTACCCAAGGCGACCTGGGATGCTTGGCACGACGTCACAGGCATTGAGTTGGTCGATGGGATAGGCGCGACCGAGCTGCTGCACATCTTTATTTCCGCGGCCGGTGCGGCCATCCGTCCGGGCGCGACCGGCAAGGCTGTCGCGGGATACGAGGCGCGCCTCATCGATGGCGACGGCCTACCGCTGCCGCCAGGCAACGAGGGACGCCTAGCGGTACGGGGACCAACCGGGTGCCGATACCTCGCCGATCCAGAGCGTCAAAAGGGCTATGTCCTAGACGGCTGGAACCTGACTGGTGACGTTTACCGTCAAGACCTGGACGGCTATCTGCATTACGTCGCGCGGTCCGACGACATGATTATTTCAGCCGGCTACAACATTGCCGGGCCGGAGGTGGAGAACGCGTTGCTGACCCATCCGGCGGTGCAGGAATGCGCCGTGGTCGGCGTGGCCGATGAGGCACGCGGCCAGCTGGTGAAAGCGTTCGTCGTGCCCACGAGCGAGGCAGTGGGCGACGCCGTGTTGGTGAAGTCGTTGCAGGACCATGTTAAAGCGACGATCGCGCCCTATAAGTATCCACGCGCCATCGCCTTCGTTGAGGCCTTGCCCAAAACGCAAACTGGCAAGGTGCAGCGCTTTAGACTGCGCGACGGTTAGCGCGTGGTGGGATACGGCGTCGCCAGCTAACCGGCAGGCGGACGCGCTTTGGCGCCGGGGTGACACGCGGCGTCGCGGCGCCGATGATATCGGCCACAAACTTAGGGAGAAGAAACGTGGAGCATCGCAAGCTGGGGCCGTCGGGCCTTTCGGTGTCGCTCGTCGGGCTGGGCTGCAACAATTTCGGCGGCCGCATTGGCGTCGACGAAACCCGCGCCGTGGTGGACCAGGCAATCGAGCGCGGGATCAATTTCTTCGATACCGCGGACGTTTATGGCAACCGGGGCGGGTCGGAAGACTGCCTGGGACAGGTCTTGGGTGCCCGCCGCAAGAACATCATCCTGGCCACCAAGTTCGCCATGCCGATGAGCGACGACGGTACGAGGCGCGGTGCGTCGCGCGCCTACATCATGAAGGCCTGCGAGGCGAGCCTGAAGCGGTTGAAAACCGACTGGATCGATCTTTACCAAGTCCATCAGCCCGACGACACGACGCCAATCGCGGAAACGCTGGAGGCGCTGGACGACTTGGTGCAGCAAGGCAAAGTGCGGCACATCGGGTGTTCCAATTTCTCCGAAAGCCAACTCGATGACGCTCAGGACACCGCAACCGGTAACGGGTGGCCAGGTTTTGTCAGCTGCCAGGATCACTACAGCTTGCTCGCCCGCGACATCGACGAGACGCTCATGCCGGCGATCGGCCGCCGCGGCCTCGGGCTGTTGCCGTTTTTCCCGTTGGCGAGCGGCTTCCTGACCGGCAAATACTCACGCGACAATCCACCGCCGGCGGGCACACGCATGGCCAACATGCCAGCCATGGCAAAGCGCTATTTGACCGACCATAACTGGGACATCGTTGAGGGTCTTGCGGCGTTCGCGAAGAAACATAACCGCTCACTGCTCGAACTGGCGTTTGCCTGGCTTGCTGCACGACCGAATGTTTCAAGTGTGATTGCCGGCGCGACCCATCCCGATCAGATCGACCAGAACGCCGCCGCGGTGGGCTGGTCGTTGAGCGCTGCCGATATGATCGAGATCGACCGGATTACGAGCGCTGTGTGAAGCTGTTCTATTCGCCGACACCGAGCCTGCACAAGGCGCCAATCGTCGCGCGCGAAAAAGGCGTGTGGCCCAGGATCGAGGTGGTGCCGGTCTATCCCTACAAACCGGCCTACGACATTGGTGCAATAAACCCGCTCGCCAAAACACCGACGTTGACGCTGGATGATGGGACCGCGCTGTACGGCAGCCAATTGATTTGCGAGTACCTCGACTCGCTGACACCCGAACCGTTGTTGTTCCCACCGGCGGGCCCGGCGCGCTGGGACGCGTTGCGGCGGATGGCGCTGGCCGACACGGTGTTCGAGACGATGGTGGCGATCAATTTGGAGAACGGTCGCCCGGCGGCAACCCGGCGGCGCGATCACTTTGAGCGGCAGTGGCCTAAAATAGTTCGTGGGTTGGATCAAATGGAGCGCGACGCCGTGATTCTTGAAGACTCCTGGGACATCGGCCGTGTCGCGACACTGCACCCACTGAGCTACATCGACCCGGCGCGGGGCGCCGAAGACCCGCTGCATCCCCATTACGACTGGCGGCCGGGGCGGCCTGCGTTGGCGCGGTGGTACGAGGCGCAGTCGGCACGCCCATCGGTGGTCGCGCAACGCGCCACGGAGGCGGGCGACGATTCGGCCGAGAACCTAGCGCGCCAGATCGATGCCGTTTTGCAGGCGCGGGGTAATTCTTAGTCGAACCGCCGTCCTGATCGACCCTCGGCGTTAGCCTTTGCGGGCGCCGAACAGGCTGCTGCGGTTCAGGGCACTGTCGGTGTCGTTGGTCGTGACGATAGCCGGCGAACCCGACGCATCGACCGTGGCCCAGGCTTCGCGCACCGACTCGGCAGGAAAGCCCGCTTTGACGAACAAATCGGTGGCGCCGATATCGTGCAGCGGCCCCCAGAAGGGTTCGTTGTTGTAGTACGTGTCCCAGTCATGCACGAACGCATCGTGCGGATCGAGACCGCGCCCCAACTGGGGATCTGAGTGCATCGTCACGCCGCCGGGCCGTAGCACGCGGTGGATCTCGTTCATGATGTTGCGCACCGCCTTGCCCGAGGTTTCGTGGCACAGGCCGTGGGAGACGACGAGATCGAAATAGTCGTCCGGAAAATCGGTCCGCTCGGCGCTCTGCTGAGAAAAATGAATGCGGCGGTCGAAGGCTTCGGCGCGGGCATGGCCGTAGCGCAGCTGGGGTGCCGCAACATCGATGGCGTGGATCTCGGCGTCGGGGTAGGTCTCGACATAGGGGAATGTCCCGCGACCGATGCCGCAGCCCATATCGAGAATGCGCCGCGGCTTCAGCTCGGGAAACTCGCGCTTGATTAGCCGGATGATGTTGTTGCCGGCGGCGCCGCCGTAGAGCCGTTCGCGGGTGTCCTTGAAGGTATCGGCGCGGTGCCCCATGAACGGGACGACATAGTAGTAGCCGCCGCGGTCAACCAATGCGCCGGCGTAGACGTCGTCTTCGGTGATTTCGCCGCCGTAGCCGCCGGGCATACAGTGAATGTCGATGGCCGCGTTGTAGCGCGGAATCTTGATGTCGGGATTGAGCCGCAATGTGCCTTTCGGATGTTTGATCTTGGCACGATCGATCAGATCGGGCAGTTGGCGTTCGATGGTCTCGCCGACATTGTCCCACAGCATTTCTTGCAGGGTGCGCGCCACCGCACTCCAGGTCTGACAAAAGTCGTCCTTCAACAAGGCACGGCGCGCCGCGTGGCGATTCTGCGGCGCCTGCCCCGACGCTTTGGTGATCGCGGGCGCGACGCGGGCGCGGTAGACGTCCTTGCTCTTGGGGTAGACCTCTTCTTCGGCGTGAATTTTGAACGCCGCGACATAATTCTGGCGCGCCAATTCATCGTGGCTCGCGCGCGGCATCATGCGGTGGGGATAGGGTTCGAACATCGACGCCTCCAAGGGCAAGGGTGCGCGGCCATTCTAGCAGGTATGCGGTGGTCGGCGCGTCGGCCGTCCCCCCGTGCGCTAAGACATTGAAAACGCTCGCTATAGTTTCGTTACGTATCGTTGCGGGCGAAACGACCTAGGCCGGTCGCCACGCGCCGTGCAGGCCAGTGACGATACGATGCGGCAGTTTGATCGTTGCGATCGGGTCTTGGTCGATCGCTTGGGCATCGAGGACCACTAAGTCAGAGCGGTTCTCGCCACCGCGGTAGACCAAGGCGAGAAGATAGCCATCACCCTCCGCTGCATCCGGCGCGGAGGGTACGAAGACCGGTTCCTGCACGAGACAACCGTCGCCCGGCACGAAACTGCGGCGCCGACCGGTGTCCCAGTCGTAATGGTGGATTGCGTCGAGCCCGCGCACCGCCCCGCTCCACCCGGCGCTATAACCGTGACGGTAGGGCCGACCGCGGAAGCGGACATCCATGACTGGCATTTCGCCGTTGGCGTCGTCGAAGCGCCGCTGCGCCACGGTGCGCGCCGCCGGATCGACCGTCCAGCGATGCAGCGCGGGAAACTCAAGGTCGGTCGGCCACGACCCATCGGGGTCGGGAAAGAGCATCGCGCGCGGGTACCGCATGACGTCGCACAGCAGCATGCCGCCTTGTTCGTAGGCGTTCATCGTGTGCGACCCCCAGCAGCCCTCAAACTCGATCCATACAACCTCAGTGCCCGCTCCCCCTTTGGGCAGAGCCCCTAGAAACGACGAGCGTTCTTTTTCCCAGGCGACGTAGGGACCGCCGGCGGATTCGCGGGCGTGGTCGTAGACCGCCGGAAAGACCGTCAGGACGACAAAGTTTTCGGTCATGAACATGTCGTGGGTCATGCTGTCGTAAGGCACCGCGATTTCCGTGGTGTGCGTCACGACGCCGGTGCGATCGACGACATGGTAGGTCATGTTGCCCGGTTCAGGATGCGGCGTGGTGCGGCCGAACACATGCATGTCGCCGGTTGCCGGATCGATCTTGGGGTGCACCATCATGTCGTGCGGGATCGCGCCGCCAAAATTGTACAGCCCACGCGTTTCCAGCGTGATCGGATCGATCTCGTGGGGCAGACCGGTTTCCCACGTCGCCAATACCTTGCCCGCGTGGCACACGATGGTGGCGTTAGCCGCATTGCGGCTGATGTCGCGCGCGGTGGACGCCACCGATTGCGGCGCGAAGAGCGTGCCGAGCAGCGCCTCGCCCGCTTCGCGCTCGCGCTCGAAACGTTCGGTACGGACCCACCGGTTGACGTAACGCACGCGATCCCCGCCGAAATGAAAGGCGTGCACCATGCCGTCGCCGTCATACCAGTTGGCATAGTGCCCGCGCGGCGGGTACTGAGGGTTGGGCCCATTGCGATAGAAGGTGCCGCTCAACCCCGGCGGCAACGTGCCGATCACGGGCAGATCGTTTACGTCGCCCTCGAGCAGCCAGGGGATCGCATTGCCTTGGAAAGAATCGGGAAAAGGTTTGCTCATCGTTGGCCCTTACCGGTCCGCACCATGTCTATTCGCTGCGGCGAGTGCTCTTATTCGGCAGCGTCGCTTTTCTTGGGCGCGGCTTCCTCGCCCTTTTGGCGGTCGATGATGAGCTGCTGGGCGCGCCGCGCGGACGCTTTGAAATCGTCCTGGCTGTCGCGCACCCAGTCGTAGGATTGCCGGCGCTGGAGATTCTGGCCTTGGAAGTGCGGCATGACGTGCCGGGCGATGAGTTCGTATGACTTGAGCTTGTCCTCGAAGCGCGCCCAGTTGTGGTCGGCCATGAGATAGCAGCCGAAACCGCCTGTCTTGTCTTGCAGCTTTTCGATCTGTTCGATGGCGTCCTCAGGCGAACCGATGACGGCGCGGCCGATGTTGACCAAATGCGTCGCCGGATCGCCTTTGCCTTCGGGCGGCACCATGGGGTGGGTGGCGACGTCCTCGAAATACTGGATCCATTCGTCGATCCCGTAGCGGACGTCGGCGAACGCTTGTTCCCGGGTTTCGGCGATATGCACCAGACCGACCAGGCGCCAATCGCGGCGCGCCATGGTATTGCCGTGCTTGGCCGCCATCTCGCAGGCGATGTCCCAGTTGCGAGACGCCGCGGCAATGCCGTCCGGCGAGGTGCCACCGATTGCCATCAGCCCGGTGCCGAAGCGCCCAGCGGAACGCGCGCCAGAGGGCGACACGACGCTGGCGGTTGCTACCTCCATCGGTTCGTCCGCATAGGGTCGCAGTTGAAGGCGCGCCTCTTTGAGTGCGAACCAGTCGGTTTTCATGGTCACGGTCTCGCCGCGGAACAGGCGCATGATGACGTCGAGCGATTCGTCCATCATGTCGCGCTGGCGTTCGGCGACGATACCCATTGCCTTGGCGTCCGAGACCAGCGCGCCGGGGCCTGCGCCCATCATCGCGCGGCCCCGGGTCATGTGGTGCAACTGCATCATGCGGTCGGCCAGGATCAGCGGATGGTGGTAGGGCAGCGACGAAACGCCGGTCCCCAAGCGGATGCGTTTGGTGCGATCGCCGAGCACGGCGATGACCAACTCCGGCGACGCGATGACCTCAGTGCCCGCTGAATGGTGCTCGCCGATCCAGGCCTCGTCATACCCCAGCGCATCGAGGTGCTGCACGAGTTGCATGTCGCGATCGATGCACAGGGTCGGATTCTCGCCCACGGGATGTATCGGTGGAATGAAAGTGCCGAAACGCAAATGGGTCATCGTCTTGCTCTTCCTTCGTAAGTCGCCAATTGTGTCAGCGTCCCGATGAGAGTCCTAGGGCCGAGGCGGGCATGCCCGGTGGGCGGCAGAATTAAGCCGGTTCGGGCGGAAACTGCATCACAAGTACGGCGGCGCCTTGAGGCCCTGCCGTGAAGGTTTCGGTATCGCCCGGCCCGATATAGACGCAGCTACCGGCATCGAGGTCGGTCTCTTGGCCGCGCAAGACGCCCGTCATGACGAGCCCAAACCGGCCGTCGCCCGGCGCCGCGAGCGCAAGATCGGATTCGGCGTTGGCGCCCAATCCGAATGTCGCGACGCCGAGACCGTCGCTCTCGCAGGGCATCGCGTCGTAGCGTTCGGCGGTGCCTGCCGGCAACGCATCGCACTGCGGCAAGATGAATTCCTCGACCATGCGGAAGCGCCGGCGGATCGCGCGCAACGTCGGGCGGCTTTGCGGCATGGTCTTACCGCCGGAATCCCAACGGTTGCGCATGGTCAGATAGTGGGTGGCGCGTTCGGTGGTGACGATCGGGCCATAGGGGGTGTGACCGCCGGCGTAGTGAACCGTTAGCGCCGCGACGGTCTTCTTGCCGAATACGACATCGCCCCGCAGAAACGCCTGGAATTGATTGGTGTCGTGGTAGTGCGGGGGAACCGTCGCGCGGGGCGGTTGTTCAACGTAGTAAGCCTGCGGGCGGCCCATCGCCTCGGCGGACGGATTCGGATCGACATTGGCGGGGAGCGCGCCGAAGAAGGGCGTGACGTAGTAATTCTCGTCGCTGCCGGTCTCGGTGTAGCCGGGCACCGACAAGATTTGGCGGCGGGCGAAAGCGTCTTGGGTCGCTACGACGTTAACCACGGGCGTCTCCGATTCTGGACTCGCCGATTGTGCCGGTCCGGCGCCTGGGGGTACAGGGCTATCTCGGGAAGCCTGGGAAAACGCCGTCTGTCAGGACCCAACCGACGGCGCGGGCGGCGCACCGTCGACCTCGAACCCGCCGATTTGCTGCGCCATAACATCGATGGGGTCATGCACCGAGAGTGTCCGCGCGTTCCGCCAGAACCGGTCGAGGCGATATTTGTTGCTGGTCGCGCGGCCACCGGCCAGGCCATGGAGTTGACCGGTCACGTCGAGAACGGCGGCAACGGTGGTGACTTTGGAGCGCATCATATGAATCGCGCAGGCCCCCCGGTCGGCCCTGCCGGCCTCGGCATCAACCACCATTTGGCTCGCTTCGCGCTGCAACGCCTGCGCTGCCGCCAAGGCCGCCGACGCGCGACCGAGGTGAAGCCGGTTGACCGGATCGTCGGCGGCGCTGTTCAACGTCGGCAGGTTGGGTCGCGCATGGTCGCGCACGAACGTCGCCGCCGCCTCGAGCGCACCGAAACCCATGCCAAGAATTGTGGCGCCGATCAGCATCTGAAAGAACGGCCCGATGACACTACCCGCACCCGTCAAGCCGTCCGGACCGGCAACCATCGGAAAGCAAAACCGCGCCGGCACGAAGACGTTGTCAAAAGTAATCGTGCCGCTGCCGGTCGCGCGTTGCCCCATATTGTCCCAGTCGTTGTGGGGCCGCACGCCGTCGGCGTCCATCGCCACCAGGAGATACACAACGCCATCATCCTCTTTACCGCGAATGCGGACCGGGGTGATGGTGTAGGCCGCGCCCACCGTGCCGGTGTTGAACAGCTTGACGCCGCTGAGCCGGTAGCCGCCGTCGACGGAATCGGCCAACGTGTGGTATTCGCCCCGGCGTTTGCCGCCCTCTGCCGCCGAATTCGCGAGGCGCATGCCGTCGTCAAGGAGCGCGCCCGCGATTTCACGCCGGACCGATTCGCCCACGCGCAAGGCACCGCCGAAAATCAACCGCGCGGCCACGAGATGAATGCTCCAAATCTGCGCCGTCGCGCTTTCGCCGGCGCTGATCTCGGTCAGTATGTCGGTGACCAACGGTAGGTCGGCGGCCAATGCCTGGGCGGAGGCGATGCCGCCGTAGGTTTGCGGCAGCAACAGGCGGGTCAGGCCGGCGGCGTGAATCCGGGCCATGTTTTCCGCGGGATCGCGTCCGGTGCGATCGATCTCCGCGGCGGTGTGGGAGAAGTCGCGCCGTAGAGCCCTCGCGGTCTCGCGCACGGCGTCGCCCACCACGGCCGCGTCGTTGCCTGTTGCCACCATCGTCCCCTCTGCCATTCTTTGCGCGCCAGCATGGCACACCGCGATTTCGCCGTCACAGGAGGAACACCACTATGGACGCACAGCGAATCACCCTTGACCCCGACCCGTTCAAACCGTTCTTCATTTCGCAGGGATTCCGCATTGGCGATCTGATCTTGCTGTCCGGGCAGGTCGGCATGGACGACTCGGGCAACGCGGTCGGGGTTGGCGATTTTGACGCGCAGGCCGATCAGGCGATGCGCAACATCCAGCGGGCGTTGCAGGCTGCCGGAAGCGACGTTGACCGAATCGTCAAAGTGACGATCTACGTGACCGATATGGCCTACCGGCCCAACGTCTTTGCTTTGCGCCAACGCTGGTTCAAAGAACCCTATCCGGCCGACACGTTCGTTGCGGTGGCGGCGCTCGGGCGACCGGATCGCCTGATTGAGATCGACGCGACCGCCCTGGCCGACGGGCGCGTCCTGGCCTAGACCGTCGTACCGTGCGGGATGGCCGTTCGCCTTTTGGGCGCCGCCGGGGAAGGTTTGGCCAAACCGTCCCTAAAGTGGCAATATCGTCCAAACAGTGACCTTCAACCGAACCCCCATAATCAGCCCTTGATGCGTAGCGACGACTCTTCTGGCGACCGCCGGGCGGCGGGCGATTCCGCTGTTCTATGGCGGATCGTGAAGCTCGCTCTGGGTAATCGCGGGCGGGTGGCGATTGCCGTCGGCTCGACCTTGGTTGCCGTGGTCTTGCAACTGATGGTGCCGCGATTGCTCGGCGACGCCGTCGACGGCGCCCTATTGTCGCTGGGCGAGCGCACCATCGATATTGAGGCCGCCCGGGACACCTTGTGGGCCACAGCGGGCATTCTGTTCGCCGTGTCGGTTCTGCGCGGTGCCTTTACGTTGGTGCACAACTACAGCGGTGAGTCGATCGGCCATTTAGTGGGCTACCAGCTTCGGCTCGACTTCTACGCCAAGCTGCAAAAGCTCAATTTTTCTTTTCACGATAGCGTTCACACCGGCGATCTTGTGACACGCGCCCTACTCGACATCGAGGGGGTCCGTATGTTTTTCAACATGGCGATCCTGCGGTCGCTGTTGCTGGTGGTCATGGTGGCGGTGGGCGCGGCACTGATGCTGTCCACCGATGTCGTCCTCGGATTGCTGAGCCTGAGTTTTGTGCCGTTCGTCGCATGGCGTTCGGCAACCATTCGTCTGCGCTTGCGCGGGTTGTGGCTGAAGCTGCAAGAGAGCCTTGGCGTTTTGGGCCGGATCATGGATGAGAACCTGACCGGCATTCGGGTCGTCCGTGCGTTCGGCGCCGAGAACTTCGAGATGTCGAAATACGATGAGACGGCCCTTCCGGCACTCGATATCTCACGCGAGCGCATCAGCGCGCGTTCTTCAGCGACCAGCGCTATGTCATTCACTTTCCTTGCCGCGATGGGGTTGGTGATTTGGGTTGGCGGCCTGCGAGTGTTGGATGGCAGCATGACCATTGGGACCCTCACCGAGTTTCTAACGTTCATGACGATCCTCCAGCAACCGGTGCGTCAGATCGGGATGGTGGTGAATTCATTCGCCCGCGCATCAACCTGCGGTAACCGGCTGTTCGCGGTTCTGGACGCCGACGTGGTGATCGCGGATGCGGACGGTGCCCACGCCCTGGCACCCGGCGACGGCACGGTGACCTTCGAGAACGTGACATTTTCCTATGACCCCGGTGTTAGCCCACCGGTGCTCCGCGATGTTTCGTTCTCGGTGGGTCGCGGCAAGACCATCGGCATCGTCGGGCCGCCGGGTAGCGGCAAGTCGACCATCTCCCAGTTATTGCCGCGGCATTACGATCCGACGGAAGGGCGTATCACGATCAACGGTCAGGACATCCGCGAGGTAACTGGAACGTCGCTGCGCGAAGCGGTCTGTGTTGTTGCGCAAGACCCCTATTTGTTCACCTCATCGATCGAAAACAACATCGCCTACGGCGATCCATGGGCCGAAGAGACCGACATCCGCGATGCCGCGGGTGCGGCGCAGATCGGCACGTTTATCGACACGCTGCCCGCCGGGTACGAGACCCTGGTCGGCGAGCGCGGTGTATCGCTATCGGGCGGACAAAAGCAGCGGGTGGCGATCGCGCGCGCGGCCCTCCTGCAACCCGCCGTTCTGGTGTTGGACGATTCGACGGCGGCGATCGACGCCGGCACCGAGCGGATGATCCAACAGGCGCTGGAAACGGGCGCGGCGGACCGCACGACGTTCATCGTGTCCCACAGGTTAAGCGCCCTGAAACACGCCGACGAAATTGTGTTTCTCGAAGAGGGCCAGATCGTCGAGCGCGGCACCCATGACGGGCTGTTGGCGCAGGGCGGTAGGTATGCGGCGCTCTACCGGCTGCAGACCACCGGCGAAGAGTCGGCCGCCGAAGCGTTGGAGGTTGCGGAATGACATCGCTTGATCCCGCCGACAATGGCGGACGAAAGCTTCGGGCGGTGGTCGGCTCGCAAATCAGCCGCGATGAAGAAATGTTCGGCGCGGCGTTCGACCGGCAGGTTGTCCGCCGGTTCATGGGCTATGTCCGACCATTCCGAGGCGCCATCATCCTCGCCATCGGCGCTGTCTTGACCTTTACCGCGACCCAGTTGGCAATTCCCTTGGTCATTCGGTGGGCCATCGACGATGCACTGCTCTCCGATGTTGGCGGCCAAGCGATGCTCGCCATCATCGTCGGCGTGTTCGCCGCGGTCGTGGTGATAAACTACGCCGCGAACTGGTTGCAGGATTGGCTGGTCGGCTGGACTGGCGAGCGCGTTATTTTCGAGCTCCGCCGGGCTATGTTCGCGCATTTGCAGAACGTCGCACTGACTTTCATGGACCGGACCGAGGTGGGCCGCATGATGTCACGGCTCCAAGGCGACGTGAATTCGCTGCAGGAATTCCTCGATAACTCGATCACCGCGATTGGCGACCTCGTGCTGCTGGTCGGGATCGTGGTGATCATGCTGACCATGAATTTTGAACTGGGCTTGCTGACCCTGGCTATCGTGCCGACCCTGTTCTTGGTGCGCATCGTTTGGCTGCCCCGCGCGCGGCGCGCCTTTCGACACGCCCGCGAGACCAATTCCGTTGTAAGCGGCGCGATGGCAGAAGGCATTCGCGCGGTTCGCACCGTTCAAGCGATGCGGCGCGAGGCAGTGAACTACGATCTGTTCGACACCAAGGCGCATGACAATCTGAAGGCGCACCTGCGGGCGGCCAAGTTTGGCCAGACCATGGTGCCAATCGTCGATTCGCTGACCGGCGTGGCGCTGGCGATCGTCATCGTGCTGGGCGGTACGCTCGTACTGGAGAGCAAACTTGAGATCGGCGTCATCGTCGCGTTCGTTTTTTATGTCCAGCGGTTCTTCGACCCCATTCGTTCGCTGACGATGCAATACAGCGTGATGCAACGCGCCATGGTGTCGGGCCAGCGTATTTTTGAAGTACTGGATGTGCCGCTCGCGATTTCGGACAAACCGGATGCCGTCGCCCCGCAAAACGTCGAAGGATCGGTCGAATTCCGCCACGTCACGTTTGGATACGACCGAAACCGCCCGGTTCTCCACGATGTCAGTTTTCACGTTCAGCCCGGCGAGACGGTCGCGTTGGTCGGGCCGACGGGGTCCGGCAAGACCTGCATCACCGCCCTGCTCCACCGGTTCTATGAGGTTTGGGAAGGGTCCATTCTGATCGACGGCGTGGACGTGCGGGACTACGCCAAAGAGGCGCTGTCGCGCCACGTGAGTATGGTTTTACAAGATCCGTTCCTGTTTACCGGCACGATCTTCGAGAACATTCGTTACAACAAGGACAGTGCGTCGCGCGCGGACGTGGAGAGCGCCGCGCAGACCGTTGGCGCACACGATTTCATCATGCGTTTGCCTGACGGTTACGACACGATGTTGGTCGAGCTGGGGCGCAATCTGTCGCTGGGCCAGCGCCAGCTGTTGAGCTTTGCCCGCGCGTTGGTTGCCGACACCCGAATCTTGATTCTCGACGAAGCCACGGCCAACATCGACAGCTATACCGAACGCCAAATCCAAAAAGCCTTGGCGCGCCTGCTGGAAGGCCGCACCGGGATCGTGATTGCGCACCGACTGGCCACCATACGCGGCGCGAATCGTATCATTGTCCTGCAAGACGGCCGCATCGTAGAAACTGGGCCGCACGACACCCTGATCGAGCAGAACGGGTTGTATGCCAATCTTTATGCGCTGAACTATGCATCGTTTGACGACATGCCCGCGGCCCTGGCTCGGCGCGCCGCCGACAATCGCTCGGCCACGTAAGTGCGCAAGCCGGGTTTGCCGCGCGTTCTCGTTCTAGGTTCTAGGCTCTAGGCGACTTGGCGCTGCTGACGGCGGGTTAGCTTTGCCGCGAGCTTTGGCGCCACACCGGGCAGGCTCCACGGGCAGACGGCAATGCAAATGCCACACCCGGTGGTGTCGTTGAAGTACGGGACGCACTTATCAAAGTCGACGTACCACTTTGTTTCACCGCGCACGAGATGCTTCGCAGGGGTAAGCGCGACCGGGGGACACGCCGTTTCGCAGACGCGGCAATGCTGGCAGAACCCATCGGCGCCAAAAGCTTCAGGGGCATCGGGTTCTAGCGGCACGTCGGTAAGGACATAGGCTAGCCGAAAGCTTGACCCCAAATCCGGGTTGATGATCGATCCGTGTTTGCCGAGTTCGCCGAAACCACACGCCAAGGCGGGCGGGATCATCAGGACCGGGCCGGCATCGGGGCCGCCGTGGGGAAAGCCATCCCAACCCTGGGCGCGCAACCAACTTGCTAGCCGCTTGGCAACCTGGGTGCCGCGACCGTATTGGCGCACCACCTCGGCAATGGCGCGCGGATGGGGTGCCGTGCGTAGCTCGGCGTGATCCATCGCGATACCGAGCATCACCGCCCATTTCTGTGACACATCGAATCCGTCGAACACCCATTCTGGCTGCATGCGCGCGATGCCCACGAGTTCGGCACCGAGGTCGCGCGCCTTTTGTTTGACGACGGCGCTCCAATCGGCAGACGTTCTTTGTAAGGGCGTCGGCGCGAGCGGGGCGAGTGGCTCCTCCATGATGGGAATCCGGTCGCGCCGGGCTTTGCCGATCAATGGATGGGACGGCAGGCCGCGAAACCAGGTTTGAAGCGCTGCGAAGCGCGTCCGTTCGGGGTCGTGGTGGTAGATCGGTTCGGGTCGGCGCACGGCGCTCTCGCCTAGGCCGTTGATCGTATTGCCCGAAACGTCAGGCCACAGATCGCGCTGGGCCTTCGGTGGCAAGTAGGGCTCGGGCGGCGGCCGCCAATCGGTCGCGAGCGGTGCCGAATCGGAGTCGGAAGAGATCGCTACCTCCGGCCCTCAAATACGTCGGCACTCCATACAGCCTCGAAAGGCAGTCCGGCCTTGCGGTTGGCGGAACGCACGGCTTCGGCGTCGGGCGCCTCGTAGACACAAATCATGCGCTTCCTATCTGCCGCAAAAAGTGACTGAAGGAACTTTACGTTGTACAGCTCGAGACACCACTGGGCGTTGTCTTCCATTTTCTGCAAATCTTCAAAAGCCACCGGCTCGTCGAAAAGCCGTTCGACTACAATCTTGGGCATCACCTACTCCGATTCCGGTTCCGCGCCCGTTTGCCCCGCAACGAGCGTCGCATCCACCAGACGTTTGACTTGGATAGACAGAGGCCGCTGGGTCAATCGTAACAATTCGTCAAAATAGCGGTCATGCGCGTCGTCGTCACCCTGCGCGGTGCAAGCCTGGACAAGAAACGACAGAATGCGCGCGATATCGTTAGGCCGTTCAAGATGGCGCACACAGGACAGCGCTTCTTCGCCCAGAATCCGGGCTTGCGCGGGCCGCCCCCTCTCAAAATGAATGCGCGACGAGGCGGTCAAAACCACGGAAAGCCGATGCTTTGCGTCCGTCAGGCGCAACGCATCCGTACACGCCGCCAAATCGGCCTCGGTCACTTCGCTTTCATCATGATTGTAGCGGCAGAGGGCGGCGAGAGCGCGCGCCATCGGCAGTTCGCTACCGTCGCGCAGTTTTTCGCCCAATTGTTCCAATTCGGCGCACAGAGCTCTTGCTGAATCGCGACGCCCGCGCTCCATTTCCGCAATGACTAAGTGTTCGAGAGCGTAGAATTCATACAGTCTGTTGCCGTTCCGCCGAGACAGATCGCGCGCCTTACCAAAACCCTGACTGGCGCCCTCGACGTCCCCGTGAAACTGGCTCAACAGTCCCTGGGCGTCCTCCAGCGATTCGTGCTCGATACCGGCACGCTGGGCAAGTGCCCGCGCTTCCAACAGCATGGCCTCGGCATCAGGGAGATCGCGGTCCAGCAAGACCAGACACCGCGCCGCTTCACCCAAGCCCACGATTCGGGCGTTATCGTTGCCAGTGCGGCTGAGGAATTCGGCACGCCGAATGTATGTACCCGCGCTCGTCATGTCGCCGACTTCCCAGCGCAGATCCGATAGGAAATGAAATCCGGCCCGCGCGGTGTCTAAGAGCCCCAGGTCGAGAGCGCGCTCAGCCAAAGTCTTGATCTCGGCTGCGGCCGCCTCAGGGTCTGAGGGACGGTGGGCTTGGTGGCGAATCGCCAAGAGCCTCAACGTAATCTTGATGCGCTTTTGTTCGCTTAAAGCCTCTGCGTAGCGGAGCCCGCGCTTGGCGACGGCGTCGGCCTCGGTGCCAGCAAACTGCCGAAGGTATCGACGTCCTGCGTGAACACAGGCGCGCGCAGCCATGCCGTTTTCGCCAGCCAGCGCGGCGTGGCGGGCAATATCGCTTGCCGAGTCCGATTCCCCCTCTGCGTTCGCCTCCAGGAATTTGGCGATCTTTAGGTGGATCAGGCGCCGACGCGGGCCGGAAAGTTGGTCGTAGACCGCGGCGCGGACGATGTCATGGGCAAAGACGTAGCGCCCGTTGCGGTCACCGGTCTCGCGGATCAATCCGTGACGTCCAAGAAGTTCCAGCGTGGCTACAAATTCTTCATCGTCACCCCCAACCACGTTGCGTAGGACATCACTGCTGAAAGCCTGGCCAAGCGCTGCCGCCCAACGCAGCACATCTCCGGCAAACGGGGGTAGTCGATCCAACCGGTCACGCACCGTCTGAGCGACGCTGTCCCCAGTCCCCGCGTGCTCGCTTACGGCATGCGCCAGCTGAATTGCAAACAGCGGGTTGCCCGCGCTTTGATGAAAAACTCGTTGAAGGTCTTCCGTCGGCAGGCCGGCGATCAGCGCGTTGGATTCTGCCTGCGTAAACGGCCCCAACATGATCTCGTCCAACAACCCCTCGCGACGCAGCGCCGCCAGGGTTCCGGTGGCCGCCTCATTGTCGGGCAGCTCACCATCGCGCGCCGTGAGGACGACGAGTAAAGGGCGATGACGCGACATGCGAACGACGTAGTGGAGTAGTTCGCAGGTGGCACCGTCGGCCCAGTGAATATCATCGAAAGAAAGGACAACCGGAGGCGCGGTATGGGCCAGCGAGGCCAAAAGCTCGACGACCCCACCATAGAGGCGGTCGCGCGAATGCTCCTGGACTGGCTCCTTCTCAAGGCGCGGGAGAAGAGGTGCAAGGTCGGCGGACAAGGCGGGCCCGATCGCGGCGGCGCGAATCTCCCGCAGCGCCTCGACCCAGGGGCCGTAAGGTCGCCCCGATTCAGCTTCAAAAGCGGCACCGGACAGAACCGTCGCGCCTTGATCTGCGGCGCGTGACTTGAGCTCGGCGACGAGCGATGTTTTCCCGATTCCAGGTTCGCCCGCGATGACCACGACGCGCGCCTCTCTGCGCGACCCCGCTCCCTCAAGAATGCTGAGCAGACTGTTGAGTTCCTCCACCCGACCGACGAAACCTTCTGTGATGGCGCGGGGCCTCTCAGTTAGCGCCGGCGCCAGCGCCGGGGCACCCGTCGGGCGCCGAATCTCCTGCCAAGTAGTGTCGATCGGCGTGGTCGTCGCGCCCACTTCGGCCAACAACCGACAACCCGCGCGATACTGTTCTTCCGCTTCATCGCCATGACCGGCGCTGTGCAGCAGACGAATGAACCGCGCCCGGGCCTCGCCATTGTAGGGATCGATGTTGACCCGGGTGCGGGCATGCCTGACCAACGCGCCCTCTTCGCCCGCAGAAGACCCGAGCACGGCGTCGAGAAGACCAATGCGTTTGGCCCGCATATCTTCACGCTGCGCCACCAGCCAAGCCTGGTAATCGAGCAGATTCAACATATCGAGGCCCTCGAGCAACTCGCCGCGGCAGGCTTCGAGCGCCGCGACTTGGGCATCCAAGGGCGCGTCGGCGGCTTTCTCCAGGGCCAGGAGGTCCACCGCGACGCCTGCCAGCGTCACCGTTTCGCGATCGGCCACAATGTGACGGTCACCGGGTTCATCCAGCAACGGCCTAAGTTTGCTCAGCGACCACCGTAGGGAGCCGCGCGGATCATCAGCCAGCTCCCAGAACATCTCGCAAAGCCGCTCGCGACGGTGCGGTCGGCCGGTTACCGCCAAATAAGCGAGTAAAGCCTTGGTTTTCTTGGACTGAGGCATGGTGAGGCGCGCGCCGTCGCGAACGACCTCCAATTCCCCCAGGACCTTCAGTTCCACCGACATTTGCCGCTTCCTCGCCGCCGACCGCTTGTTCACACGGTCAAACGGCCGAATGAACCTCATTTTGAGCATTTTCCACGCCGGTTCCAACGTTGTCTCACACGGTGCGCGTCCATCTTCGGTCTGCGGCCACGGGGGCTGCACAACAGGACGGAGAAGAAAATGACCGCATTCGCACCTAGCACACCCAGTTTCGGGCCCTGGCAGCGGTTCGTCGCCAGCGGCCAAACGACCCTTTTTGCGGTCAGGCGCTGGGAGGCTCGGCGCCGCGCGGCGGCCCAGACCAGATCCATGACGATGCAGCAACTGCGCGCCATGGGGCTGCGATCGCCCCAGGCATTGGCCGTGCGCTACGGCGTACCCGTCCCCGCTAGCGAAGACTGAACAACACAATCCCTTTAACGGAAAGGAACGATCATGAACACGCAACCGGAATACACCTACCGCGACGTGCTAGCCGCCTCGGAGCGGGTTCACTGGCGGGTTGAAGACATCATCGGCGAAGACAAGCCGCTGGATTTTGACCGGCCCTTCATGCCGGAAACCTTGGCTAGAACCGACGCAATGACCTTCCTTGAACCGGAGGAACGGACCGTGGCCAACCAGATTCGGGGCCACAACTATCTGTACATGTTTGGATTGGTGGAGGAATTTATCTTACCGTTCGTGTTGGACCATACGCGGCCGCAACTCAAGGACGCCGACGACTACCGGGTCCGGGCGTTGCTTCAATTCGCCGCCGAAGAAGCCAAACACATCCATCTGTTCAAGACTTTCCGTAAGGCGTTCATCGCGGATTTCGGCACACCCTGTGAGGTGATCGGCCCACCGTCGGAGATCGCCCGCGCCGTTCTCTCGCACCATCCCCTTGCCGTCGCGTTGACGATCTTGCACATCGAGTGGATGTCGCAAGGCCACTATGTCGACAGCATTAAGTGCGACGCCGCACTCGATCCGCAGTTCAAGTCGCTGTTGCGCCATCATTGGATGGAGGAAGCGCAGCACGCCAAGATCGACACCCTGATGGTCGAGTCATTGGTGGATGCATCGGATCCTGCCGAGATCGACATGGCGATCCAAGAGTATTTTCAAATTGGCAGCATGCTCGACGACGGGCTGCGGCAACAAACCGAGTTCGACGCCGACGCTTTTGTTGCAGCGACTGGGCGATCGTTCAAAACAGACGAACGCCAGCGCTACGTCGAGACGCAACATCAAGCGATGCGATGGACGTTCCTGGGCTCCGGCATGACCCATCCGCGCTTTGTCGAGTCGGTCAAGCGGATCGGCCCAAAGGCGCACGCCATGGTACAGGTGGCCGCAGAAATGTTTTCTTGAGCGTCTTCCAAGTAGCGCTTTGAACGGCGGGCTACTTTTTTTTACCGCCAGCCGAGGTTGCCCGGATTGAGACGGCGGTCGGGATCGAGCAGGTCCTTGATCGATGTGAGGACGGCGTAGGTCTCGGGCTCGAGCGCGTCGGCTAGATTGTAGAACTTGCCGATTTGTGCCGACACGGCGCCGAGGCCGAAGAACAGGTCGCGCAGCTCGCCGCGCATGCGCATCACCGCTGCCCGCGCATCCGGGTTGGCGGGAATCGCTTGGAACTTGGCGTAACGCTTGCGGTCGAGGTAGCGCATGTGGAACTCGCTGACCGCGTCCATCCAATAGAACATCGGCTCGAGCAACCAGAATTGACCGTTGATTGACGACAGGTACGAGACCTGGATGTCGTGTTCGTCGAGCAGCGGTTGGCGTTCGGCAAAGAAATTCTCGACGACGCGAACCACATCGCGCGCCTTGGACATCGGGAAGACGCCGTGCACGGGCACCCAACTTTCGCCGTTCAGGCCAAGGAAGCCGCGGATGGAGAACGGTTTGGCGCGCATGGCGATGGGGATGCTGGGTTCGATGTCACGGCCGCCGTGGACCGCGCAGGCCTTGCGCGCCGCCCCCATTGCGGTGTCGGCGGCGCGTTGATCGAACCCTTCGACGGTGAGGTGGAGCGACCATTTGACGTCGTCATAGGCGTCGCGCCCGGCCGCGACGATCCGCGCCGCATCCTTGAGGCCGCGGACCAGCGATCCCGAGCCGCGCGCGACGTCCCGCAACGTTTCGGCGCCTTCGCGCAAGCCGACCTTGGTGGCGGTACGGTTTTTGAGCGGGTCCATGCCGAAACTCTTGGCGGCGACCCCGAGACGCGAGACGTCGGTCATGGCGGCGGCCATATCGCTCAACGTTTCAAACGCAAACGAACCGAAGGCAACGCCCTCAGGGATTCGTTCAATCCGTAGGGTGAGCCGCGTCTTAACACCGTAGGTGCCGGTATCGCCGAGAAACAATCCGGTCAGGTCGGGTCCGTAGTAGCGATAGAACGGCGAGTCGGCGCGCGAAATCGCGGCGGACCCGGTGTGCACGATGCGGCCATCGGCCAACACCACCTCGAGCCCGAGGATCGTGTCCATACTGCCAGGAATGTTCTGGGACGCGGCGCCGCCGACCGTCGAATAAATGCCTGAGATCGGCCCAGTTAGGACGGTGCGCATGCCGCGTGGGCGCAGTTCGTCCATCACCTGTTGCCAGGTCACGGCAGGCCCGAGCGTGATGTAGCGGTCCTCCTCGTTGACCTCGTGGATGACGTTGAGGCGTGTGAGGTCGAGGATCATCGTGCCGGGTTTTTCCGGCACATAACCCCGTGTGTAGGAAAGCCCGCCACCGCGCGGCGCGACCGCCAAGCCAAGCTCGCCGGCGAGCCGGAGCAGTGCAGAGACGTCAGTCTCCGAAGCGGGGCGCACGACGAGATCGGCGATGGGCGCATCCCATTGGACGATATCTTGCGAGTAGACCGCGCGTTCGTCCGCGTCGCTGACCACGTTGTCGGCGCCGACGATGGACACCGCTCGTGCAGCGATGGCGGCTGGATCAGCGGGATCGACCGCGGGAGCCGTCATCTCGTCCTCACGCTTGTGCTTTGAGGAAGGCGTTGATCGCCTGCGCCGTGGCCGCCGGCGATGGTGTGGGCCCCAGGGCCGTGACGTCCTGCCCAAGAAGGCGTTCCGTGGCCTCACGGCAGGGCGCGAAGTCGTCGGCGTCGGCGACCCCGATCCACGTCGGGACGCGCACTTCCGATAGGCCTTCGCGGGTCGGATAAGCGAAGGCCGCGTCCCACGCGGGTTTGAACGACCACGGATGCTTGATCATCTCGACGACTTGGTCGTGAATTCTCTCGGGTTCGACTTCGGGCTCGATAAAGCGACTGGCGGCAAGCGTTTTCTCGTACCAAGGATAGTACAGGCGCTTGTCGCGCGTTTGGTGCCAGATGGTCGTGAGGTGGTGGCCATCCCATACTGGATCGGCCGGCAACGCCCACTGCGCCGCGAATCGCGCGCGGTCGGTCGCCGTCATCACCATCGGCCCTTCGAGCATCAGGCTTGCAACGGCACGCGGGCGATCGAGCGCAAGCGCGATCGCAACCGATGCGCCGGCGTTGTGGCCGTAGATATGCGCCGACGGCAGTCCAAGATGATCAAGCGTTGCGGCGACGACAGCGGCATAAGCGGTCACGCTGTGATCGCCCAACCGATCCGAATCGCCGTGGCCCGGCAGGTCGATCGCGATAGCGCGGCGCGATTTTCCGAGTTCGAGCAGTAGCGGTTCGAGAAATTTTCCCGACCCCGGGAAGCGGTGCAGCAGCACAACCGGGGTGCCGGCGTGATCGCCAAACGACCGAACCGCGACCTGGCGGCCGCCGACGGCAGCGTAACGGATGGTGACACGTCCGGGCAGGTCCACCGTATCAGGCGGCGGTGGCGGCTCCCCCTTCGCCGGATGCTGACGAAAGATTTCCAATTCTTGCATCGCGGCATCGCGCTTATCGCGCGCGAATTCCTTGATCCACGATTTTTTGTCCATCCGCTCGAGCGCGGAGAATACGGAATCGCCCGGCCGCCCACCGAAACACACCGGTACCGGCCCCTTGAGGATGGCATCAACGGCTGCCGGGCCTTCATGAAGGAACGCCGCCGCGTAGGGGCTCTTATAGGTATTGCCGGCGACAAGAATTTCGCGCGTCCCACGCTGGAGGAAGGCGAGATCGGGCACGTCTTGGTCGGCGCGGTTGGCGCCTTTGTGTTTGTGCCAAGGCCAAAAGACATGCTGTTCGCGGTAACGGAACCACCACCACAACAGATGCGAGCCGGCCCAATCGGGCACAATGTCGGCAAGGTAGTTCTTCAGATAGTCGTCGCGTACTTCCGGTGGGAAGAGCGGGAATCCGTCGGTGATGACCAGTGCCGCGCGCGCCGGGAATCGGCGGGCGTATTCGACAGCAATCGAGGCGCCGGTATGGCGACCGTAGAGCGCGCAATGATCGACGCCGAGGACTTCAAGCGTTTCAGCGAGTGCGTCAGCAAGGTCTTCGATCTTTTCCTGGCGGCCAAGGTCCAACTTGTCCGATAGGCCCTGCCCCGGCGTATCAATCGCAATGACGGTGAATTCTTTGGCAAGGACGGGAAAATGAACGGCTTCGAACACCTCGCTCGACACCGGGGAGGCATGGAGCAGGACAATGGCCGGCCCCTGCCCCGCACGCCTGTAGTGCACCCGCCGATTACCAACGGTCGCATAGTGGCGCGTGATCATCATGTGTCGAACTCCCCCTTGTTCAACCGATCGCGCAATTCGCGGTGCAGGATTTTTCCCGTCGCGTTTTTTGGCAGCGCCTCGACGAAATGAAATTCCTTGGGCAACTTGTAACGCGCGAGTTCGCGGCCGCAGCGTTCTTTGAGTTCGTCAGCACCGGCGGCCTGGCCTGGGCGCAGGACGACGAAGGCGGTAACGGACTCGCCCCAATAGTCGTCCTTCTTGCCGACGACGGCCACTTCGCCAACCGCCGGGTGATGGTGCAGCACCTCTTCGATCTCGCGTGGGAAGATATTCTGACCGCCGGAGATGATGACGTTTTTCTTGCGGTCGACGAGGTAGAGATAGCCCTCGTCGTCGGTCTTGCCGAGATCGCCCACGGTGCACCATCCGTCGACCAGCCCTTCGGCCGTCGCTTCGGGATTGTTCCAATAGCCGTTGAACAGCCAAGCATTCTTGATCCAGACTTCGCCGACCTCGTCGTTTCCCAGAACGTCGCCCTGATCATTGCGGATTTCGAGCCATACGCTGGGTCCGGGTTGGCCGACGCAACTCATCTTGCGTAACTGGTCTTCGGGGCGCAGGAAGGTACAACCGCCGGCTTCGGTCGACCCGTAGGATTCGAACAAGATTCCTTCACCGAAGAAGTCGACGATCTTTTCCTTTGTCGCTTGCGGCAGCGGCGCGGCATTGGAATGGATCACCTGCAGCGAACTCTTGTCGTACTTATGGAGGGTGTCTTGTCCGAGATTAAACATGGCGTGAAAGTGCGTCGGCACCATGAACATGCTGGTAATGTTGCGTTCCTGTAGCGCGCGCAGCATCAGTTCCGGTTCGTACTTGGGCAGGATGTGGGTCGTGCCACCGAAGAAGGGACCCGCCAACGCATTGATGAAACCGGCGCCGTTGTGAAACGGCGAGGTCGCGAGCGGTCGGGCCTCGGGGGTGTAGCAGCCATAGTTGGCGGCCATGGTGAACAGCATGTGATTCACCCGTGAGCGGTGCGACAGCAAGACGCCTTTGGGATTGCCGGTCGTTCCCGAGGTATAGGGGATCGAGAAAACATCCCACTCTTCAAGCGCAATCGAGGATTGTTCGCTCGATGCGGCGGCCAGAAGTTTCTCATAATCGCTGTTGTCGTTGCCGGGATCGATGACCACGATGCGCTCAACCGTCTGCAGGTCGGCGGCAAACGCCGCTTCTTGGTTATCGGCATGGACGAACAGGATTTTGGCCCCAGCGTCGTTGCAGATATAGGACGTCTCGTGCGCGGTGGAGCGCGCGTTGATCATCGCCGGCGCGACGCCGATCTCGGACATGCCGCAGGTGACTTCGACAAACTCGATGCAATTCGTGCACATGAGCGCCACGTGATCGCCGGGCTTTAGGCCAAGGCCGAGGCCGGCATTGGACACCCGATTAATCCGGCGGATGAGTTGCCCGTGCGTGAGTTTGCGCCCTTCTTCCGTGAGGGCCAGTTTGTCCGGTGTCCGGCGCGCACTGGTCCGCAACCCTTCGGTGATGGTAACCGCGCGGTAGGACGCGGGGCGGTTGGCAATGATTCCGGCGTTCATCGCGATCTAGTACCGGGCCGGCGGTGGGAAAGGCTTCGATCCGGCCGCGGCCAATTCGGGCGGCAAGACCGGGCGATGGTCGGGGGCATAGTTATGCGACACCGGCGCATCGAGCTCGGTGGTGAGCGGACCACCGACGCTGCGCAAAATGATCAATGCGCCGGTCGGGCTGCCATAGGGCCCATGTGTCACCATCGGCGGGCGCCAGCAATAAGCGCCGCCTTGCATGAACCCGCCGACGCCGGCAAGGGAGCCGCCTAAAATGTAGAACTCCTGCCCGACGGGATGACGTTCTGGCGAGGACTCAGATTTGAACGGCACGACGCCGGTTAGATAGGTGATCTCGCCGGTGTCTGGGTCGGTGAACAACGAGAGCAGGCGCGAGCTGGTCGATATATCGCGCAGGCCCATCGCATCGACGTCGGCATTGCCCCAGTCGGCAGTGGGCACCGAGACCTTCTCAACCAGACGATCGGTACGAAACATTGAACCTGGCGCATTGGCTGCGACGGCATCGACCGGACCGTCGAAGAATGTCAGCAAAACGGCGCCCTTATCCGACGCGGCGGCCTTTCGTAGGTAACCAGCCGGCAGGTGCGCGTAACTGTCGCGCTCGTAGGTGATTCCGTTGATCGAAAGCGCGCCATCGAGCACATAGAACTCTTCGTCGGTCGAGAGGTATTCCCCTTCGGCCCGTTTCCAGCCAGCCGGATAGCGGACGACGCAGGTCGCGGCGCCCGTGGCAACGTCGATGCTGAGGGTCTTGCAACCGACATCGGCGCGCGCGGCGCCGGCAGGCAGGCCATCGGCCCATGATAATGCTTGGGCCTGTATAAATTCGATGTGCGGGCGAGGCATTATTTCTTTCCCTTCTTAGAAGGGGCATCGGCAAGCGCTGCCCCCCAATTGCGCGGCGTCGTCTTGAGACCGCCTTTTGGCAACTTGAAAATACGCAGGGCGTTATCCCGCATGATCTTTACCTTAGAATCGGGCCGGAACCCGAGTTCTTCGACGTCGCGGACCGCGCGCTCTGGATCGATCACCATCCAGTCGGTGCCGAAGAGGAACTTGTGCGATCCGTATGTGTTGGCGTAGTGCACCATCTGTTTGGGCCAATAGCTCGGCGCATAGGCATCGCCACCGATATAGATGTTCTCGTGCTTCCAGGCCATTGAGATCATCTCATCTGTCCACGGCACGCCCAAATGGATTCCCAAGAGTTTGAGCTCGGGGTACAGAATGGCAATGCGATCCAACGTAATGGGCTGCGCCATGCTGGGCAGCCGCCGGTCGCGTTGATAGATCAGGTTGTGTCCGACCTGCATCATGATCGGAATGTCGAGTTCGATACATTTTGCGTAGACCGGAAAGATGTACGGGTGGTCGGGCGCCATATCGAACCAGTGCGGGTAGAAATGGGCACCAACGAAGCCGTATTTGTCGACCGCCTCTTCCAGATCGCGCAGCTGCTGCATCCCGAGCATCGGGTTAACACCCGCGAGGCCAGAGAACCGGTCGGGGTATTTGCGGCAAATGTCGGCGACATATTTGTAGGAGATTTCCTTTGATCCCTCCATGCGCATATCGCCGGCGCGCACGGCAATCAGCAACGAGCGTTCGATACCGGCACGGTCCATCTTGCGCAGATAGTCGGCAATGCTAACGCCTTTTCGCGCTCCCTTGGGCTGGCGAACTTGATCCTTGAAGGTCTCGTCGCTTGGCGACCCGCCGCGTTTGATCAGGTCTGGTGTCGTCACGTTGACGACGATGTCGATGGTCCCTTTGACGCTCATGTCGTTCTCCTAACGAACTGATCTTGAAATTTCTTGTGAATATCGCCGGCTGCGGCGATTTGAGCCGCCCGGATATCGTTGGTCCCATCCGCGATGCGCACGCAGGCCGCATGATGATTCTCGCCGACCCCGACCAGGGGCGGTCTGGCGCCGGTGCACTCATCGCGCGCCAAGGGACACCGCGGCGCGAACGCGCAGCCCGGCGGCAAATTGACTGGACCGGGCACTTCACCCTGTAGAATTTGACGGTCGAGAACGACGTCAGGATCTGGCGGCAGGTCGGCCGACAAAAGCGCCTGTGAATAGGGATGTGATGGCTTGGCGAAAACAGCATTGGCGGGCCCGTCTTCGATAACGAACCCCAGATACAGCACTAAAATGCGATGGCTGACGAGCTGAACGGTTTCCAAGTCGTGAGAAATGAACAGCATTGCGACCCCGGTCTCGCGCTGCAACTCGCCCAGCAGTTCCAAAATCCCAGCCCGGACCGACAAGTCGAGTGAACTAGTGGGTTCATCAAGAACGATGACCTTCGGATTGGTGGCGAGCGCCCGCGCGATACAAACGCGCTGTAGCTGTCCACCCGACAATTCGTTGGGAAACCGGGTCAAGAGATCCGCATTGAGATGCACGCGTGCAGCCAGCGCAGCTACTCTTTCCCGGCGCGCCTGGGGTCCAAGATCGCTATGCAATTTGACCAACTCGCCAATCAAATTTCCTGCCCTCATTCGCGGATTGAGCGCGCTGTATGGATCTTGGAAAACGATCTGGATTTCCTTGCGAAGCGGCCGCATCTGACCTTCACCGATGGTCGTGATGTCGTGCGCGCCGAATTGAATCTTCCCGGACGTGGGCCGCAGAAGGCGAACCACGCACCGACCGATCGTCGATTTACCGGAACCGCTCTCACCAACCAGCCCAAGCGTCTGACCGGGTATTAGATCGAAGGAAACACCGTTCACGGCATGGATTGTTTCGCCGGGTCGGTTACCCGGAAAATGCTTCACCAGATTGCGCACCTGAAGGATCGGTTCAGCCATGGTGTGCCGCCGCGGGGTTGGCCCCACTCTCGTCTGCGAAATGGCACATCGCCTCGTGCTTATCACCAACACCGGTCACCGGCGGCGTCGAGTGGCAGATGTCAGCCGCGCGCGAACAGCGGTCGCGATAGTGGCACCCGAGGGGCAGGTCGTAGAGGTTCGGCGGCGGTCCACCAATTTGGCCGTAGCCCTTTTGGGCAATGCGTTTCGGTGTCGATGAAATCAAGGCTTGGGTATAGGGGTGCCGCGCGTCGTTGAAGACCTGTCGCACCGGCCCGCTTTCGACGATCGAACCGGCAAACATGACGCACATGCGGGTGCAGTAGTGGGCGACCACGCCGAGGTCGTGGGTGATGATCATGGCGGCCATGTCACGGTCGGCAACGAGAGTCCGAAGTAGATCCAGAATCTGCGCCTGCACGGTCACATCAAGACCCGTGGTGGGCTCGTCGGCAATAAGCATGCGCGGGCCATTGATGAGCGCAAGCGCGATGAGGACGCGTTGCGCCATTCCCCCAGAAAGTTCGTGAGGCCACGCGCGCATTCGGCGCTCGGCGTCCGGAATACCTACTGTCGCCAGCATGTCGGCGCCGGCGCGCCAAGCGTCATCAGCGGAGATCGAGCGATGCTCCTGCTGCGCGCGGACCAGTTGCTTGCCAACGCGCGACAACGGGTCGAGCGATGAGAGCGGTGATTGCACGATCATCGTCAGTTGGGTGCCGCGGATCTTATTGAGCTCTTCGACGCCAAGGCCGACCAGCTCGTTAGCATCAAAACGCACCGACCCCTCGACAATGCGCGCCGGCAGTTGCAACAGGCCCATGATGGACATGGCAGTCAGCGATTTGCCTGCACCAGTCTCACCGACAATGCCAACGATCTCGCCTTTGTCGACCTCGAAGGAAACCCCGTTCAACCCCTTGGCCACCCGTAGCCGGTTGTTGAGGTCGTGCGACACGAAGTGCGTGTGCAAATTATTGACCTCGAGCAGACTCATTTGCCGGTCGCCTTTCGGCGCGGATCCAACAGATCTTGGAGACCGTCGCCGAGTAGGTTGAAGCCCAACACAACGCCCACCAATGCCGCACCCGGAAACAGCGCGACCCACCACTCGCCGCTGATGATGAATTCCGCGCCCTGCCGAATCATCGCGCCCCATTCCGGGGTCGGCGCCTGAATACCCACCCCGATGAAGGCCAAGGTGGCGCTGATCCGCACCGCCCATGCCATACGGACGGCAATCATGGCGGTCGAGCCGCGGATAGCATTGGGCATGAGATGGACGAAAAGGATACGCCAGGTCGGATTGCCCGCGGCGACGGCGGACTCAATGAAACCGCTAGAACGCAGCGCCAACACCTCAGAGCGCACCAAGCGAGCGAAAATCGGCGCGTCGAGAAACCCGATAACCAATACGACATTAACAAGCGATTGCCCCGTCGCGGCGACGACGGCGAGCGCCAAGACGATAGAGGGAAACGAGCGGAGGACATCCATGATCCGCAAGACAATCTCGTCAAGAACCCCGCCCTTGTAACCGGCGATAAGCCCGAGTGGGACACCAATGACCAGCATCAAAGCAGCCGAGGGGACGGCGATCCCAAAGGCATAGCGCGCGCCATGGAGGACGCGGCTGAAGACGTCCATACCGTTGCCGTCGGCGCCGAAAATGAACTTGGCACCCGGCGGGATCAGGACTTCGCGAGAAAAAGTCTCAATCGGACCGAAGGGCGCGATGATATCGGCAAAGATGGCGATGAGCGCGAAGGCCGCGACGATGGCGAAGCCGATCGCAAAGGTCGGGCTGCGCCGGGCAATGCCAAAAATTCGCCCTCGCCAACTGAAGCCGGAGAGTGCTGTGCCGGTCAAGGAGACGTCGGTCATGAGCGCAGCGTGGCGCGCGGTTCAAGCACCAGCACCAACAAGTCGATCACGACAAAAATTGACACGGAGAATACGGCAAGCACCAAGACATAGCCTTGAACCGCCGCGAAGTCCCCCAACAGAATTGCATTCAGTCCCCACTGCCCAAGGCCACCCCACGCAAAAATGAGTTCAAGCAAGGATACCGCCGCGAGCAAACCGGTTAATTCGGTGCCGATGAACGTGAGGATCGGCACGATAGCGTTTCGCAACGCGATACGCCGGACGGTCTTTGGGCGCAGTCCCTGGGCGCGCGCATAGTCGCTCGAGAGGACTTCTAGGGCGATCGCCCGCGTGTGTTTGATGATCGGCGCGGCCACAATAATCGAGAACAGAATTACGGGAAGCGTCAGGTGCCCAAGCGCAGACCACGCAGTCGACCAATTGCCCGAAACAATGCTGTCGATAAAGTAGCTACCGGTTAAACGCGGCGGTGGAAACGACATAATATTAAGGCGCCCCATCGGCGGCGGCGACCAACGCAGCAGAAAGAAAAACACGAAGATCGACATCAGCGCGATCCAATAGGTCGGCACCGAAAAACCAAACAGCGAGACAAAGCGACTAACCTGATCGAAGAGCCCGTTGGGCCGTTGTGCCGAACGCAACCCGACCGGCACCCCGATGAGCGCGCCCAACAGGACCGAAAAGATCAAGAGTTCGAGGCTTGCCGGCAGCCGGTTTCTGATTTCGTCGGCAACCCGCTCGGAGGACTGCCAGGAGTCGCCGAGATCGCCCTGGACAAGTTTTCCCAAGTAGATTCCGAACTGGACGAAGAACGGCCTGTCGAGCCCGAGTTCTTCTTCGATGATGGCAAAGGTGGCTTGGTCGGCCATCGGGCCGCCGAGCATCGCCACCGGACTTTGCTCGCCAATGCGGACAAGCATGAACGTCAGGAAGGTGATGCCCAACAAAATGGGCACCACCAATACCAGCCGTCTTAGAAGAAATCTCCGGACGGACATCCCTGACGTCTAGACGTTCAGACTTAAGTCTAAGCCTACCCCTCGCAGCGCAGGTGCTTCCATACGACGCGGTCGTGCTGATACCACAGCCAACCCGTGATGCACGGGGCGGTGACCGCGTACGTCTTCGGGAAGTCCGAGATGACGAAGGTCGCATCGTCGGCGTGGAGCTTCTGCGCTTCCTTTGCCAACTCGATTGCCTTTGCTGTGTCGGTCTCGCCGATCAGCGCGTCAACCAGGGCATCGAACTTGGGGTTGTTATAATCATTGACGTCCGACGACCCCTCGCTGTGGGCCGATAGATAGAAGGCATAGCCGGGGTCAAGCACGAAGGCATTCGCAAGATGCGGGAAGAACGGAACGTCGCGCTTGCCGATGGCACGGCGCGTATTCATCTCGGTCTTGGGAATCCGCTTCAGGGCGACATTGATGCCGGCCTTTCCCAAAGCGTCCTTTGTCTGAATCGCCAAAGGCTCTTCCCACCACCAGTTGTCACTGTACTCAAGTTGGATTTCCAGACCGTTGGCATAGCCCGCCTCCGAGAGCAGGGCCTTCGCTTTGCCGATGTCGGTATTGTAGGTCTGAGCTGGCGTGTAGTAAGCGCCGAATGCCGGAGCAAGGATCGAATCCGACTGCTCGCCAAGACCACGGAAGACCGCCTCGTGCACGGCCGC
Organism: Pseudomonadota bacterium; assembly: GCA_027622715.1. GTDB lineage: Bacteria > Pseudomonadota > Alphaproteobacteria > SHVP01 > SHVP01 > CALJDF01. Next base: position 2,497 of record JAQBYN010000018.1, on the reverse strand, counting down.
GTAATCGAAAGCGTGGTTGATGGCCCTGCGCACCCGGACATCGTCGAAAGGTTTGAAATTCGGGTTCATGCGGAGCGTCGCCGCGCCGGTACCGGGCACGCTATCTACCTTGACCTTCGGGTCTTTGATGAGGTCGAGAAGCTGCTGGATCGGCATTTGGTCGGCCCAATGGATATCCCCGCTCTTCACCAATGCCGCCCGACTGGCGGCCGAGGGTACCTCACGAAAAATCACGCGGGTGAAGTATGGCTTCTCGCCGAAATAGTTTTTGTTGTAGACGAGCACCGCGCCTTCGCCGGGCCGCACCGATTCCACATGATAGGGACCGTAGCCGGCCGTGTTCTTCGCCATCCACTTGGTCGCCCATTGGTCGTCGGCCGTGGCGTTTTCCTTGATGACCTTCGAATCGACAAGCGCTGGGAAGACCGTCGATAGAATTCGCGGAAAAATATTGTTGGCTGTGCCGAGCGTAAACTTGACCTCGGTGTCGGAGATCGCCTCCACGGACTCGACCCGGCCAACGCGAACCATGAAATTGCCGACCTTCTTACGGTCCTTTGCCATGGCCCAAGAATGGGCTACGTCGTGCGCCGAAAGTTCGTTACCGAACGGGCTCTTCACGCCGGGACGAATCTTGTAGGTGACGACTTTGCCGCCGTCGCTCACCGTCCAACTTTCGGCCATGTGCGGCTCGATCTTGCTGGCGTCGATCACCTCGCGACCGGTCGCGTCCTTGATGACGGCATGCTTGGTCAGACCTTCATAGACGTTGACGGTCGTCTCCAGCGTCCCGGTCAGCCAGGCGTCGGTATCAAAACCCGCCGGCGCACCGACTGCGCCAAAGACGAATGTCTTCTCTTGAGCCACAGCCCCACCTGCAGATAGGGCCACGACCGCGGCAAGGGCGGCGCTGCCCAGCCAATTATTGCGCTTATTCATTCCAATCCTCCCAAATTCGGACCTTTGCGGCCCTTCTCCGGTAAAGATAAGACCGCCCTGGCCCCATATTGACAACAAAAATATTGTCCTCTTACGGTTAAGAATAATTCACTCATGGGGCCCCTTTGCCGCGCGAACTCCCACCCCTCACCGCGATCCGCGCCTTTGAGGCGGCGGCACGAAATATGAGCATGACCAAGGCCGCCCGCGAGCTGGGCGTGTCGCCCGGTGCGGTTAGCCACCAGGTTCGCCAGCTTGAAGAATTTTTAGGGGTCCAGCTCTTTTTGCGGGAGACCCGCAAGGTCTCCCTCACCGCGGCCGGACAGGTCTGCCTTCCCGCATTGTCCGCCGGTCTGGACGGCATTGAGGAGGCTGTTCGCCGGATGACGGTCGCACAACGGCCGGGCCGGGTGAGCGTTAGCGTCGAGGCCTCATTTGCGGAACACTGGCTCATTCCGCATCTGGAGCGTTTCGCCAAGGACTATCCTGGAATCGTCGTCGAGTTGCTGGGACGACCGTTGGACCCCACGGCGCTTACCTACCGGACGCACATGGCCATCGCCTACGGCCCGCGCCAGTATCAGGGGTTGGTCGTGCAGAAGATCATGAGCGAGACGATTTTTCCGGTCTGCAGCCCCGCCTTCCAAGCTTTGCATAAACTCGGGAATTCTTCGGATTTTCGTCGACCCATCCCGTTGATCCACGATGACACAATGCATCGCAATGCTTGGTACCCCACATGGCAAACGTGGTTGGCCAGTCGAGGGGTCCACGCCATCGACTCTTCCTTGGGGCACCGGTTTGGCGGCGCCAGTATGGCCATCGTCGCCGCGCGCCACGGTCATGGCATGATCCTCGGTCGTGGCGCATTGGTGGAGCGCGATCTGGCCGAGGGGACGCTGGTCGCGCCACTCGGCACGGCCTCTTCTTTTGTTTTCGACTATCTCGCCGTCGGCCTACAAGCGGCGCTGGCCGAACCGCAGGTCGCCGTTTTTCGCAACTGGCTCATGGTCGCAGGGCGCAATTCAGGCGCACTGCGGCTGACAGGCTGACAGGCTGACAGGCTACGGCAGTTTCGGCAGGCGCTCCGCAAGGTCGTTTTTGAGCACTTTACCTTGCGCACTTTTTGGTAGGTCATCGATGAAGAAGATCGCCTTGGGCACTTTGTAGGGTGCCAGCGCGCCGCGGCAATAGGCGATCAAGTCGGTTTCGTCGACATCACTTTTAGTGACGACAAAAGCGGCGACCTCTTCGCCCAGCAGGCGCGAGGGCCATGCCACGACGGCGGCGTCGTGGACCGCATCGTGTTTGCATAAGAGATCTTCGATCTCGGCCGGGTAGATGTTGATGCCGCCGCGAATGATCATGTCTTTCACGCGACCGACGACATAGAGATAACCTTGCGCGTCGATCTTGCCGAGATCGCCGGTGTAATACCAACCGTCGCGAAACGACTTCTTGGTCTCTTCCTCGTTGCGATAGAAACCGTCCGGCAGCCAGGGTGCGCGTTGGCGAATGCGGCCGACGGCCTCCGCGACAACCGGTTGGTCGTTTTCGT
>JAQBYN010000048.1 GCA_027622715.1 Pseudomonadota bacterium | reverse complement strand
CACCGGGATCGACGACCCGCGCCTCACCAAGTTGCTCGGCCGGGTTATTGATATGCTGTTCCCTGCAGCAAACCGCTTCACCGGGGGTTCGCCGGTCTAACTTGCCGCTTCCAATGGCGCGCGTTTGAGGCGCGACCAATCAATCCCCTTGACCAGCGCAACCAAGACGACGGCCAAGCCGGTGCCGAGGACCCACCAGGTCGGCCGGACCATGAACGAGAAATCTAGATTGGCCTGGAGAATGCGCGCCGGATCGACCCCGGTTGCGCTGGCGTACCACACCACTTCCAGCCCAGCGGTTAAGGCGGCGATGCCAACGGCGATTACAGTAAGCGCGCCCGGCGTTAACTTGAGCTTGACCCGTTTCGCCAGCCTGTAGGCCATCAGCAGGACGAATATGCCGGCCATCACTGTTGCTTCGCTCACATCGATCTTTGACTGAATGAAAAAATGGGCGAGGCCGAGCATCGCAATGACGTAGACGGCCTTGTGCAGCAGCGTCCACTTCTTGCCAAGTTTGCGGATCGCGCCATCAGTTGAGGTCGCGGCCAACATCGCCAGCCCGACGAGGCCGGCAAAACCGATGGTCAGGTAAAAGCGAACGGCGATCTCGCTGGCGACCCGGCCCAAGTTGAACTTTTGATCGGCCACATAAAGGCTTAGATGAATGAGCGCGTAGCAAAATGTCGCGACGCCCAGCATGCGCCGCACGTGGATCAGGCGGCGCCATCCCGCGATCACACGGAGCGGCGTGACCGCCAGCGTGATCATGAGAAACCGGATGGTCCACAGGCCGATTTCATGGGTCGCGACCTCGATTGGCTTGGCGCCCAACGTGCCCGTTGCCAACCCAATGCCGATGTAGAGGCCGGGCAAAAGCAACGCGACCAAAATGGCCAACTTGAAGGGTGAGAAACGTCCGCTACGGTCAGTCCAGGGAATCACGGCCACATCCTACGCTGCGAGTCACTTGTCACCATATGGGGTAGAGCCCGGCAATCCGGAATCAAAGCCCTGAGACCTGGCGGGAGATTTGCGTGAGAACTAGGCGCCGCCTGGCATCAGCCGCGGCCAGGCCGCTTCTCCCTGCTTTTCTAGAAGCCGCCGCCACTGAAGCGTCCGATCAACGGTGTTCCCGATAGCAGCGAAATTATATGCGCCACCATCACCACCGCGACGACTAAGGCAGCGAACTGAATACCGCCATAGGGCAGCATCGTCACGTCGCCCAATTCGCGCGGCCGCCGGTGCCGATACAGGGCGCCGGCAAAGGCGGCGACGGACACGGCGAGCACGATCAAGGTGGTGGTCAAACTCATGGTGTCATCTTACGTGGGGCGGGCGGTGCCCGCGCTCAAGGATTCGTGTTGCCGCCGCCGGGTCCGCGTTGCTCGTGCCGTACCTTCGCCCTAGCATACCCGGCTTGGGGAGGACCGACCGATGGACGCCGCCAACGTTGAAGACCGTACTCGGGCGCTCGCAGATTGGGTGGCTGGTCTCTCCATTGCCGATCTGAGTGACGCCGACGGCGACCAGCTTCACAAGCTCATCCTCGATCATCTCGGGGTCTGCTACCGCGGCGCGTTCTTGCCGTGGGGCGCGGCGCTGCAGCGTTACGCCCAAACCTATAGCGGCACTGGAAAGGCCGTTGTGTTCGCCAGCGATCTCAAGGTGACGCCAGCGGTTGCCGCATTGGTCAACGCGACCTGCGCCCACGGCCTGGAACACGACGACACCCACGACGAGGGGATGAGCCATCCTGGCGCCATCGTCATCGCGGTGGCGCTCGCGATCGCCAGCGACAAAGGTCTGTCGGGCCGCGAAGTGCTCCCAGCGATCGTCGCGGGCTATGAAGTCATGGCGCGGGCCGGCATGGCCTGCGGCCCCGACATCATGCATCACGGGTTTCACCCGACCGCATTGTTCGGCGGCTTTGGCGCCGCCACGGCGGCGGCCAAACTGTTTGGGTTGTCGGCGCAATCCATCGTCGAGACCTGGGGTCTCATGCTCTCGATGGCGGGCGGATCGATGCAGTTCTCGCAAGACCCGCACGGCACCGTGGTCAAACGCCTGCACGGTGGTTACGGCGCACATAACGGCACCATGGCCGCGCAACTCGCCGGGTTAGGGATCGCCGGCCCGGCCCAGGCGTTCGACGGCACCTACGGCCTGTGCAATTTGTTTTCGGCGTCGCCCGATCCCGACAGGCTGGTTCGCGGGGCCGGCGCGCCTTATGAAATTCACCGGATCAGCTTCAAGCCCTATCCGTCGTGCCGTTTGTTTCATTCGACGATCGATGCGCTGCGTACCGTCACCGATGGGTTCTCGCCGACCAAAGACAATATCGAAAAGATCGTCGTCGGTGGACCGGCGGTGTTCCAAACCCAACACATGATGTATCGCCCGACCTCGATGATGGCCGCCCAGTACAGCTTACCTTTCGTGCTCGGTGCCGCTCTTGTTGCGGGCCCTCACAGCGAACAGGTCTTCGCCGACGCCAACCTGGGCGATCAGCACGTACTCGCGATGGGCGATCGGGTCACGGCGGTCACCGACGACAAACTCGAAAAAGCCTTCCCGGCGCACTTTGGCAGTTGGGTAGAAGTCACCTTCAAGGGCGGTGAAACCCGGCAAATGGAAGTGATGGACTCGTACGGCACGCCGGCCAATCCGATGGACGGCGCGGCGTTGCTCGAAAAATTCACCGGCCTGGTCACCGGCGCCAAGCCGGACTTCCCGGTGGCGCAAGTTGACGCCATGATCCGTGCCCTTGCCGACGACACTGACGTTTCGCAGCTCACAGGTTTATTTGCCAAATGACACCACTTCATTATCTCTCGATCACCGAACTGCAAGAGGCCTACCGCAAGGGCACCTATTCGCCGGTTGAAGTAACCCAGGCCGCGCTCGATCGGATCAAGGCCCTCGATCCCAAACTGCGGGCCTTCATCACCGTTACCGAAGACCTCGCGCTGCGTCAGGCGCGCCGCGCCGAGGTTGAGATCGGCGCCGGCAACCTGCGCGGCCCACTGCACGGCGTACCGATCGCGCTCAAAGACCTATTTGATACCAAGGGCGTCAACACGACCGGCGGCTCGATGGCGTTGCGTGATCGCATCCCCAAAGAAGACGCCACCGTCGTGACGCGCTTGGCCGAGGCCGGCGCGGTTTTGCTCGGCAAGCTGGCGATGACCGAAGGCGCGTTCATCGAACATGCCCCTGGGATGCCAACCCCGGTCAATCCGTGGAATGCCGCGTGCATGACCGGCCTGTCGTCGTCGGGTCCAGGCGTCGCAATGGCGGCCGGGTTGGCCTATGGCTCGCTCGGCTCGGACACCGGCGGTTCGATCCGGTTTCCGTCGGCGCTATGTGGCGTCACGGGTATCAAACCGACCTGGGGCCGCGTCAGCCGCCACGGCGTTATCGCACTGGCCGAAAGTCTCGATCATGTCGGTCCGATGACGCGCTCAGTAGCCGACGCGGCGGCGATGTTGACCGTGATTGCCGGTCATGATCCCGCCGACCCGACGTCGCTCACTGACCGTGTGCCCGACTACTTCGCCCGCGTTGAACGCTCGGTCAAAGGCGTACGGATCGGCGTCGACGAAGCCTACTGCGCCGACGGGGTCGATCCTGAACTGCGTGACTCGGTGATCGCGTCGGTCGCCGTGTTTCAAAAACTCGGCGCGGAGGTCAAGCGGATCACCGTGCCACCGGTGGATGATTTCATCGCCAACTTCTCGGACCTGGTGGCGGTTGAGGCCGCGGCCGCGCATGCCGATGCACTGCTCCCGCACAAAGACAAACTGGGGCCTGTGTACCGCGAGGTACTCGAACGCGGCAGCACGCTAAGCGGGCGTCATTATGCGGCGCTCAGAAACAGTGGTCTCGCCTTCGGCGGCTGCCTGCGCGCCCTGTTTGACGACATCGATGTGTTGCTGTGCCCGTCATGGCCCACGGCGGCGGTCGAAATCACGGCAGACGCCCTGGGCGACCTCGAAGATCAAGGCGGCCTGCTGCGCTTCACCGGCCCGTATAACCTGACCGGCAACCCGACACTGTCGATCCCGTCCGGCTTCAACGGGGCTGGGATGCCGCTCGGCCTGCAGCTCATCGGTCGGCATCTCGAAGAGGAACTTCTGTGCCGGGTCGGCCACGCGTACCAACAAGGAACCGACTGGCACAAACGCTTCCCGCCGGTCTAGCGCGATTCCTCCAACACCGCTGAACAAAGGACACTGGTGATCATTGTGCGTTGGCTGCGAACCCGCACCGCGCTCGGCGTTCTGGCCGCGCTGTGGGTTGGGCTGCTCCTGGTTGCCCGCTTCGGCGCGTGGGACAGCGCCCGCACCGGCGTCACCGTGGCGCTTCTCGTGCTCGGCGTAATCTCGGCGATTGCCTTTCTGCAGCGCTGGGGCGAGACCCAAGATGCCGTTGTAGAACGCGATGTCGAACGCGCGCGGGTCGCCGACGAGGTTGATAAGATTCTCGAGGCAGAGGACAAGGCGGCGCGACCACAGGGTGCCGAGTCGCCGGAAAGCCCACCAGATCCGCGATAGTCCGCCGCCGCACGGCCTTAAAGCCCTCCCGCTCGCGCCGCTGCCGGAGTAGGGTGGCACCAACCCCCCTGTTCCTGTGCAAGGACCCCTCGGCATGATCGACTTGTACTACTGGCCGACACCCAACGGCCGCAAGATTTCCATCATGATGGAAGAAACCGGCCTGGCCCACAAAGTGATCCCGCTCGACATCACCAAGGGCGAACAGTTCACGCCCGAATTTCTCAAGATCAACCCCAACAACAAGATCCCGGCGATTGTCGATGATGAAGGCCCCAACAATCAGCCGCTGACGTTGTTTGAATCGGGCACCATCTTGGAATATCTCGCCGGCAAGTCGGGCAAGCTGATGCCCAAAAGCGCGCGCGAAATGTGGATCACCCGCGAATGGGTCATGTTCCAAATGGCAAGCTTCGGCCCGATGTGGGGCCAGCACGGCCACTTTACTCATTACGCGCCCGACAAAGTGCCTTACGCGATCGATCGCTACACCAAAGAAGTGCTGCGCCTTCTGGACGTCATCAACTTCCGTCTCAATGAGGTCGAGTACCTCGCCGGCGACGAATACACCATCGCCGACGTGGCGACCTACCCTTGGGCCATCACCTACACGCGCCGCGAGATCGACATTGCCGCGTATCCCCATGTCGAACGCTGGCTCGCCGCGGTGGGTGCGCGCGAAGCCGTACAGCGCGGCATGGCGTGGATGAGCGATTCAGACCAGCGCGACAACCCGACCAAGGAACATCTCGAAAGCTATTTCGGCAAAAAACAGTACGAACGCCGCAGCTAGCGCGTCGCGGATCTGGTTGCCGCTGGATCGCCCACCTCCCGTTCATCCTGAGGAGCGATCCAAAGGATCGCGTCCCGAAGGACGCAAGCCCAACCGGCGCTGAACCTAAGTCGAGCGTCGGTAGACCCGGAATGATGCCGTCGCGAACATCACCATCAGCAGCGTAAAGACCAACAGCAACGCGCTGTTGATCCACACCGCGCTGGTGTCGGTCCCCAGCACCGCGTGACGCGCGGCACTCACGGCCCAATTCACCGGGTTGGCTTTAGAAACGCTTTGCATCCACTGCGGTATCAGTTGGGCCGACATGAATGTGGCCGACAAGAAGGCCAGCGGCAGGCCAAAAAAGTTGATCACCGCGATCATGGTTTCCTCGCGCCGCGCCAGTAGCGCAACGCCGGTCGACATCGCCGAGAACCCCGCGGTCACCAGGGCCGCCGCGACCAACACACCAATGGTGCCGCCGACGCTGGGCCAGCCCGCGCCCAACGCTAGGGCCAGCGCCAGCACGATGAACGATTGCACCACCACCGTGAACGCGGCGTGCAGCACCCGTGCGGCGATCACGGCGGCGCGGTGCACCGGTGTCGCCAACATACGGTCGACCACGTTGTGATGCAGATCGTCGATCAGACCCATGCCCGACCACGCGCCGCCGAACATCGCCGTCATGATCAACACACCCGGGGTCAGAAACTGGATATAGGTGGTGGTTTCAAACCCCGGCAGCTCGACCACGCGGCGGAACAGTTGGCCGAACAGGGTCAGCCAGATCACCGGTTGGATCAGCGTTACGGCGATCCAAATCGGCAACCGGATGGTCGCGCGCATGTGGCGCAGCCACAGGTGCCAGACGTCGGCGAAAAATAGAATCATCGTTTGCCTCCCGTTGCCGTCGCGAAGCCTGCGTCATAGTGATGCCCGGTGTATTTCAAATACACATCGTCCAGCGACGCGCGGCCTAGGGTCATCGTGTGTACCGCGATGTGGGCCTGCCCCAACGCTGCCGCCACCAATGGTACCGCGGTCGCACCATCGCGGACCCGCACGGTGACCAGCGCGCCGGCCGGGATGACCTCAAGCACGCCGTTCACGCCGCCTAAGATTTCGCCTGCCCGTACACCGGCGTCGCCGATATCAATCGTCACCGTGTCGCCGGCGATGTCGGCCTTCAGCGCGCTCGGTGTGCCCTCGATCACCACCCGCCCGTGATCGACAATCGATAGCCGGTCGCACAGCGCGTCCGCTTCTTCCAGATAATGCGTCGTCAGCAACACCGTCACGTCGCGCTCGGCGCGCAACCGTTCCAGGTCGCGCCACAACGCGAGCCGGGTTTCCGGGTCAAGGCCGGTGGTCGGTTCGTCCAGGAACAAAACCTTGGGCTGGTGCACCAGGCCCATCGCGATTTCCAGTCGCCGCTTCATCCCGCCTGAATAGGTGTTGACCAATTTATCGGCGGCCTCATTCAAATTGACCCAGTCCAGCATCTCGCCGACACGGGCACGAATGGTGCTCGTCGACACCCGCAACATTTGCGCCTGCAACGTCAGGTTCTCCCGCCCGGTGGCCCAGCGGTCGACGCCGGTCGCTTGCGCGACATAGCCGATGGATCGGCGCACCCCGGCGGCGTCGCTTGTCACGTCGTGCCCGGCCACCGTGGCGCGCCCGCCGTCGGCCTGGCTCAACGTGGACAAGATGCGCACGGTCGTGCTCTTGCCGGCGCCGTTCGGCCCGAGCAATCCGAAGATCTCGCCCTGTTTGACGTTGAAGGAAACGCCTTGCAGCGCCTTGACCCCGCCCTTGTAGGTCTTGGTCAAGTTTTCCACGTGAATCGCGTCCATCGGGGTCCTTTCGCGCGCCGGTTCGAGGGTCATATCGCGGACCACGGCGCATGTCACGCAACCCATTCGTGACCGCGGCGTTCCGTCCGCCGCGGCGAACCGCTAGGGTTAGCGCCACCTATCCCGATAGGCACGGAGCATCGCCATGAGTCTCGTCATCCACCAAGGTCTGATGGACATCGTCGAGCCCGACGGTGCACGCAGCGATTACGAACGCTTCATCATCACCCGCAATCCTGGCGGCACCGCCACCATGCGCACCGTGACGCGCTCGCCGGCGGGCGATCTCCTGCGCGACGTCAATCACTTGGACGCCCCAGACTGGCGCCCGATCGAAGCGATGGGCCGGCTATTCTTCAAGGGCGAGGCGATGGGCACGGTGCTGCGCCGCTTGATCGGCGACAAGATGCATTCTTGGGTGTGGCACGGCGATAGCGACATGGATTACCAAGTCTTCGACGCCCCGCCCAAGATGACCGTCGGCTTTCACCCGATCCAACACGAAGCATGGAAGATGAACTTCATCGAGCGCAACGACTCCAAAGAATTCCAACCACTCCTCACCCACACCGTATCCAACACCTGGAACGGCCGTTCGCTCAGCCACGGCATGAAGCTCGAAAGCAAAGTGCGCTACGACGGCATGGAGAAGGTCACGGTCCCCGCCGGCACGTTCGATTGCGAACGCTTCACCTGGGCCACCCCGTTCGACAAGGAACTCCACATCTGGTGCCACGGCCCGGAGCGCTTTTTGGTCAAAGAGACCGTCGCCCGCGGCGACAAAGAGGGCACGGTGTATGAGTTGGTGGCGTACGAGAAGAAGGTGGTTGAGTAGCCCTTACCACTCCACGCCCGACACGCCGCCGCTGTCGTCGACCAACGTGCTGTTCAGCACCCACTCATCCACTTCCATAAAGCGCGGTGCTAGGAACCGGTAGGTCTTGTCGGTCAGGTTCAGGGCTTCGTTCGAGCGTTTTATGACGGCAAAATCCCACTCGCGGATCAGGTCGTCCCATACCAGCATGCGTTGCCACAGGTCGTCGCGGGTCTCGCGCAGGGCGAGGATCTTGGCCTCGACATCGCGTAGTGCGCTCATCATGTCGGCGTGGTCGGCGTCGACGCTCTGGAACCGCGCGTGCCAGTCTTCGACGCCGGCGTCCAACAACGACCGGCAGCGCGCGATGCGCTCGGCTTCCATCCGATCGTTACGGTATTTGCCTTCCAGTTCGGCCAACTTCGCTTTCAGTTTGACGATCTTGGCGAATCGCTCGCGCACCGCTTCGACATAGGCCCACTCAGCGGCCAGCCGCTCGATATAGCGCACCACCTGTTCGCGCCCGTCAGCGCCCGCTAGGCCTAATTCTTGTGCGGCCTGATCGAACGCCTCGGTGATTTCTTCTTTGAACGCGGGGTCGCTCGCCATGTCTTCCAGCATCTTGGCGTCGGTCACGTCGAACCCGGCGCCGGTGATCCAGCCCATCAACTGTCCGGCCAATTTTGAATAGGCGACCTGCACGTGGCGCGGCTCGACCTGCCATGACGCTTCGCCGGTACGCAGTTCAGCCGGGATCGCATCGCCCACCATCAGCGCTTTGACGAAGCGGAGGCTGGCGGCGATCCAATCCAGCATCACCTCGTCGGGATGACCGGCCAGTTTGAATTCGCGTTTGATGCCGGGAAAATTCAAGACCACGGCGTTGTTGGCCAGGCGAAAATACATCCCGGGCTTGTCCGTCTCCGGCGAAATGCGGAAATACGGGTTCTCCATGGATGCAAAAAACTTGTGCTGAAACTGGACCTTGGCCGGGGGATCGCCCTTGGGCCGCCATGTCTGATCGCTCATCTCGTACGCGCGCGCCTCTCCCCCGGGGGAGCGCATCTAAACACAAACCGCGCGGGCGGGCGATGTGGGCCGATTGCGCGTGCGTCGCCGCGGCGCTACACCGGTGCCGATGAGCACAATTGATTTCGGCAAGACCGCCACCGACTACGCCACGCACCGCGCGGGCTTCCCGTCCGAACTGCTGGACCGGCTTGAGGTCTTCGGCATCGGCGGCATGGGCCAAAGGGTGCTTGATCTGGGTACCGGCACCGGCACGCTGGCGCGCCAGTTCGCGCAACGCGGTGCGACGGTTACGGGAATCGATCCGGCATCGGCGATGTTGGCGCAGGGGCGCGGCCTCGACGCCGCCGCCGGCGTCAGTGTGGATTACGCGGTGGGCCGGGCCGAGGCGACCGGGCTACCTGACGCCACGTTCGATGCTGTCACCGCGGGCCAATGCTGGCACTGGTTCGATCGTGCAGCGGCGGCAAACGAGGTGTACCGCCTGCTTGTCCCGGGCGGCATGGTGGCGATCGCGCATTTCGACTGGCTGCCGTTGCCCGGCAGTGTCGTTGCCGCGACCGAAGAATTGATTCTCAAATATAACCCGGCCTGGGCGCTGGCCGGTGGCAAAGGAACTTACCCCGACTGGTTTGCCGACTTAACGGGCGCGGGCTTTGCCAGTCTCGAATCGTTTTCATTTGATCTCGCGGTGCCTTACAGCCACGCGGCGTGGCGCGGCCGCATTCGAGCCAGCGCCGGCATTGCCGCGAGCCTGCCGCCTGACCAGGTCGCGGCGTTCGATGCCGCGCACGGCGACATGCTGGCCGACCTGTTCCCGGGCGATCCGCTGCACGCGCCGCACCGGGTCTGGGCATTGGTGGCGCGCAAGCCTGACTAGTGGGTGTCGAATCGCGTGGCGGCTAAGCGCGACCGCCAACGACGCTCAGCGCGCGTACGCCCCTGATACCAGAACTTCCGCGATTTGAACGGCGTTAAGCGCCGCGCCTTTGCGAATGTTGTCGCCGGTAACGAACAACGCGATGCCATGATCGACCGTCGGGCCACGGCGCACGCGCCCGACAAACACCGGGTCGCGACCGGTCGCCGCTAACGGGTTGGGCACGTCGCTCAACACCACGCCGGGCGCGTCTCGCAACAACGCCATCGCGGTATCGACGGGCCGGGGCCGCTCAAACCCGGCATTGATCGACACGGAATGCCCGGTATAGACCGGCACCCGGACGCACGTCCCCGAGACCGGCAGTCCGGTTATCTCAAGAATCTTGCGGCTTTCGTCGCGCAGCTTGACCTCTTCCTCGGTGTAACCGTCCTCAACCACCCGGTAGTTGAGCGGCACGACATTGAAGGCGACAGGCACAGCCCATTTCTCAGGCGGCGGAAGGCCCGCGGCGCCGTCACGGCGAGACAGCGCCTCGGCGTTGGCGTCGGCGCTCTGCATTTGGGTTTCCAGTTCGCGCACCCCCGACACACCGGCACCTGACACGGCCTGATAGGTGCTGACCACAAGACGGTGCAGCCCGGCAGCCGCATGCAGCGGTTTCAGCACCGGCATGGCCACTATGGTCGTGCAATTCGGGTTTGCCACGATCCCCTTCGGCATTGATCGCAACGCATGCGGGTTGACCTCGGCCACCACCAACGGCACGTCCGGATCCATCCGCCAGGCCGACGAATTGTCGATGACAACCGCCCCGGCGGCAGCCACCACCGGCGCGAGCTGCAACGACGTCGACCCGCCGGCCGAGAAAAAGACAATGTCGAGACCCGAATAATCGGTGCTCGCCGCGTCCTCAACGACGATGTCGGTATCCTGCCACCGCAAGCGCCGGCCAGCGGAGCGCGCCGAGGCAAACAGGCGCAGCGCCGCCGTCGGAAAGTCGCGCTCCGCCAGAATAGCGCGCATGACCTCGCCGACCACGCCGGTGGCGCCGACGATCCCGACGTTTAGCTTTGGCGGAAAGGTGCGTGGTGGTGTGCTCACGAGACGACCATCATCCGAACGTCGCCTCACCTTGCATGCACAAATGCCCCTGCGCGTTGGCGGCCCACAGGGTCCATTCGTCGGCGCTGCCGTTCTTCGGCGCGGCGTTGACGGTAAACGGCGCGATATCGAAGATCGGTGCGACGGCGCGGAACGAAAACGACGCGAGCTTATCTTTGGGCCGTTCGCGCCGGCACAGGTCCATCAGCAGCGTGCCGATTAGCGGTCCGTGCACGACGAGGCCAGGATAGCCTTCCTCGTTCATCGCGTAAGGGCGGTCGTAGTGGATGCGATGACCGTTCAACGTCACGGCCGAATATTTGAACAGCATCACCGGGTCGGGCGTGATCGTCCGGCTCCACCGCGCTTCCGTTGGTGCCATCTTCGGCGGCGGCGGGCTGTTGGTGCCGCCAACTGCGGCCTCGCGGTAGACGATGTCGTTCTTTTGCACCATCTCGACGCCCTTGGGCCCGGCATAGGTTTCGCGCACGCTGACGAACAGCAGCCGACCGGTCTTGCCGTTCTTAGGCGTGACCGAAACGATCTCTTGGGTGCGGGTAATGGTCTCGCCGATGCGAATAGCCCCCACGAAATCCATATGCGAGCCCGCGAACATCCGTCGCGGCAACCCAGCCGGGTCGGGCATAAAGCCGCCGCGCTTGGGATGGCCGTCCGGACCAACGTCCGTCATCGGCACATGGGGATGGAAAAAACACCAATGCCCGCCCGGCGGGACTGCTTCACCAGGCTTGGGTTCATGGGTGTTGTTCAGCGCATCGTTGAACCCCCACACCGGCGCCACGGTAACCAGATCGTCGCGGCCCTCGCTGCGGCCCACCCAGTCGGCGAAATCGGTGTCGGTCTGGCTCATGTCGTTTGTCCTAAGGTTCGATTTTGCGGCCCAAGCCCGCGCCCGGCGTCGTGTTGGCGCAATTGTAACAACCGGCCGCATCCAGCGATAGAATTAGCGCGGCACTGCGCCGCGGGTCAGCGCCATCCCGGCACCAGGGGCGCAAAAATGTCGTGCCCGTGACTCTTTTGTGAGATCGGCTTGCTATGTGCCAGTCTGGCATCATGCTTAGGATCGACCCGTTATGACCCGCCGCGTCCTCGTCATAGAAGATAGTCAGGATATTGCCGACCTGATCGCGCTGCACCTCAAAGACGAGGATTGTGACGTGAGCATCGTCGGTGATGGCGTTGCTGGCCTGCACAAGGCCCGCGCCGGCGGCTACGACTTGATCATTCTCGACCTCATGTTGCCCGGCATGGAAGGGCTCGAGTTGTGCCGCCGCCTGCGCGCCGAATCGAACTTCACGCCGATCCTGATGGTCACCGCGAAATCGGCCGAGGTGGATCGTGTGCTGGGGCTTGAGACCGGCGCCGACGATTACCTCACCAAGCCGTTCTCGATCCGCGAACTGCTTGCCCGCGTCAAAGCCATCTTCCGGCGCCGCGAATCCTGGTCGCAAACCGATGAGGCCAACGAGACGATTGTCGCCGGCGATATCGTGATCGAACGCGCCACCCGCAAAGTGACCGTCGGCGGCCGCGACCTCGATCTGACCGCGCGCGAGTTCGACCTCCTGGTGCAATTCGCCAAGAATCCGGGACGCGTCTACACCCGGGCGCAGCTTCTCGACCTGGTGTGGGGGTACGGCCATGACGGCTACGAACACACGGTCAACAGCCACATCAATCGCCTGCGCGGCAAAGTCGAGGCCGACCCGCACAAACCAGATCACATTCTCACCGTGTGGGGTGTGGGCTACAAATTTAGCGACCGCGCCAGCGACACCACGTCCGCGCCCGCCACGGCGCAAGGCTGAGGCGCGCGATGCTGCGCACGTTGAATGCCAAACTCATCGCTGCGCTGCTGGTGGTCATCGTGTTGCTCGCCGCAACCTATGTCGTTCTCACCATCAGTTTTACCCGGTTGCATTTCGAGGAAGTGAATCAAAAGCTCCACTTCGCGCTCGCCCAAAGCCTGGTTGACCACAGCACCCTGTTGCCCGGCGGCGACGTCGATCTCGAAGCCTTCAAGTCGGTCTTCCAGAATCTTATGGTGGTGAACCCGGCGATCGAGCTTTACCTGACCGACGCGCAAGGCCGCTTGCTCGCCTTTTCAGCCCCCGACGGTGCGGTCAAGCGCGACCGCATCGACCTGGCGCCGATTCGCGCCTTCCTGGATGGCAGCCGCAGCCTACCTATTCGCGGCACCGACCCGCGCGATGCCACCGGCAACAAGGTCTTTTCGGTGGCGCCGATCAGCGGCGAAGGTGGCGCGATGGCGGGTTACCTCTACGTCGTTCTGGGCGGCGAGCTCTACGACTCGGTCGAAGCCATGTTCGAAGGCAGCTTGATCCTGCGCATCATTACCGCGATTGCCGGGGTCGGATTGGTTCTCGCCGCCGCAGCGGGCGCGCTGTCGTTCCGCGCGATTACCGCACGGCTGCGCCGTCTGACGGCCGAGGTCGACCGCTTCCGCCGCACGTCCTTTGCGGAACCCCTGCACGCGCGGCATTGGCGGCGCGGCGCGTCGGCCGACGAGATTGACCAGCTCGGCCTGACCTTCGGTGAAATGTCGCAACGCATTACCGACCAAATTGAAAAGCTGCACGAAGCCGACCGCAGCCGCCGCGAACTCATCGCCAACGTCTCGCACGACCTGCGCACCCCACTGGCTTCGCTCCAGGGCTATCTCGAAACCCTACTGATGAAACAAGAGTCGCTCACCAGCGATGAAAAAGAGCATTACCTGCGGCTCGCGTTGAACCACGGCACCCGGTTGGGCCGCCTGATCAAGGAACTGTTCGAACTCGCAACGCTGGACAACGCCGACGCGCTGCCGGCCTTCGAGCCGTTCTCAATGTCGGAACTGGCCCAGGACGTCACCCAGAAATTCACCCTCCAGGCCGAGCAAAGGTCACTCACCCTGGAGACCGATATCCCGCGCGATGCACCGTACGTGTCGGGCGATATCGGCTTGATTGAGCGGGTCCTGGAAAACCTCATCGAAAACGCCATTAAGTACACCCCGGCGGGCGGCACGGTGCGGATCGCGCTCACCCCGCACGGCCAAGCGCTCACTGCCGAAATTGCCGACACC
>JAQBYN010000047.1 GCA_027622715.1 Pseudomonadota bacterium | reverse complement strand
CGCTCCACCTTCAGACCGCAATGGCGACGGAGGACACAATGCACTAACATTCAAACCGGACTACCTAATGGGGGCCGATCAGATCTGCGCGCCGTTCGTGATGGTCATCGCCGTGCTCGGCGGTGCGCCAGTGATATTGATCACGCCCGGTGTCGGGGCCACGATGCTCAAGAGTCGAGCCGTGTTACCCACGCCTTGCGTCACGGCAGTCGTGCCGGAATTAGCCTGCAACACGATCTGTGCCTGGGAGGTACCCAACGTGGTATCGGCAACAGCCGCCACGGACCCGAAAGTCAACGGGGTCGTGTTGGCAACGGTGAAGGTGTTCTGAACGGTAACCGACGCCGTGTAGTTAACAGTCTGGCTCTGGGCCTTCGCATCCTGCGCGCCAAAAGCCACAACAGCGAGCGCCGCAACAGCGGCAAACGCAACGTGGTGAAGTTTGAAAAGTTTCATTTTACTCATCCCTACTTTGAAGTGGTTCCTCGTTTAGGCTGCCTATAGTTCGAGGGATTCTCTCCCGGTCATAACCTTCGCCACCTGGCGGGCGGCTCGTGTCCGAAACTCGTCGTTCTGACTAAGTCCCGTCACCGGTGAGAATTTCTTCTCAGGCGTTCCTCTCTTGGTTCGCCCTCTTGGTGCGACCACCCTCAAACGAGACCGGCCACCTTAGAGGTCCTGCACCGCCGATCCGCCTTTTGAGCGCTCGCTGGGACAGGGTTGTTAACAACAAGCGGGCAATTCCTATGTTCAAGATTTCCCGACCTTGACTTCCAACATCCTCTTTACGACGATTCTACCGCCGGTAGGTGTGTCAACGATCACACTCCGACAACTTCACCGCCAATTACGGCGACATCGTTTCGACCGATCCGCTACCAAACCCACTCTATGAGCGGATCCGGCGTTGGTGGTCATCCGGACGCCACACTCCCGATAACTATTCAGCAAGTTTCAGGCCAACTCGAAGACACCAGAATCTTACTCGTATTAGTTGCTAAAATTCGAAATACCTTTGAATTCCAGCGTTCGCTAAACGGGGCTGTCATGGTTACGAACAAAAGGCGCGGCAAGTCATTCCCACCCCCGGCATCTTTTACCCGGCAAATATTGCCGCAGATGCATTTGCAGGGACTTTTTTTCCTAAGTCCGCGCCGCCGGTTGGTGATCGTGTCGTTTCCGCTCGTCGTCATCGTGCACTTTACTACCATAGGCAAAGGTGGCTGCCGATTAGGATGAAACCGCGCCGAACGCGTGTGATCCGGTATCGTGTTACGTACTTTTCTTGGCGCGTGATTCGGTCAAATTTAGATCGATTGCTGGAGAACGGATTCTCGTTTAGGCAATGGGCACACGGGCCGACCCTTTGGGCGATGCCTGCGCCTATTTTGGCACGTCAACCTTGTCTCACTACGATACGATTTGCCCTATGCAGTCCGGCCGCAACATTCTCGCTTCGCTCCAGCGCTGGACCTACCTCGTCCCCCTCGCGGTCGCCTATACGATCGGCCTGATCACTTGGCAGCATTGGCCCTATTTCCTGGTCATGCTGATCCTGTCGTTTGGCCCGGCGATCATCGGATGCGCCGACCCAGTCGGCGAACTCGTCGACTATGTCGGTCGTGAACGCCGGCGCCGCCAACAGGCGCTGTCCCGGCGCGCGATCGTGGCGCAGCACGCGGTCGGTTTTTTGCGTCAGATCCAGCAACAAGACGCCGAAGAACTTCGTCTTATGGCGCAATGCTTGATCCGAGGGCGCAACGGGTTCAACCGCGATTCTGCCGACCCTATGACCATCAAACTCTTGGCGCGCGGGTTAGCGGTCGCCGAACCAGGCTTCACCCCGGCAGGCTTCCCGTTCTACTTCACCGATCGCGCCTGGGTCCTGATGAACGAGCTGCGCGACGAGGTTTTTGCCGCGCACGACCGCATCGGCGACGTCATCCTGACCCCCGCCGCGGCGCCGCGGCGCCGGTTTCACCTGGGATGGTTTATCCACGACCTCGCGTTTTTGATCCTCAAGGGCCCCGTGCTGCTGATCATTCTGTTGCCGATGGCCGGTGTTGCCTGGTTCGCGTGGATCGGCGCAATGGCCGCCGTGATCCTCGCCATGGTTTCCGCGGGTTACGCGGTTGGTTGGCTGCTGGGCTTCTAGCCCGCGCTTAAACGCCCGCCTGATTTAGCGTACCTTCACAGCCAACCACCTCAAGGAACCGCGACGCCCCGCCATGACCCGAACGCCTGCCTCCGAAGCGTTGAAGCGCTTCACCGTTCTTGACCTCACGCGTGCCCGCGCCGGACCGACGGCGGCGCGCATGCTCGCCGATTGGGGTGCCGACGTCATCAAGATCGAGGCACCGCTCAGCACGGGCGCGCGCGACCCGATGGCAGAAAACCGGCACGACCCCGACTTCACCAACCTGCACCGCAACAAGCGCAACATCGCCATCGACCTCAAGAAGCCGGCGGGCGTCGCGATTTTCAAACGGCTCGCATCGACGGCAGACGTCGTGTTGGAAAATTACCGGCCCGCCGTGAAAGAACGGCTCGGCATTGCCTATGAAGACCTCCGCCCGCTCAACCCCCGCCTGGTGTATGGTTCAATTTCGGGATTCGGGCAGGATGGCCCCTACCGCGACCGACCGGGCGTCGACCAGATCGCGCAAGGCATGGGCGGGTTGATGTCGATCACCGGTCTGCCTGGGCAAGGCCCGGTGCGGGTCGGCATTCCCATTTCCGACCTGTGCGCTGGCATCTTGCTGGCCTACGGCGTCTTGGCCGCCTTGCACGAACGCGAGGTGTCGGGCGAAGGTCAATGGGTCAACACGTCGTTGCTCGAATCGATGATCCACATGCTCGATTTTCAAGCCGCCCGCTGGCTGATTGCCGAGGACATCCCCGAACAAGCCGGCAACGACCATCCGACCCACGCGCCAATGGGCGTCTTCACGGCGGCCGACGGTGACCTCAACATCGGCGTCACCGGTCGGCAGATTTGGGAACGCTTTTGCACCGCCATCGATGCCTCAGAATTGGTGGACGATCCACGCTACCGCACTTCACACGAACGCTGGCAGCAACGCGAGGTGTTGCGCGACGCCATCAACGCCAAACTTGCCGGCAACGCCGTCGCGCATTGGGTCACCGTCCTCAATGCAGCCGGGGTCCCCAGTGGGCCGATCAACAGGGTCGACCAGGTGTTTGCCGACCCTCAGGTCCGGCACCTCGGCATCGCCCAAAAACCGGCCAACGGCGACCCCGTGACGTTGGTCGGCCAGGCTATTCGGATGTCGCGCACGCCCAGCCATGTGCAAAGCGCGCCCCGGCAACATGGCCAGGACACCGACACCATTCTAGAAGCTGCCGGCTATTCGCCCGACGACATTGCCGGCCTGCGCGCCGAGAAAGTGATCTGACATGACCGACAAAATTCTTACGCAGCGGCGAGGTTCGGTCGCCTGGATCGTGTTCAACAACCCGGCCCGTCACAACGCGGTGTCGCTCGAGATGTGGCAAGGTGCGGCGGACGCACTGCGCGGCTTCATGGACGATGAATCAGTGCGCCTGATCGGCATTACCGGCGCCGGTGAAAAGGCCTTTATCTCGGGCGCGGATATTTCGAAGTTCGAAGACGAGCGCGCTCAAGCCGAAGCGGTCAAGAAGTACGACGCGATTTCAACCGGCTTCGTCGAGGCCCTAGCAACTATTGAGAAGCCAACGCTCGCCCGGATCAACGGCTACTGCTTGGGCGGCGGCCTCAACGTTGCCCTGTGCTGCGACCTGCGCATCGCCAGCGCCGATTCACAGTTCGGCATACCGGCTGCCAAACTCGGCCTTGGGTATGTCTACAAGAACTTTCGCCGCCTAGCCGATATTGTTGGGCTCGCGCACGCACGCGAAATAACCTTCACCGGTGAGCGCATCGACGCGGCGCGCGCCTACGAAATGGGCCTGGTCACCCGTGTCGTGCCGAAGGCGCGGCTTGACGACGAGGTTACCAAGATGACCGAGACCATCGCGGCAAATGCACCGCTGACGGTGCGGGCATTCAAGATCAACGCGCTTGAACACGCCAAGGATCCCGCCGATCGCGACTTGCGGCGCAGCCGCGACGCCGTCAAAGCGTGTTTCGACAGCCAAGATTATGTCGAGGGCCGACGCGCCTTCATGGAAAAACGCCCACCCCAATTCAAGGGCCATTGAGCGATGCCCTACGCGCCCGAAAAGCCGCACCCCGGATTCATCGCCGCTCGCGCTGGATTCACAACGGGCAAAGATAGTCCGCGGGACTTTCTCGAACGCGGGATCGCCGTCATCGAAGCCCGCGACGCCGAGGTCCACGCCTTCGTCGTGACTGACTTCGCTGCGGCGCGCACGGCGGCGGACGCGGCCAGTAAGCGTTACAAAGATGGGAACCCGCGTTCGTTACTCGACGGTTGCCCGCTGGCCGTCAAAGACATGATCCAAACCGGCGACCTGCCCACCCAAATGGGTAGCGCGCTTTTCAAGGGCTGGCAGGCGCCGGTTGACGCGGCGTGCGTTTATGCGCTGCGCCAAGCAGGCGCCGTGGTGATTGGCAAAACCGTGACGACCGAGTTCGCCGCTGGGCACACCAACGAAACCCACAACCCATACGATCTTGCCAGAACGCCGGGCGGTTCGTCCTCCGGCTCCGGCGCTGCTGTTGGCGCGGGCATGGTACCGCTGGCCCTGGGCACACAGACGCGTGGCAGTGTGATCCGGCCTGCCGCTTTCAGTGGTGCCGTGGGGTTCAAGCCGAGCGTCAACGCGATCCACACCGGCGGTGTTCACCCGTTGTCGCCCACCCTCGACCATGTCGGGATCATCGGCGCCGCGCTCGACGATGTCTGGGCCGCGGCCCATATCATGGCGGCGGTGCCGGGTGGGGTATCGGGACACCATGTACTGTCCGGCACACCCGATTTACCTGCCGCCAAAGCGCCGCGGCGGCTCGCCTTGCTGCCGTTCGCTGAATGGAACGATGCCGGCGCGGCGACGCTGTCGGCGATGGAAGGTGCGCTTGAGAAGATTCGCGGGGCCGGTTGCGAGATCGTACATCCCGATGACTACGCGCCGCTTGCCACCCTCCAACAAAAACTGCTCCCGATGATCGATCGCGACTCGTTCGACATCTTTGCATACGAGATGCAATGGCCGTTCGCGGCCTACCCGCCCGAGAGACTCAATCCGCGCCTGCAAGACTTGTTGGCGCGCGGTCGGGCGGTGACCGAGCGGCAATACCATACCGCCCTCGCCCACCGCGACGCGCTGCGCGCCCTCACCCAAGATTTCGCCCATCGCTTCGATGGCTTCGTCACCCTCGCCTCGACCGGCCCAGCACCATTAGGGCACGACGAGACCGGCAGCCGGCACTATCAGGTGCCGTGGTCGTACCTCGGCTTTCCGTGCTTCACCTTGCCGGTGATGGCGGCGGACGGGTTGCCACTTGGGTTGCAGATCATGGGGTACGAGACCCGCACACCCAACCTGGCGGCTATCTCTCGCTGGATCATGGATGCGATATTGCCGTGACATCGGACGCGAGTTTGCGCGCCACCATTCCTACGTCGACGGCCTTCTGCTAAACTAACCCCACTGCCGGACGCATGGGCCGGCGATATCCCCAGACCATTTCAGGCGGACTTTTGGGCCGCCGGTATACGCACAACGAGGGACAACCATGTTCGACGATCTCGTCGACGGCGCGGTACGGGAAACCGACTGCCTCGTCGCCTTTTACGACATCACCGGCTTCATGACCTACGCCAAGGGCCGCGCGCCGGCGGACGTTCTGCAACTCTGCGCGGACTATTTCGATCTCACGGGCGGCATCATCCACGAGGCCGGCGGCTACCTGATCAAGACACTCGGCGATGCCGGCTTATGTATCTTCGAGGATGCGGATTCGGGTATCGCGGCACTCCGCCAAGTCCAACGCGAGGGCGACGCGCGCCTGCGCCTACAGGGTTGGCCCAGTCGCGCGGTGGTGAAGGTCCACTGGGGCACCGTTGCGGTGGGTTATGTCGGCGCGCCCGGCGCCAAACGGCTCGACGTCTACGGCGATACGGTCAACACCGCGGCCGTGCTTAACGCCCGCGAGCCGGGTTTTGCGATAACACCGCAGGCCTTTCGCCAACTCAGCACCGAGAACCGCAAGGCCTTCAAGAAACACACGCCGCCGGTGACCTATATTCCGGTCGGCGCGCGGGCGCGGCCGGCGCCGCAACACGATCGGCCGATTTAGCGCGGTCGATCATAGCGCGTTGGGGGGCGCCGATTGCCGGTGCCCCCAACAGCCGCGAATCGGCTAGTCGGTCGCAAAAACCTCTAGGCGTTCACCGTCGGGGCCCTCGAATAGGCGCGCCTGGGCGTGGCCGAACGGCGGCAACGCCGTTCGGTAGGCTTGACCCACGGCCGTCGCGCCCAAATCCACGAACCGGGCGCAACCTTTTTCGAAATCGTCGGCGCGGAAGGTCATTGCCAATATCCCTAGTGCCGGGAGTGCTGCGTTTACTCGCCGCCCCGCCACGCCAACGTATTGAGAAATCTCAATTCTGCCGTTGGGCGTCAGATGATTCATCGCGAGATTAAGGTTCCTCAGTGCCGTGCCCGGCGGCAATTTCAGAAAGGATTCAAGACCCTCAAGAGTCTTGTCTTGATTAACCGTATACCCGAGCCCCGCGTAGAAATCGCGGCACCGGTCGGCATCCGCCGTGTGGATCACAACGTTCTGCACTTCGCTTGCCTGCCCTGTGAGATCGCCGTGCATGGTCGGTCCGGTCGCGATGATCTCGAAGACGTCCAACAACGTCCCGTCGGGATCGAAACACATGCAGTCATGCACTGTGAGCGTCTCGTCAACTTGCCAGGTATGCGGCTCAGAACGCGCCCGCGCGCCGGCCGCCAAGATTCTAGGCCATCCCACCGCCATGTCGGGGACCCGGTAGTTGACGGCGTAAAGGCCGTGATCGCCCGGCCGCGCGTAGGTGCCCCAAATCTGCGTAGTGGGCGCGTCGAACGCCACAAGCCGCATCATGCCGCTCGCTATGCCGGGAACGCCGACGACGGCATAGTCCGCGCGCAGCGTTTTGCCCTGCGCCCAAGCGTCGTCATACAAAGCGTTCGGTGCTGCGCCGAGCTCGCCGGTGCCGATTACATCGTAGCCAAAGGCATCGCGGTAAAAGTCGATCGCACGCTCAAGCGACGACACACCGACCGTGACGAATTTTAACTCGCTGATCATGGTCGAACCGTGCGGCCCGCGGACGACACGAACCGACGCACCGCATCTGTGTTCATCAAACGGCCGCAAGCCCTAGACCGCGTACTCGACCCCTAAGTCGTCGAGCCAGTCGAGCAGCGCTGTCCACTCCATCGTGTCATTGCGTGAGGACGGAAAGCCAGCGTACTGCTGGGCGGTGAATTCTTGCACCTCTTCGGTCGGCAGGTGAATCTCGGCGCCGGTTTGCATCGCCAACAATTGCGAACGGCACGCCACTTCGAGATTGTCGCAAATCGCAAAGGCCGTGCCGACCGACGATCCGGCAACCAGAACCCCGTGGTTGCGCAACATCATCGCATTGTGCGGTCCAAGATCGCGTTTCAGGCCTTCCTTCTCGGCATCGTCAAGCGCAATGCCTTCATACTCATGATAGCCGATGCGGTTGTGGAATTGCAGCGCATGCTGGCTCATCGGCAACAGGCCAACCTTCAGCGATGAAACCGCAATGCCGGCGTCGGTGTGATGGTGCAACACGCAGTTCACATCCTCGCGGCCTTCCAAGACGGCGCCATGGATGATCGATCCCGCCGGATTGACCGGATCGTCGTCGGGATCGACACGCTGGCCGTCCTTGTCCAGTTCGACCAATGAGGACGCCGTAACACGGCTGAACAACAGCCGGTCGGGTTTCAAAAAGAAGTGCCCGTCCGCCCCCGGAACGCGTGCCGACAGGTGCGTGTTGATCCCGTCGGTCCAGCCTTTTTGTTCGAACAGCTGATAGCAGGCCGCGAGATCGACCCGCGCCTTCCAGACCTCGGCCGAATAGTCGTTGCGGCGGGCGCGTGGGTAGACATCGGATGCGGCTGAAACGGTCACGGCTTCCTCCCGGTTTATCGTTAGCCGGGATCATAGCGGGCGCGCAGGTCCGCCGTCACGGCCTGCTGTGCGGGGGTGCCCTCAGCGCGGGCAGGTTGGGCACGGGGGTCGCCTAGTTTTCGACGGTCGGGCTCACCGGACCAACGGTCTCAATCGCCGTCAGACCCGGCAGGTCGCCGCGCGCGTTGCGGGCGTTTTCATAGTACTGGCTCTTGCGCCGGGCCGAATTGAGATAGGCCACCGTGCGACGACCGGTGCCTGTGCCTAAGAAATCGGTAACCCGGGACCGCAGCTCCAGCTTTTGGGCGTCGGTCATGTTGGCCGCCAGCCGCGGCAGAATTGCCATGGCCAAATGGTTCGACCGGACCCGATCGGCCTCGGTCATTTCCATCTCCAGCGACGTAATATTGAACGTGGCCAACGAGTGCCCCTGCAACGCGGCCAAGCGAAACCAAGTATAGCCTCGGGCAATGTCGCGCCGGGTCCCCTCGCCCTTCACGTACATCGCGCCCAAATTAATCATGGAATTTGGATTACCGCGCTCGGCGGCCTCGCGGTACCAGTCGATGGCCTGAGTCGCGTCCTTGTCGACGCCCCAGCCCTTGTCATACAAATATCCCAGCGAGTGCTGGGCCCAGACATCGCCATCCTCGGCGAGTGGCCGCCAAATATTTGCTGCCTCGGTGTAGTTGCCGCGATTGAATGCGGTTTGTCCGTCGGCAAACTCGGCCGCCGCGGGCAACGTAAACGCAAGCGCCAACGCGATAGCCAACGCGGTACCCAGAACGATCGTTTTGAGAATTCTAATGTCAACCATGGATCCCCTCCCCAGGAGATGTACCCTCAGGAGAGCAGTGTGGAGGCGCATGGTTAATAGCCGGTTAACGGGATCGGCGCGCATCGGGTCGGGTGCGCTAACTCACTGCACCGAATACCTTTTTCAGGATATCCGTGGTGCGCTTCACGGGCTGATCGCGGATCGCCGCTTCCTCGCGCGCAAGATATAGGAACAGGCCGTCGAGGGCGCGCTCAAGCACGTGATCGCTCAAATCCGCCTTCACATCGGGCACAAACGGAATGTCTTTGTACCGCGCCATCGTCGTGTCGTAGGCCTTGACTGCGCCAACCTGTTGCAATGTGTCATCGACCACGGGCCGCATGGTCTCACGCAACGGGTCCGACATTGTCTGGCGGAAATACTGCGTGGCCGCGTCCTTCGGCCCTTTGTAAATCGCTTGCACGTCGTCCAGCGTCATCTCCGCGATGGCATCCCAAAACAGTTGCTTCGCGCGCGGCGCCGCCGCTTCGGCCGCCCGGTTCAATTTGAGCTCGAGATCGTCGACCATCGACGACAAGCCGACCCGCGACAACGCCCGTTGCACGCGCTGCATATTCTCGGGCAATGGAATGTGAATCTCCGGATCGGCGTTGAACCCGTCTTGTGCCCCCACTTGGCCGACCACCCGCTCGCTGCCAACCTTCAACGCGTCGCGCAGGCCTTGGGCGATATCGCTCAGCGACAACGCCGCGCCTTCTTCCTTCGCGCCGGGCAGGCTGGGGACCGTTCGCGTAATGGACTCCAACGCGCCGCGGCCACGCTTCAGCAGATCGGACCCCTGGGCGTGAACCTGAAGCGGTGCCAAGACAAGCGCCGCCGCGATCACGGCATAGAACAGTTTCAAAAGACCACCTCATGGATAATTAGAGTTCGCCGCATTTGGCTCGACCGACCCTTCTCCCACTATACTAACGCATTGAGACAAGACTGAGGCCAGGCCGCATGACCGACCCCGTAATCGCCCGCTACAAGCCGTATTACCATGAACTTGAGGGCGGCAAGACTTACCTCTGGTGCGCCTGCGGGCGCAGCCAATCCCAGCCGTTCTGCGACGGATCGCACCGCGGCACGGGCATCCTACCGGTCAAGTACACCGCAAAGGCTGCGGGCGAAGAAGTCCTGTTTTGCGGTTGCAAACATACGGCCGACAAGCCGTTTTGCGACGGCACGCACAACAATCTCAAAGGCATCTACGATACGGATGACCCGGACGCCCCTGAGTACGCCCATATCCCGGTGGTTCCCGCCGGCAACGACGCCAAGGCGCGGCTCGATGGTGGCTGCTTCGTCTGTTCAGTGGCGGACCTCGCCACAACAACTGAAGGCGCCCTCTCGTGGGCGCCGATCATCACTGTCGCCGACGGTGCCAACCATCAGGCGCAATTCTATTTCGCCGTCGCACCCGGGCGATCGCCTGTCATCGGCTTCGGCGATCGTCATGTCGTCCTGTTGCTGACCGCAGGTCATGGCGAGATCGACATCGGTGGCCGCCGTTTCGCGGTGGGTCCCAACACCGGCGTCTATGTTCGCCCCGGCGAGCTTTTTCAGATCCGCGTCAAGTCTGCGCTCACTGCGTTCGTGTCCACCGGCCCACTTGCGGTGGCACCCGAATGGCATCCCAAGATGTCCAATACCTTCGACACCGCGCACCCCGAACGCGCGGTTGGCATTGACGAAGCCAAACGCCAGTCCATGGCCGACCGCTTTTTTCAAATGCTCGTCGACAAATCGGTGGGCTCGGATCTGGTGACCCAATTCATCGGCGAAATCCCGCTCTCTAAGGCCGTCCCGCACCGCCACCTCTACGAAGAGTCGCTGGTCGTGATCAAGGGCGAGGGCTTTATGTGGACGGAATACGGCAAGGCCGCCGTGAACGCCGGCGACGTCATCTTCTTGCCGCGCAAACAACTTCACAGCCTGGAATGCACCGACCCGGGCGGCATGTTGGTCGCCGGCTTGATTTACCCCGGCGACAATCCGTCGATCAACTACTGATCAAAAGGGCAAGCCAAGCTTGCTCGATACAAGGATCATCAACCGAACAATCCCGTAGGCGGCCATGCCAAAGATTGCCGCATAGAAAAACACCAGCCCGTGTCTGCGTAGTGTGCCGAAGCGGCGCGGACGCGCGTCGCCGCCGTCGTTCACGTGCCGAAGGCTGTGCGCAATGCCGTGCAGGCGCGGTCCAAAAACGCCCTCCCCTCATCGATCGCACCGCCCATCGATACGAAGCCATGGATCTGGCCGGGATAGTTGATGTAGTCGACCGCAACGCCGGCCGCTTTGAGTTTGTCGGCATACGCTGCACCTTCGTCGCACAACGGATCGAACCCGGCGGTGCACAAGATCGCCGGCGGCAGGCCGTCGAAGCGGGCAGCGCGGATTGGCGACGCGCGCGGATCGTCGCGTTCGCTGGCATTGTTCAAATACAAATCGATGAACCATTTCATTGACGCGCGGGTGAGAAAATAACCGTCTGCGCGGGACGTGTAGGTGCCGGTATCTTGATAGGTATCGGTGACGGGATAGACCAGCACCTGAAAAACTATGGGCGGCCCTTCATCGCGGGCGCGCTGCGTCGTGACCGCCGCCAGATGACCGCCCGCCGAGTCTCCGCCGACCGCAATTCGGGTCGGATCAATATTCAGCGTTGCCGCATGATCGAACGCCCACTGCAACGCCGCATAGGAATCTTCTGAGGCCGACGGAAACCGGTGTTCCGGCGCTAGGCGGTAGTCCGGTACCAGCACGGCGCACCCGGCGCCGGTCGCGTAGTAACAGGCCTCACGAAGGTGGCTCTCGACATGCCCCAGCACCCAACCACCGCCGTGGTAGTAGACCAAGAGCGGCAGCGGCTCAGGCCCGGCGCCGTTCGGCACGACCAGCCGCGCATCCATGGCCCCGCTCGGCCCAGGAATGGTTATCCTGTCAATCCGTGCCACGGGCGCCAGCGGGACGCCGAAATTCTTGGGTATTTCGTCTAGCGCGGCGCGCGCGTCGGCGATCGGCATCTCGTTCAGGGGCGGGCCACCGGCCTCTTCGGCGCCATCTAGGATCGCTTGGGCTTGGGGATGGACCTGTGACACGGGATACTCCTGACCTGCACGAAATCAGCGGGTAACGTAGCCGACGGCGCAGCGAACCCCAAACGAATCGACCCTTGGAGGATGTGAACAATGACCAGACCGCGGCTTGGCTTTATCGGCCTGGGTGATATGGGTACCCCAATGACCCAGCACCTCTTGCGCCGGGGATACACGGTGAACGTCTGGGCGCGTGCGCCGGAAAAAATCACCGGCCTTATTGAAGCGGGCGCCGTATCGCGGACCAGTCCACGCGATCTTGCCACGCACAGCGATGTCATATTGTTGTGTGTATTCGACGCCGCCTCGGTCAACGAGGTTGTGTTTGGCGACGACGGCATCGCCGCGGGTGCGACCAAAGACAAACGCCTGATCGACCACACGACGACGCACCCCGCCCTTACCCGAGAAATGGCAACGCGGCTCAAAGCGGAGACCGGGATGGGTTGGGTCGATGCCCCGGTCTCAGGCGGCGTAAAGGGTGCCCTGGCCGGTACGCTCATCGTGATGGCCGGCGGCGACCCGAGCGACATGGAAGCTGCGCGCGACATCGCCTCAGCATACGCCAAGCACTTCACAGCGATGGGCCCAGTCGGCGCAGGTCAGGCCAGCAAGGTCTGCAACCAGATGGTGATCGGCGCTACCGTCGCGGTATGGGCCGAAGCTCTTAACTTTGCGCATCGGTTCGGTGTCAACGCCGGTGATCTACCCGACTGCCTCGCTGGCGGTTGGGCCGACTCCGCGGTTGCCCAGGACCACGCCAAGCGAATGGCACATTTTGCCCCCGACACCGTGGGCGCCGGCTTGATGCAAAAAGACATGGACGCCGCACTCGATATCGCCGGGCTCACCGGGTGCGAGATGCCGGTCACCACACTCGTCGCTGACTTGTACCGCCGGGTCTACGCGCAAACCGGCGAAGGCGGCCAAGCCGGCCTGATCCGGCTCTATACTGACGAACCCTTCGCCACCGAATAGCGCCGCGCGCCGGAGAACCCTCATGACCATCGCGACCGAAGCTGCCCTGCGCACCGTCATCGGCGACGCCCACCCGATCACGGTGGATAAGGAAATGGATCACCTGGATCAACACGCACGGCATTTCATCGCGTTGTCGCCGTTCCTCTGCCTCGGCACCACCAACGGCCAGGGCCTCGCCGATGTTAGCCCGCGCGGTGATCCGCCGGGCTTCGTCGCTGTACTCGACGACCGCACCTTGTTGCTGCCCGAGCGCCCCGGCAATCGGCGCGCTGATTCCATGTTGAACGTGATGGCCAACCCGGTCGTCGGTTTGATTTTCTTCGTGCCGGGCATCGAGGAAACCCTGCGGGTCTCGGGCCGCGCGACGGTAATCGACGATGCAACGCTCTTGGCCGACATGGCCGTGAACGGCAAACCACCCAAGCTCGCTGTCCGCGTCAACGTTGAACGGGTCTTCTTCCATTGCGCCAAAGCGCTCAAGCGCTCGCGCCTATGGGACCCCGACGCGCGTGTCGCCCGCGATGCCTTCCCCACCCCCGGCCAAGTCATTCGCGACCAGCGCCGCCCTGACCTAAGCGCCGAGGAGTTGGACGCCCTGGTGATCGAGGATCAAACGACCAACCTGTATTAAGCCCGCGATCCCGTCGCCCTTTGCCACCGACCCCGTCACCTGTTTGAATGCGGCGAAATCGGGAGGTTCACATGACCGGCAAGGGCCCATTTAGCGCGGACTATCGTTTCCGCACCAATGATGCCGAGGTTAACGGCGCGCGCATGCACTACATCGATGAGCCCTCAACCGGGGCCTCGGACGACCTGACGTTCGTCTGCCTACACGGCAACTCGACCTGGTCATACATGTACCGCAACATCATTCCCCATTTGGTGCCACACGGTCGCGTCATCGCGCCCGACCTCATTGGTCATGGCCGCTCGGACAAGCCCGACATCGATTACCGCTACGTCACGCATTACGCCTACCTCGAGTCATTCCTCGACTCACTCGGCCTCAAGAATATCGTGCTGCTGCTGCACGATTGGGGCGGCGGCTTGGGCTTCAATTACGCGGTAAAACACAAAGACAAAATTCGCGGTATCGCGTTTTGGGAGACCTTCGTGCGCACCTTCGACAAATGGGCCGATTGGCCGCAGGACCTTGATCGGCCCCCATTAGGTAGTCCGGTTTGA
>JAQBYN010000046.1 GCA_027622715.1 Pseudomonadota bacterium | reverse complement strand
CCCTCCCCCTCGAAGAGGGGGAGGAGGTGCTGGCAACACCGGTGGCCAAACCTGCAGAACCGCCGTCGCGCGCCGAACCCAACGCTACCCGCAACCACTTCAATGCATAGACATCCACCGCGTGCCCAAACATCTCGCGCTTGATCAGGTAGTCCATTGCCGCCTCGGCCTCAGTTGCCGCCACGCGGAAAGCGCGGCCCCGGCATGAGCCGCCGCGGTCCAACCCAAGCACCAGCCCGCGCCGTTGCGGGGTGCCGCGGTAGTGCTCGGAATACAAACAAAACGCCCGGTGATAGCCGTACAGATATGCCGGCGCGGCCTCGACGAAGGGAAAGCCCGGGTGCCACATCAGCGACCCGTAGCCGAACACCCAAATATCGCCGTCGCCGTTTTGTTGCACCAGTCGCTCCTAGGCCGACGACCACGGCCCGCCCGTGTGGCCGTGTCGTTTCGCGCCCGCTATATACTAGGCCGATGAACCCCCGCCAACGCGCGCATCTGAATGGCTGAATACGCAAGTGCCGCGTTCGAACGCCGGCGCCGCCCCCGCACCACGTTGTGGGCCGCGCTGGCCATCGCCTTTTTCGTGGTCCTGGCCGCCGGCCTCTATAGCGCGTTCTGGTTCGACGCCGCCGAACGCCTTAAGACCGGGATCATCGGGTGGACCGCGCAACAGCGCGCCGCCGGCAATTTCGTCGTCCTCAACAATCTGCAGATCAGTGGCTTTCCGCTGTCCTTCACGCTGACCGCTGACCAAGCCGTGGTGGCCCGCACCGACGCGCGCACTTTTTCGTGGCGCGCCGAAGGTTTCCGCGCCACCGCGCGCACCTGGGCGCCGCGGGACCTGACCATCACCGCGCCCGACAACGGCCTGACTTTTTCGGCACGCGGCAATTCACGCAACGTCGAAATTAACGCCGCCGCACTTCATATGGCCGCGCATCTCGACGACGCCAACTGGCCGCGCACCGTCACCGCGCGGCTGGAGCGCCCCGTCCTGCACGTGCTTGGCGTGCGCGACGATATCGCCGCCAGCGGGTTGGACGTACGCGCCACCAGCGCACCCGACGGACAAGGATCTCTGGAAATCGAGGCCAACGACGTCACCAGCGCCCTCGACGTGCTGCAACGCCTGGGCGGCACCATCGATCGCCTCAAAGTCGCCACCGATCTCAAAGGCACTTGGCGCGCGGGTGAGCTTGAACGCCAGCTCGACGCGTGGCGCCTGGGCGGCGGCACGCTGGACCTGCGCGACACGCGGGTCGAATGGGGCAGCCTCCGGGTCGACGCCGAGGGCACGTTCACGCTCGACGACGAGCTGCGACCTCTGGGGGCAATGACCGCGACCTTCCTCGGCCTCTCGGCATTCATCGACCGGCTGCAAGCCGCCGAGATCATCCGGCCACGCGATGCGGCGGCGGCCAAAATTTCGATAAATTTGCTGAGCGAGCGTACCGACTCCGGCCGCATCCGCATCCCCATCACCGCGCAATTCGGTCGGCTCTCGATCGGCCCGATCGGTGTCGGCGATCTGCTGCCGGTCCCCGACCTATTGAGCATTCCCAACCTGCAATAGGCGGTCAGGACTTCTTCAAATGCTCGGGCTCGTCTTGGCCGGCGGCAATGATGCCGCGGCGAATATCGCGGGTGCGCCGGAATAATGCCTCCAGCGTCTCAGCATCGCCCCACCGGATGGCGCGCTGTAGCGCCGACAGATCTTCGGTGAACCGGCCCAACATTTCCAGCACGGCTTCTTTGTTGTTCAGAAAAATATCGCGCCACATCACCGGATCGCTCGCCGCGATGCGCGTGAAGTCGCGAAAACCGCCGGCGGAATACTTAAACACCTCGGATTCGGTGACGGTCTCAAGATCGTCGGCGGTCCGCACGATGTTGTAGGCGATCAAATGCGGTAGATGCGAGGTGATCGCCAGCACCCGGTCGTGATGCGCCGCATCCATCACCTCGGTCTTGCTGCCCAACGCCCGCCAAAACGCCGCGACCCGTTCCACCGCCGCCGGATCGGTGTCGGCAGCCGGCGTCAAGATACACCAGCGTTTTTCAAACAACGCCGCGAAGCCAGCATCTGGCCCTGAGAACTCGGTCCCTGCGACGGGGTGCGACGGCACCAGATGGACGCCTTTGGGCAACTGCGGCGCGACATCGCGCAAAATCGATTCCTTGACCGACCCGGTGTCGCTGACGATGGCGCCCGCCTCGAGATACGGCGCGATCGCGCTTGCCGCCGCGCCGACCGCGCCGACCGGAATCGCCAAAATCACAAAATCCGCGCCGCGTACCGCGTCGCCAATGTCATCGACAATATCGCCCAACCCAAGATCGCGCGCGCGTGTGCGTATCTCCGGCGCGGCGTCAAACCCAACAACCGTTCCGGCGACACCGTGGGCGCGAACCGCATGGCTGATCGACGACCCGATCAACCCCAGACCAATAATCGCCAACCGCTCGAAGGGAGGCTGCGTGTCCGTCATCACGCGGGGCTCGCCGCGACGAAGTCTTTCAACGCTGCAATAACGGCCGCGTTGTCGTCGGCGCGGCCCACCGTGATGCGCAGAAATTGGGGCAGCCCGTAACCGCCAACCTCGCGCACAAAAATGCCGCGCGTTTTGAGAAACGCGAAGGCCGCCTGCGCACGCGCCGCCATGCCGAAATCGGCAATCACAAAATTGCCGACACTTGGCGCCGGCGGCAGGCCCAACCCCGCTAACTCGCCCGTCAACCAGGGCAACCATTGGTCGTTGTGAGCCCGCGCCTGGGCTTCGAAGTCGGCGTCTTCGATTGCCGCCACCGCCGCCACTTGGGCTGCGGCATTGACGTTGAACGGGCCGCGCACGCGGTTGAGCGCGTCGGCAATCGCCGGCGGCGCATAGCACCAACCGACGCGCAACGCCGACAGCCCGTAAATTTTCGAAAACGTGCGCAGCATGACGACATTGTCATGGGCATCGACCAGCGCGCGCCCGGCGGTGTAGTCGGGTGCCCCGACAAACTCGGCATAGGCCGCGTCGATCGCCAGAATCACGTGGTCCGGCAAACCGTCGCGCAGGCGCTGCAAGTCGGCCGTGGTCATATAGCTGCCGGTCGGATTGTTCGGATTGGCGATAAACACGATGCGCGTGCGTGAGGTAACGTGCGCCAGTAGTTGATCGACATCGGCACGCAGATCGCTTTCCGGCGCCGCGACGGGTAGGGCACCCGCCGCCATAGCCGAAATCCGGTACATCAGAAAACCGTGCTGACTGTAGAGCACTTCCTCGCCCGGTCCGGCATAGGCCGTGATCAGCAGTGAAATCAGTTCGTCCGAACCCGCGCCGCAAATAATTTGCGCCGGCGCCAAGCCGTGACGTTGCCCAATCGCTTCGCGCAAAACGCGCGCCTCGCCGTCGGGGTAGCGATGCAGGGCCGTCGCCGCCGCCTTAAACGCATCAATCGCCTTCGGGCTCGGGCCCAGCGCCGACTCGTTGGACGACATTTTAATAACGTTCTCGATGCCCGGCGCGTCGCCCTCACCGCCCTTGTAAGGCGTGATGTCCATGACACCGGCATGGGGCCGGGGGCTGGGCGTCCGGGTCATGGTCATGGTCAGGCCCGCGAAAACGGCCGCGCGTAAGACCCGGCTGCCGACAACCACGCGTTGCCGCCAACCCGCTTGGCAAATGCCGCGAGGCGCGGGTCGGTTGCCGTGACGTACCCGTCAACCTCGAACAAGTGAGCATCGCCGGTGCCGCGCTCGGCAAACGACGTAATCGCCCGACCGCCGAGGTCGACCGCCTTTAGGTGATCGGTCAGCGAACGCCGGCTGATCTGCTCGCTTGTGCTCGCCACCAGCCAGCTAACATCGTCGCCGCCTTCGTCATAGGGCAGGCACCCGACGACCATCGCCTGCAGATCTTCGAAACGCGCACCGGGATTATCGACGAACGGCAACCGGCCGATGATGCGCGGCATGTTGTCGCCGTCACCGCTCATATAGCGCCACCACGGGTCGGCCTCGCCGTCCTGCGGCAACGGCAGAATACCGACCGTCGCCTGACCCTCGGAAACCGCCCGCAGCACGACGCTCGGGGATTTGTGCAACGACATGTGGGTCGCCGAGCCAAAATGATCGCGCGCCAGATCCCAGTAGCCGACCGATTTTTCGGGCGCGCAAACCGCCACTTCCAACGTTCCCTGCAGGCTGCAATAGGCGGCAATTAGCTCGCGCCAAATCCGCCCCACCACCGGGGCCGGTAGCCCGGTTGCCGGCCCCGCCAACAAGGCCCGCAGCACTTTGGCCTCCCGGCCGGGGCGCAGAATCGGGCCGCCACCCTTGGCCTCGCCGATCCGGCGCACAACTTCGGTGCGCGCCGCGATCGCCGCCAAAAGGCGGGTGTCGATTTCGTCTATTTCGCGTCGAAGCGCGTCAAGTTTTGTATCGTCGATGGTCATGATGAACCCCTTAAGGCACCGCGCCGGGGCGGCATAGTCTTAAGCGCCGAACGGGCTAAAATCAAAGAAAACATTGACATATCGGGCGTCTGGGCCAAGTTATTCGATCCCCGGGTCACTCTGGTTTGTTCCCAAATGGCGGTCGCCGATCCCATGGACGTCTCTCCCCTATCCGAAAGCGCCGCGGCCGGCCAGGTCGTCGAGCTAGGCGCCGACGGCCCGCTGCGCCTGGACAGTGGGACGGAGCTCAGCCGTTTTAGTGTCGCCTACCAGACCTATGGCGCGCTGAACGCCGATAAGTCCAATGCCGTTCTGGTCTGCCACGCTTTGACCCTAGATCAACATGTGGCGAACGCGCACCCGCTGACCCAAAAGCCGGGCTGGTGGGATGTGATGGTCGGGCCTGGCCTCGCGCTAGATACGAACCGCTATTTCGTGATTTGCGCCAACGTCCTGGGCGGCTGCATGGGGTCGATCGGTCCGAAGGAAATCAACCCGGACACCGATAAACCCTGGGGCTTGTCTTTCCCGGTGATCACCATCGGCGACATGGTCCGCGCACAAGCGCGTCTGCTCGACCATCTCGGCATCGACCAGTTATTCTGCGTTATCGGCGGCTCGATGGGCGGCATGCAAGCGTTGCAATGGGCCTCGGCCTACCCCGACCGGGTATTCGCATCGGTGCCGATTGCCGCGGCTTCGCGTCACACGGCGCAGAACATCGCCTTCCACGAGGTCGGTCGCCAAGCGATCATGGCCGACCGCGACTGGCACGCCGGCGAATACCACGCCCACAACACGACACCGCGCGCTGGTTTGGCCGTCGCCCGCATGGCCGCGCATATCACCTATTTGTCCGAGGCCGCGTTGCATCGAAAGTTTGGGCGCAAATTGCAGGGGCGCGATAAGATTTCCTTTGGGTTCGACGCAGACTTTCAGGTCGAAAGCTATTTGCGCCACCAAGGCATGACCTTCGTCGACCGCTTCGACGCCAACTCTTATCTCTACATCACCCGGGCGATGGACTATTTCGACCTCGCCGCCGAACACGGCAGCTTGCCCGCGGCGTTCAAAAAAACGCCGGTACGATTTTGCTTAGTTTCTTTCACCTCCGACTGGCTGTTCCCAACCGCCGACAGCCGCGAGGTGGTTAAAGCCTTGAATGCCGAAGCCGCCAACGTCAGTTTCGTCGAGGTCGACACCGACAAGGGCCACGACGCATTCCTGCTCGACGAGCCCGAGTTTCACAAAACGCTCGTTGGTTTTCTCAATGGCGCGGCCGATCGACGTGGCTTGAAAAAGCCGTGAGCCCGGCTGCTGACCTTGCTCGCGCCGCGTTGCGCGCCGATCTCCTTTTCATAGCCGATTTGATCGAACCCGGCGCGCGGGTTCTCGACATCGGTTGCGGCGACGGCGCGTTGCTGCATTACCTCAGTAGCGAGCGCGGCGTGGATGGCCGCGGTATCGAGATTAGTCAGACCGGCGTGAATGCCTGCGTCAGCCACGGTCTGTCCGTGATCCAAGGCAACGCCGACACCGACCTCAACGACTATCCTGACGGCGCCTTCGACTATGTCGTGCTCAGCCGCACGTTGCAGGCGACCCGTAATCCGCGCGAGGTTCTGGCGCAATTGGTCCGCATCGGGCGCAAGGCAATCGTCACGTTCCCCAATTTCGGCTACTGGCGCGTACGATGGAATTTGATCGCTTTGGGCCGCATGCCGACCACCCGATTGCTGGCGGACCCGTGGTACAGCACCGAAAATATCCACCTCTGCACGATTCGCGATTTCATGCAGCTATGCGACGATCTCGGCCTGCGCACCGAGCGTCAGGCCATCCTCAATCACACCGGGCACAACATCAAATTCCGCAGCACCTCACGATTCGCCAATTTCTTCGGCGAGCAGGCGCTTTTCATGCTCTCCCAGCGCTAGCCGTGCGTACGCGCGGCCGCGGTTCGCCGCCCACGCCGGGCGTGCCACCGCGGTAACCGGGCGCAGCCGCATCCGCCGCCCGCTCGGCGTCGCCGCATAAACCTGTTTGCCACCTTCTACCAACAGCGCGCCGGCCACCGCGGTCGCGCCGATCTCTTCGCCAAAGCGCTCAAGTGTCCCGGCCGCACGCAACAAAACGCCGCCGCGGCTCGGTGGAAAATACAACGCCGCCTTGGTTGCACCCGGCGAAAACATATTGTCGCGCAGCAGCCGGTTGAGTTGCGGCGGACTAAACGGTCGGCCATGCCCAAAGGGGGTGCGCTCAAACCGCGCCCAGATCCCACGGCGGTTCGGCGCGATGATCAAAATGCGCCCCTCCGGCGCCAGCACCCGCCACATCTCGCGTAACATGGGTCGCAGCTGTTCGGTGTTCTCCAAGGTGTGCACCAGCAACACCCGATCGACACTTGAATCGCGCAACGGCAATTCGACCTCGTCGGCCAGCGCCACCCGGCTCGGCGCGTCGGTCGGCCAGCGGTGCACCCCTTGGCCGGCCGGCATGAACGCCAGCACACGCTCGGCCTCGTCCAACATCGGACGCAAGAACGGGGTCGCATAGCCGACACCGACGACGCGCATTCCCGCCACGCTGGGCCACAGCTCGCGCAAGCGGCGGCGCAGCATGCGCGTCGCCATGCGGCCCAAACGGCTTTCGTAGAATTGCTTTAGATCGACGACATCGAGGTGCATGGCGTCATTTTAGCACAAGCCAGGGTGCGCTGGCGCGGTGGTGCGCGCCGGTGTAACAACGCACCCATGAAACTGTTCTACACCCCGCTGAAAGACTACGTTCACAAGGTCCAGGTCGTCGCGATCGAGACCGGCGTCTATGACCGGCTGGAGCGCATACCGACCGACCCCTATACGCGCCAAATCGAGCACATCCAGGCCAACCCGCTCAGCAAGGTGCCGACGCTGATTCTCGACGACGGCGCGGGGTTGTTCGGTGGCCCAGCGATCTACGAATATTTCGACTCGCTGCACGACGGCCCCAAACTGTTCCCACCATCGGGCCGGGCACGGTGGATCGCGCTGCGCCAGCTCGCGCTCGGCGATGCGATGTTCGACACCTTTGTGCTGCGCCAAAACGAACTCAAACGCCCAGCCGAGTTTGTCTATACCGCGGCCCTGGAAAACTACATGGCGACGGTGGCCCGCGCCCTCGACGCGCTGGAGGCCGAAGCGCCGTCCTTTGCGGGCTTCACCATCGGCCTCATCTCGATCGCCTGCGGCCTGATGTACCTGACAAAAATCCGCGCCCGCGACGGCATGGACTTTGAGTGGCGCGATGAGCGCCCTAACCTCGCCGCCTGGTACGACCGTTTCACCGACCGCCCATCCTTCGTCCCGCGCGACAACGATATCGCGCTGCGGTAGGGCCGACCGCCGCTCAATACATGTGCTGGCCGCCGTTGACCGACAAGGTCGCGCCGGTGATGAAATCGGCATCGTCGGCGACCAGGAACAGCACCGTGCGCGCGATGTCGGCGGCGCGGCCCAACCGTCCGGCGGGAATCCGGGCAATGATCTTTTCCAGCACCGCCGGCGGCACCGAGCGCACCATGTCGGTATCGACATAGCCCGGCGCGACCGCGTTGACGGTGATGCCCTTGGCCGCGCCCTCTTGCGCCAGCGCTTTGGTGAAGCCGTGAATGCCCGACTTGGCGGCGGCGTAGTTGACCTGACCGTATTGCCCAGCCTGCCCGTTGATCGAACCGATGTTGACGATCCGCCCGAAGCCGCGCGCCCGCATCGATTCGATGACACAGCGCGCCATGTTGAAACACGATGTCAGATTGGTGTCGATCACCGCCTGCCAATCGTCGAGCGACATCTTGTGCATCGTCGCGTCGCGGGTAATGCCCGCGTTGTTGACCAGCACCTCGACCGGACCGAGATCCTGGGTGATACGCGCGACGTTTTCAGCGCACGCCTCGAAGTGGCAAACATCCCACTGGTAGACCGCAATACCTGTCTCGCGGTTAAAGGCTTCGGCGGCCTCGGCGTTATGCGCGAAATTGGCAGCGACGCGGTACCCGGCGCGCGCCAGCGATTGAGAAATCTCCCGGCCGATCCCGCGCGTGCCGCCGGTCACGATGGCGACTTTGGACATTTGATCCTCCCTCGTTGCAGGAGGATCACCTTAGTCTAGTCGCGGGCCACGCACAGCGCGATCCCCATGCCGCCGCCGATGCACAGCGTGGCAAGGCCTTTTTTGGCATCGCGCTTTTGCATCTCGAACAGCAAAGTGATCAAAACCCGCGCGCCGGACGCGCCAATCGGGTGGCCGATGGCAATGGCACCGCCGTTGACGTTCACCTTGGCCGCATCCCAGCCCATGTCCTTGTTGACCGCGCAGGCTTGCGCGGCGAAAGCCTCGTTGGCCTCGATCAGGTCGAGATCACCGGCGCCCCAACCGGCGCGCTCCAGCGCCTTGCGGCTGGCCGGGATCGGCCCCGATCCCATCACCGTTGGATCGACGCCGGCCTGCGACCAGGACGCGATTCGCGCCAGCGGGGTGATGCCGCGCTTGGCGGCCTCGTCAGCGCGCATCAGCACTAGTGCCGCGGCGCCGTCGTTGATGCCCGACGCGTTCGCCGCGGTCACGGTACCGTCTTTCTCGAACGCGGGCCGCAGCTTTTGCATCGCCTCAAGCGTCGCGCCGTCACGGATGTACTCATCGGTATCCACCACGGTATCGCCCTTACGCCCAGGCACCGTCACGGCGACGATTTCGTCCTTGAAGCGCCCGGCTTTTTTCGCAGCCTCGGCTTTGTTCTGCGAGGCCACGGCGAAAGCATCCTGCTCTTCGCGCGTGATCTGCCATTGGCGGGCGACGTTCTCGGCGGTTGTCCCCATGTGATAGCCGTTGAACACATCCCACAACCCGTCGCGGATCATGGTGTCGATCATTTGCGTGTCGCCCATCTTGGTGCCCTGACGCAGGTGCATCGCATGCGGCGCGTTGCTCATGCTTTCCTGACCACCCGCCACCACAATGTCGGCGTCGCCATTCATCAGCGCCTGATAGCCCAGCGCCACCGAACGCAATCCCGAGCCGCAGACTTGATTGACCGACCAAGCCGGGATCTCGACCGGAATGCCGGCGCCGATGGCTGCTTGGCGGGCCGGGTTCATCCCAGCGGCGGCCGTCAGGACCTGGCCCAGGATCACTTCCGAAACCGCGGCGGGGTCCACGCCGGCGCGTTCCAACGCCGCCGCGATCGCGACCTGGCCCAGCGCTGATGCCGCCAAGGGCGCGAGACTACCGTTGAATGATCCAACGGGGGTCCGGGCGGCACTGGCAATCACAATCTCGGTCATAGCGGCTCCATCGCGATAAAGGGCCGCAATTGTTGCACCGCAACATGTCTTTCCGCAACCGCGAAGGCGTCAGGCGGTCAGCCAGGCCCGCAGCGGCGCCCACAGGGCAGACTGCGCCTTACGGCCCACCACCATGCCGATATGGCCCGCCGATGGCGCATGAACCACGGGCGCCGGTAGCGCATCAGCCAATGCCCGGGCCGAACCCGGCGGCACGATCCGGTCGTTGTCGGGCAAGACCACGAAAGAGGGGCAGGCTAGCCGCGCCGGATCGATCGGCATGGCGGCCACGGTCCAGGTCCCTGCACCGGGCAGGTTGCGCCCATACCAGTCAACGAAGCAGGTGCGGGCCACGGGACCGGCCAACGGCACCCCGTCGTTCAGCCAATCTTCCAGCGCGACAAAATCCTCGCGCGCCGCACTGTCCGGCGGCAGCGCGGCAAAGGCGCGAAACTTACGCGCCGCCATCAGCGGATCGAGGCTCGCAAAAAACGCCTGCAGGAGATCGACCGGCAATTCGCCGAGCGCCGATACGGATTGATCGATCGGGCCATCGGGCTCGAGCAGCCACGCCGCGGCGCCGCGCTCGGCATGAAAATTCCACGGCGTCGCCAACAGCGCGAGGTTGCGGACGTATTGCGGATACAGCAGCGCCGCTGCCAGTGCGAGATTGCCCCCCATGCAATAACCGACGAGCTGCACGGGACCACCATGGCGTTCGCACAGCGTGGCCAGCGCCGCGCGCAACGGCCCCGCAACATAGTCGTCAACCTCGAACGTTTTTTCGGCCGCGCCCGGATCGCGCCAATCGAGCAGGTAGGGATGAACACCAGCACCACGCAGCCAGCGCAACATGCTGCGCCGGTGCGACAGGTCGAGAATGTAGCCGCGGTTGACGAGCGACGGGACAAACAGCGCCGGCGCCCCCGCACCGCCATAGTCGCGCAGCGCGGCCGCACCAAAACGCGCGATGGGCTCGGGGTCGGTGACGTCACGGTGATAGGGGTGGGTCCGGTAGGCTTCGATCGCCCCAACTAACGTCGCGGCGCGGGCCGCCGCCTCGACACTGACCGCTTGGCCCAGTGTCTGCGGGTCAGTCGCCTGCAGCGCTGCCGTCAACCGGGCCGCTTCCGCCGCCAGTTTCGGCATCCACGTCAGCGATCCGTTCTGCGCAAGCGGCAAGGCGCCGAGCGAGCCGGTCCAGGTCCACATGGCCAGTGCCATATGCAGGCTCACCGGCCGCGGCCCCGGTCGCCCTAGCGTTTGCGGCATGCTCATCCGGTGCCTTCTCCACTGCCCCAAGCCAATTATGGTTGAAAACCGCCGCAACCTGCGCCTCCCAGAGGTCGAGGAAGCGAATAGCGAGTTGCTGGGGTGTCGGGCTTGCGGTCACCGGCCCGAGTATAGCCGCGCGCTTTGCATTGTCATGACACGGAAGGCATCGCGTGCAAGGGCGGGATTTGCGCGGCGCAACATGAACCCTTGCGCAATGCAGCATAGCGGGACGACAATGACGTTTCCTAGTGTGCGAAAGGCTACCTGTGAGCGATACCCCGTCCGGCGCCGAGCCCACGGTCATCAAGAAATATGCGAACCGCCGTCTCTACAACACGGCCAAGAGCGCGTATGTGACGCTCGACGACCTCGCGGAGATGGTTAAGGCCGGGGAAGATTTCGTCGTGCGCGACGCCAAAACCGGTGACGATCTGACCCGGCAAGTGCTGACCCAGATCATCCTCGATCAGGAAGGTCGCGGCGGCAATCTCTTGCCCCTGAACTTCCTGCGCAAACTGATCGGCTATTACGGGCAAAATATGGGCGGCGTGCTGCCGGGTTATCTCGACGCCAGCCTCGATAGCTTTCAGGAAAACCAGGACAGCATCCAAAAGCAATTCGCGGCGGCGTTTGGTCAACCGATCAAACAGTTCGAAGAAATTACCCGCCAGAACATGGCGATGTTTGAACGTGCCATGGGCACATTCAAACCGTTCGCGAATAAAGGCGAGACGACAGCGTCCGCCCCGGCCAACACCCCCAAGACTTCCGACGGTGACAACGGCGACATCGATGCGTTGAAAAAAGAAATCGACTCGATGCGCGTCCGGCTCGACAAGCTCGCAAA
The DNA here is from genome assembly GCA_027622715.1 of Pseudomonadota bacterium. Classification (GTDB taxonomy): domain Bacteria; phylum Pseudomonadota; class Alphaproteobacteria; order SHVP01; family SHVP01; genus CALJDF01. The sequence goes on along the minus strand of JAQBYN010000046.1, from coordinate 2,485 downwards.
ATAGACTGGGGGACGGTTCGCACCGCCCCCCTGCCATCGCACACACCCCTGTGAGGGAGATTCCGGGAGGAAACCAGGGTCGTGTCGCGCCGTCATGTTGCCCAAAACGCCATGTCAGACCAGCGACGTGATCACGACATTTCGACTTTGCCGCGCAACGAATAATCCCGTCGCCCTATCCGATCTTGCCGCCGTCCGTACGGGTAATGGCGATGACCGACGAACGCGGCACCGACGCGCCGCCACCCGGAAAATGGCTGCCGCCCTTTTCCCCCGGGTGCTGGACCCCGACAAACAATGTGCTTCGATCCGGGCTCCAGGTGATGCCGGTGATCTCGGATTCACGCGGGCCGACAAGAAAACGTTTGATCTCGCCCGTTGCTGGATCGCCAACCAGCATTTGGTTGTTGCCTTGGCCGGCGAAATCCTTGGCATCGCTGTAGTTGCCGTCCGTCTGGATCCACAACAGGCCGTTGCCGTCGAACGCCAGCCCGTCGGGTGAATTAAACATGTTGCTGGCGTTGACGTTGTCCGACCCGGCGTAGGCATCGCTATGGACCGTGGGATTGCCCGCCGTCGCGAACAGGTCCCAGCCGAAACCGACCGCTAGATGATCGCCGCCATCGGGCGTCCACCGGACGATCTGGCCGTAGTTGTTTTTGGCCCGTGGGTTCGGGCCGCCGGGAACCATCGCATCGCCGCCGGCGTTCTTGGCGTCGGTGGCACGCCGGCTATTGTTCGTGAGGCAGCAGTAGACCTCGGCTTTGCGCGGATTAGCCGACACCCACTCGGGCCGGTCCATCGTCGTCGCCCCGACCTTTGATGCGGCCAGGCGCGTATGAATACAAATCTCCGCCTGCGAGCCCATGCCGGTGGAGTCGGGAGTCAGTTCGAGCCAGTCACCGCGGCCATTGTCGTTGAACTTGGCGACGTAGAGTCGCCCGTTCTCCAGTAGGTCGGCATTGTCGGCACCTTCGACATAGCGCCCGTCGCTGACAAACCGGTAAATAAACTCGCCCCGCTCGTCGTCGCCCATGTAGACCACCGTACGCCCGTCGGCCGACAGAACCAGCTCGGCGTTCTCGTGCTTGAACCGCCCCAATGCGGTGCGTTTTTTCGGCGTCGACGTCGGATCGAGGGGATTGATCTCGACAATATAGCCAAAGCGGTTTGGCTCGTTCGGATGCTTGCTGATGTCAAAGCGTTCATCGACCGTCGCCCAGGCATAACCCCAGTCCTTCGCGCCGATGCCGTAGCGCTTCCAGGCGTCGGCGATGATTTGCTTTTCATCGCTGGCCGAGAAGTAGCCGTTGAAGTTCTCCTCGCACGTAAGGTACGTGCCCCACGGCGTGCGCCCATTGCCGCAGTTGTTGACCGTGCCCAGCGCTCGAGTGCCGCTCGGATCCGCCGCGGTCTTCAGTCTGTCATCACCCCGCGCCGGACCGGTCATTTCCATTGGTGTGTCGGCGGTGATGCGGCGGTTGAATGGCGAGTCGACGACGATGTGCCATCCGTCGCCGGACCGCGCGAGTTCGGCGACCGTGACGCCGTGGCCGGCCTTACTTTTGCGCACGTCATCCGCGCCGGACGGTTTGCCACCTTCACGGTTGCCGTGGATGACGCCAATGTTCACATACTCGTTGTTGACCGCGAGAATCGTCCGCCCCTCGTGAGCGAACATCGCCATCCCGTCGTTGTTGTCGCCGACCGCCAACTCCTGGCTCGCGCCGGTACCGCGGGTCGAATCATCGAAGGGCATGCTCGTCGACCACAACGGATCGCCCCATGACAGGGCGACCTGCCAGCGGTAGCCCAGCGGTACGGTCACGGTGTCTAAACCGTTGGCCGCGACCTGCTCAAAGCCCAGCCGACCGGCGGCGAAGGCGCGCAACGGCGTCAACGCCGTGGTCCCCATCACCAACGCGCTGGCCCCGACGACGACGGTGCCGCCCAGGAAAGCTCGGCGCGACACGGCACGTGCGGCGAGACGGGCGAAATCCGTTTCCTCGGGCCGGGGATTATTGAGTTCGTCGAATTCGTCGAACGTCGGGCGGGTTGGTATCTGGTTCATTTTGTTCCTCGAGCTTAACCGGGCCTTCATGGCCAATGGGGTATGTCCACCCCGGCTTTTAGGCGCCTGCGATGAACAAGCGATGACCGTTCCATGACCGTTTTATGAGAGTCCCTCCCTGATTTTGGCAGTTTTCTGGGTCTTCTCTTCAAAAGAAGGTCCCGTTACCTCTTGTTAACAATTTAAGGCGAATATATATAAAAATAACATCAAATCAGGAGGAAAGGTCTTTGGAGCAATGAGCTTGCAAGGGCTAATGAACGTTCTGCAGCCGCCGCGCCGCGGCGAGGCACCGCGATTCGTTGGCAATGCTCAGGAGACTTATGACCGCCGTGCGGGTTGGCGGCGCGCGACTGACTCCTTCGAAAACAGCCGCCTCGGCCGCCTCGGCCGCCCCGCCGCACAAAGCACCCC
>JAQBYN010000017.1 GCA_027622715.1 Pseudomonadota bacterium | reverse complement strand
CTCCTTCGTGAGCCAAAATAACAAAGATTCTGGACCACTCAGAAGGGGGCAGATCATGTTCCCAATAACTGTCTAGTCCGGCCAACACCATGCGGTCGTCCTGGCGACCCAGTGGGAGAGCCAACAGGAGCGGATAGGCAATGGTCGGATCGAAGCCTGGGGGCAGCGCGATGGCGTAGTTGATACGGGTGCGGTCAGCGAGTCGTATGGTCTTGAATTCGGCGGAAAACGACGGTGTTGCAACACCCATGAGGCCCAGAATCAGGAGGAGGCGAATTGCCTGCATTTGGTCGCCTGTCGGTTAGAGTCTAGCATGGGCCGGAGCAGGGGCTTCTCGGCGAGCTCCGCTGTGAGATTGGGGCGAGGCCTGAGGAATGAGTGAACAAAAACGGTTCGAAGTCGTCATCTACAATCGCATTGTCCGCGATCTTGTCGAGCAACACGAGAGTCACAAAGACTTGAAGGACGATTGGGCGGACAACCATTATCAGGAGATTCGTGCCAGTACCGCGGACGAGGCGCGTCGCAGGGTGGATATCCGTTACCCGGGGCACAAGGGATTCGTCGTAGCTAGCGTTACTGAGGTTCAAGCATTCGACGGCGAGGACTAGCCGAACCTTTTCTCTTTGCGCCGCCGACCCCGTCTTCTTAACCAGCAGTTAACCACGACGCGCTACCATGGGCCCCCACGGTCATCAGGTTCGGTGGAGCGATCATGCTCAATGGCGCGCGTCGCTACGTTTTTGTCGGCTTTGCCTTAGCGCTCAGCGGTTGCGGGACAGCGTTCTCCTGCGGCGCGGAGTTTGGCGCCCCGCCCGAACGGGCATTTTGGTGCGCACCGGCAAGCGATGTCGGCAAATTCTTCGAGGTGCCGCCACCACCCCCCGCACCCCCGGCATCGCCGGTGACATGCACGAAGACGCTCGGCGAACGGGATTGCGTCGCGACGGGGTCTTAATCCGCCGACCGATCAGTTCTTTCGACCGCGACGGATTTGATCAACGCCGTCACCTGACGCCCCGGTTCCAACCCCAACTCGCTAATTGATCGTTGCGTCAAGCGCGCCAAAATCGGCACGCCGACATTGACCTGGACATCACGGTGCGCCTGCCGCCCGGTGCCCAGTTCCGTAATCACGCCGGGCAAGCAGTTGAGTGTGCTGATGCCCGTTGGCACGGACGTGGCGATCGCGACATCACGCGCTTGAATGCGCAGCCGCAGCGCGGCACCGACCGGACCGCCGACCGCTGGCACAACCAGTCGGCCACCGTCGAAGGCCACGGTTGTCAAATGATAGCGGGTATCGTGGCTTTCGATCGTTCCAACTAAAACGGTACCCGCATCGCCTCGATCGATCAGCGGGGACAGGTCCAGCCGTGCGGTGATCGCCGGTACCGGGCCAGCGGCGACGACCTTGCCGCGGTCCAGAACGATCAGCGTGTCGGCGAGGCGGGTAATTTCTTCGATCGCGTGACTGACGTAGACGATCGGCAGCGAGAGGTCGCGGCACAGGCGCTCCAAGAACGGCAATATTTCAGCGCGCCGCGCGGTGTCGAGATTCGCCAACGGCTCATCCATCAACAACAAGCGTGGGCGCGAAAGCACCGCGCGGCCAATCGCGACGCGTTGTTTTTCGCCGCCAGATAGTCGGTGCGGCAATCGTTCAAGGAGAGGCGCAAGACCGAGCAGGTCAATCACGTCATCGAAGCTAGGTTGAGGGTGGCCCTCACTGCGGCGCTGCCCGTAGGACAGATTGCGGCGCACGGAAAGGTGTGGAAACAACCGGTCTTCTTGAAAGACGTAGCCGACGCCGCGCCGCTCCGGGGGCAGGAAAATGCGGGACGTCGAATCGAAGACGGTGATGCCGTCGAGTTCGATGTGTCCTGCGTCCGGGCGCATCAGGCCGGCAATGGCGTTGACGATGGAGGTTTTGCCGGCGCCCGAAACACCGTAAAGCGCCGTCACACCAGCGCCGGAAACGAATGACACATCAAGCGTGAACGCGCCGAGTTTCTTCTGGATGGCGACCCTAATCATGGCGGGGTGCCGCGGATGCGGGCGGCGACGCGGCGGCTCAGGTATTCAGAAACAACAAGCGCTGCCAACGCAATGGCAATGGAGATCAGTACCAAGCGGAGGATGGCGGCCTCGGTACCGGGCACCTGCATCAAGCTAAAGACGGCAAGCGGTAGCGTTCGGGTCTCGCCGGGAATGTTCGAGACAAAGGTGATCGTCGCGCCAAACTCGCCGAGCGAGCGGGCGAAAGCCAGCACCGTGCCCGACAGGATGCCGGGTAGCGCGAGGGGTAGTGTGATGGTCGCGAAAACCCGCAGCGGTGATGCGCCAAGCGTACGCGCGGCGGTTTCGATCCTCCGGTCAATCGCCTCGATCGAAAGACGGATCGCCCGCACCATGAGGGGGAATGCCATGACCCCCGACGCGACGGCGGCGCCCTTCCAGTTGAAGGCAAAGGAAATTCCGAAAACGTTGTCGAGGAAGGCGCCAATCACACCTTGGCGCCCAAGCAGGACAAGGAGCGTGTAGCCGACGATGACCGGTGGTACCACCAGCGGCAGGTGCAGCAGGCCGTCCACCACGGCCTTGCCCGGGAACGAGGTGCGTGCGAGTAGCCACGCCGCGGCAATCGCAAGCGGTAGTCCCACCAACACGGCCCAGAACCCGACCCGCAGCGAAAGAAGAACGATTTCAACTTCTAACGGCGATAGCATGTGTCAGGTCCGGGGCAAGAAAACAAAACCGAATCGCTCGAACACCGGGCGCGCGGCCTCGGAGAGGAGATAAAGCAAGAACGCGCCGCTGGCCGCGCTGGCGTTTCGGGTGACGGGGGCCACGTCGTATCGGATGGGGTCGTGTGTGTTGGCCGGGAAAGCACCCACGATGCTGACCGCATCGCTCATCGCCGCATCGGTTCGGTAGACGATGCCCAACGGCGCTTCGCCGCGCGCGACAAATGTAAGGGCCGCGATAACATCGCCCGCCGGCGCCAGACGGTCGGTGACCTCGCTCCATACACCCAGGGCGGACAGCGCTTGCTTTGCGTAAACGCCGGCCGGTACATGATCGGGATCGCCGAGGGCAAGCCGGCCATCCGGCCCGAGCGCGCCGCGCACGGCAAAACCGGGTGCCGGATCGAGCGGCGTCGCATGGGCGTTGGGCGCGATCAACACCAGTTCGTTGCCGAGCAGCGCGGTCTGGCGCGTGGCATCGATGGCGCCACGGTCAGCTAGAACGCTCATCCACCGCGGATGAGCCGAAATAAATATGTGGGCTGGCGCGCCGCGGATGATTTGCTGCGCCAAGGCGGAGGTTGCCGCCGCCGATACCGTTACGGTGACGCCGGTCTTAGCCGTGAAGTCTTGGGCCGTTGCGCGGATCGCTGGCGCAACGCTGGCGGCGGCAAAGACAAGGACGTTTTCCTGCGCACCGGCAGGCGCCGACACCAGTCCAACGATGGCCGCGAATATGGCGGTACGGAATGCGCGAAGGATCGTCATGGAGCGTAATATACGGTCCTATATAACGCGGTGCGAAAAAAAAGGGACCGGGTTTAGCGGCCCCTTTCGATACTAACTAGGTCCAGGTCTTGCGGGCGGGCGACTTGATTTCGATCTGCGCGCATTCCTCAAGCGCCTCGGAGAAATGCGGCACACCCGGCGGGTGGCGCCAGACATCGCCCGGACCGGCGACGAATTCCTTGTCGCCGATCTGCATTTTTAATTTGCCGTACAGCAACGTGGCCACCGATTCATGGTCATCGTGCTGGTGGATGGGATCGATCAGGCCCTTACCGCGCCAGGCCTTCAGCACCAGCATGTTTTCGGTCACCATCAGAACCTTGACCTTGAGTTCGCCCTGTTCGACGGCGCCTTCGACGGCGTGGATGTCTTCTTCAACGATGTCTTTGTCGGCGCGATAGAGCACGTCCATCGGCGTCATCATGCGGTCGGCGGGTCCGTTCATTTTTTTCTCCGTTATTGCGGGCGGTGGGTTTGCTTTGGATCAGGCCGGACGGTCGTCCGGATCGTAGTAGTGAATTTCGAGAACGGTGCAACCGGTGTCACTGGCGACCGGTCCATGCCACGACCCGGGCGGGCGCACGGCGTAGGTGAAGGGGCCAAAACTCTCGCCGCCTCTTCCTTGCGCATCGTTGCCGACGCGCAAGTCGCCTTTGAACAAGAAGACCTCTTCCCAGTAGTCATGGACGAAGGGCTCGACGGTGTATGTGCCGGCGGCGATGGTCAGCACGCGGGTGCGGCTACCGGTCTTGTTCTCCTCATCAAGGCTGCCGGAAATGATCTTTTGCTTGATACCCTCGGGATAGCCTGCCGGAGTTTCCCAGCCTGTACCCATGTCGAGTTCGTAGAATTCGCGGTGATCTTTTGGGATCATATGCCCCATCCTCCCCTGGTTTTGCCGCAGTCTAGCGGGCGATTCCGCCGGTCGCCAGCGAAGCGGCCCCAGGAGTGGCGGTTTCTGGCATACTGGCGGCCACCGGCCATCCAAGGGAGCCCGCCATGTCGTTGCAAGCCCATCATCCCATGTTGCCGCAACCGACCCACGACGAGGAATCGCGGCAGGTCTTCATGAAAAGCATGCGCGAGCATGTCACCGGCACGGTTACGGCTGGCAACAAGGTGGTCTACGAAGGCGCGGCGTTGAAGACATTCGTGCGCGCCCAGGGCCGCGCCCCGCGTAACCGACAAGAGGTGCGCAAGGCAATGGTCCGCGAGCCCTATCATCAATACTGGAGCGCCTTTATGCGCACCACCCAGGAAATGATGTGGGATTCGGTTGGCGCGACGGTCGACAGAACGGTCGATGATCTGAATGGCCGCGCGAAAGCGCAAGGTCGGACCAAGGGCACGCTGCGCCTGGACCCGGCCCTGGCGCTGCCCCGCTATGTCACGGCGGTGGACATTCATTGTATGCCCGGCAATTACACGACCGACGCGGCGCCAGACGACGTATCGGCCGGCGCGCTCTATGACCGCGGCGTCTACCTCTACATGATGGGCGGGATGGGCGCGCATAACGAGTCGTGCGGGTCGACCTTGCTGGGTCATCTCTCGACAAATTACGCCGACCTAGGGCCCAAGCGCATTCTCGACATGGGCTGTGCGGTGGGCCATTCGACGCTGCCCTATGTCGATGCGTTTCCGGACGCCGAGATTCACGCGATCGACGTCGGCGCGCCGATGCTGCGCTACGCCCATGCGCGCGCCGAAGGGATGGGCAAGACGGTGCATTTTTCGCAGCAGAATGCGGAACACACCGATTTTCCCGACCAATCCTTCGATCTAATTGTCTCGCACATCGCGCTGCACGAAACCTCGGCCAAGGCGATGCGCAACATCATGGCCGAAAGCCGCCGCCTGCTGCGGCCGGGTGGCATCGCGCTGCACCTTGAAATACCGCCGTTCGCCGACAAAGAGCCGTTCGACCAATACTTGACCGACTGGGACACGCATTACAACGCCGAGCCGTTCGTCGGTACGTTGCACGATTTTGATTTGCGCCAGGTCATGCAGGACGCCGGCTTCGGTCACAACGAAGTCATCATGGACATGATCCCGGTGCACGTCAGCACCGACGACGGCGCGGGCAATTACACCCACCACGTCGGTGGGTACTTGCTGGCCCATGGCGGCAAGCGGGGCGCGTAGCACCGCGCGACGCCGCACCGACGACGGCTCGCACCATCGCGCTTAAGAGCTGGGCGAATTCCTCCCCTCGAATAGGGGGAGATCCGGCCTCAGGCCGTGAACGGGGTCGGGGCCGCGTCAGCCTTTTTCGCCATAGAGCGCCTTGGAATCAGCCTCGGCTTCGGCGATGACCGTCAACGCACCGTCGCGCACCGCGCGGTAGAAACAATTGCGCCGTCCGGTGTGGCAGGCGACGCCGGTTTGGTCGACCAGCACGAGAATGGTGTCGCCGTCGCAGTCGATGCGGAGTTCCTTCAGGTCTTGAATTTGGCCCGAGGTCTCGCCCTTTTTCCACAACGCTTGGCGCGACCGCGACCAATAACAAACGCGACCCGATTCAAGCGTTTCGCGGATCGCGTCGGCGTTCATCCACGCCATCATCAACACCTCGCGGGTATCGTGCTGCTGTGCGATCGCGGGCACGAGGCCGTTCGCGTCGAACTTGGTTTCGGCGAGGAGTTGGGTCAGGGCAGTGTCAGTCATGGCGGTTCTCAGCGTGTTGAGTGTTGCGGCGACCATACCGCGGCGCGCGCCGATCCGACAAATGAATGCCCTGGCGGGCCTCGTTGTTAGATGGCCCCGCGCTATCGCTAACGCAAACTTTGGCGGAGGAAGGTGAGGACTTCTTGCCACGCCTTGAATTGCGCGGCTGAGTTGCCTTGTGGGGTCCCGCCGAAGCGCAGCGCGCTGGGGGTGGTTGGCGTGATGCCGTCACCGCTGAGGACGAGCCCGGCGTTGAGAAACTTCAAATGCCGTGCGCGGTCACGATGGCCGGCGTCTCCCATAGCTTGCGCAATTTCCCGTGCCATGCGGTCTGACGGCTGCGCGAGATCGTCGCCAGCAGAGAGCAACAGGACGGGGCTGGTTATACGCTCAACCGGAATGCGTGCCGCGGCCACGGCGTCTTCGAATAGAACGAGGCTTTTTTCCAAGACGTAGTAGTAGTGACCGGTTCTTCGGAAATCGTCATCCCAGTGGGCCAACGGGACATGCGGCAACTGACCGCCGCTTCGCGTCCACGGGGCGCCGGATTGGGTTTGGCGCGGGAACACCACCGAGTGGGGATTGGCGGCGACCACGGCAGCGAATGCGTTTGGCGCATTCGCGGCGAGCAGCAGCGCGAGGCCGGCGTCGTGCCCAACACCGAGCAGGGCGATTTTTTCCGGTATGACGTTCGACTGTCGTCGCACCCATGCCATCGCATTGTCGAAATATTCCAGGGCGACGGCGCTCGAAAGTGGCGGCAGGTCGCCGACGTCGGCGTAAGCCAGCGCCAAGGCGGCGTAACCCTGCGTAGCGAGACGTCCAGCAATGGTTTGGGCGCCGCGGTAGGTGAAGCGATTGCCGCCGAGGACGACGACGGTCGGCCAGGGTGACGGTGCCGTGGGTTCAAAGAAGGTCCCAACGATCTGTGGGTCACCGATCTGGCGTTGGATAACGCCCCGTCCCACCGTGGTGAATTCAATGGCGGCCTGCGCGTCGGCACCGCCGGGCGCGCTGGCGCGCAATGTGACGCGGTTGACGCCGGCTCGGGTGAAAAAGAATTGCGGCAGCTGCTGCGCGGAGCGGCCAAACCCCCAAGGCACCGGGCGCTCCGTGACACGCTTCATCGACCAGAACGGCCCTAGCCCGTCGATTCCCTCGTAGCTGCCAACGAAAGGGGCTTGGCGTCCAGGGTCGACCGTACCGTTTGAGTCAAAAATATAGGCGTTGCGCGCGATCCAGGTGTCGTTGAAGAAATCGGACGAACGTGATTCGAGTTCAACGCTCTGACCGGGGGTGCCGCCGCGAATAACAACCGCGAAGGCGTCGCCGGCAACAAGGGTGGATCGCGGCAGAATGTCGATCACCAGGTCGGCGGCCTGGGCCGAGACGTATGTCATCGTCGTGACCAGCGCGGCGGCAGCCAATGAGGCAAATGTAGCGCGCGTGTATGCCATCGCCCAAACCCGAACCATGTGTTGACGAACTATAGCATCGTTTGGATTCGGATTGATTTGTTCGAGATACCGCCTCGAGTCAGGTGCCCGACTCCGCAGAGGCCCGAGCTACATCGCGGCGTTGAGACGGTCGAACGCGCTCGACAGATCTTCGATCAGGTCGTCGACATCTTCGAGGCCGACGTGGATGCGCATGCATTGGCCGCCCGGCTCCCACGTCGTGACGGTGCGCATCTTTTCCGGCGATGTCGGCATGCACAGGCTTTCGTAGCCGCCCCACGATGCGCCCATACCGAAATATTTGAAGTGATTGACCATGGCTTCAAGGGCGGCGCGCGGGCAGCTCTTGATGACGAAGGCGAACAAGCCGGACGCACCGGTAAAGTCGCGCTGCCACAGCGCGTGGCCGGGATCGTTGGGCAACCCGGGGTGGATGACGCGCACAACTTCGGGCCGGCTTTGCAGCCAACGTGCGACGTTAAGGCCGGACTCCATATGCTGACGCAGGCGCACGCCAATCGTGCGGATGCCGCGCGTGCCGAGGTATAGATCGTCCGGCCCGGCGGCAAAGCCCATGCTGTAGGTCGTCTCTTGCAGCGCCTCGAGGCATTCCTCGTTGGCCGTTACGGTGCCCAACATCGCGTCGGAGTGTCCGACGATGTATTTGGTGGCGGCCTGGATCGACAGATCGACGCCGTGATCGAACGGTTTAAAGTAAATCGGCGAGGCCCAGGTATTGTCCATCAACACCTTGGCGCCGCGTTCATGGGCGGCGGCCGCAATCGCCGGGATGTCTTGCACCTCAAACGTTAGCGAGCCAGGTGATTCGGTGAACACGATCTTGGTGTTGTCCTTGATCAGGTTGGCGATGTCGCCGCCGATCAACGGGTCGTAATAATCCGTGGTGACGCCGAGGCGTTTGAGCAACGTGTCGCACAACCGGCGCGTCGGTCCGTAGGCGCTGTCGGAAATGAGAAAGTGCGCACCGGTTTCGGCGTAGGTAAGAAGCGCCCCGGATATGGCGGCGAGCCCCGAAGGAAAACTCACGCAACCCGCGCCGCCCTCGAGTTCAGCGACGGCCTCTTCAAAGGCATGACTGGTCGGCGTCCCGCGGCGGCCATAGGCCATCACCGGCGGCTTGCGTTGGCGCAGTCCTTCCAGTTCCTCCAGCGTGTCCACCAGAACGGTAGAGACATGATAAACCGGCGTGTTGACGGCGCCGCCATGTTGCGCGGGATGCCGCCCGGCGCGGACGATTTTTGTGTCTTCTTTCATGATGCGGCACTCATAGCATTGGGGGTGGTGTGGCGCTAGTTGGCGACTTCTTGCGGCGTCCGTATCCGCCGTCGCCAGCGCACTAGCGCGACGACCGACCAGATCGCCTCGATCAGGCCGAACGGCCAGGAGCCGATCAGGAAGCCGTAGATCGAGGCCGCGGCGCAGGCGGCGGCGAAGGCGATGACGAAGCCCGCATGACGGCGCTCAAAGGCGTAGAACAGCAGCATGCCACTCACCGCGGCGAGCCCGTAGAGGTCAATGGCGGTCATGCCGCGACCTGATTCGAGGGACCCGCAACTGAGCCGTAGGAACAAAAGACGCAGCAGTCGCCCGGCAGCGGGCGCAGAACCGCGCCGCATGCTTCACAGTCGCAAAAGAATTGGCAGGTGTCGGTCGGCATGGTCTCGACTTTCGCGTGGCCGCATTCGGGGCTGGTCAGCCGCGACTCGAGAACCACCGCTATATCAGGTATCAATCGGCGTGTCCGTGCGGCCACCCCATTCGGTCCACGACCCGTCATAGACCGCCCACTTGTCGTGGCCGATGAGGTGCAGGCCGAGCGCCATCACCGACGCGGTAATGCCGGAGCCGCAGCTGGTGACCACGGTACCGTTCAGGTCGATCCCCGATCCCGTCAACGCCGCGCGCAACGCGTCGGCGTCTTTTAACGTGCGGTCAGGGTTCAAGATGTCGGTGTAGACCAAATGCTTCGCGCCGGGGATATGGCCCGAGCGAACGCCCGGACGCGGCTCTGCATCGGTACCATCGAAGCGACCTTTGGGGCGCACATCCAGCACCTGTTCGGCCCGGCTTTCGACGTTGGCAAGCAGTTGGTCCGCAGTGCGCAAGATGGTGGCATCGCGTTTCGCCGCAAACGTCGCGGGCTTGGGCACTGGCGTTGTGGTTTCGAGCGGCCGGTCTTCGGCTTGCCATTTCGGCAAGCCGCCATTGAGCAACGCGACGTTGGCATGGCCGAATGCACGGAACTCCCACCACACCCGCGCGGCGCTTTGCAGGCCGATGCCGTCGTAAACAACGACGCGGTCTTTGTTCGAGATTCCCATGGCGCCGACCGCCTTTGCGAAGTCCTCGGCGGTGGGCAGCATATGGGGCAGGTCGGTGTCGGGATCGGCAATCGCGTCGATATCAAAGAACTGCGCGCCCGGAATGTGCCCGGCGGCGTATTCCGCTACCGGATCACGGTTCTGCGCCGGCAGGTACCACGAGCCGTCGAGCACTTTCACGTTGGCAAGGTTGTCGGAAAGCCAATCGGTTTCGACTAGGGCATCGGGGTGGACGTAGGGCATGTCGATCCTTTCTGTTGACGCGTGGATACCAAAACGAGCTGTCTTGATTGAAGCGCGCTAGACGGGTCCCGACGCTTCCGAGGCGAGGCGAAGGGTAGGGAGCCGGCGCCGCCCGATCAAGGTCTGCGCGGATCTTCGACGCGAGCGCCGCAACGTTCTTGGCGGCAAACCGCATCTTGTGGCACGCCGCTGCGGGACAGTACAATCGCGGCGTTCCGAGGAAACGAATCCTGGTCCAAATGAACCTCGCGTTGCTGCTCGCCGTTCAGCTCTTGGTGCCCCTGGCCTTTGCGATCGATCTCGCGTCCGCCAGACCCCGCAATCTCTCGATGTGGGCGCTTCGAACTGGCGCCGCGGCAAGCGTGATGTTCTTCTTGTTGGCGACCGGCCGTTGGGACGGCCTAAGCTATTTTTGGCTTGTGGCGATTCCGCTCGTGCTCGCGATCGCGGCTATTCGAGGCTACCGCCGGATCGCACCAACGGCGCGCCCGACGAAATTGTCGAGGCGGGCTATCGCAATTTTGTTCCTGATCGGCGTCGCAGGGTTCGACGTCCATATCATTGCCGCGTCTTTCGCGCCGGCTGGCGCGATCGACCTTTCATTTCCGCTGTCGGGCGGGCCCTACTATGTCGGGGGTGGCGGCAATTCGCGATGGATCAACAACCATCAGGCGTCTCAACCGGAACGTTTCGCTCTCGACATCGTAAAGCTGAGTGCATCGGGCCGCGCCGCGGGCAACGGCGACGCAACCAGTTTGGCCCGGTTCGAGATATTCGGCGAACCCGTTCACAGTCCCTGTGACGGTACGGTCGTTGTTGCCGTGGACGGGCATCCGAATATTGTCCCGCCGGCAGTGAATCGAGAGGCGGGAGCGGGCAATCATGTCATCATCGCGTGCAGGGGGATTAAGGTGCTTCTGGCTCATCTGCAACCCGGGAGCGTCGGGGTTTCGGTCAACCAAATGGTCGCTGACGGCACCCCGGTTGGGCAGGTCGGGAACTCAGGTAAGTCGACTCAACCGCACTTGCACATCCATGCCGAGCGCGGCGGTTCCGCCACCAGCATTCTTGAGAACGAGGCCGTGCCGATCACCTTCGCGGGGCGCTTCTTGACGCGCAACAGCATCGTGTTCCGCTAGATCGGCGCCGCTACGCGAAGCGCAGGTTCACGCGGCGGTTCTGGCGGCCTTTCTTTTCGATCTTGCCGACTTCGATGGCGCCGATCTCGCCGGTGCGTTTGACGTGGGTGCCGCCGCAGGGCTGCAGGTCCACATCGTCGCCGATCCGCAGCAGGCGCACCTTGCCGAGGCCGCGCGGCGGTTGGACGGCCATCGTTTTGACAAGGTCGGGGTTGGCATCGAGTTCGGCATCGGTGATCCATTCATCGCTAACCGGGCTGTCGGCGGCGATCAGCGCGGCCAGTTTGGCGGCGATGTCTTCCTTGTCGAGGTTTGCCTCTGGTAGGTCGAAGTCGAGGCGGCCTTTTTCTTCGCCGATCGAACCGCCGGTGACGGGGTAGGGCAGGACCGCCGACAAAAGATGCAGGCAGGTATGCATACGCATGAATTTGTGGCGGCGCGCCCAGTCGATTTTGGCGGTGACCGCGGTGCCGACCGGCGGCGGTGTGACGCCGCCGGCAATGAGGTGGACGACGCTGCCCGGCGTGTCGCCTTTGGTGGCGTTGCTGACGACCAGCACTGTCCCGTCGGCCAAGGTTAGCGTGCCGGTGTCGCCCGGTTGGCCGCCACCTTGCGCGTAGAACACGGTGCGATCGAGTTCGACGGCCATATCGTGCACCACGGTAACCGTCGCCGTGCAATCGGTGAGATAGGCGTCTTGCGTGAACAGTTGTTCGGTCATGCTCTTAGGCCATCCAATGCGGGACCGGCAGGCCCTTGTCGCGCAAGAAGATGGGATTGAACATCTTGCTTTGATAGCGCGAGCCGAAATCGCACAGCACCGTGACGATGGTATGGCCCGGGCCGAGTTCTTTGGCCATACGCACAGCGCCGGCGACATTGATGCCGCTGGAACCGCCCAGCACTAAACCTTCTTGTTCGATGAGGTCGAAAACGATCTGGAGTGCCTCGGCATCGGGAATTTGGAACGGCATGTCGACCGGCGCGCCTTCGAGGTTCTTGGTGATGCGACCTTGGCCGATTCCTTCAGTGATGGACGAGCCTTCGGATTTCAGTTCGCCGTGCGCGTAATAGTGGTACAGCGCGGCACCCATCGGATCGGCGAGGCCGATTGTCACGCCGCGGTGTTGCTCTTTCAGATACATGCCGACGCCGGCCAACGTACCGCCGGTGCCGACGGCGCAGATGAAGCCGTCGATCTTGCCACCGGTCTGTTGCCATATCTCGGGCCCAGTGGTGCGGAAATGGCCGTCACGGTTGGCGACGTTGTCGAACTGGTTGGCCCAAATCGCGCTGCCCGGGTTTTTTTCGTTGAGCGCGTCCGCAGTGCGGCCCGAAATCTTCACGTAGTTATCGGGGTCGCGGTAGGGCTTGGCCGGTACCGGGCGCAGATCGACACCGCACACCGTCAGCATGTCCATCTTTTCTTGGCTCTGGGTATCGGGAATGATGATGATTGTCTTGTAGCCCTTGGCGTTACCGACGAGGGCGAGGCCAATGCCGGTATTGCCGGCGGTGCCCTCGACGATGGTGCCGCCCGGCTTTAGCGCGCCGCTCTTCTCGGCGTCCTCAATAATCGCCAGCGCGGCGCGATCCTTGACCGAGCCACCCGGGTTGAGGAACTCGGCTTTGCCGAGGATCTCGCACCCCGTTTCATCCGACAGCCGGTTAAGGCGGATCAGCGGCGTGTTGCCGACGGTATCGAGAAAGCCTTTGCGGATATCCATGGCAACCTGGGTCAGGAGAGCGGGCCTTTGAACTTAAGGACCGCCTGGGTTTGCTTCAACCGTTGACTAGCCCGGCAGCGCGGCCATGAGGCCTCCGTCTACTGTCAGCGCGGTGCCTGTCACCCATTCGGCGTCGTCGCTCGCCAAATAGAGGAACCCGTTGGCGATATCGCGGGCGAAACCGAGCCTGCCCAATGGATGAAGGCCAGTGGCAAATTGTCGTGCCGCGGCGGGATCGTCTTGATCGTTGAAATAGCCCTGGATCATCGGCGTGTCGATGAACCCCGGGCACACGCAGTTAACGCGAATTTTGTCGCCCGCGCCGTCCTTGGCCATGCAACGCGTCAACATGATGACGGCGGCTTTGGACGCGCAATAAGCCGCGTCTTGGGCGATGCCGATTTGCCCGGCGATCGACGCGGTGTTGAGGATCACGCCACCTTTGCGGACTTTCATGTGGCTCCATACGGCCTTGGACATCAAGAAGATGGATTTGACGTTGATATCCATCTCGGTGTCCCACTGTGCCTCGCTCATTTGCTCGACGCTGCCGACGATAGTGATGCCCGCATTGTTGACGACAATGTCGAGGCCGCCGGTCTGCTCGATCGCTTTGGCAATCGCGGCGCCGACCTGGTCGGCCTGGGTCACGTCGAGCGTGACGGCAAAGGCTTTTGCGCCGGTCGCGTTGATTTCTTTGGCGGATTGTTGCGCGCCGTCGCCGTTCTTGTCGGCGCAAACGACGGTGCAGCCCTCTTCGGCGAAGCGTTGCGCGGTGGCCTTGCCGATACCTGATGCGGCGCCCGTGACGAGCGCCGACTTGCCCTTAAGACGCATGCCGTGCCTCCTTATGTCGGTTGGTGGTCAGTTGTGGCGGTCGCGCGACACGTAGGCGCCGTCGCGGAGTTCAGCGAACAAATCCTCCACCAGGGGATGGTGGATGTCGGTTTCATCGTCGCTACGCTCAAGGTTGCGCTCGGCGACATAGGTGGTGTGCTCGCCGCCATCGACCAGCACGCTGTACCAGGGCTTGTCCTTAGGCGGGCGTGAGCGGGCCATTTCGTCGTACCACTCATCGTCCAGGCTGAAGATCGGGTCGACGTCATAGACGACGCCGCGGTATCCCGCCCGCCGGTGGGCGACGATCTGGCCAACGTGAAAACGGGCTCTTCTGGCGGTCACGGGGGACCTTTCTTGGGTCTGTGCGTGGTCTTAGGGGCCGGATCGGCTACTCTGAGCGCCAACCCGAACGGAGAACACATAGGATGAAGAAAGGCTACAAGCAATTGGTCGATGAGGCCAATTCGGCGGTCGAGACCATCGCCGTGAAGGACGCTTTGGCCTTGGGCGGTGACGAATCCGTGACAATCGTGGATATCCGCGATGTCCGCGAATTGTGGCACGAAGGCAAGATTCTGGGGGCCGTCCATGCCCCGCGCGGCATGTTGGAATTCTGGGTCGACCCCGACAGCCCCTATCACCGCGACGTTTTCGCCAGCGGTAAGAAGTTCGTGTTTTATTGCAAATCGGGCTGGCGCTCGGCGCTGGCGACCAAACAGCTCCAGGACATGGGCCTAGAGCCCGTGGCCCATATCGACGGTGGCTTCGGCGCCTGGGTCGAGGCCGGCGGGCCGGTCGAGAAGGTCGAGCAGAAGAAGCCGAAGGGGTAGGGGCTACTCCGCGGCGGCGCTCTGCTCCGCTGCGGTGGTGAGCCGCGCCGCGGCTACACCGGCAAGTCGGCCTTGGGTCGTGGCCGTGAACAGGCCGGCTGCTGGAATGTAACCCCAGTCTGACGGGCCCGAGGTTGAGCGCGCGGTGCCGCCGGCGGCGAAAAGATTGGGTAGTGGCGTGCCGTCTATGCGCTGGACCTGGGCGTTCCCATCGATCACCAGACCACCTTGCGTGTGGAACAGGGCGCCCACGGATTTAACGACATACCAAGGCGGGCCTTGCAACGGCGTTTCGTTGGCGAAGTCGCGACCGTGTTTGTCTTTGCCTGTGCCGTTTTGCATCGCGACCACATCGGCGAGCGTTTTCTCCAACGTCTCCAATGGCATCTTGGTGATCTGGGCGAGCTCTTCGGTGGTTTCGGCCTTGCGCACCGCGCCCACTTCCATCGCCTCTTTGTGTTCCTCGTACTTCATGACGAAGTCTTGGCGTTTTTGATCGAAGATGAACCAGACGTAGTGCTCGGGTTGCGCGGTGACCTTGCGGCCCATGCCGGAAATGTCGGTCGACTCGTCGGTGAAGCGCTCGCCGTTGATGTTGACGACGATCCCGCCGTCGAGAATGACGATGTAGTGGATCAGCACGCGTGCCGGTTCGGCGAGTGCGCCAAGGCCTTGGAACGCAGTCATGTCGGCGGTGGCGGCGCCCAGTTCCATGCCCCACTGGATGCCGTCGCCTTCGTTGCCTTCGTGGCCGTGGTAGATCGCGTCGGCCATGTCGGGAATGAATTCACGGATCATCTCGCGGTTCGCGCCAAAGCCGCAGGTGGTCAGGATCAACGCGCCGCAGCCGACCTCTTCGTCCGAGCCGTCGGGGCGTTCAAAGCGCACACCACGCACAGTGCCATCGCCGTCGGCAAACACATCGACGACATGCGCGTCGGTAATGAGATCGACGCCGGCGGTTTCGCAGGCGTTCAACAAGCAACTCACTAGCTCGGTGCCGGTTTTGCGCGGCGTCGCGTGAATGCGCGAGCGCGAATGCCCCAACTTGGCACCCCAATCCATGTCAACCGCCAGCGGGATGTGGTGCGTTTCGGTAAGCCAATCGACGGTTCTGCCCGAGGCATTGGCAAAGACGCGCGCCAGCTCGGCATCGGTCTCACCGCGCGTCAGCTTGATAATGTCGTCGGCGAAGCGATCGCCTGAGTCGTCAACGCCGGCTGCCTTCTGACTTTTGGTGCCGGCCGCCGCGATATTGCCTTGGGACATCGCGGTCGAGCCGCGCGGCGTGTGATCGCGTTCCAGCAACAACACCTCAGCGCCGCCGTCGCGGGCGGCCAACGCAGCGGTCATCCCAGCGGCGCCGGCACCAACGACCACGACGGGCACGGTGTATTCGAAGGTCTTTCCGGCGGCGGGTTTGATGGGCATCGGCGGCTCCTTGGATGGCGCTCAGGCTAGCACAGGCGCTGGCTCAGGCTAGCCTTTGACGAGCTTGGCGGATTCGCGGCCGGCAATGCGGCCCAACACCGTCGCGGTCAGCAGGCCGTTGCCGGACAGGTAGCCCCAGCGCGATGGCCCCGATAGGCCGCGTGCGGCGCCGCCACCGGCGAACAGGTTGGGTAGCGGCGTGCCATCCTCGCGCAACACCTGCGCCTTGTCGTTGACGACTAGGCCACCTTGGGTGTGGAACAAGGCGCCGGTGATCTTGGCGAAATGGTAGGGCGGTTCCAGCAGGTCTGTCTTGCCCCAGTCGCGGCCCCACGGGTCGTCCTTCTCGCCGCGCTTGTAGGCCTCGATATCAGCGAAGGTCTGTTTCAGCGCGTCGAGCGGGACGCCGCTTTGTTGGGCGATGCCCTCGATGGTGTCGGCGGTCTTATGCGCGCCCATCTCGATGCCGTTGCGGTAGTCGAGAAAATCGAGCCCGAGTTTGTGGCTGCCCTCGTCCCAGATTTCCCAGGCAACGGCCTCGGGTTGGCCGATCACCTCGACGGCCTGTTCCGAATAGCCGCGAACCTCGTTGGAAAAGCGTTCGCCGTTGAGGTTTACCTGGATGCCGCCCTCGGTGAGGAGGCCCCAGAACAACAATGTCCCGTGCGGTTGGGTCACCGCGCCGTGGCCTTGATAGCCCCCCATGTCGGCTACCGCGCCGCCCAGTGCGACACCCCAGTGGACCGCGTCGCCTTTGTTGCCGGTGTGGCCAAAGTACCAAGCGTCCGACATTTCGGGCACGTACTCGCGCACCATCTCTGAGTTCCCGCCATAGCCGTTGCAGGCCAGGATTAGCGCGTCACACCCGATATCTTCGGTTGCGCCGTCGGGGCGGGTGATGCGCACGCCGGTTACGCGGCCGCTCGCTTGATCGGCGTAGAGGTCGGTGACCGGGGCGGAGGTCGCGAGGTCGATCGCTTCGCGCGCCACGGCCTCGGTCAGGACGGCCATCAATTCAGTACCGGTGCGGTTGGGCGAGCCGTGCATGCGCCACACGCTATGGCCGGGGTATTTGAACCCGGTAAGCAACGATAGCGGCAAACCAACCGTGTCGATCAGCCAGTCGACGGTCGGGCCGCTCGCTTCGGCGACCCAGCGCGCCATGTCGGGGTCGTTCTTGTTCTTGGCCTTGGCAATCAGGTCCTTAGCGAATTGTTCGGGCGAGTCTGCAACGCCCGCGGCCTTTTGCAGTTTGGTACCGGCAGCCGGGATTAGGCAGGTCGATAACGCCGACGATCCGGTTGGCGTGTCGTCGCGCTCCAGCAACATCGTCTCGGCGCCATATTCCTTGGCCGTCAACGCCGCGCTGATGCCGCAAGCACCGGCGCCGATCACCAAGACGGGTACGGAGAGTTCGAAGGATTTATCGGCGGCGGGCAGGATCATGGGGCATTCCGTGTTGTCTTCGTTTCGAGTTGTCTGGGGTCATATTACATCACGCCACGCGCCGCCAGGACGTGTCCAGTTCTAGGGCAGTGCCGGAGACCGCGCCCCTTGGGCCGCGCCGCGTTGTCTACGCTTAAGCTGCCCTTACCAGGCGGCCCGGTAACGCGCCGGTCCAGTCACCGTCACGCCGGGTAATCTCGCCCGATACTACCGTCGCGACATAGCCGTCGGCTTGCTGCGACAGCCGCATCGCGCCGGTCGGCAGATCGTGCGTCGCCTGGGCCGCGTGGAGCCTCAGGCGACCATGATCGATCACGTTGATGTCTGCTTTGAGCCCTTCCTTGAGAATGCCGCGGTCGGGCATGCCCATGACGCGTGCGTGATCGCTGGTCAGTGCCTTGACGATCCAGGGCAGCGGCAAGCGCTCGCCGTCGCGGTCGCGGCCCCAATAGGTCAGCAGGAACGTCGGCATGCTGCTGTCGCAAATGCGGCCGACATGGGCGCCGGCATCGCCAAGACCGATTTCCATTTCCGGACGGCGCAACATTTCAAGGCACGTGTCGAGGTTGTTGAACGCGAAATTGCGTGCCGGAAAATACAGGACGCCGTGCCCCTCGTTCTCGAGCAACGTGTCGTAGGCCACCGCGAGGGGTGTGGTTCCATGGCGTTCGGCAACCTTGTCGAGGCGCTCCGCGATCGGCGGCGAATAATTGGGTGGATCACCCATGCGGTACAGCAGGTGGGCGCTGCGCGACATAATCACGGTCCGCGCCTCGGGGTCGCCGGGCTCCTCGGCCAAAAGCCGGGCGCGCAGCTCGGGGTTGCGCATCACGGCGACGCGCTCGGGCAGCGGCAGATGGGCGATGGCCTCATACGAGGGACAGGTCGTGAACGGGTTCGAGGTCATCTCAAGGCCGAACAACACGCCAACCGGCCGCGCGACGACTTGGCCGTACATGCTGGCGCCGTTGCGAATGGCCGCGGCAGCGCCGTCAGCGATCTCGCGCCAACGCTCCGGCGCCTCGTTGCCCTGCAACAGCGGGAAGTGCACGGGCCGACCTGATGTCTCAGCAATACGCCGTAACATATTGAATTCACTAGAAAAACCGTTGGCCATATTGAATTCCGAGGCCGACATGAAGTGGCCGCGGCCCTTGCGTTTCATCGCCAATGCCATGGCCATCAGCTCGTCCTCGTCGGCGGTCGTCGAGGGCACCACGTCACCGCTGCGGGCGCGGTGGCCGGTGGCCCGCGAGGTGGTGAAGCCGAAGGCACCGGCCTCGATACCCTCTTCGACCAAGGCAGCCATGCGCTGAATGTCGTCAGCCGATGCAGGTTCGCGGCGGATGCCGCGCTCGCCCATCACGTAAACCCGGATCGGCACATGGGTGACAAAGGTGCCGAAGTCGACGTCAGCCTTCCGCGTCGCCAGCACATCCATGAATTCGGGAAAGCTCTCCCACGTCCACGGCAGGCCCTCATTGAGTACCAAGGCCGGAATGTCTTCGACCCCGTCCATGACATCGACCATGACATCGCGGTGTTCCGGCTTGCACGGCGCAAAGCCAACGCCGCAGTTGCCCATCAAGACCGTGGTGACGCCGTGTTGAGAACACGGAGTCATGTGGGTATCCCACATGACCTGGGCATCGAAATGGGTGTGAATGTCGATGAAGCCCGGTGTGACCATCAACCCTTTGGCGTCGATTTCCGCGGTCCCGGCATCGTCGACCTTGCCGATCTTCTCGATGCGGCCACCGCCGACCGCGATATCCGCGGCATAGGGATCGCCGCCGGTACCGTCGATCAACGTGCCGCCGCGGATAACCAGATCGAATTTTGCCATTGTCGTGCGGCCCTCCCAGCCCAGGCCATCCGCCTTCACCGATAACCCGGCATGATCCTAAACGACGATCACCGTGCGCAACCATCGAATCTCGCGCTCGTTAGGTCAGCGATGATGACGCTAGTCTTGCTACGCGGGGCAGCCAAGTGGGTGCTAGGGTTGACCCTGGGTGCGTCCGCGGGCGGCACGGCCGACTGCCGACGTTATGGTGGGAGGACTTTCAATGACCCGAACAAGAAACTTGGCAACGGTCGCAATAGTGGCGGCCTTCGTCGTCGGTTCAGGATCGCTTGGTTTTGCTCAGACGTTGCGTGTGTCGAACATCGGCAATCCGCCGAATCACGGCGATCCGACGACCAGTCTTAGCTACCAACATACCTACACTTTTGAGACATCGTTCGATCCGCTTGTCACGGTGGATGGCGACGGCTCGCCGCGCGCTCGCTTGGCGACGAGTTGGAAAAACACCGGACCGCTGACCTGGGAATTTAAGCTTACGCCTGGAATTTCGTTTCACGCCGGGACGGCATTTACCGCCGATGCGGTGGTTGCGGCGGTCAAGAACCTTCAATCGGACGATCAAAAAAAGTACGGCGGGTCCGTCTACGGCAGTCTCAAACACATTGTCGATGCCCGGAAGATCGACGACATGACCGTGGAAATTATTACGGATCGCCCGTCGCCGATCCTGCCGAACGAGATTTCGGCGTTTCGGATCATCGACCCGGCGGCGTGGAGCGATCTTGGGCGCGAGAAGTTCGGCAACAATCCATCCGGCACCGGGCCATTTCACGTGACATCGTGGGACGATACCAAGGCTCAGATGGTCCGGTTCGAAAAGGGGCCACGCCAGCCCAAAGTCGACGGGCTATTGATGTATTTCCAGCCCGAGGCGGCGACCCGCGTACAAGCATTCCAGTCCGAAGCGGTCGATATCGCCTTCGGCATCCCGACCGACTCGGTCAACCTGATCAAACAGGCGGGCGGGACGGTGAATGTCGGTTCGACACCCTCGGTCGCCATTCTGGTCTTCAACCAGTCGACCGGCGGTTTCACAACCGACAAACGTGTGCGCCAGGCCTTCAACTATGCGATCGACAAGTCGTTCATCGACACCCTGTTCAATGGGTTCGGCAAGGCGGCAGGCCAACCCGCGGCATCATCGGTCAATGGATTCCAGGCCGATGTCGAGGCCTATCCCTATGACCCGGCGAAGGCGAAACAGCTTCTTGCCGAGGCGGGCTTCCCCAACGGTCTCAAAGTGGTCGCGGAAATCGTCAACAACAATGCGGATCTGACCAATTTGTACCAGCAGGTTGCACAAGACCTTTCCCGGGTCGGCATCGCGATGGAACTAAAGATCATTACGTTGCCTGACTTGTTCGGCCGCGTGGTCGGTACCAAAGAGTTCGAAGGTCAGATGCACATCATGAACTATGGTTCCAACCCGTCGATCGACGTGATGCGCTCGATTAATGCGTTCCATTCCTGCGAAGCGCGGCAGAAGTGGACTTGCATCCCGGCCGCAGAGGCTGCGATCAAGGGCGCCAACAGCGAGTTCGACCCCAAAAAGCGTGCCCAGTATCTGAGGGAAATCGCCCAAATCTACCATGATGAGGCGCCGCAGATATTCCTGTACGAGCAGTTCGAACTCGATGCGACGTCGAGCAAAGTGTCAGGATTCAAAAATGAGAACTGGCGCATCAACTGGGCCGACGTCGCACTGGCCAACTAAACCGAGACATGCTCGGCACGTCCATTACAGCTGCGGCGTCGCAAGGCGCCGCAGCTTTTCTTTTGGCGATCACTCGGAGGAAGATGTGCCCAAAGTCTATGCCTCAATCAACCGTCCGCCGCGGGATCTGGTGGCGCAGGTGCACGGGCTGCGGCTTGACCAAATCGTCAAGGCGCTGCCCACGGCGCAGCTCATGGACTCAGCGATAGAGCCCTTGGGGCTGCGCAATGTTCGCGTTGTCGGTCCAGCGGTAACGGTCGCGTCCGTGGGGCCCGATCCAATGCTCGGCATGATCGCGACCGGTGTGGCGCAGCCAGGCGATGTCATCGTGGTTGCGGCCGGTGGCAGTACCGCGGGCTTCGCATGGGGTGGGGGGTTGACCCTTTCGGCGGCGAACGTTGGTTGTGCCGGCGTGGTGGTCGACGGCGTTGTCATTGATGCCGATTCGATCGTCGAGCAAAGCCTGCCGGTGTTCTGTCGCGGCGCAACGCTGCGCAGCACGCCCGTACAGGCGCGCGGGTCGGTCAACGTCGCGGTGACGTGCGGCGGCGTTTTGATTGAGCCGGGCGATGTGATTGTCGGCACGTTGGACGGTGTGTGCGTCATACCGCGCGGCGATGTTGCAGACCTCATCGCTGCCGTTGGCCCGGAGTCGGCGCGCATCAACGCCAACATCGAAACACTCAAAGCGACCAGGCAAACGATCTTCGATTTGCGCGGCGGGCGCAGATTGGCGGACGACCTCGGTCTTGAGTGGATCGACTAGCGCTCGACAAAAAAAACGTGCTCACGAAAGTCTCCTGACACCATGCTGTCAGGAGGGGGTTGCTATGGTCTCCAAGCTTCAACGCAATAACCCCACACGGAGACACCCCAATGACAAACCCGTTCGTTTATATGGAATTGCACCCTAACAGCAGCGACAAGGCCAAATCGTTTTACGGCGACTTGCTGGGCTGGAAGTTTGCCGAGATGGACATGGGCGGCGCGGCCTACACCATGGTCAATAACGGCGCCGAGCCGTTTGCCGGGATTGCGCCGGCCAATGGTGGATCGCCCCATTGGTTGCCGTATCTCGGTGTCGCGGATTTGGACGCGTCGACCAAGAAGGCTGAGCAGCTCGGGGCTAAGGTGGTCCAGCCGCGGGTCGATATCCCGGCCGGCAGCTTTGTTTTCATTGAAGATCCGGCCGGCGCCACGGTCGCATTGTTCCAGCCCAAGAGATGACTCGCCGCGTTCCTTCGGGGGTGGCGGTGCCGCCCTCGGAGAAACCGGTGCCTTCCCGCGCAATTCGACCTCTCAACATTCGGAGACACACTGATGACAAACCCGTTTGCCTATATGGAACTACACCCCAGTAGCCCGGACAAAGCCAAGTCGTTCTACGGCGACCTGATGGGCTGGAGTTTCTCGGACGCGGAAATGGGCGGCGCGACCTACACCGTAGTTACCAATGGCGCCGCGCCATTTGCTGGCATTGCTCCGTCGAGCGGTGGGCCAGCGCATTGGTTGCCGTACCTATGGGTCGAAGATCTGGATGTCGCCGCCAAGAAGGCCGAATCGCTGGGCGCCAAAATTCTCCAACCCAGGGTCGATATTCCAGTAGGCAGTTTTGTAGTTCTGCAAGACCCCGCCGGCGCCACTGTCGCGCTGTACCAAGGAGAAGGCGCCGGAAGCGGTGCCTAACCTGCGCTATTCGACGCGACCAGACAGGCGCACTAGCATTCCCGCTGGTGCGCCTGTCCGCTGCGCCCGCAACAGATGAGCTCGCATGCGTCGCGCCGACCGCCTTTTCGAAATCATCCAAATGTTGCGATCGCGCCGCTTCATGACTGCAGCACAGCTGGCGGGCGAGCTCGATGTGTCGGAACGGACGATCTACCGCGACGTCGCCGATCTAATTGTCACCGGCGTTCCAATCACCGGCGAAGCCGGGGTCGGCTATACGCTGGATCGAAAATTCGATCTGCCGCCGCTGATGTTCAACGCTGAGGAAATCGAAGCGCTCATCCTGGGATCGCGGATTGTCCAGAGTTGGGCCGACCCCGACTTAGCTTCGGCGGCGCACAGCGCGCTGACCAAGATCGAAGGTGTGCTGCCCGAACCGCTGCGCGCCAACATCGTTGAAAGCGCGCTGTTCGCGCCGCGGATCATGCCCGACACTGCGGTGACCGCGAACTTGGCGGTTGTGCGCCGGGCGGTGAACGATCGTTACAAAGTAAGCTTTCGCTACACCCGCGCCGACGGCGAGACGACCGCGCGAATCATTCACCCGCTCGGGCTGTTCTACTGGGGATATGCCTGGACGGTGGTCGGCTGGTGCGAAACTCGCGACGACTTCCGCAATTTCCGCCTGGATCGAATGGAACAGATCGCGCGCCGCGACGAACGGTTTGAAGACCTGCCCGGACGCGCGCTCGGCGATTATCTAAAACGCCGCTCGGGGCCGTCCTAGAGAAGGGCTCCCGGGAGCCGCGCCCCCGGGAGCATCTAATCAGCCTTCGAGGTCGATTTCGTGCCAGTTGATCGCACGATTGAACAGCTTGTAGTTCTTCACCTTCGGCGAAAGGCCGTCGATGACAGACCGTTCGTACATGTACGAGATCAACGCCTCATCGTGATAGTGCTGCACAACTTTACGGACAAGTTCGGCGCGTTTGGACTTATCGAACTCTGAGTTCGCCGCGTCGATCGTCGGTTGGATCGATTTGTCGCAGATAAACGCCCCGAAAAAGCTGCACGAGTCGGTGGCGAAGGGACGCATAACGTCGCCGGTTGGGAAGGACTCAACGAGCCCCATCCACATGTGGCCATCCCAAGGCTTTTGCCCCCGCAGCTTGCCCAGCAAATCGGCAAGCGCAATCTGCCGGAGTTCCAGGTTGATGCCGACCTGGCGCAAGTTGTCAGCGATGAATTGCGACGTGTTGGTGTAATCGGTCGAGGTCGGAATCAATTCCATGATCAGATTGAGACCACCGCCGAAACCGGCTTCGGCCAAGAGTTTCTTGGCCTGCGCCGGATCGTACGGATAGGGTTTGATGTCCTTTTGATGTCCCGCAACCGTGCTTGCACCCGACTGGCCCGCCGCGACTGTTAGTCCACCCAAGACTTCCTTCACATATTGGTCACGGTTGATGGCGAAGTTGATCGCCCGCCGGACGCGTCGGTCGAGGATCGGTGTGTTGTCGGCAGTCGTGCGTTCGGGGATGGTGTTGAACTTGAACGAGACGACATCGAAAATTTGGGTGATGTTGACCTTATGGCCGGAGGCGTCAAGGCGGGGAATATCGTCGGGGCTCAACACCCAGGCGATATCCACCTGCCCGGACTGCAGCGCGCTGACGCGCGCGGCAACTTCGGTCAGCGAGTCAATGCGGAGCCGGTCAATTTTGGCCGGGCGCCATGCGTCGGCAAATTTCTCGGCCTCCATGGTTTCGCCGGACCAACTCGTGACTTTAAAGGGCCCGGTGCCGATCGGTTTGATCGTGAAACCTTCAATCCCAACGTCTTTTTGGTAATCGGCATCCATTATCCGGAAGAGGGCGAACCAACGGTCGAGAATCGGGTTCGGAGTCGTAGTGGTGATCTCGACGGTGCGCTCGTCGATCTTCTTGGCGCTGGCGAGGCCGAGGAAGCGAGATGATATGCTCGTCTTGCCGGCCTCGTCGCTAATAAGGAACTCAACGTTCTTGACGACCTGATCGGCGGTCATCGGCGCGCCATTGTGGAACTTCACGCCTTCACGAATCTTAAAGACCCAAGTTGATTGGTCCTTTGCCTCCCAAGACGTGGCAAGGCCTGGATCAACCGAACCATCCTTGTTCAGAAAAGTCATGCTGTCGGCGAAGGCCATCAACGGCAGTGTCGACTGCGCGCCGAACGCCATTTCAAAACGGCCTTTTTGCGGATTGAAGCCGAAGTGGGCAACGCGCAGAACTTTTTCTTGGGCCTGCGCGACCGGCGCGGCACCAAATGCGACTGTTGCGGCAATGACCGCTGCACCCGCGCTTGCGATGAGTTTTTTCATTTATCGTCCTCCCTGAGAAGCTTCCTGCCTCTCCACGGACGATGTTAGTCGCAGCGACACCCTAATGAAAACAT
The DNA here is from genome assembly GCA_027622715.1 of Pseudomonadota bacterium. Lineage (GTDB taxonomy): Bacteria > Pseudomonadota > Alphaproteobacteria > SHVP01 > SHVP01 > CALJDF01. The sequence goes on along the minus strand of JAQBYN010000017.1, from coordinate 39,854 downwards.
GCCGGGCGGTGGCCGCCGGAATCCTTGGCTGTTGCACGACCATCTGCGCCAAATATTGCGGCGCACAAATACCCTTCTGCAATGCACGCGCCGGTCTGGTTCGAAGTGGGCACCGATTAGAAACAGTCCGAAGAGGGAGAACGGCTCTGCTTTCGCAACGATGCCCGCGCCGAGGGCGTTGAGACCGGGCGCTATATCGAGCGCGAACCGGACGCAAATTCAGGATAGGCCTCGAGCCCAAGTTCGGAGCGGTCGAGACCCAGCGCTTCGTCCTCTTCGTGGGCGCGGATGCCGACCGTGTATCTAATCGCCAACCAGACGATGGAACTGGCGATCACGGTGAACGCGCCGATTGATACAACGCCCAGCAGCTGTACGCCGAACTGCGCGTCGCCATTCGTTAGCGGCACCGCGATGGTGCCCCAAATCCCGGCGACCAAGTGCGCCGATATCGCGCCGACCACGTCGTCGACCTTGAACCGGTCGAACAGCGGGATGGCGAGGACCGCGAGGATACCGCCGACGCCGCCGATTAAAATCGCCTCGAGGATCGTCGGTGTGTCAGGGCCGGCGGTGATCGAAACCAAACCGGCGATGGCGCCGTTGAGCACCAGGGTTAGGTCGACCTTCTTGTAGAGAAGTTGCGCCAAAATCATCGCGGCAACCACACCGCCCGCGGCCGCCATGTTGGTGTTGACGTAGATGTTGGCAATCGCAATCACATCGGCCGCCGAACCCATGGCGAGTTGGCTGCCACCATTGAAGCCGAACCAGCCGAGCCACAGAATAAACGTGCCGAGCGTCGCCAGCGGCAACGACGAACCCGGCATCGGCGTGACCTTGCCGCCCGCGCCGAACTTACCCTTGCGCGCGCCAATAATCAGACAGCCGGTTAGCGCCGCCCAGCCGCCCACCGAATGCACCAGCGTCGAGCCCGCAAAGTCGGCGAAGCCCATCTCGCTCAGCCAACCGCCGCCCCACTGCCATGAACCGGCGATCGGGTAGATGATCGCCGTCAGCACGACGGTGAAGGCCAGGAACGACCACAGCTTGCTGCGCTCGGCGACCGCGCCCGACACGATGGATGCTGCCGTGGCGACGAAGACCATCTGGAAGAACCAGTCGGCGGAGGCGGCGTAATTGCCGGAGAAATCGCCAGCCAACGCGGCGCTGTCGTCGGCGCCCCACCACGAGAACGAGCCCATGAACCCACCGTCGACGCCGGTGTACATCAGGTCGTAGCCGACCAGGTAATACATGATCCCGGCGATGGCGAAGAGCGCGATGTTCTTGAGGCAGATCGTCGCGACATTCTTGCTTCGCACCAAGCCGCTTTCGAGCATCGCGAAGCCCGCCGCCATCCACATGACCAAGAACCCGTTCATCAAGAAGGACAGCGAGTTGAAGATGTAGGCGGTTTCGCTGACCTCCTGCGCGAGTGCTGGGGCCGCGGCGACGCAGAAAAGGGAAATAACGCTGATGCCGAGGTATTTGCGCATGGGGCCTGACTCGCCTTTGTTGGATGCCGTCAGGCGGTACTACCCAAGAGTCGTGCCAAGACTTGCCCGGTTCTTTAAGTAATTGAAAATAAAGGGATATTGTCGGCGGAGGCAGCTACTTGGCGATCAATCTCACCAAATGATTGCACGAAAAATAGGCACCACGAACGTCGTGCCCATTTTCTAATCAGTCCTTAATGCCGCCGAACACCATGAACGCGCCCACGTTGCCGAAGTCGCCGGATGTGAGCTCGCTGCGGTCGCGGTTTTCGTGTTCTCGGCGCGCGCTGGTCGCGGTCGCGAAGATGATTTTGTCTCGCGAGAAACCGACGTCTGCGGCGAGTTGCGGCAGATCTAGGTCGTGCATCGGGCCGATGAAGGGCTCGTTGTTGAAGTAGGTGTCCCAGTCGGGAACGAAGGCGTCGTAGGGATCGAGACCACGCCAATCGATCCCGTCCATGTGCACCATCAACCCGCCGGGTTTCAGAAGGCGGTGGCACTCACGCAAGATGCGGGGCAGGGCGCGGCGCGAGGTCTCGTGAATGATGATCTGCGACACAATGAGGTCGAAGTGACCGTCCGGAAAATCCGTCGCCTCGGCATTCTGTTGCGAGAAGTGCACGGACTTGCCGAGCGCACCGGCCCGCGCATGGGCGTAGCGCAGCATGGGCGCCCCGACATCGAAGGCATGGACCTCAGCGTCGGGGAAGGCGTCAGCCCAGGGCAAGGTGCCGTGCCCGACGGAACAACCCAAGTCGAGGATGCGTTTTGGCGATAGACTCGGATATCGGCTGCGAACCCACGCCACCAGGCTGTGGCCGAAATCGTCGTTGAGATCGCCGCGCAGCCCCATCGAGAACAAATAAATGCCTCGGTCGTAGAGCGCGCCGGCGTACAGGTCGTCCGCGCCGATTTCGCTGTGGTAGCCGCCCGGCATGCAGTGAATATCGACGGCCGCGTGATAGCGGGGAATTTTGAGGGCCGGATCGAGCCTCAATGAGCCGAGTTGAGCGCTGCAGGTTTGCGCGCGGGCCTTTAGGTCTTCCCACTCGCGCTCCACCGGCGCGCCGACCGCGTCCCACATGATTTCCTGCGCGGTGCGCTTGAGCGCGCTGGCTGCTTGGTAGTACGGGTCGTGTGCGAGGGCCCGTCGTACCTCATGGCGCGTCGTCGGCACCCGGCCTTTGGCGCGGCGGTAAGCTGGCTTGACCCGCGCCTCATAGGCCGATTTTGTCCCAGATGCGACGTGGGCCGAGAGGTGGGACTTCAGCCCCACGGCGAAATGCTGGCGCGCCGCCTCATCGTGGTCCGCGTTGACCAACATGGCATGTTTGGTTTGCGCCATTTGTTTCCCCTCTGCGTGCGCAGTGTGGCGCTGTCGCGAGTTGGCCGCAAGCGATGGACTTGCGCGACACCGCCTGCGCCGCGAGACTGCAGCGGCCATGACCAGATTCGACATCCCCGCCATTTTGATCCCCGAGCACATGGCGCTGCACGCGCGGCGCCATCCCGAGAAACCTGCACTGATCTGCAATGACGTCGTGCTCAGCTGGGGGGCCTTTGAGCGGCGCCAAAATCGCATCGCCCATGCGCTGGCCGCGCTGGGCGTCGGGCGCGGCGACAAGGTTGGCATTCTTGCCGACAACAGCAGCGATGCGGTATGCGCTTATTTCGGCACGCTGAAAGCGGGGGCTGCGGTGGCGTCGCTGCCGACAATCGTGACCGCAGACAGCCTAGCCACGATGATTGCCGATTGCGGCGCCAAGGTATTGATCGTGAGCGATGCCTATCTGGAGCGCATCGACAGTATCCGCGCCGAACTGACCGTCGATGCCGCCGCGTTTATTGCCATCGGTGGTGCGGGGCCGGGTTGGCGGACGTTCGACGATTGGTTTGCGGCTGCGCGCGAAGACGCGCCCCAAATCCGAATTGAGCCCGATGACGATGCCTGTCTGATTTATTCGTCGGGCACGACGGGCGTCCCCAAGGGGATCGTGTTGACGCACTATTGCCGTCTCAATCACGCCTATCTGATGAGTTCGGAACAGCACTTCAACACCGATTCGGTCTTTATCGTCACAACGGCGTTGCACTCGAATACCGCGTGGACACTGCTGTTGTGCGCGTTCCTGTTTGGCGCCAGCACGGTCATCATGCCGAAGTTCGAGGCCGAAGAATGGTGCCGCTTGGTCGAGCGCTGGCACGGCTCGGCGACGGTTATGGTGCCGGCCCAATATCAGGTAATTCTTGATTCGCCCGCGGCGCAGACGCGCGACCTCTCGTCGTTAAAGACGCTCGCAACTGTCGGCTCGCACATGCGCGAGGGTATCAAGCGCCGCATGTTGGACGCATTCCCGTGCGGCTACTACGAGGTCTATGGACTGACCGAAGGCTTCGCGACAATCGTGCGGCCGGAGGATTTGCCGGCAAAAATCGTGTCGGTGGGGCGCGCGATGTTGGGCAATGATATCCGCATCATCGACCATGCCGGCAAGGAATTGCCGCAAGGCGAAGCTGGCGAAATCGTTGGTCACAGTCCGATCCTGATGAAGGGGTATCACAACAGCCCCGAACAGACCGAAGCCGCGATCTGGCGTGAGCCCGGCAGTGGGCGAACCTTTCTACGCTCGGGCGATATCGGGCGGCTCGACGAGGACGGCTTTCTCTTTCTGCTCGACCGCAAGAAGGACATGATCGTGTCGGGCGGTTACAACGTGTTCCCGGCCGATATCGAGCGCGTTCTGGGCGCCCATCCCGACGTTTACGATTTGTGTGTCATCGGTATTCCGCACGAACGCTGGGGCGAAACCCCGCTGGCGTTGATCGTGCCGACCTCGGACGCGGCACCTGACTTGGACGCGATGCGGACCTGGGCCAACGAACGACTCGGCAAGCACCAGCGCATTGCATCAATAGAAATTCGTGACGAATTGCCGCGCAACCCAGCGGGCAAGGTCATGAAGGCCGATCTGCGCAAACCCTACTGGCAAGGACAAACCTGACGTGGCGTTCAAAGACATCAAGTACACGGTGCGCGATAGCGTCGCGACAATCACCATCAACCGTCCCGAAGTGCACAATGCGTTTCGCGGGCAAACCTGCGAAGAACTTGTCGACGCCTTCAATAAAGCCGCGTGGAACGACGATATCGGTGTGATCGTCCTGACGGGCGCGGGAAAGAAAGCGTTCTCCTCCGGCGGCGACCAGGGCGCGCATGACGGCGTCTACGATGGTCGCGGCACCATTGGTTTACCGATTGAGGAACTGCACTCGATCATGCGCGATGCGCCCAAGCCGGTGATCGCCAAAGTGCGCGGCTGGTGCATCGGCGGCGGTAACGTGCTGGCGACGATTTGCGACCTGACGGTTGCCGGCGAGAGCGCGGTATTCGGCCAAGCCGGTCCAAAAATGGGCTCGGTCGATCCCGGGTTCGGCACCAACTTGTTGGCGCGCCATGTCGGTCAAAAGAAGGCTAAAGAAATCTGGTTCTTGTGTCGCCGCTACACAGCGCACGAGGCCATGGAGATGGGGCTGGTGAACGCCGTCGTGCCCGACGCGCGGCTTGATGGCGAAGTGCGGCGCTGGTGCGACGAAATCTTGCAAATGAGCCCGACCGCGATCGCCCTGGGCAAGCGTGCGTTCAACGCTGAGACCGAATCGATTCGCGGCCTCTCCAATCTCGGCAACATCGCGGTGCGTCTGTACTACGATTCGCCCGAGGGTCGGGAAGGCGAGCGGGCCTTTCGCGCCAAGCGCAAACCCCAGTTCAGGAAGGCAGCGGCGGCGAAGAAGAAGCGCTGACCGCGTCGGGGTGGATCGCCGGTTCTTCGGCGATAAGAGTCCGCAAACAAACCAGCGCAGCAGCAAGCTCGGCACTCTTGTCGTCGCTGCGGTACACCGCGAACGCCGGCCGCGCGAAAGACGGCGTGCCCTCGACGCGAAAGAGTCTGCCGCGCTCGATAAGCGGTTGAACCACGCGGGTCGGAAAATAGCCGGCCCCCCCAAACTCCAAAATGTATTGCAGGCCAATGACTCCGACGCTCACGTGAAGCCCAGGGGTTTCGGTGTCAGCAAAGATTTGTTGATGGCTATTCAGGAACTCCGGTCCCCAGTCGACAAAGACATAAGGAACGTTGGGCGAGTCGGCGTAATTCGCCGCGCTGCTCACCAGCTCCAGCGTCTCTTCGAGAAGGGGCTCGACGATGAGCCCCGACCGAGATTCCGGCGAGTAAAGAATGGCGACGTCTAGAAAGCCCTCGGTCATTTGCCGCATGAGGCCTTCGGGCTGGGTTACCTCGCCCTGCAACGCGACATCCGGCATCTCCGCGCGGAGGCGGCCCAACCAACGTACCAGGACGCGGTCCCACAAACTGAGTTGGCCGCCGATGCGCAAGCTCGCGCGATATGCCGCCGGCAGCGCGACCTCCTGCTTTGCTTGTTGCCACACGCGCAGGATCGCGGTGGCGTGACGGCGCAGCCGGTGCCCGGCGGGCGTGAGCGTCGCCCCCGCACGACCGCGAAGAAAAAGCGGTCGCCCAAGCGTCAGTTCAAGTTCCTTTATCCGTGCGCTGACGGTGGATTGCGTGACGTTTAACCGTTCAGCCGCCGCCACAAATGTGCCCGCCTCGATGATTTCGAGGAAGGTGCGCGCCTGTGTGTCGTCCATGACATACCATCGTAAAAATCGATATTAAGTACTTAAAACATTTGATTGTCCGATGGTAGGGCGTGATCTATAAATACTTCTGCCAGCACATGCTGGTTTATTGGAGAGCACCTCACATGGACACGAAGAAACCCGGCGCGAAGCCCGCGTCGTCTGCGAAGCCCGCCGCAAAACCTGGCGTTTCTGCGAAACCTGCGGCGAAACCCGGCTTCGGGAAGAAATAGCCTAAGCTGAACATCCGCTCCCGCTGCCTCCCGGCCCCTGTGTTGCGAGAGATGGATATTCGCTAGGTTGGATGGCCGAATGACTCCCCCCTAACGCAGTCATTCGCCACATCCGAGATTAGGACCGCCGCAGGCAACTGGGCGGTCCTTTCTTATTGTGGAGAGTGCTCGCTCGGGTCGGACAACAAATGGCGAACCAGGTCTGGGGCAATGTTCCCACCGGTGACTAGCGCAACGGTCTTTTGGTCGGAAGGAACGCGGCCCGACAGAAAGCCAGCTGCCGCTACCACCCCGGCAGGCTCGCCCAAGACCTTGCCGCGATAAAGCAAGGTGCGAAACGCGGCAGCGATGTCGGCTTCGCCAATCAGAACGATATCGTCGACGTAGCGTTGCACATGCGCGAACGGAAACGCGCCGGGTCGCACGGCCGACAACCCATCCGCCATGCTGTCCCAGTAGTCGATTGTCGTGGGCACGCCGCGCTCACGCGAGACATAGGCCGCGTTGGCGCGCTCAGGCTGGACGCCGATTACCTTGACGTGCGGCGCGGTTTCTTTGATCGCCGTCGCGACGCCGGCAATGAGGCCGCTGCTGCTCACGGGTGCCAACACGCATGCGACGTCGGGCATTTGTTCGAGCAATTCCAGGCCGATGCTGCCGTGGCCGGCCGGGATGGGGCGTTCCTCCCAGGTGTCGATGACAGTCATGCCGCGTTCGGTCGCGACCCGTTCGGCGGTCGGTTGGCGGGCCAAGGCATCATCGCCGCAAAACACCACTTCAGCGCCATAGCCGCGTGCCGCCTCGACCTTGAACGGGCTGGTGCGGTCCATCATCACCACGACGATCGGCACATCATAGAGCCGCCCCGCCAACGCGAACGCCTGCGCGAAGTTCCCTGAAGAAGTGAGGACCAACCCGCGTTTGAGATTTTGCGGCCCCAACACGCGGATCATGTTGAACGCCGCGCGCACCTTGTAGGCGCCGGTGACTTGAAGATTCTCCAGCTTGAGGAACAGCGATTCGCGGCCCACTTCGCCAGAGTCCCGCGCCAGCGGCACAATCGGTGTGCGGCGAATGATCCCGGGCAGGCTGTCATGCGCGGCGCGAATTTCGTCCAGGGTGACAAATTGGGTCATGCCGCGACCCCGGTGACGGCAAAAGATTCCATGATGCGCACCCCGGCCTCCTTCATTGCGGTAACGGCCTTGCTGACGGCGTCGTCACTCAGCCCGCGACAGGCGTCGATGATAAGCAAGGTGTCGAACCCCTCGTTGCGCGCATCCATCGCGCTGAACCGGACGCACACGTCGGTCGCGAGTCCGGTCAAAAACACGCGGTCGATCCCGCGCTCGCGTAGGTATCCGGTAAGACCAGTCGGCGTGGTCCGATCATTCTCAAAGAACGCCGAGTATGAGTCGACGGCCCGGCGAAACCCCTTGCGGATGATGAGTTGAGCGTGAGCTGATGCGAGATCTGCGTGGAGGTCCGCGCCAGGCGTGTTCTGTACGCAATGATCCGGCCATAACACCTGCGCGCCATAAGCCGCTGTCACCGTATCGAATGCGTTTTTGCCTTTGTGCTGCGAGGCGAATGACGTGTGGTCGGCGGGGTGCCAGTCCTGCGTCAGGACGACATTCGGGAAACGATCCTGCAAGCGGTTAATAATCGGCACAATGTCGTCGCCATTTGGAACGGCCAGCGCGCCGCCCGTGCAAAAGTCGTTTTGCACGTCAATGACCAGTAAAACATCGGTCTCAGTGGGCGAAAGCCGCATGGGGTCTCCGGGAACGCGCGGGGGTGGCCTAGCAATATGCAGCGACTGCGCGCCTTGTCCACCGAAACCGCCACAAACCTCGTGGGTTGGGCAACGTGAGCGAAGGTGATTGGTGGCGGCGGCCCGGCCCCTTACACTGCGGCCCGTTCTTCGACGATTCCCCTGACACCCAAGGACACGACGATGGCCGCCAAGGTTTTGCCGATTGCGCACTCAATTCTTGATTCACCCGCGCTGCGTGATCTCATCGCCGGGGCCTACGACTTGCCGCAACCGGTCCACTGCGAATTGCTGACGCGCGGGATGAACGACGTGTATCTCATTCGCGGCGGCGAGACGACCTATGCGAGCCGTGTGTGGCGCTCTGGATTTCGCAGCGAAGCCGACGTCGCCTATGAAACGGCATTTCTCAACTTCCTCGACGATGCCGGCATCCCGGTGCCAGCGGCGTTGCCGACGCGCGACGGCGCGCTATACGTTCCACTGCGTGCGCCAGAAGGCGCGCGCTATCTGTCGTTGTTCCGTTGGGCGGCTGGGGCGCCATTTGCCGATAACCCCTATCCCGAGACCGCGCACCGCTTGGGCGCACTATTTGGGCGGTTGCACGTGACTGCCAAAAAGTTCGCGCCCAAAGAGGTGCGGCAGGTCGATAGCAGCGGGCAATTGCGGCGCGGCCTGCCGGACCTACAGCGCATGGTGGCGCACCGCGCGGGGGACAGCGCATGGTATGCGCGGGCGGTCGACGCAATCGCCAATGCGTTGAAGCGGCTCCCCGAGGCGGACGCGCCCAAGGGGCCGAGCCACGGCGACTTTCACAGCTTCAACGCCTTCATCGACAACGGCGAGATTGTCCTGCTGGACTTCGATAATTGCGGCGTCGACCACTGGGCCGCGGAGATCAGCAGTTTCACTTGGGCCAACGATTACATCGGCGGAGTCGACGATGCCATCAACCAGTCCTTTGTGGCGGGATACGAAAGCACCCGCCCGATGAGCGCAGCTGAACGTGCGTTGATGCCGCTGTTCTACGCAGCCAAGGAGTTGCGCTTTTTGATCGGCTTTGCCGGAAACGTAAATGCCGTGGGGCACACGACGCTCCTCAATCCCGATCTTGATTGGTTCGGCGAACGGACGCGGCGACACATCGGTGCCTTGGGCATTCTTTAGACACCGCGCGTGACGACCGTGACCGTGGCGCCCTCGCCGGTGGCGCACGAAACGTCGTACCGCTGGGTGGTTCTTAGCGGCATTTGGCTGATCTATTTCTCCTTCGGTCTTCAGATAAACGGGCTGGCGCCGTTGGTGGGGCCGGTAAGTGCCGCGCTGGGACTAAGTTATTCGGCAATGGGCACCGTGCTCAGCGCGTGGCCGCTGTTCTATGTGTTTGCGTCGATCCCGTGCGGCGCGCTGGTCGACCGGCTTGGGACCCGGCGGTCCTTGTTGATCGCGGCCGCGATCATGGCGGTATCGGCGATCACGCGCGGGCTGGCCGTTGATTTCTGGAGCCTGTTCTTCGCCGTCGCGTTATTTGGAATCGGCGGACCGTTGCTGTCGATCACCACCCCGAAAGCGATCGCCAAATGGTTCAGCGGGCGCGAGCGGGGGTTGGCGATGGGCATCTACTTCACCGGCCCTGCGCTCGGTGGAATCGCCGCATTGGCGACGTCGAACACGGTGCTGATGCCGCTCACCGGCGGGCGGTGGCGGCTGGTGCTGGCGATTTATGCGGTGTTCATGGTGGCAGGCGGACTCTACTGGCTCGCGCTCTCGTCCCGGGCCGCGTTTCGCCAGGCCGATACCGGTGACGAGGCGGGCGGTCGTGGCACGATCCGCCATCAGGTCGCGGTCTACGCCAATCTTCTGAGAGTACCGGCCGTCGTCCTCATCCTCGCGATGAGTGTGGGGATTTTCTACTTCTACGACGCGACAACCAATTGGTTGCCGGAAATCCTAATCGCCCACGGCATCGCCGCTGGCCCGGCAGGGTTGTTGGCCTCGGCACCGGTCGCCGTTGGCGTTGTCGCTTCGCTGATCGTGTCGCGCCTGGCGACGCCGGAGCGGCGGACTGCCGTTTTGTTGATGCTATTTCTCTGCATGGGTTTGGGCGCGGTCTTTCTGATGTCGCCGAATCCGGTTCTTCTCGGCGCCGCCTTTGTCGCGCATGGCATTGCGCGGGGCGCGCTGATGACCGTCGCACTCATGACGCTGATGGACACGCGTGGGGTCGCCAGCCACCAGATCGGCGCGGCGGGCGGGCTCTTTTTCACGGCGGCGGAGATTGGCGGGGTCTTCGGTCCACTCAGTTTCGGCGTCCTGTTTGAGGTCACCGGAACATTTGCCGCACCGCTATTGGTGTTAGCGGTGGTGAGCGTTGTTCTGGTATTGCTGCTGGCGGCGCATCGCCGTGTGGTGCGACGAGAGACAGCGACCGCGGCGATTTCCTAGGGGAGTGAGATTCTGAATATCGCGTCAACGTCCGAGGCAGCGATCACGCCGCACGAACATCCCTTTCGTTGGGCCATGCTCGGCGGCGTCTGGTTGATCTATTTCTCGTTCGGCCTGCTGTCGGCCGCGATGGCGCCGATGCTCGCGCGGATCACCAACGATCTCGGCATCAGCCATACAGCGATGGGGAGCATTCTCGGTGCTTGGCCGCTGGTCTATATCGTCGTGGCGATTCCATGCGGCGCGTTTGTCGATCGCGTGGGACTGAAATGGTCGCTTTTCCTCGCGGCAATGATCATGGCCATGTCCGGCGGTTTAAGGTCGGTTGCGCCGGACTACCTGACCATGTTCTTCGCGGTCGGACTCTTCGGTATCGGCGGCCCACTCATCTCGATCGGCGCCCCGAAGGCCATTGCTCAATGGTTTCAAGGCAAGGAGCGCGGCCTCGCCATGGGGATTTACATCACAGGGCCAGCGCTTGGGAGCGTTCTGTCGCTATCGTTGACCAACAGCGTCTTGTTGCCCCTCGTCGGCGGCGAATGGCGTTCCGTGTTGCTGATTCACACGGGCCTGATCGTGGCGGCCGGTTTTGCCTGGTTGGTCGTCGCGACAAATCCGATCAACCGCTCGGTGGAGGCGACTAACAAGCGGGGCGGGACCATGGGCGACCAAATCGCCGTCTTCGGCAAGCTGCTCCGCATTCCCTCCGTGGGCCTTGTACTGGCGATGAGCGTCGGCATATTTTTCTTCTTTCACGGGATGGGTAACTGGCTCCCTGAATTGTTGCGCCATGGCGGTATGGCACCGTCGGCGGCGGGCCTGTGGGCGGCGCTGCCGGTCGCTGTCGGGGTTGTTGGATCACTCGTCGTGCCGCGTCTTGCCACGCCCCGGTGGCGATTTCCAATTCTCCTGGTCCTGTTCGTGAGTATCGGGGTTGGCGCCGTCCTGCTCTTCAGTCCGGCGATGTCCAGCATCGTGGCGTCGCTGGTGGTTCAGGGACTTGGCCGAGGGTCGTTGATGGCCGTGGCGATGCTTATCCTGATGGAAACCCGCGGTGTCGAGGCGCAGCACATGGGCGCGGCCGGTGGTTTGTTCTTCTCCGCAGCTGAGATTGGCGGTGTCCTGGGCCCGCTCACCATCGGCGTGGTCTCAGACGTGACCGGCGGCTTCGACGGCGCGCTGTGGATGATGATCGGCGTCAGCGCCGCCCTCGTGCTTCTGCTGTATGCCCACCGTGCCGCGGAACGGCGCGCCGCACTCGTGCTTGGGTCGACCTGAGCCTACTTGGTGAAGTGCGGGTTGCAGATCACGCCGAACGGATTGCCGAACGGATCGCGCACCGCTGCGACCACAATGCCTTCGCCGACGTCATGCGGTTCTTCGAGTGCCGTCCCACCCAGGGAGAGAAGCCGGGTGTGCTCGGCCGTCGCGTCGGCAACACCCCAATAGCACGAGACGCCGGGGTGCTCGGCGCTCTGAGTTTCGCCGGGCATCAACCCCAGCTCAAAACCCGCGACGCTGAAGCCCACGTAAAATGGCTCGTCGAAATAGGGCGGCGCGCCCAGAACGTCGGTGTACCAGGCCTTGGCTTTGGCCAGGTCGTTCACCCGGTAAATACAGGTCTGAAGATTAAGAAAACGTCCCGGCGTATCGGTCATGGCGATTCTCCTTCTTAGTTGTGACAAGTGTATCCTGGCGGCCCGCCTATTTCTGCTGGCACGTTGCTAGCGCTATGCGTTCGCGCCCCCCGACGGGTAGGATGCGGCGATTCGGGGAGGCACCATGAACCAACACATCATTCCGGCGGCCCACACCATTCTTGATGCCACGGCGTTAGGCGGTGCTATCAACGCGCACTACGGGCTGGGCACGCCGTTCTTGTGCGAACTGCTGCATCGCGGGATGAACGATTTTTATTTGGTGCGGGCAGCGGGCAAGAAATATGTCGCGCAGGTTTGTCGTCCCGGTACGACATTGGTCGAAAAGGTCGACTATCAGATGGACTTCATGCTGCATCTTGATGCGGGCGGTGTGCCGCTGCCGGTGCCGCAACGCGGCGTGGACGGGTCGGGGCACCTGATCGTTGCCGGTCCGGAAGGCGAGCGCCCGGTCGCCCTGTTTGCATTTGTTGAAGGCAAAGCATTCTCGGCCGACCCAACCGCCAGCGTATCGCGCAAGATGGGCGTCATCTTCGGTCAGATCCACAAACTGTCCGAAGCATGGGCGCAGACCAAATCGGGTCCGTTGATCGACCGTGAAGTCGGCATAGCCAAGGCGTTTCCGTATCTGGAGAAACTCATCGCGCACCGCCCGGTGGACTTGGCCTATTACCGCGAGGTCGCCGATGCGGTCACCGCGGCCTACCGTGCAGTAAGAAGCGCCGACAACGTGCCGTCGGGCACGATTCACGGCGACTTTCACATTCACAACGCCTTCATTCGACCCAACGACGACGTCACGATCATGGATTTCGACGCGTGTGGCGTCGATTTCTTTGCCCAAGAATTGATGAGCTACCGATGGTCGATCGAGAAAAACGATCTGCCCATGGCGTTGTGGGATGTTTTTCTTGAGGGCTACGAGACGGTGCGTCCACTATCCGATCTGGAGCGCAGCCACATTCCGCTGTTCCTAGTGGGCAAAGAGTTTCAATATCTGTGCGGATTCTCGCGCGCGGTGAATGCGATCGGCCACGTCGCGTTCCATTTCCCCGGATTCGACTGGTTCGCCGAAAGCGTGCGCCGCCATGTCGACGACGCCAAGCTGCTTTAAGGCCGGTCCGGTACCAAACCGGGCACAGGTGTTGGATTCCTGCTAGAACCACGGGGTCGGACGGCGTTTCGCCTGGTCCAGTCAAGCGTCGTTTTTGAATGCCAATAAACATTCTGCCTGTTTCCGCCCTCCTGCTCGGCGTGACCGGTCTCGTCCTGGGCACAGGCGTTCTCGGCGTTTTGCTGCCACTGCGCGGTGTCGCCGAGGGTTTTTCGACGCTTGGCATCGCGGTGATGGGCGGCAGCTACTTCGCGGGTTTCATCGCTGGGTGTTTGCAGACACCGCGCCTCGTTGCCCGCGTCGGCCATATACGGCTCTTCGCGTCATTCGCGGCAATCGCCGCGGCGACGGTGATCGCGCACGCGCTGGCGGTTGACCTTGTGGTTTGGATCGTCGTCCGGGCCGTTACCGGGTTCGCGGTCGCCGGTCTTTATGTCGTCATCGAAAGTTGGCTTAACCACCAAGCGGCCAACGAGACCCGTGGCGGTTTGTTCGGGATCTACATGGTTGTGAACTTCGTCGCTTTGATGGCAGGCCAACTTTTGATGGTCGTGATGGATGTTGGTGCGGTCACGCCATTTCTCGTCACCTGCCTCGCCGTTTGTCTTTCGCTTGTGCCGGTGGCCCTGTCGCGTGCGACCGCGCCGATCATTGAGCCAACCGAACCTCTCGGGCTGATCGCGCTATATCGCGTTTCGCCGCTGGGTGTGGGCGGTTGCTTCCTGGTGGGCGTGGCCAACGGTTCCTTTTGGTCGCTCGGAGCCGTCTTCGGCGCGCTGCAACTTGGATCGACCGCGCTCGCGGCCATCTTTGTCAGTGTATTTGTGCTGGGTGGGGCGCTGGGTCAGTGGCCGTTGGGCCGCCTCTCAGACCGTTGGGACCGGCGCAAGGCCATTGTCCTGGCCTGTCTGGTCGGTGCGTTTGGCGGATTGCTGCTGGCGTTTTGGCCCGGCGCCGGTATTTGGGTTGTCATGGTGCTCGGCGGCTTGACCGGCATGTTCGTCTTGTCGGTCTACTCGCTCTGCGTTGCGCACACCAACGATCATATCGAGAGCAAGGATTTCGTCGCCGCAAGCAGCGGCCTGCTGCTTTATTACGGTGCGGGCGCCGTGGGTGGTCCGGTCCTGGCGGCAACACTGATGTCTGCGATCGGGCCGCGGTCGCTTTTCTTGTGGACGGCGGGCGCACACTTGGCGCTCGCCGGGTTTGCACTCTATCGAATGAGCCAGCGCGGGCCGGTCCACGAAGCGAACCGCGAAGGTTTCGTCACGATGTTACGTCCGATGCCGATTTCAGGCGAAATGGACCCACGCGCCACGCCGCAAGAACCATCGCTCTAAATCGCGAAAATCGCCCTGCCTGCCTATTGCGCGACTTCGTTCCCGAATAAACTCGCGCGATGACAACGCCACCAAAGCAAGAAGTTCAGGTCAACGGGCTGTTCCAGACACCAGTCTTGGCAACGGTTTTGCCCGACTGCGCTTCGCTCAACTTGGCACTCGAAAAAGCAATTCTCGACCGCGAAAAGGCCCATCCGTCCACGCAACACAGCAATTTGGGTGGCTGGCAGTCGGACACCGACTTTTTGAGCTGGGGCGGCGCTGCCGCCCAGACTCTTTTGGTACATGGCCGGGCCTTGGTCGACCGGCTCGGCAGGGCAAGCCGGTCAAAGTCGACTGGCACATCAACGCTTGGGCGAATGTGAACCGGCAAAATCAAGGCAACGAGTATCACACCCATGCCGGCTGCTTTTGGTCCGCGGTGTATTACGTTGCCGATGGCGGCGTTGGCGCGGACCCCGCGCTGGGTGGCCAGCTCGAATTCGCCGATCCGCGCGGCGTGGGACCCGCGATGCATGCACCCCTGCTTGCCTTCAGTTTTCCCGGCGGGCTTTCAGTTGGCGCCTCCGAGGCCATCGCGCCAAGGGCGGGTATGATGGTGATCTTCCCGTCGTTTCTCAGCCACGGCGTTAGTCCCTACCTTGGCAACGACATTCGTATTTCAATTGCCATCAACTTTTCAGCGACACCGACGTTGAACCCGGCGCCAGCTTAAGGCGCCAAGTTCTATTCAATTCCTCCCGCATCACGTCTTGGTCCTCAAAGGATTCCATCATGTCGCTACCGGTTGTTGTTGTTGCCTTCGAGCCAACGGACGAGGGGGTCAAACAGGTATTCGTCGATGCGCTGGCAGGGCAGGCGGATTTGGTTTTCGTCGGCGCGTCAGACGAAACCGCGCGCCGCAATGCGATGAAGGCGGCGCGCGTCATCATCGTTAGCGGAACCAAGGCGGACTTGGCGAAAATAGATCCTGTGCTATTTGCCGGCAAAATGGTTCAGACCATGATTGCCGGGGTCGATCAGCTCCCGTTCGATCAGCTGCCGGGCGACGCGATGATCGCGCATAACGGCGGCGCGTTTGCACCGCAGATGGCCGAGCATGTGGTGGGGATGATCCTGGCGGTCAAGAAAGATCTTGTGCGGCGCCATCTCGCCTTGGGGCGCGGCGAGTGGATGATGCAAGCGGAACGGACCCGCGAACTCCGGGGCGACACCTGCGCAATTATCGGTTTTGGCGGAATCGGAAAGGCAACTGCGCGTTTGTTGCGCGGCTTTGACGTGCGCATTGAGGCCATCAATCGTAGTGGGCGCACCGACGAGGCGGTTGATTTCGTCGGGACGCTGTCGGCGCTTGGCGAGATCCTGCCGCGCGCTGACGTGGTTGTCTTGTCGCTGGGCCTTAACGCCCAAACCAAGGGCATGATCGATGCAGCTGCATTGGCGCTGATGAAAAACGATGCGACGCTGGTCAATGTGGCCCGTGGCGCGGTGATCGACGAGGCAGCGCTCTTCGCTCACCTAAAAACGACGCCGCGGTTTTCGGCGTGTCTCGATACCTGGTGGGGCGAGCCGTTCGCGGAAGGGAAGTTCTCGGCCAACTTCCCGTTCATGGATCTGCCGAACGTCCTTGGCTCGCCGCACAACTCGGGCATAACCCAACGGTATTTCCTGAATGCGGCGCGCCACGCAGTGGCCAACGTTTGCCGCTTTTTAGCCACCGGCGAGGCCGAAAGAAGGGTCACGCACGCGGACCGCCCATAACCCGTGGAACCTATAACCGGATGCGCGAACCCAGCAGATCTGCTGGGGCTTTATCCTCCAATAACGCCTCTCCCGTGACGCCCATCACAGTCGGCGGGGTGGGCGCGTGGGATAGTGCGGCTATTGAGTAGGACGAGCTTGGTACAGTTTTGTAAGGCGGCCCCCCGCTGGCCCTGAGGGGGGCCGCCCTTTACCTCCCGGCGCTTATATGACGGTATCCTGCCGCGGGCGTTGACCGAGGGGTAGGGGGATGAACTGTCGACTTCAGTAGATAGTGGACGCCGCGGGATCACGGAATGGGTGTTCCGTGCGGCTGAACGCCTCGGTGTCTGGCCGAGTGCGCTACTGAACAGCGCGGCAATAACGCTTGCCACCAATATCATCGCCTCACTCGTATTTTGGGTCTTCAATCTGCCCGGGTATTCGGCGCGTCCGGCCTATGGCGCGTTCCTCTTTATTGTCCCGTTCGTCGTCGCGTTGCCGGTTTCGTACGTTGTATTCGTCGCGCTCGACCGAGCGCGGCGCGCGGAGGCGCGGGCGATCGAGAACGAGGCAAAGTTTAGGGACCTTGCCGAGGGGTCGGTCCAAGGACTTTGCATTCAGCGAAATTTCAACGCGCTCTATTGTAATCGGGCATTCGCCGAAATATTCGGTTTTGACTCCGTGGCGGACGCTCTGGCATTTGGATCGATGCTGCCATTGCTACCGCAGGCGAGCCGGTCGGCTGCACTCGAGCGGTCTCGGGAAATCCGTCAAACGGGCCGGGCGCGTGACGCCACTCACTCTGCGCTGCGCAAAGATGGGACCGAAATCTGGGTCGAGAGCTACGTTCAACCCGTGAAATGGGACGGCGAAGACGCCGTGCAATTGACCGTTCTTGATGTTAGCGAGCGTCGTCAGATCGACCGCATGAAGAATGAGTTTGTCTCTACCGTCAGCCACGAATTGCGTACGCCGCTGACATCGATCAAGGGCGCTTTGGGGTTGCTTGATTCCGGCATGGTCGGACACATATCGGATCGGGCACGAGAGATCGTGGCCATTGCCTCGGACAACAGTGATCGGTTGATCCGATTGATCAACGACATCTTGGATATCGAGCGCATCGAAGCCGGGCGTATTTCGCTTCGCCCAGAGGCGATCAACGCGACGTCGCTTGTGCGGCTTTCGGTGGATCAGGCAACCGGCCTTGCCCATAGCGAAGGTGTCAGTCTGTCGCTGGCAGACGCCGATCTTGATATCACCGCGACCGGGGACCGTGACCAGCTGCTTCAAGTACTCGGTAACCTCATCGCCAACGCCGTAAAGTTTTCGCCGCGCGGCGGGGACGTGATCTTGCGCGTCGCTCAGCGCGACGAGGCGGTACGGTTTTCGGTGACCGACCGCGGTCCCGGCGTTCCCGAAGCGTTCAAGCCGCACATTTTTGGAAAGTTCACCCAGGCGGATGGGTCGACCGCCCGTAAATTCGGCGGCACCGGGCTCGGACTCCATATTTGTAAGCTCATTGTCGAGCGGCATGAGGGGCGCATTGGCTTCGAGTCGACGCCAGGCGGCGACACAACGTTCTATTTCGAGATACCGAGTATTGTCGCACTGGGCGAGCCACGGCGCCTCGCGGCCGAGTAGTTCGGCGACGCCGACGTTTCCTACTTATCGGCGCAAAAGTCGTGCGCGCTGTAACGCAACCGTCATGTTCCTGCTCCATAACATGTGACCGGAAACATGAGCGGCCGACGCCCCGACAGGGGACGCCGCGCTAACGGATGATGGAGACAATGCGCCCACCCAAAAATTTTGACGACCGCGTCCACCTGAGCGTTCAGCTGCCCGAATCGACGGTGGCCCGGCTCGAGGCCACGGCCTTCCGCGAGGGCGTCCGTTTACCGGCGATGATCCTGGCCATTCTCGAGCTTGGTCTCGACACCCACAACGGCCAAGAAGTACGCCGCGCGGCTTAAGCGCTATCTATTCTGCGGCAACCCTATTCGCCGGGTTGCGCGGGTCTTCGGACCACTGGGTGTAGGGCTTGCCGTTGTCGACGCGCTCCATCGTGATGCAGTTCTCGACCGGGCAAACCAGCATGCACAGGTTGCAACCGACGCATTCTTTGTCGATCACCTCGTAACGCCGGGTGCCGTTGGTGCGCGCGGTGATGGCCTGGTGTGCGGTGTCCTCGCAGGCGATGTGGCATAGGCCGCATTTGATGCAGGCATCCTGATCGATGCGGGCAACGATCTCGTAGTTCATGTCAAGGTTTTCCCACCGGACATAGTTGGGAATGGCGTGGCCGCGGAAATCGTCGAGTGTGCGGTAGCCCTTGGAGTCCATCCAGTTCGATAGGCCGTCGATCATGTCCTCGACGATTTTAAAGCCCTGGTGCATCGCCGCCGTGCACACTTGAACGTTGGCGGCGCCCATCGCGATATGCTCGGCGGCGTCGTGCCACGTTGAAATGCCGCCAATGCCGGAGATCCGCAGATCGGGGCCGAACTCGCGGGCAATGTCGCCGATCATGCGCAGCGCAATCGGTTTGACCGCCGGGCCGCAATAGCCGCCGTGGCTGCCTTTGCCGTTGACTTCCGGCAGCGGCGACATGGTGTCGAGGTCGACCCCGATGACCGAAGCCACCGTATTGATCAACGACACAGCGTCGGCGTTACCGTCGACGGCGGCTTGGGCAGGAAACAAGACATCGTTCACATTAGGGGTCAGCTTGACGATGACAGGCACCCGCGAATGCTGCTTGGCCCAACGCGTCACCATGGCGACGTATTCCGGCACTTGGCCGACGGCCGCGCCCATGCCGCGTTCCGACATGCCGTGCGGGCAGCCGAAGTTCAGCTCGACACCGTCACAACCGGTCTCGTTTACTTGGTGCAAAATGCTTTCCCAAATCGGTTCTTCGCACGGCACCATCAGCGAGACGACAACGGCGCGGTCGGGCCACCGTTTCTTCACTTCTTTGATTTCCCGCAGGTTGATTTCGACGGAGCGGTCGCTGATGAGCTCGATGTTGGTAAAGCCGGCGACGCGGGTGCCGTTGTAGGCGTTGGCGCCGTAGCGGGACGAGACATTGACCACTGGCTCGCCCACCGTTTTCCAGATGACGCCGCCCCAACCAGCCTCGAATGCGCGTTCGACGTTATAGGCTTTGTCGGTCGGCGGTCCGGACGCCAACCAGAACGGGTTGGGAGATCTGATCCCAGCGAAGTTGTTGCGCAAATCAGCCATGATATTTCCCTTCGTCGCTCAACCGCGCAGATCGCCGTCGATGGCGAGCGCCGCGTTCTTCCCGTCCTCGACAGCTTGCACTGTGAGGTCTTTGCCTTCAACGCAATCGCCGCCCGCGTAGACACCTTTGAGTGAGGTCCGACCATGCCCGTCGGTAACGATGCGCCCGCCGACAACGCTCAGCGGCTCCTTGGCATTCTTGGTTATTGGATCGTCGACGAGCATCTGGCCCACGGCGGTCAGTACCATGTCGGCGGGCACCACAAACGTGTCGCCGGTGCCTTCAATCTTGCCGCCGGTTATTCGCGTAGACTCGAATTCGACTCCGGTCAGCGCACCGTCCGTGCCCATGAACCGTACGGGCTTGGCCCAGTATTTGATCTTCACCCCGTCGGTCTTGGCGAATTCCTGTTCGTGATCTGTGGCGCCCATGTCGTCGGGACCGCGGCGGTACACCATCGTCACATCTCCGGCTCCGAGGCGTCGACTTTGGATTGCCGCATCGATGGCGGTGTTGCCGCCGCCGATCACCACCACCCTGCGTCCCACGGGGAGGGCCGCGAGATCGGCGGCCTGGCGCAGCCGGGCAATGAAATCCACTGCCGGCTCGACTCCGATGATATCTTCACCAGAGACACCAACAGCGCGGACCCCGGCTTGGCCGACCGCCAAGAACACAGCGTCAAAATCCCGCCGCAACGCGTCAAGCGTCAAATCTTTGCCGAGCGCTTTGCCGGTTTCCACGGTGATACCACCAACGCCAAGAATGAAGTCGACTTCTTTCTGGGCAAAACCGTCGACCACCTTGTACGCAGCGATCCCATACTCGTTCAGCCCACCGGCCTTCTCGCGGGCGTCGTAGACCGTCACGGCATGGCCAAGACGCGCCAGTCGGTGGGCACCCGCCAGGCCCGCCGGGCCGGCGCCGACAACAGCAATCTTCTTGCCCGTGGCCGGCGCACGCGCGAAGGGTTGCTCCCCGGTTTCAAAGAAACGGTCCGTGGCAAATCGCTGTAGAAGCCCGATGGAAACCGGCTTGGTTTCTTGCGCGTCGCGTACGCAGGCTTCTTCGCACAATTCCTCGACTGGACAGACCCGCGCGCAGGCGCCGCCAAATATGTTGGGTTCGAGAATGTCGAGCGCGGCGCCCCGCGTATTGCGCGTTGATATCTTGCGGATGAAAGACGGGATGTCGATCCCGGTGGGGCAGGCTTCAACGCACGGCGCGTCATAACAGAAGTAACAGCGGCTGGCCTCGATCAGCGCGCGCCCTTGGTCGAGCGGCACCTTGGCGTCGATGCTAAATCCGGCCAGGTAGGCCGCTTGGTCAAGCCGACCAGCGGCGATGTCGCGTTGTTCAGCCATGGCTTCCTACTACGCAAAAGCCAATTCCACCATTTTGCGGGTGGTTAGTGCCAGACAAAAAACGTTGCGCTTCTGCCACCCGCTGTTTGCCGCGCAATATCGCACCGTCAATCGACACTGACGTGTTGCGATTGACGGTGTGCAAGGTCGCTTGCTTCTTCGGCGTTGCACCCAAGCGCCGGAATGCTATACCCGGCGTGCAAACAACGGCGAGGACGCGGCATGAAACTCTTGAGCTATCGGCACAACGGTCACGACACCTACGGTGTGGCGATTGAGGACGGGGTTGCTGACGTGGGCCGGACGTTTTCCGACCGGTGGCCGAGCCTGGCGGCGGCGATCGCCGATGGCGGCCTTGACGAGGTGGTGCGCGCGGGCGCGAACAAGGCGGCCGAAGTGAGTATCGCCGAGATCGAATTCCTGCCGACCATTGTGGTCCCGCCCAAGGTCATTTGCGTCGGCCTGAATTACAAATCGCATATCGAGGAAATGGGCCGCGAAGCACCGGCCCACCCGATGTTGTTTGCGCGCTATGCTGATTCCCAAGTCGGGCACGGGCAACCGATGGTGCGCCCCAAGGTGTCCGAGCACTTCGATTTCGAGGGCGAACTTGCCTTCGTCATCGGCCGCGCCGGGCGTCACATCGCGGCAAAGAACGCGCTCGACTATATCGCCGGCTATGCTTGTTTCAACGACGGTTCGATACGGGACTATCAGCGCCACACAACACAGTTCATGCCGGGCAAAACCTTCTGGCATTCCGGCGCCATGGGCCCCTGGATGGTGACCAGCGACGAGGTGCCTGACCCCGCCGCGCTGTCGCTTACCACACGGCTCAATGGCACGGTCATGCAGGAAGCCACGACGGACGACCTGCTGTTCGATATTCCCGCCCTCATTGAGTACCTGTCGAAGATCGCCCCACTGGTGCCCGGTACCGTGGTTGCGACTGGAACGACGGGCGGCGTCGGCGCAGGCCGAACCCCGCCGGTGTGGATGAAGGCGGGCGACGTCATCGAGATCGACATTTCCGGCATCGGGGTGTTGCGTAACCCCATCGTCGACGAGAACTAATTTGATGATCGCCGCGCCAGTGTTCCGACGGCCGGCCGTGGAGAACCGCTGTTCGATTGCCGATCAACTCTCGTTGCATTTTTTGGATTGGCCTGGCACCGGACCGCCGGTTCTGCTGTTGCACGGGAACAAGTCCAACGCCCGCGTCTGGGATTTCGTGGTCGATGCCAGCGCGCTGCCCAACCGCCGGTTTCTAGCACCCGACCTACGTGGCCACGGTCTCAGCGATGCGCCGCCCACTGGCTACCGCATTGAAACGCTGATCGACGACGTCTGGGCGTTCCTCGCGGCCCTGTCGGTGGACCGGGTGATCGTCGTCGGTACCGCGACCGGCGGTTACATGGCGCTGACCATGGCAAGCGCGCGCCCAGAGGCGGTGGCCGCGATTGCGATCGTCGATTCGGGAATCTGGATTGATCCGGCGATCAACTTTGCCCCGCGCAAACGAGTCTATGCCGATCTCGCTGTGGGGCGCGCCGCGTTGGACCGCAGCGATGGTTGGGGCGACGCCCAGAAAGACCACTATGCGCTTCATTCGTTTCGCGCGCTGGACGATGGACGGGTCGAATATCGCCATTTCGAACAAACCGAGACCGCGGAAAGCCGCGCCGACTTCGATATTGAACGGCTAAACGTGACCTGCCCGGCTTTGTTGGTTCGGGGTGAGCATTCGGACATCACGTCCACCGACGCCCTTTCGCGCCTCGCGGGGTATTTGCCGCAGGCCCAAATCGCGACAGTGGCGGGGGCAGGCCACCATATTCCCCTTGATAGACCGGCGGGACTCGCCGCCGCGCTCGACGATTTTATCGGCACATCGAGTTGGCCGCTGCCTCGGTAGGTTGCCTGCATGACGAGAGCGGTCGTTGCGGTGCGGATTTGCGGCTATCATGGCGCGGCGTAACCGAGGTCCGCGATTGTTTCGTAGGCCGCAGTCGGGGGTATTAGCGATCGTGACGACGGCATCGGCGCCGCTGCTGCGGGCCGAAGGGATCGAATTAAGTTTTGGCGGCGTGGCGGCGCTTAAGAGCGTGTCGCTTGACGTTCAGCCTGGCGGCATCACGGCGCTCATCGGGCCGAACGGCGCCGGGAAGACCAGTCTGTTCAATGTCATCTCGGGATTTCACAAGGCCGACGCCGGTCGCTTGATCTTTGACGGGACTGACTTCACCAACCTTGCGACCCACAAACGAGCGGCGCTAGGAATGGCGCGCACGTTCCAGAACATCTCCCTGTTTCCCGGTATGACGGTGTTGGACAACATCAAACTCGGCGCGCATACGCATCTGAAGACCGGGGTTCTGGCCGCCGGGCTGTTCTGGGGCCCTGCGCGGCGCGAGGAGACCGAACTTCGGGCGCAGATCGAACGCGAGATCATCGATTTTCTCGAGATCGACCACATTCGCAAGACGCCGGTTTCCATGTTGCCCTACGGCTTGCAAAAACGCGTTGAGCTCGGGCGCGCCTTAGCGATGCGGCCCAAGCTGCTGTTGCTCGACGAACCGGTCGCGGGCATGAACCGCGAAGAGACCGAAGACATGGCGCGCTTCATCCTCGACCTCCAAGAGGAGTGGGGGGTCACGGTGCTTCTGGTCGAGCACGACATGAGCATGGTGATGGACATATCCGACCACGTCGTCGTGCTGAATTTCGGGGAGAAGATCGCCGAAGGGCCACCGCAGGAAATGCAAGAAAACCCGGCGGTCATCGAGGCTTACCTCGGCGCGGCGCAGGACGCGGCCTGATGAACATCGTTTATGTAATCGAGGATAGCTTGACCGGCCTAATGACGGGCGGGGTTTACGCGCTCATCGCGGTCGGCATCGTGTTCGTGTTCCGAGCGACCAAAGTTTTCAACTTCGCCCATGGCACCGTGATGATGATCGGCGCCTACTTTTATTACACGATCACCGTTGTCCTGGGTGACTTGGGGCTGGGCACGTGGGCGATCTATGTCCTCGGTGTGCCGCTGACTCTTTTGGTAAGTGCGCTGTTTGGCGCGGCCATCGAGCGTATCGTGATGCGCCCCATGCTGGGGCAGAATCCGTTTGCGATGATCATGGTGACGATTGGGCTGATCTCGGTCCTCGAAGGTAGCGCCGCGGTCATTTGGTCAACCAACGCCAAGTTCCCGCCGGCCTTGGTCGGTCTCAATATCGATTTCGTCGCGGGGATGGCGATCAACCGGCAAATGTTGGCGAGTTTTCTTATCGCCGGGATCGTTTTTGCAGCCATCACGGTGTTGTTCTTGAAATCCAAAGCGGGTGTCGCGATCCGCGCCACCGCATCGGATCAATCCACCGCCTATGCCATGGGAATTAATGTGCCGCGGGTGTTTTCGGTGACGTGGATGGTGGCTGCTGGAACCGGTGCGCTGGCCGGTGTGTTGCTGGCGCCGCTGAACAGCCTAACGCCCGGCCTTGGCCAAGTTGGATTGAGCGTGATTGCGGTGGTCATTTTGGGTGGCCTTGATTCTGTGATCGGCGTGTTGCTGGCAGCGTTCATCGTTGGTTGGCTCGAGGCCATGGCGAATCATTTTCTTGGTGGCGATTTCAAAGAAGTCGTCCCATACGCCGTCGTGCTCCTGATTATTCTCATTCGGCCTTACGGGTTGTTGGGCACGCGCGACGTGGAACGGGTCTAGCGTATGCTTATTGGCGATTACAAGGCGACCTACGCCGCCGACGAAGCGATCTTTCGCAGCTGGCCGGTGCGTTACGGTTTTGCCGCGATGGTGGCGGGTCTGGTGCTGCTGCCGTTTGCCGCCAACAGCTTCATCGTGTTTCTCGCGACCCAAGTCGCGATCTACACTGTGGCCATTACAGGGCTCAACATCCTCACCGGGTACACCGGGTTGATCTCGCTGGGGCACGGCGCGCTGGTCGGGGTCGGCGCCTATGCGACCGCAATTCTGGCCAATTGGCTCGGGGTGCCGTTTTGGGTGGTGATCCCGATGGCCGTTGCGGTCACAGCTGGCGTTGGCTTGATGTTCGGGTTGCCCTCGCTGCGTATTCGCGGACTTTACCTAACGATCGCAACGCTTGCGGCAAGTTTCATTATCGTTTTCGTCATCGAGCATTGGGGTTCGGTGACCAATGGCGACAGCGGCATCACGCTGGCGCCCGCATCGGTCTTTGGTATCGACCTTGTTAGCGATCCGCAGAAATATGCATTGATCGTACCAATCGCGGTTTTGGCCGTGTTGTTTGCGCAAAACCTGTTCCGCACACGAATAGGGCGCGCGTTTATTGCGATCCGCGATTCAGATTATTCGGCCGAGATCATCGGCGTCGGGCTCACACGATACAAGTTGCTCGCATTTGGCTTAGGCTCGGCCTATGCCGGGTTGGCGGGTTCGCTATGGGCCTACAACTTTCTGGCGTTGTTACCCACCCAGTTCGAGTTGCAGCTCTCGATCATCTTTTTGGCGGCCTTGGTCGTGGGTGGCTCTGCCCGCACGTTGGGCCCGGTATTTGGCGCGGTTTTCGTGATCTTGATCCCGGAAATGCTGAAGTGGGTTTTTGGCTTTTTGACGCCTTTTAATCCCACAATTGTGGAATACACGGCGCCCGCAAATACAATCGCGTACGGGCTGCTGATAATTGTGTTTATGATCTTCGAACCGATGGGCTTGGCCGCGATCTGGACGCGTATTTGGCGTTACATCAATTTATGGCCGTTCTCGCCGTAGCTGGCTCATCAATGAAATCGTTAGGGAGAGTGCAATGAAAGTCGATCGTAGAACGGTGCTCAAAGGGACCGCGGCG
Organism: Pseudomonadota bacterium; assembly: GCA_027622715.1. Classification (GTDB taxonomy): domain Bacteria; phylum Pseudomonadota; class Alphaproteobacteria; order SHVP01; family SHVP01; genus CALJDF01. Next base: position 13,936 of record JAQBYN010000017.1, on the reverse strand, counting down.
GTTGCGGCAACCTCGATCATGGGCATGCCCGCCATCGTGCAGGCGCAAAGTAAGAAGTGGGTGTTCGCCGGATCGTCGCCGTTGACTGGGCCGTTTGCCCAAGCAGGCACGACGGCGCTTAAGGACTTGCTCGACTGGGTTGAAATGACCAATGACTCCGGCGGCATCGCCGGGCGCCCGGTCGAATTGATTCACGAGGATTCGGGTTACGTGCCGACCAACTCGCTCGCCAACTTCAAAAAGGCGATGTCGGCGGATGAAAAGCCGATCTTCTATTCTGGTGACTCAACCGGCTTCATGAAACTTGTGGCGCCCGAATTAAACCGCACCCCGGTCTTGTGTGGCGGCACCTCATTTGCTTCGGACTTGGCGAACCCGGCGACAAACCCGTTCCAGTACATCGCGGGTCCAACCTACCAAGCGATGTTCGATATCCTTCTCAAACATGTGAAGGATAATGGCGGCAGCACCGTTGCGTTCGTCTATTCGGATACCGAGTTCGGCCGCGATCCGATTGAGCATGGCCGCAAGGCGGCAGCGGCTCTCGGCCTGAAGGTTGTCCACGAAGAAATCACGAAAGCTGCCGGCGCCGAAGTCCAAACGCATGTCGCCCAGTTACGCCGCGCGAATCCTGATTTCGTTATCATGCACGGCTATGTCACCGGCGTATGGCCTGAGATCATCGGCACGGCGCGAGCTTTCAAAATGGAGACCAAGTTCCTCGGCACGTTCTGGGGGATGGAAAAGGTCATCGCCGATGCGGTCACCGCAAAGGCCGGGCCGATCCTGGACGGCTATGCGGGTGTGCTGCCGTATCGCTACTTCTACGAAGCCAAGGATTCGCCGTCATACTCGAAGTTCTTTGCGTTCAAGAAACAAAAGTACGGCGACAAGTTTCCTGGTTACGTCGTGACCTGGTCATTGCAGCCGATGTTCAGTCACGAACTTGCCAAGAACGCGATAGAGGCAACGGTCAACGCCGACAAAGAAGTGAACGCCAAAAACTTGATTGCCGCGTTGGGCGCGATCAAGAATTGGGATTCGGGTGGGTACATGGGCCAACCGGTTACCGTTGTGAATCATTCGGTGCCGCAGGGGCGCGTGTATTCGTACAGCGCCGAAACCAAACTTTTCCTGCCGGTCTCGGACTGGATCGTCACGTAACCGAGCGACGGACGGCGGCGCACGACGCGCCGCCGCTGCGCCGGAGGGTTAGTTGCTGAGCGTCAGCAACGTCGAGGTCTACTACCACCGCGTGGTCCAAGCGCTGCGTGGCTTATCCTTTGACGTGCCCAAGGGGAAAGTCGTTGCCCTGCTGGGCGCCAACGGTGCCGGCAAAACCACCGCGCTAAAAGCAGTCTCCGGTCTCCTACCGCTTGAAAACGGCGACGTCACCGACGGCGATATCGTCTTCGACGGGCGCTCGGTTCTGCGCCAAGAGCCCCACAATCTGGTGCGACGCGGCATGGCCCACGTCCGCGAGGGGCGACGCGTATTCGCGGACCTCACGGTTCACGACAATCTCGTTGCCGCGAGTTTCGCGCTGACGGGGCGCAAAGACTCGCGCGCCGATTTCGACGACATCTACGATCTTTTTCCCCGCCTTAAAGAACGGCGCACGCAGTTGGCCGGGTATCTTTCTGGCGGTGAACAGCAAATGTTGGCCTTGGGGCGCGCCTTGATCGGGAAGCCCGAGATCATCTTGCTCGATGAGCCGTCACTTGGCCTCGCACCCAAACTCGTTCTCGAGATATTCGATACCATCTCGCGCCTCAACGAGGAGCGCGGCGCAACCATTCTTCTGGTCGAGCAGAACGCCAATGTTGCGTTTGCCCATGCGCATTATGGTTATATCCTTGAGAACGGTCGGGTCGTAATCGAAGGCACCGTCGATAAGCTGCGGGACGACGACGATGTGCGCGAGTTTTACTTGGGCGTGGGCGGCACCGAGAAGCGGTCGTTCCGGGACGTCAAACACTATAAGCGCCGCAAACGCTGGTTGAGCTAGGGAGGTGGCGATGGCGGTTGCCGAAGAAATCGACATTATTGCCGAACGCGCGCCCGACATCTTGACGTTGCCGCGGCTGCTGCGCCGCCATGCCAGAACCCGGCCCAACGCGCCGGCCCTACGGCAAAAACGGTTCGGCATTTGGAGCGAGATGAGCTGGTCGCAATACGAGCGCGCCGCCTCACACTTCGCACAAGGTATTATTGGCCTTGGTTACGGACGCGGCGATCACCTTGCCATCCTTTCAGAGAATCGGCGGGAATGGGTCATCGCGGAACTCGGCATGCACCTCGCCGGTGCTGTCGCGGCGGGCGTGTATGCGACGTCGCCAGCCGCGGAAATCCTGCACGTCCTGAACTTGACCGAAGCTAAAGCGATCATTTGCGAAGATCAGGAGCAGGTCGACAAAGTTCTCGAAATTCGCGACCAACTGCCGCAGCTACGCCACATCATCTATTTTGATGGCAAAGGTCTCGCTGGATACGACCGCGCCGACCTAATTGCCTATGACGACCTGATCGACGCGGGCGCCAAAGCGTCGCAGCGCGATCCCGGTTTCCTGGACCGGGCGATGGCCGACCACGATCCCGATGACGTTGCGTTGATCGTCTGTACATCGGGCTCAACCGGGCCGCCCAAGGCGGCGCTGATCACGTTCCGGAATATTGCTTTTGTCGGCGAGGCCTCGGCGCGCAACATCGGGCAGACGAGAGGCGACTCCGCGGTCTCATATTTGCCGCTCTGCCATGTCGCCGAGCAGCTGTTCTCGGTATTTCTCGCGATGCACGCCGGCTACGTCGTGAGTTTTGGCGAGAGCTTGCGGACGGTGCAGTCGGATTTGCGGGAAATCGCGCCGACGATCTTCCTCGGTGTGCCGCGCATTTGGGAGAAGATGCGGGGCGATGTGCTGATCCGGGCGCGCAGCGCGGGATTGATTCAAGGGCTTGTGCTCCGCGCCGCCCTGCGCGATTCACGCCGCTTTGACGACCCGTGGAAAACGAATTACGGCCTTGGCGATCGCCTGCGTCATGCAGTGTGGGAATGGCTCGCCTACCGCCCGTTGCGCAATGCGCTTGGGCTCACGCGGTGCAGGATCGCGATATCCGGTGCAGCGCCAGTTGCGTTAGAAACGCTCAGATTCTTGCGCGGTCTTGGGGTGCCGTTGATGGAAGGATTCGGCATGACCGAGACGGCCGGTGCCTGCGCCATTCAGCACCGTGACCGAAGATTTGAGGGGCGGATCGGGGTGCCGCTTGATGGCATCGAAATGAAAACCGCGCCCGACGGCGAACTTCTTATTCGTGGCGGTTGTGTGTTTGCGGGCTACTACCGCAACGACGAAGAGACCCGCGAAGCGCTCCAAGATGGCTGGTTGCACACTGGCGACATCGCTGAGGTTTTCCCCGACGGATCGGTTTCGATCATCGACCGTAAGAAGGATATCGCGATCACCGCGGGGGGCAAGAACCTAACCCCGAGCCTGATCGAGAATGCGGTGAAAGCGAGCCCCTACATCAAGGAGTGTGTGGTCGTGGCTGACGGTCGGCGCTTTGTGACGGCGCTGATCCAGATTGACTTCGACATGATCGCGAACTGGGCCGATGGCGAAGGTGTCGCCTACACGACGTTTCGGTCTCTGGTCGAGAATCCGCAGGTAGCCGCGATCGTCCAGCGCGAAGTCGACAGTGCGAACGCCCAGTTGGCCAATGTCGAACGGATCAAAAAGTTCCACCTCCTGGCCAAAGAGCTCGACCACGATGACGGCGAGGTCACAGCCACCATGAAAATTCGCCGCGCCAAGATCACCGAAGCTTACGAGCGCGAAATTGCCGCCCTCTACGCCTAAGCGTTAGCCAGCATTGGCGTAGGAGTCGTGAAGACGGAGCCAGCCCATCGAGTAGGGCAGGTCGGCCTCATCGCGCCCCTTGGGCACCAAATCCAGGTAGTTGTAGGCCGTAAGAAACATATCGAGCCCGCGCGCGTAGCCCGAATACGTGTGGAATATTTGACCATCGTCGTCCTTGTAGAAAACACTTAAGCCCGGCCCTTCGGTCACGGGAAAGCCGCCGTTCTTGTAGTTGTAGTAGGCGGTGCCGGCATCAATGTCTTCTTGCGTGAAGGTCACGTGGTAGTCGCGATTGAAGTCGCTGGCGCCCGACGACACCCACTTGAATGTCCAGCCCATCCGCTTGCGGAACGCTTCGAGTTTTGCCAATGGCGCGGTCGATGCCGCCACCATCGTGACGTCGCGTTCGGCGAGGTGAACGATCGCCGGATTGAAGTGATCGGCCATGAACGAACAGCTCTTGCAGCCCTCGTCCCACGACGGGTCAAACATGAAGTGATAGACGATTAGCTGGCTGCGACCGTCGAACAAGTCGGCGAGCGTTTGCTTGCCATTGGGTCCATCGAACGTGTAATCCGCCTCGACTTTTTCCCACGGCAATTCCCGGCGCGCGGCGCTCAGGGCATCGCGGGCTCGGGTGAATTCCTTTTCCTTTGCCAAAAGCGCTTTGCGCGCCGAGACCCATTGTTCTGGGCTGACGATTGTTTGTTTGGTCATTGGGACCTCCCTCAGTTCTTGATCCAACTATATTATAGTATATGCTAAAATATAATGGTGAACGCACAAATCGGCAAGGCCGAGGGGACTGACCGGGTCTTTCATGCCATTGCCGACGGCAACCGGCGCAAACTCCTGGAACTCCTCGCGGCCAACGAAATGGCCGTTCAAGACCTCGTTGCGCCGCTCGGGATCACCGTCGGCGCGGTCTCGCAGCATCTCAAAATCTTGCGCGACAATGGCCTGGTGACCAGGCGCAAGGCAGGACGGCACCGGTACTACCGCGCGGTCGCAGGCTCGCTCGACGACGTCCGGGAATGGACTGAAAAGTATCGCCAATTCTGGGAGTCCCAATTCGACGAATTGGAAAAGTTCATCGACTCTCGGTAGGGGGCACCTAGGATACGGCGCTTGCTGGCAATCCAGCGCGGCGTAACGCCAAATAGGTGTCCGATGATTTATCACGTGTGCAAGGCTGCCGATTGGGCGCTGGCAAAGACGGCGGGCCGCTACACCGGCTCACCCGACGACACGCGCGACGGGTTCATTCACTTCTCCGCCCTCGCACAATTGCGGGAAAGCGTTGCGCGACACCGTGCCGGTCAAAGCAGTCTTGTCCTTCTCGTCGTCGACCCTGTGCCGCTGGGCGAAACATTGAAGTGGGAGCCGTCGCGCGGTGGCGTGCTCTTCCCGCACCTCTACGGCGCGCTGCCCGTGTCCGCTGTTGTCGCGGCGCATGACCTGCCGCTCGGTCCGGACGGCGCTCACGTCTTCCCAGCGGATATTTCCGCCTAACCCGCGCCACAGCGCGTTAGAATGAGCCTGGGTGCCTCAGGGAGGGGTCATGTTTCCAATTCTCCATTCGGTGGTTGATAACGCGGCGTTGGGCGAAGAAATTCGCCGGCGCTGGAACCTCCCAGCGCCCGTACATTGCGAGCTGATTACCCGCGGGATGAACGATGTCTATGTGGTGAAGAGCGGCACGGACCGTTTCGCCGCGCGGGTTTGGCGCGCCGACAAGCACACCGCAGACAACGTCACCTGGGAATTGGACTATCTCGCCCATCTCGAGAAAAAGGGCATACCGGTTATCGTGGCGGTGCCTGATGCCAACGGCGACCTTTCGTTCGGTATCGATGCGCCTGAGGGCTCCCGGCGCGTCTGCCTGTTCGAGTGGGCGGACGGCGATCAGTTCTATGCCGACCCCAAACCCGATCTGGCGCGGCGGATTGGCGGCGCCATCGCGCAAATGCATATTGCCGGCGCCGACTTCAAAGGGAAGACGTCACGCCCGATCGATTTTCCAGGCGAGATCAGGCGCAAGTTTCCGGCACTCGTGGCGCGCCTCGACGAGCGGCCCGACGATCGCGCGTTTTACGAAAAAGTTGCCGACGTGCTGCCGAAAAAATTGGAGGCGGCCTACGCGGCCGGCGTTCCATACGGTCCGATTCACGGCGACGTGCACGTACGGAATGTCTTCGTGACGCCTGACGACAACTTCACGATTCTCGATTTCGACACCTGCGGCGAATCGCATTTGATGCACGACTGCATGAGTCCAGCCTGGGCCAACTCCTTCTTCATTCAAAGTGGCAACAAGAAGATCACGGCACAAACGACGGAGGCCTACATGCAGGGCTACGAAGCGGTACGGCCGCTGGAGGATTTTGAGCGTGCGTGCCTGCCGCTCTTCATGCTGTCCAAGGAATTCAGCTACATGTGTGGGATGTCCGACGGGGTCAATGTGGTCGGTCACATGTCCTTCGGCCCACACCACTTTGATTGGTTCGCCCAGTCGGTACGCCGCCACGTCAAGGAAGCAGAATTGTTCTAGGCGCCACCGCGTCTCCATTCGAAAAACAATAGGATCGACAGCCATGCCCAAAGGCCTCGTGATCGTCCCGTTTCCGCTCGACGCCGACGGCGTCGCGAACCGGAAACTCCAGCTCAAGTCCGTCAAGCTCGGTCCCGATATCGACTTCGATTTTCGCCCCGTGCAAGCCAGCTGCACGAGCTTCATGAGCGACCATGATTGGTTCTTGATGGACGCGGGTTGTTTCGAGGCCGGTCTCACCGCGCAGGAAGAGGGCTACGACGCTGTGGTGATCGACGCGACGTCGGACTCGGCCGCGGGCGCGTTGCGCAGTGTCCTCGATATTCCTGTCGTCGCCCCGGGGCGCACGGCGATGCTCTACGCGCTGATGCTGGGCTCGCGCTTTGGCGTATTAGCGATGAACGAGGCCGGCTGTCTCAATCATCGGCAATGGGCCGAGCAGCGCCAGCTGTCCCAATTCTTGGCGGCGGTCGAACCCATCGGCGGCGGCAAAACGGATGTGGCCAAGCTGATGACCGGCAAGGAAGAGGCGATGTTTCCGCTGATGAAGGCCGCGGCCGAACGGGCCATTGCCAAGGGCGCCGACGTTATCTTGCTGGGCTCGACCACGATGCATCAGGCCGGCGTTTGGTTGAACGAGAACCTGCCGGTGCCCGTCGTCAATCCGGGCCCACTGACCTACAAAATGGTCGAAACCATGTTGAGCCTGGGCCACAGCCACTCGCGCTTGGCCCACCCGCGACCCATGGTCGAAAAGCCTGGCATGATTCACGCGATGCTGCGCGCCGCCGCGAACTATGAAAAGCGCGAAGCGGCCAAGGGCAAAGCGACGAAGGCGAAGGCCGCGAAGCCTGCCAAGAAGAAAGCGGCGGCCAAGAGAAAACCGGTTGCGGCGAAAGCCCGCGCACCCAGGCCGAAGAAAGCGGCCCGCCGCGCCAAGAAATGAACTTGCGCGCGCACAGCGTTGCGAAGTCCGGGCGCGAACGTGCCAGCTGGCGACTGCTCGTGCTGTGCGGCCTTCTAGCCGCGCTGTGCCTGGCGACCCCGCGCGATGCTGCAGCACAGGGCCAGGGTGCGCAGACGACACAGCGCGCAACGGTCCACGAGACGCCCGGCGGGCCAGTCGTCGATGGCGTGCCGGCTGGTCGATCGGTAGGCGTGTTGTCGCGACAAGGGTCTTGGGCCGAGATCCAATACCGCAAGGGGAGTATTTCGTTGAAGGGGTGGGTGGCCCTTTCGCATCTGAACTTGGGCTCGGGTGCCGCAGCGGTGCCGCAGTACAAAGCGCCGGAGCCCGAACCCGGGTTACCGAAAGGATCCCATGTGACAATCATGACCACCCGCCTGGACTGTCGGGAACGAGCGGTCGGCGTTGGGTTCGAATCGTGTGCTGTCCATGTCCGGGCCACGGTGTCGCTTGACGCGGTGCCGCCGTCGCGCCCCAGGGTGCTGCTGGCCTGTGGCGCCGAAATCACGACACACGGCCGATTTGTGCCGTATCAGAAGGTGCGCGAACTGGCGAAGAAGACGTTTTCCCTCAACAGCGTCTTCAGTATCCATGAGATGAAAATAGATTTCCGGTTCCTCGGTCCGGTAACGTCCGTCGACGGCGAAGAGGTCCGCTGTCTTCTAGAACTCGTCACCTAGGGATCGGGGCGCGCCAATGGATTTCTCGCTAAACGACGACCAGCGCGCGATCCAGGACGCGGTCGGTCGCATTGCCGCGCGTTTCGACGAGACCTATTGGTTGACGCGCGACCACGAGGGCGGGTTTCCTCACGAGTTTGCCGACGCGATGGCCAAGGATGGCTGGCTCGGTGTCGCCATGCCGCAAGCTTACGGCGGCGCCGGGCTCGGCATCACCGAAGCGGCGCTGATGATGCAGACAGTGGCGTGCGGTCCCGGCGCATTCGGCGCGGCGTCGTCGGTTCATCTCAATATTTTCGGTCTCAATCCCGTGGTGGTTTTCGGTACGGAAGAACAGCGGGCCCGGATGCTGCCGCCGATCATCAAGGGCGAACACCGCGCCTGTTTTGGGGTGACCGAACCCGACGCCGGCCTGGATACCGGCAGCATTAAGACCAAAGCGGTGCGCGACGGCGACACCTACATCGTGCAGGGCCGCAAGGTGTGGACATCCACCGCGCAAGAGGCCGATCACATCTTGCTGTTGGTCCGCACAACCCCGCGTAACGATGGCGCCAAGGGGACCGATGGCCTGTCGTTGTTCTACACGAAACTCGACCGCGATTACGTCACGGTGCGCGAGATCGACAAGATGGGCCGCAAGGCCGTCGACTCAAATGAGGTCTTCATCGATGACTTACCGGTGCCGCTCGAAGATCGAATTGGCGAGGAAGGGCTTGGGTTCCGCTACCTCCTGCACGGCCTCAACCCGGAGCGCATTTTGGTCGCCGCCGAAGCGATCGGCATTGGCCGCTACGCGATTCAACGCGCCGCGAAATACGCCGGTGAGCGCATCGTGTTCGGCCGCCCCATCGGACAAAACCAAGCGATCCAACACCCGCTAGCGGAAAGTTGGGCCGAACTCGAAGCAGCCGACCTGCTGATGCTGAAAGCGGCGCAGCTTTACGACACGGGCCAAGCGTGCGGCGCCGAAGCCAACGCCGCCAAGTACCTTGCGGCCGAGGTCGCCTACCGCGCCTGCGAGCGCGCGGTGCTAACCCACGGCGGCTATGGCTATGCCAAAGAGTTTGTTGTGGAGCGCTTACTGCGCGAGGTGATGATCGCGCGCCTGGCGCCGGTCAGCCAACAGCTGATCCTGTGCTACATCGCCGAACGCGTGCTCGGCCTGCCGAAAAGCTATTAGCGACCCCGAAACGCGAAAGGGCGGCCCGTTAAGACCGCCCCCGCGAGATTAGGCGTAAAACGCCCATGGACGATTCGTCCAGTCCTCTAAGCCGACCGTGAAGGTAGTTCCACCGTCGCTTCACCGAACTGGCGTTTGTCGCCACATATTCCGCTAGACAATGGATCACCTCCTTACGTTTTGTTAATGACCCCCAAACTGTAGTGCATTTCGATTCGGGATGCCACACATCTTGTGGTCCAGCCGTCCGAAATCCGCGCCAGAAAACCGCTCATAAAGAGCGAATTCCAGCTACGATCCGGCTTTGCAGGGGGCCAAGCTGGGGCCACCGCCGCCTAGCCGCCAACCAGCAGCCAAGGGGATGCCATGAGCGAAGACCGCCATATGACGCCTTTCGAGGCCCTGTTCTTGCGCGATGACGCGCTGGAAAAGGTGAAGATCGAATCCGTCGAGGGCGTCATGGAGCCCGAGGGTCTGTACCTCAAAGTCCTCATGGTCACCGAGGCCATGCTGGTCTTCAAAGCCTGGAAAATGAAGGGCATTACCGACCCGTGGCAAAAGCATGACGACCATGAATCGGTGGCGACATTGTTGGAAGGCAAGCTGCGCATGCACATCGGCGACGAGACCTTCATGTGCGAACCCGGCGATGTCTGGCGCCACCCCATTGGCGTGTGGCACATGAGCGAAGCGCTGGAAGACTGTGTTCTCATCGAGATCAAGTCGCCCGCGCGCAAGACCTGGACCTAAGCCAGCAAGACCTGGACCTAAGCCAGCAAGACCTGGACCTAAGAAGGAGCAACGACAATGGGCGACGGCCTCGCTTGGCGGATGAAATTCGGCGTCGTGACGCCCTCGACAAATACCATCGTGCAACCGGAATACGACGACCTGCGACCGCTCGGTGTCACCAATCATGTCGGTCGAATGCACATCCCGGACGATCCGATCACCAACGATGCCGACTTTGAAGAACTGATCCGGCGCATCGACGTGGCCTTAGAAGAGGCGGTCGATCGCGTGATGACCTGCAGCCCCGATCACATGATCCTCGGCATATCGGCAGAAAGCATTTGGGGCGGTGGCTTGGCCGCGGCGCAAGAGGTCAAGGCGCGCATGGCCAAACGGTCGGGCGGGCTGGGCGTCACGCTGGCGGCCGACGCGCTACCCGCGGCGCTGAAGGCCTATGGCGTGACCGGCAAGGTTGGCTTGCTCACGCCCTACATGCCGACGGCCGAGCAGCACATTCAGAAATTCATGGACGACATCGGCTACGCGGTCAGCAGCATGGTGCATCTGCGTTCTGCCGGTCCGGTCGTGATTGCGCATACGCCGCGCAGCGCCTTGCGCGACGGCCTCCAGCAACTTGCTGACGACGGCGCCGACGCGATCATTCAGTTCGGCGCCAACCTGCCGATGGGCCGTTTCGCCGCCGTCGCCGAACAATGGCTCGACCGTCCGGTAATCAGTGTCAATGTCGCGACTTACTGGCATGCGCTGCGATCCAACGGCATTGCCGACCATATCGGCGGTTATGGCGCGCTAATGGAACGCTACTAACCGTGGCTAAACCGCTGGTCACTACCCTCGCCGCAGCGACAGGTGCGTGTGCCGCACCGCAACGATTCGGCGCGTTCCTGGCGGACGTGTGGGGCACGAACCTCGACATGGTGGCCGCGGCAGTTCATAAGTCCGCGCACGCGCGCCTCATCGCCGAGCCGCGTGCTATGGCGTCGCCGCCCTACAACGGTGCCCGCGCCTTGAGTTTTCTGGGACCCGACGGCGAACGGGCCGAGGTGTGCGAAACGATGTGGGCATGACCGACGTAGCCGAGGAACCCGCAAAAAGCGCCGGCGCGACCCCCGTGGTCATGGTGACCCGCACCAAACGGGTGCGCCGTGGCAGTCCGTGGGTATTCTCCAACGAAATCGAAATGAGCAATGCCGCGAAGGCGATCCCGCCAGGCAGCGTCGTGCGCTTGCAAGAACAGATGGGCCGCCCGCTCGGCGCCGCGTTCTTCAATCCACATAGCTTGATCGCCGGGCGCGTTTTTGCCGATGATCCCAAGCAGGCCTTCGACCAGGCCTTCGTTGCGGCGCGCTTGGTGCAAGCGTGCGCGTTGCGCGACCGGCTTTACGCCGCGCCGTTTTACCGGTTGATCCATGCCGAAGCCGACGGCTTGCCGGGCGTCATCGTCGACCGTTACGGCGATGTTGTGGTCTGTCAGCTTAATACGGCAGGAGCGGAACTGCATCGCGAGGCGATTACCGGGGCGATTGGCGAGGTGCTCAGTCCTCGGGCGATCGTTCTGAAAAACGATTCGCCGGTCCGCGCGTTAGAAGGTCTCAACTTCTATGACGAGGTCATCGGTACTTTGCCCGACGAACCGATGGTCATTGAAGAAAACGGCGCGCTGTTTTTGGCGCCCATCGGCGGCGGCCAAAAGACCGGTTGGTTTTACGATCAACGCGACAACCGCGCGTTTGTTGCATCGCTCGCCAAAGGCGCGCGGGTGCTCGATCTCTATTGCTACCTAGGGGGCTTCGGGATCCTCGCCGCCAAAGCGGGCGCGCGCGACGTCGTGGGTGTCGATCGTTCAGAACCTGCCCTTGAACTCGCGCGAGAATCCGCGGCGCGCAATGGCGTTGGCGAGATTTGCAGTTTCGAGGCGCACACCCTGCCGGGGTTCATGGAAGACCTTGCCAAGGCGAACGAGCGGTTCGATATCGTCGTGTGCGATCCGCCTGCCTTCGTCAAATCGCGGAAGAACTTGGCCGTCGGTCTCAAAGGGTATCGCAAACTGTTTCACCAAGCGGCCACCTTGGTTACCCCGGGCGGCTTTCTGTTTGCTGCGTCCTGTTCGCATCTCGTCGAGCGCGACGCGTTCGAAGATGAGGTCGCGCACGGGCTGTCGTTAGCCGGCCGCAAAGGGCGCGTTCTGCGTGTTGCCGAAGCCTCCGCCGATCACCCGGCCCATCCAATGCTACCGCAAAGCCGCTACCTCAAAGCGATGGTCGTGCAAGTCGACTAACGGCGCGTCATCCCACCGGGGATGGTCGAATTTGGCGGCAACGTGATACAATCTTAGGTATAATATCTCCCGGTAGGCTTTCTAGCCCGGGGGCGCGAAGATGCTGGAGGCTTTGGGGAGCCTAAGATTTTCTTTGGTTTTTCTAGTGGGCGCCGTCGTCGCGATGGTTCCGCCGTCTGGGGCGTATGCAAAGCCCGAGCGTCCTCTGGTTTTCATTCCGGGAATACTTGGGTCGAGACTTGCCGATAGTAGCGGCCAACTGGTCTGGGGAGATGTCAGTTCCCTAACTCAGCTTGACCGGTTGCGACGAATAGAGGGTGCGCCGCCCTTCGAAGCAAAAGGCCTGGTGACGGAATTCAGGCTTCTCGGGCCCTTCATTAAAGTCCGACAGTATGACTCCCTTATAGAGATTTTGGGCGCATTGGGGTACCGGGAAAGCCAGGCGCCCCCCAACCAACTTCTCGTATTTGGTTACGATTGGCGGCAGAGCAATTTTGAGACGGCGGCCCGGTTCGACCAATTCGTAAAGGAAAAAATTCCAAGCGGCGATTTCGACATTCTCGCGCACAGCATGGGTGGTCTAGTTGCGAGGATCTACATCAAGGAGTTTGGCAACGGGAGAGTCCAAAACCTAGTAGCCATGGGGACGCCGTACCGCGGGTCGCTTCAGACCCTGCGCTTGTTGCAAACGGGGTGGGGACCATTTGCCAATCACGTTGCCGGAGGAATGCAAACAATTAGAGATGTCATACTCACCTTTCCGTCGCTGTTTGAACTCCTTCCAAGATACAACTGCTGTTCTGCCAATGGCGAGCGTGTGGACGTCATGGAGTTCGAAACATGGCTCCAACTTGACTTGCTTCCCGCCGCGTTCACAACCGGTCAAAAACTTGGCACCATAAAGAAGAACCTAGAACGAGCCGCCCAGCTGAGCGAGATCGTTGGCTCCCAACCGAGGGGCGTCAATGAGCATCGCATTGCCGGTTTCTTCTTGGATACCTTGACGCACGTTGATGTCCCTTCGGGCGGGATCAGTTTAGGGAAGTGGACCGTTGGTAGCGGCGACGGAACGGTGGCGACTTTTAGCGCATATGATGGTCGCACCGACAATGCCTCTGCGGCGTTAGCCGCACATACTCGCCTGTTCACGAGCAAAAACGTGGCGGCTCAACTGGCGTTGACGTTACAAAGTAAGTCGGTCGTAAGCGTCCCGAGTTTTTCGGAGGGAGATGGCCTCTTCTTTGTGCAACAAGGGAAAAAACATGGTCTCCTCGGACTGAGCGTCAATGTTGAAAACCCATTGATAAGGCACGGGGAGCTAGGGGTGGTCGCTGTGCAACTGAGGTTCCGTGATGTCCCTCGCGAACTGCAACCCGGAGCGGTTCGCGTGGTTCTGCATGATTCAGAGGAACTTGTAGTGAAGTTAGTGTCGCAGCGAGGGAGCGTCGTGGATCTTCGCGCGGAATTCCGCAAATCGTCCCGAGGTCCAGGGACAGTTCAGGTTCACATCCCCGGAGTGGGGATGTTCGAAGAAGACTTCATAGTGGTCAATTAAGTGAGGAACAAGCGATGCCAAATCGATCGCAGTTCTTAGTCGTTCTCGGCGGGGTTCTTGTTGCAGGTTTTCTTGTTGCCGCGGCTGCCGGGTCAGGTTTCGCGGCGGGAGTCGA
>JAQBYN010000002.1 GCA_027622715.1 Pseudomonadota bacterium | reverse complement strand
CCCAGGACGCGACGGCGGCGCGAACGCCGCTCAATATCGCCGCACTTTGCCCTGACTGTCTCGGGTGACGCACCACACGAAGTTCCGGCACAACCGGGCACAATTCGGCCAAGATTGCGGCAGTTCGGTCGCTGCTCGCGTCGTCGACGACCACAATTTCGAACGCAACTCGGTCCCGTAGAACCGCAACGGTCTCGTGTACAAGCGCGACAATATTTTCGGCTTCGTTGTGTGCTGGAATGACGACCGACAGGTCGCAATCGGGCCGCCGGTCGGCGTTTTTTGCGGGCTTCGTCAACGAGTTCGCTTCGTGGTCGAGGGGCTCCACAGTCAACTAGTCGGCCACGTTCATATCGGGAAAGCCGGCGACCTTAGGCAAGACCATGCCCTCGGGAGAGGACAATTCAGCCAAGCGTTCAAGCCGTTCTTTGTCTCGGATATACAAAGCTTTGCTCTTGCGCTCGACAATCCCTGCGTGCGCCAACTGTCCGAGTACGCGTGCCACAGTTTCGCGGGTGGTACTGGCCCGGCTGGCGATCTCACTATGACTCAACATTGGCCGGATCACCCAAAGTTCCGGCACGGCAATATCGCGATCCGTGAGGCGAATGAGTTCGACATAAACGCGTTGGACCGCCCGTAAGGTGCTGAGGTCCATAATCCGATCGTCCGCCACGCGGATGATCCCCGCCATGCGTTGCAAAACGTGCATCGCGACGGTCGGATGCTTGATGAGTAAGCGGCTGAACACCGCCGGCGTGATCGTTGCGACCGAGCAATCGGCAACCGCGACGACATTTGCGGATCGGCGCTGACCGTCGATAGCGGAGAGTACGCCGCAATAGCTGCCCGCCTCAATCGTCGCCAGCGCAATCTCGCGACCGGATGTCGAGAAATTGACGATTCGTACCGAACCATGGACCACGAAATAGACATCCCGGTTGTCGGTATCGCGCTCCAATATCTGCCCGCCGGCGGGGTAGCTATTCCACTTGCAACGCGTCTCGAGGGCCGCCACCTCTTCGGGAGGAAGATTCACAAACAGTTGAATGCCGCGAAGGGTTCTGTCAGCAGACTTCGGCATCAAGGCGCATCAATCCGTGGTCGTTCGCCTAAACTAGGGCGCGCTACAGGGCACAGCCCATTTCCTACCACGCCTTGCCGCGACCCGCATGACCAAATCGCTGACGAGCCTGGCAAAATGCCAAGAGCAACCTGGGACGGCGCGCAATCGCGAGGATCGAAACCGTCGAGTTCCCTTAGGGAACCGCCGGTTGACCCCAAGTCGCCATCCGGCGGGAGGTTTCCGGACGGTCGGCCAGGTCGGCCTGTCATTGAGGGCGCGGCAAACTCCTTCGCTTGTGGCCGATAGTGCATTTTGGCGCTGGGTGGTTCTACCTCACCAGCAGGCCAGACTGCCGTCGCGCCGGTGACGTTGGTCGGCCTGGATGTGCTATATGTAGTGCTCCTGAGGGCGTAGAATTCCTATATCTTCAAGATCGGCGCAGAGATTGTGATCACCACCAATACTCGCTCAATCCTGGTTCGGGATGTTAAACGCGGCGCGTTGGTTGGCGCGGTCGGCTTGGCAGCGGCCTTGGCATGGGGTGAAGTGACCGCCATGCCGACCTTCATGGCGAGCCCCTCACGACAACTGCTGGTACTGGCCGCAGTTGAGGAAGAACGAAGCATTGGCCCAGATTTCACCGCTGATACCGTGCGGCAATCGGCCCTGGTCTCCCGCATCCAAGATGTCCTGACCGAGCTTGGAATCTATTCTGGCCCTGCCGACGGCGAACTGACGCCAACGACAGAGCGGGCAATTCGAGTTTACGAATCTCAGGTCGATCTCGCAGTGACTGGGCGCGCAACGCGCGAGTTGCTTGACCACCTAGAAACGGTCGGTCGGTCAAACCGGCTCCTCGCCAGGCTGGGTGAAACGCGAGACCGAAAACAGGAAGCCGCACGCCAGGTACTTCTCTCGAGCGAGGTCGCAGACCGGCTGAAGGCCGTCGATGAGCGGCAAACCGCCAATCCGCTCCGCGACCCATCCGCCTGTTTTGCCTCACCGACTCCGGATTGCTTGCTCGACGAGGGCTTCGAGAGCGCGAAGGCGATCGGTGACACCAAATTCCGCGATTGGGCGCTTGGCGACGTGGCCGTTGCGCGCGCGGTGACAGGGGCGACGGACGAAGTGTATCAAACTGTCCGCCTGATTGATGACTCGAGATTGGTCGTCGCGGCGTTGCGCGATGCGGCAATCGCGTGGGCAACTCGCGGTGAAACCGATAACGCCCGAGAATTGATCTCAGGGATGCCGAATCCGATGTTTGCGGCCGAAATACTTTCCGCTATCGCCGTGTCGCAGGCGCGAAATGGCGATGCTGCCGCGGTCGGCCGAACTCTCGGGGAGTTGCTTACGTTCGCAGGCGCCTCGAACAAGCCGGCTGAGACAATCTCGCTTCTTGCAGGTCTGGCGCCGAAACTATTTGCAGCAGGCGCCGAAGACGCCGCCAAACAGCTCCTCCAAGTCGCCCTGGACAATGCCCATGACGCCACCATCGAACCCCTTCAGCGGGACCGTGCGATGGGTGAAGTCGCAGCGATCTACGTAAGACTTGGACAAGCCGAAACCGCCCGCGCCCTCATGGCAAAGATCGAAAACTCTGCGCTGCGCCGACCAGTCCTTATGGCTCTAGCCGAGAACAGCCTGGAGTCCGGTGAAGGACAGGCCGCTCTACTGGATGCCGCCGATGTAACTGATTCGCGCTATCGCGTTGTTGCACTGAGCTATGTTGCAATCGCCCAGGCGCGGGGCGGCAACATCGAAGGTGCGCGTTCGAGCATCACCCAAGCGCGCACCGATAGCACCAAGATCGACCCACGGTTTACTTATGCCAAAGCCTTCGCCGTCAGCCGAATCGCCGCCGCCCTCGCGGAAATGCGTGGCTACGAGGATGCAGCAAGCGCGGCTTCTGAAATTGAGGACGGCGGATTGCGGGCCCAGTCGTTTTGGTACCTTGCCTCGATTCAGGCACGAGACGGAAATGCGGCGTCGGCGCAGACGCGTTCCCTGGCATTGCGGGCCACCGAGAGCATCACGAGCGATCTCGACCGGTCGTGGACCTTGTCTCGGCTTGCCCTGAGCAGCGCCGCGCGCGGAGAGTGGCGCCTTGCCGCAACGACTTTCGACGCCGCGTTGGCCATCGCCCAGGGGATCAACAACAGTTTTGCGCGCGCCACGGCGCTCGCTAATCTGGCTACGACGCTCGTCGAACTCGACCGGGCGCCACAACCCTAGTCGCCGTTGACGCGACTCTTTGCTTCGAATGCCTCGGCGATGTCGCGGGCCGTTTCCTTGAGTTCGTCCAGATATTTCTCGACCGCGGTTGAAACCGACATCGCAGAGTCGATGTAGCGGAGACTGATGGCGGCGACCACGCGACCGTGCGGGAGCACCGGCACCGCAACCGCACTATCGTTGAGATGCGGCCGGGTTGTTGTCGCATAGCCCTTCTCGCGTACTTCGCCCAGAATCTTGCGCATCAGCCGAGGGTTCCGCGCCATCATATCCGAGGGGTGCGTATTTGATCGCGATAGAACATCCAACATTGTTTCCCGTTGCTCGTCGGGGCAAAAAGCCAAGTAAGCTTGGCCCGCCGAACTGGCGAGAATCGGAAATCGAAAGCCGCCGCTGATCCGGCGCAGCGCGAGCGGAGAATTCTTATCGGTCGTCTCGCGAATCAACATGGTCGTCCCGTGAATGGTGGCGATCGCGATCGGCCATACGACCTTCTTGCAGAGCGCCTCGATTCGCGGCTTAGCGATCTCCGACACCCAAGATTCATCGCTAAATCCATCGCTGAGGCCGCGGACCATGATCGTCAAGCGGTAACGGGCGTCGGCGCTGTCGCGAAAAACGTAGCCCGCCTCACGCAGCGTCTCGAGCATCCGATAGACCGTGCCGCGCGACAATGCCGTTTCTTGGGCGACCTCGGTTACCGTGGCGCCGTTACGCCGATTTAGGGCTTGGAGGATGTCAAGTCCGCGAACAAGCGAGCGGACGAAGCGAAATTGGGTCATATCTGTGCGTTGCCGATCCGCCTTCGCGGCATGGATTAAGTGCGCGCGATACGAACAAATCACATGTCCACGATGCGGGCAAGAGGCCGCGAGATGTTCTCTCTACGGACCGGCGAAAGAATGGACTTGATCCACCCTTACCTGGCGTGTCACTCGAAGGCCTACGCGGTGTTCAGGCAGCAGTCCGGTGAACGTAAACAACACGAAAAATGATGGTCCGCCTCTCCCCGAGCGCGAGCAGCCCGGTGAGGATGATCCGTCCGGGCGCCGACTCCGCAAAATGTTGGGACAATTTGCCACGGGCGTTGCCGTTATCACGACCTGCGAGGACAACGGTCGTCTCGTCGGCGTCACGTGTAATTCGTTTACGTCGGTATCACTCGATCCGCCGCTGATCCTGTGGAGCGTTGCCAATACATCGTCGAGCGGACCCGCATTCTCCAAAGGGAAGGCGTTTGCGGTGAATATTCTCGCCGCCACCCAAGAGGACCTCGCGCTCCGGTTCGCCCGCAGTGGCGAGGACAAGTTCGACGGCACCACCTGGGAGCAAGGGCTGGGCGGATCCCCGCTCCTCGAGGGATGCGTCGCGTATATCGAATGCCGGGTCGACGACCGCTACCCGGGCGGCGATCACGCTATCATTCTGGGCGCCGTCGAGCGCTTCGTGAACCTGGAACGGGACCCCCTTCTTTTCCACTCGGGCGAATTTCGCCGCTTCACGCAGCCGTGACAATAGGTGGGGGATCGGAACACTCGCGCCAACTGGCAAGAACAGAACGATCCCACCCAGTCAACTTCGCCGTTGCCGACGAAGCCGTAAAGGGCTGCAAATAGAGACCTGATCGAAACTCTCCCGAGGGACAATATTCGCAAACGAATGCTTTCCGCCTCGCAAGAAGACGCCGGTACTGACTGTCGGAAATCAGAATTTTCCGGCGATTCTGAGCGGATAACTTGCAAATATCTAAATCTAGTGGACAAGACACTACATCTATGCACAAACTCGTCCCCGAGAACCTTTGCAGTCGCGTAGCAATCCTAATTAGGGGGAAGCATGCCTGATATGTTTGACAAAGTAAGAGGCTGGATAGGCCAAATCGTCGCAGTTGTACTCGTACTTATTCCGCTCGCCTTGGCCCTACAGGTCTTGGTGGGAGGGAGAGTCCCCTTCCTCGGTGACGGTGGGGTTGCCCAGAATCTGATGGACCTCATCGGGACGCTTGGCGAAAACGGCGTCGTTGGCCTAATTGCCTTGGGGATCATTCTCTATCTGTTCCGCGGCATGTCTAAATAGCCGCATTCTAGTTTTTTTGGGGAGCCCAGACCTGGTTGTCAGGTCCGGGCTTTTCCATGCCTAACCGCCATGCCTGAGAATCTCTGGGTCCTATACGGCGCCCTCCCTGCCGCGGTCGCCTTCGCGAGTGTCGGCCTCATTCGGCTGATCAGCGGTCAAGCCTTAGGCGGGCGCATTGCCAGTACGGGTGCCGGTATCGCACTCCTGGTCGCTTATGCACTGATGCGGGACCCGTTGCCGCTCCTGGAGGACCGCACGGCGCTCCTGCTGGTCGCCCTTGTCGCAGTTGGCTTGGTCAGCGACCTGCTCTTCGCCAATGTCCGATTGATTTCCCAGACCATTGCGATCGTTTCGCCGTTGCTGGCATTTATGTGGCTTCGCGGCACGACTCTAGAGGGCGCAACAAGCCTCTATGTCGCCGTGTTCGGCGTGTGCTTCGTCGCGATCGCCGTCATTTCGTTCAACTTTTCATCTTTTGAGCCGTCTAGCACGAGACCCGCGATCATGCTGGCGATGGCGGCGCTGGGCGTCGGACTGGTGATGTTGTTCGACGGCGCACGTTTATCCGCTGGCATCTCCTTGAGTGCAGCAGCGGCCGTGGGCGGCTTCTTCCTATGGAATTGGCCCAAACAGCGTTTTGCAGGCGGCAACGGGCTGCTGGTCGGCGTCGCCGCCGCCCTACTCTCCCTCTC
The DNA here is from genome assembly GCA_027622715.1 of Pseudomonadota bacterium. Classification (GTDB taxonomy): domain Bacteria; phylum Pseudomonadota; class Alphaproteobacteria; order SHVP01; family SHVP01; genus CALJDF01. Next base: position 166,881 of record JAQBYN010000002.1, on the reverse strand, counting down.
GGCCGCGGCAGCGCTCGCCGGCACGAGCCGCCTTGGTCTCGCCCTTCTGGTGCTCGTGTTCTTCGCGGACAAGATATTTCGGCTTCCCGCATTTGATGGCAGTGTGGGACGGGCGCTTGAGCCGATTCTGCTCGCCGGCGTTTGCGGGCTGATTGTCTTGGCTGCGGTGGCCGCCAGCACCTTGACGCATCTCTAGTCGAACCACGGAAAATCAATATTTTGTAGTAAAAACGGGTAGATATGCCTCTAATTTGAGGTAATGAATCATATGTTGTTCTAGGGCCAAGCCAGTGCAATAAAGAACAGGGACGCTTTGGTTCTGGGGGAATTTGTGGTCCGACGCTTTAGTATTCTTGGTTTATGCGTGGCTGGAGTTCTAGCGGCGGGCGCGGCGCTCACGCCAGTCCATGCGGCGGGCGAAGACGCCACCTCGGATCACGCGTCAGTGCATACCCGGAAGCTACAAACCGAGCTGATGGTTTCAGCGCTCTATTGTGGGCAGCAGGCACGTTACAATGCCTTTGTTCGCCAGTTCGAGGATGAACTCGTGACCTCGGGCCGACAGCTCAAAGCCCTTTTTGTCTCCCAACACGGATCGCGCCATGCTGTTCCAGCGCTGGATGCATTTCTGACCCGACTTGCCAACCAAGAGTCACAACGCCGATTGACCCTAGGCAACCAGTACTGCCGCGACGCACGCAACCTATTTGCAAAAGTCCTGATGTTGCCGAATCGTCAACTGATTGCGTTTGCGACCACGCGCGCATCGACACCGCTTCCTAGCGGCCGTGTCACGCTGCTTCGGGCCTTCACCGACTAATTTAGAATAATCTGAACGCGCCGGTTGCGCGGCTCACGAACGCCGTCCGGCGTCTGCACGAGCGGTTCGCTCTCCCCGAGGGCAAATATCTCGATTTCACCCGGCGAAACGCCTCTTTGCAGGAGTACCGCGCGTACAGCCTCGGCTCGTCGTAGGGATAACCGCAGATTGTAGGTATCCGGGCCCGAGCGATCCGCATGTCCGGTCGTGGTCAAACGAATCGTCCGAATATCCTTGGCGTTGGCCGCGGCGGCGGCAATGATCTCTGCCGCTTCGGTAGTAATATCGGCGCGATCCCAATCAAAGAAAACTAGGTATTCGCGCGGAATTTCCGCGAGCCGCTGGGTTTCGGCGTCGGGGCTTGGAGGCTGGGCCGGGGTGGCTGCAGCGGATTGACGCTGAGGCGACGGTGACGGACGCGGAGATGGCGCGGTCGTGGCGGCGGGCTGGGATGGCGCTGGTGCAGCGACGGTCGGCGATACGCGCGGCGTCTTTGGCGCACCGAACCGCCACCGGAGTCCGACCATGGCCCGCCGATCTGAAAAATTCGGCGAAACAGCGGCGCCGGCGCTCGTCGTGAGGTCAATCCGCTCGCTACCGCGAATGCGCAGGTCGCCAAACAGGTCCAGGCGGTCACTTAGGGCGTACGAGGCACCGACGAGCGCTTGGACATAAGGCACGGTGCTGCTGCCATCGAGAACTGAGCCGCCGACCGGCAATCGCGTTCAGGTCGGCCCGGATTAAGCCCACCCCGAGGCCGACGTAGGGTGTGATCTTGAGGTTCGGCAGGTGTAAGTCGGCCAGCAAATTGCCCCCGAACCCGAGTCCGGTTACCTCGCCGAGGGCCGGCGCACCCGACACCTGGTCGGCATCGTGCTTGGTGTACGAAAGTTCGAGCTCGCCGCGAACGATATCGCCAAAGTAGCGCCCGACCGCGAGCGCACCTGCGGCACTGGTTTCCGTGTCTATCCGGGCTTGGAATGTTGCGGAGTCCGCGCCAAGGTCGGCTAGCGCTGCAAGACCGAACGCGCCGGAAACATATCCTCGCCCGTTCTCAGCCGCCGCTGCGCCGGTTGCGGTCAGCAGCAAAGCCCCCGCTAGGCACATCCTGAGTCGATGCATGCCAGAAATCCCGCCACCGTGGGCGCGCCACAATGCCGCGCCTCAGACGCCTATATATCGTGTCTGTCGAATGACGGCAAAGTTGGCGGCAATACCTTCGAGGCGCCTAGCTGGTTTTGTTGGCGCGCTTGTAGGCCATAATCGCGTTATTAAGTGATCGGCGCTCGGCGCAAAAAGCACAAAGCTTCTTTATTGACTCCAACAAATTGTCGGCTTTTTCGACCTGATTGGTCTCAAGGTAGGAAATGCCAAGGTATTCGTGTGCCCCCTTGTGCTTGGGGTCGATCTGCAGAGCCCGCTGGTAATGCGAGAACGCCATCTCGTAGTTCTTGAGCATGCGATAGCTAAGCCCTGTCAGGTTCTCCGCATCCGCATTCTCCGGCTCGCTTTGCCGCACGCTTGCCAACAGCGTCAGCGCTTTTTGATACTCTTTCAGATCAATCGCTTCGACCGCCTTACCAAAATCAGGATGCGCGCTGTTCTTTGCGGCCGTGGTGTCCATGGCGGTCGCACCACCAACGCCCAGCACGAAGGTCAGGGCCAGGGTGCCCACGAAGGCTGCGATAACTTTCATTTTCCGGTCCTTATTCATTTCCAACTATTGGGATGCTAACGCGCAGAGTGGCCGAATTCTTCCATAGGCCACCAAACGACCCCGTGGTTGTAATACGCTTGGGCCTCATATTTAGTTTCAACTCTGCGCGATCAGCCCTAAATCACGCCTTTTTCCCGCAAGCGGCCAATCTCCGCCGCGTCCAGCCCAAGCAGGGTCTCAAAAACATTCTGATTGTCTTGCCCCAGCGATGGGCCCAGATGGTCGATCCCGCCAGGTGTTGCGGTCAACCTGGGGACGACGTTGGGGACCTTTAATGTTCCGATCCGCGGATCGCTGATTTCCTTGATGTTTTCACGCGCCGCATATTGCGGATCGTCGAATATTTCGTCGATGGCGTAGACCGGTCCACAGGGCACCTCACCCTTGGCGCACAGGTCTACAACGTCGTCGCGGTCACGCTGAGCGGTCCAATCGGCGACGAATTGATCGACCTCTGCGCGCGCTGCCTCACGCTTGGCCAGCGTGCCGTAAATACCATCGCCCGCGACGTCCTCCCGCCCCATGACGTCGGCGAGCCTGCTGAATATTTTGTCGTTGGTGCAGGCGATCGCGACCCAGCGATTGTCCTTCGTCGGATAGTGACTGTGCGGCACGACATTGACCGTGCCGGGCCCCATGCGCTGACGGACAAAACCAAACTTATCGAATGCCGGCGCCAACTCATCCAAAATTCGGAAGATGGGCTCGTAAAGACCGATGTCGACCACCTGCCCTTCGCCGGTTTGGTCGAGCGCGCGGAGTGCGAACATGGCACCAAGCGCACCGTAGATTCCCGCCATATAGTCAGGAAGCGTCGCCGAGCCTGGCGTCACCGGCGGTCGATCCGGAAACCCGGCGAGGAAGGAAATGCCACCAAAGGCATTCGCAATGCGGCCAAAACCCGGCTTGGGACTGTTCGGTCCCGTTTGTCCATAGGCAGAGATTCGCACCATCACGAGGCGCGGGTTGCGCGCCTTTAACACCTCCCACCCGAGACCCCATTTTTCCAGCGTGCCGGGCTGGAAGTTTTCGACCAGCACGTCCGACTTTTCGACCAGCTGCTTCAGGAGCTCGGCGCCTTCAGGTTTGCGCAAATCGAGCGTGATCGATTTCTTGTTGCGGCCCTCGCTGAGCCAAACCAGTGTCTCGCCGCATTCAGTCTTTGAGCCGAACTTCCGTACCGGATCGCCCGAACCGGGCAACTCAACTTTGATCACCTCTGCGCCGAATTCTGCCAATTGGGTGGCGCAAAACGGGCCCGCGATGAAGGTGGCGCAATCAATGACTCGGAGACCGTCAAGTGGTTTGCGTGCCGCTGTCGCCGTCATCGACCTATTCCTCCGTTGAGTCGTGCTGTTTGGTGGCGACATTGATAGGGACCTTCCGCTTCGCGTCAAGCATTGGCATTGATGCCGGTTGATCTGAAATTCGTCGATTTAAGCAATCGGACGAACCCGGATTTGGGCATGCGCCGAATGGTGTTCTAATCGCGGACACGTTCATCGGGAGACAGGTTTACATGGACAGCAGCCACTACCCTGCGGCACAAGCATCACGAGGTGAGACCCAAAATGATTGACTGCGACTACTTGGTCATTGGTGGTGGGATCGCCGGATGCTCTGTCGGGTATTTTCTGTCGGCACAAGCAAGGGTGATCGTGTTGGAGCGGGAATCCCAGCCCGGGTATCACACAACTGGCCGCTCCGCCGCCTCCTACACGACCGTCTATGGCAACACGGCGATCCGCGCCCTCACGCTCGCAAGCCGATCTTTTTTCGACTCACCGCCGCCCGGGTTTTCGGAATCGCGCCTCTTAAACCCCCTCGGCGCCTTGTTCTTTGCTGATCAGGCGGGGCTTCCCCAACTCGACGCACTTCTCGATGACGTGCGCGACCCCTCTCGCTTGATCCGCCTCACCGGCGACGACGCTCGCGCGCTCGTTCCCGTTCTCGGGCCGCAGGTCGTGGCAGGCGCCCACGAAATTGTCGCGCGTGGCATCGATATCCACGCCCTTCATCAAGGGTTCATTCGAGGACTTCGCGTGCGTGACGGAGACCTGCACACGAATTCCGAGGTGCGCGGTTTAGTTTATGCAAACGGGTCGTGGCAGATCGAAACGAACGACGCGGTATACCGGGCGCCGGTCGTGATTAACGCCGCTGGCGCCTGGGGCGATACTGTTGCCGCATTGGCCGGCGTGCGCCCCCTGGGTCTGCAACCGATGCGCCGGACGGCCCTGACCTTTCGGCCCGACGACGGGGTGGAGATCGCCCATTGGCCGATCACCGTAGAGATCGGCGAAGCATTCTATTTCAAGCCCGAGTCTGGATTGCTGATGGTCTCCCCCGCCGATGAGACACCGTCACCACCGTGCGACGCCCAGCCGGAGGAGATGGACATCGCGCTGGCGATCGATCGGCTGGAAGCGGCGACGTCGCTGCGGGTTCGCCACGTTGCGCACAAATGGGCCGGACTACGAACGTTCACGAGCGACCGCACGCCTGTCGCGGGATTCGATCCAGTCGCGCTCGGGTTTTTCTGGCTGGTGGGGCAAGGCGGCTATGGCATTCAGACCGCGCCGGGTCTCGCACAAATTGCCGCTGCCCTCGCCATGGATAGGGACGTCCCGCCGCCCATCGTCGATGGCGGTTTTCGCGCGGCCGACCTCGCCCCGGCGCGCCTGCACTCAACTTTAGGCGCTGGGTAGTTTGTAATCCTTGTAGCGTTGACGCAGTTCGGTCTTGAGCAACTTTCCGGTCGCGGTGTGGGGCAGCTCGTCGGTGAACACGACGTCATCGGGCAGCCACCATTTCGCGACCTTGCCAGCGAAGACAGACATGACGTCCTCCTTGCTGGGTGTCGCGCCCTTTGACGGTACGACGACAAGCAACGGGCGCTCATCCCATTTCGGGTGCGGTACGCCGATGACGCACGCTTCGGCCACGGCGGGGTGGCCCACGGCGATGTTCTCAAGCTCAATAGAACTGATCCACTCGCCGCCGGATTTGATGACATCTTTCGTACGGTCGACGATCTGGATGAAGCCGTCGGGATCGATCGTGCAGACATCACCGGTCGAAAACCAGCCATCCGAATCGAACGCCGGGTCATCGTCTCTTTGGAAGTAGCGGCGCGCAACCCAGGGCCCTCGTACTTTGAGCGCCCCGAATGCCTTGCCGTCACGCGCCAGTTCCTGGCCCGAATCATCGACGATCTTGAGATCGACCCCGAAGATCGCGCGCCCCTGTTTGGCCATAAGGTCGAGCTTGGCGTCACCCTCGAGAGCTTCCAATACCGGCTTGGGCGTGTTCACCACGCCAACCGGGTTCATTTCCGTCATGCCCCAAGCGTGCAGCAAGCGCACGTCGTGAACTTCCTCAAATTCTTGGATCATCGCCCGCGGGGCGGCGGACCCGCCGCATACAACCCGCTCCAAATGCGGCAGCGAATTGCCGGTATCACGCAAGTATTGCAAGAGCAGCAACCAGACCGTCGGGACCCCTGCGCTCAGCGTAACAGCTTCGGACTCCATGAGTTCGTGAACACTTGCACCATCCAACGCCGCGCCCGGAAAAACCAATTTGGCGCCCGTCATCGCCGCGCAATACGGAATCCCCCAGGCGTTGACGTGAAACATCGGCACCACGACTAAAATGGAGTCGCGCGCCCGAATGCCCAGCACGTCGCCCATACAGGACGCAAACGAATGAAGCATGGTCGATCGATGGCTATACAAGACACCTTTGGGATCGCCCGTCGTACCCGACGTGTAGCAGAGCGCTGCAGCAGTGTTTTCATCGAATGTCGGCCACTCCAACACTTCAGACTCCGCGGTCAACAGGTCTTCATAGCAGAGCGCGCCCGGCAACGACGTTTCCGGCATGTGGGCGCGGTCGGTCATCACGACGAAGGCCCGAACGAGCGGCAGTTGCGGCGCAAGTTGCTCGGCCAAGGCAACAAACGGCAGGTCGACGAATATGATTCTGTCTTCGGCATGATTGCCGATGTAGGCGATTTGGTCCGTGAACAGGCGCGGGTTAATGGTGTGGCATACGCTGCCCATGCCGGAGACCGCAAAATAGATCTCGAAATGGCGATAAGTATTCCAAGCCAGCGTGCCGATACGCTCGCCTTCCTCGACGTTCAGACGGCGCAGCGCATTTGCAAGTTGTTTCACCCGCCGCCCCGCCGCAGCGTAGTTGTAGCGATGGATCGTGCCCTCCGCCGTGCGCGAGACGATCTCGCGTTCGCCGTGGTAGAGCGCGGCAAATTCAATGAGCGAGGACAGCAACAGCGGCCGGTCCATCATATCGCCTTGCAGCATGGGCGCTCCTGTTCGCTCTCTGGGTTTCAAACGCATATGGGACTTTAAAGGCGCATCCAGATCAATCGAATTAGGGTAGGATGATCGACATGATCAGAACACTCCTACTCACCTTCATGGCAATTTGTTTGGCATAGGCGGCGTCGAGCGGCGCTTCTGCCGGACCGGCCCATCAGTTCGAGTTTCGCGCCATCGATGGTGGCGCGCTGCCCTTATCCGCCTATCGCGGTAAGGCGGTCATGGTCGTCAATACGGCGTCGTTCTGTGGTTATACCGGCCAGTACGCGGACCTGCAGGCAGTGTGGGCAGCCTACCGTGACCGGGGGTTGGTCGTTGTCGGCGTGCCCTCAAACGATTTCGGGCATCAAGAGCCCGGTACCGCGGCCCAAATCAAAGAATTCTGCCAAGTTAACTTTGCGATCGATTTTCCGATGGCGGACAAAGAGATCGTCAAGGGTGCCGCGGCCCACCCTTTTTATGCCTGGGCGCGCGAGACGCTGGGCGAGCGCGCCGCGCCCAAATGGAACTTCCACAAGTATCTGCTCGACCAAGACGGCAATCTCGTCGCTTGGTTCCCGACCTCGATCCGTCCCAACGCACCCCGCGTTACCGACATCCTCGACGACCTGCTCGCCCCCAAATCCTAGCCGCTGCAAACATCGTCTTGCATGATAGAATGCGGGCGAAACGACACCCGGGGTAGATGCGCGCAATGAAGGTCATTTTCGTTCAGGTCAAATGTGAACCCGGCCAAGCCTACGATGTCGCCTCCAAAATCATGGACGACGTTGAGGAGGTCGGCGAACTTTACTCGACCTCTGGCAAATACGATCTGATGGTCAAGTTCCATCTCGATGAAGACACCGATATCGGGCATTTCGTCACCGAACGAGTCCAAAAGGTACCAGGCATCAAAGACACCTTCACCACCATGACCTTCAAGGCGTTCTAAGGTAAATCCATTCGTTGCGCGATTAATAAAGGTCGCGCGATTTCGGGGAATGGTGTGTCATCGAAGACGGTTAATCATAAGGCAGTTCAAACAGGGTCCCCGCGCCAATGGATTGCTTTAGTTTTGGTATATCTCTCTATCCCACTGGCCCTATTGGTGTGCGGCGGGGATTTCGGTTGGTGGCAGGCGTGGATCTATTCCCTGCTAATCGTTGCCGCAGGCATTGGGGGGCGCATTTGGGCGGAACAGCGGCACCCGGGCTTGATGGCCGAACGACAAAATATTGAGAATATCCAAAGCGCGAAAGCTTGGGACAAAGTGCTTGCGCCGCTGATGGCGCTAAGTATTGGGTACCCACTGGTTATTGTGGCAGGGCTGGATCACCGCTATGGCTGGTCCCCCGAATTTCCGTTATGGCTCATCGTGCACGGCTTCATCTTGATCTCGCTCGGATACGCTTTCGCGGCGTGGGCATTGGCAGAGAACCGCTTTTTTTCCAGCGTGGTGCGTATTCAGACGGATCGCGGGCATGTGGTGTGTGACAGTGGCCCATACCGGATTGTGCGGCATCCGGGCTATGCAGGAAATATTCCGCCACTGCTGGGTATTGTGCTGGCCTTAGGCTCGGTGTGGACACTTATTCCAGCTGCGGTGGCGTTGATCATCGCAGTGATCAGAACCGCACTGGAAGACCAGACTCTACAGGAAGAGTTGCCGGGTTATCGAGACTATGCGCAGCGCGTGCGCTGTCGGTTGATTCCATGGATTTACTGAGGGGCCTCGCCCAACGTTTCGGGATCATTTGTGTGTTTGCTTTGAAACACCCGATGTTTTGCGACGTGCCTATGCGCTTGCCGTTAACGGTGCCCGTTTTCGGGACGGCGGGATATCCCCTAAGGACCCTTGCCCTGCTCGATTAAGGCAACAAGGTTGTTGACCGGCCGAATATCGGCAAACACTTGGGCGACGGTCCGCAGACCGGCCAGGTGATCTTCGGGCGTGCGCGCCGCGGACGCGTCGTGCGGCATGAACACCTTGAAATCCAGCATCATGGCGTCCCGCGCCGTCGATTCGACGCACATGTTGGTCTGAACACCCGCGACGATCACGGTGTCTATACCCTGTTCGCGCAATACCCACTCCAAATTGGAAGAGGTGCGGATCATCGCGCTATAGCGCCGCTTGGCGATCCGCATATCGGATTCCTGCACTTTCAGGGCCGGATCAAGATCGCGAAATGGACTGCCTTCTTGAATTGCCGCAAGCGCGCCATCGAGTTGCGCCTCCGATAGGAAGTTGTCGAGGTAGGTGGCCCAATACTCGGGCGTTCCCGGCGAGCCAGTGACATGTTGAATCCACACCACCCGACCGCCGCCGAGGCGCAACGTCGACGCAATCCGATTGATTGGCTCGATCACCTCGCGTGCTTCCGGGAAATACCAGGGGCCCTCCGGGTCGGTCCATGCCTTTTGCATGTCGATGGCGAGCAAGGCGGTCTTTTTAGGGTCGAGCGACTCGAATACCTCCAGCCGGTCACGGCGGCCGGACAAGACAACCTTGAGGTCATCGGGAATACCGCCGCTCATCAAGATTGACCCCCGCGCAACGCCTGCGTGCCCGTCGCGTCGATCTCCCCGTCCTCGGTCACAACAACGCCATACGACGCGCGTGCCGCCGCAACGCTGACCAAGCCCGCTTTGACCTCGTCTGCGACTTCATGCGCATCACGCGCGAATGGGTCGCCGAAACCACCGCCCCCGGGTAGTTGGGCACGAAGCCGATCGCCCGGCGGCACCGTGTGTACCGCCTTGGTGTGGAACACTTCGCCGCCGACTAAACCGAACGCACCGGGCGATCCAGGCTTGCCACCATGCCGGCCACGCGCGGGATTTTGCAGTCGATCAAAGGTCGCGGCAGATACCGTGAATGGCAAACCGGCCCGCGACTCGACCTCGACAACCTGGGCGAACCCGCCGCGATATTTCCCCGGTCCCGCCGAATCCGGCAGCAACTCGCGGCGTCTAAATACCAGGGGCGAACCCGCCTCGGTCACCTCGACCGGGATGGCCCCGACACCGGAGGGAAATGCGGTCGAGTTCAAACCGTTCTTGGTTGGCCGCGCGCCAACCCCGCCGACGCATACGCTCATTGTGTTAAAGCGCCCCTCGGTGTTGCCGACGCGGGCGCCGCCCGATGCAGCAAGAACCCAAATCGAACCTGCGCTTTCCGCTTGCACACCACCCTCGATCGCTTGATCGAGACAGCCAAAAACGATATCCGGCAACATCTGCCCGACGACGTGACGGGCCGTTACCGGCGACGGGCGCTGCGGATGAACGATCGACCCCGCGTCGGCTTCGACGATCATCGGTCCTAGCGAGCCCGCGTTATTGGGAATTTCGGGCCCGATGATGCATTTCAGGCCGAAGATCGAATAGGCGTCGGAATAGCACTTGGGTGAGTTGATGCCGTATCCAGAGGCCAGGGAGGATCCGCCATAATCCAGCACGATCCGCTCGTCCTCGACCGTCATCCGTAGCTTCAGGCGGACGGGTTCCTCGTAGCCATCGAGGGTCATCTGCGCGTCATAGATACCGTTGGGCACACGCCGAATGGCTTCAATCATCGCTTTACGGGAATTCACCAGGATATGGTCCGCCAAATCGTCGATGGTGAGGAGGTTGAACTCCCCCATCATACCAACGAGGCGGCGACATCCGGTATCGTTGCAACTGACCAACGCGAGAAGGTCGCCTTTGACCTCAATCGGTTCGCGAACGTTGTTGGCGATGAGGTCCATCAACGGTTCGTTGAGCCGCCCCTGGTCGAACAGGCGCATATGCGGAATGAAGATACCCTCTTCATAAATGCTGCGGGCGTCGGCCGTGAACCCGCGCCCACCGACATCGACCAAGTGACAGGTTGATGCGAGCAACGCGACAAGCCGCCCATCGAGAAACGCCGGGGTCACCATGACAAAGTCGAACAGGTGACCGGTGCCGAGCCACGGATCATTGGTGGTGTAGACGTCTCCTTCTTTCATGTCGGCGAGCGGGAAGCGGTCGATGAAATGCTGGACCGCGACAGCCATGGTGTTGACGTGCCCCGGCGTTCCGGTGACCGCTTGCGCCAACATACGTCCTTTGAGGTCGTAAACGCCGGCAGACAAGTCGCCGGCCTCGCGCGCCACCGAACCGAATGCTGTCCGAAGCAGCGCTTGCGCCTGCTCCTCGACAACCGAGATCAGTCGATTCCACATCACCTGCATATGAATCTGCGCGAGGGGATCGCCGACCGTCATACGTCGTCCATTCGTTCGAGTTGAAGATAGCCGCGGTTGTCGACCGATACGCGCCAACCACGGTCGACCACCGTCGTCGTGTCATCCTCGGCAATGAATGCGGGCCCGACGATGGCTTGCCCCGGCGCCAGATCGTCGCGCCAATATTCAGGGATTTCCTCACCCCCGCCGCGCAACGGTTCGAACAACGAGCGTACGCCGACCGGCGCGGCGTCAGCAGCACCCGACAAAGATGGGGTCGCCATAGTGTTGACCGGCTGTGAGGCCACGGTGACCGACCAGGTCAGCGCCTCAATCTCCATATCGGGTATGATCAGGCCGTAATGCGCGCGGTACTGTTTTTCAAAGGCTGCGATCAGGCCCTTGATATCGCCGTCGCCGACGACGCCCAGTGGCACCGGCACAGTCAATTCGTGCCCCTGTCCGACATAGCGCAAGTCGACCTCGCGCGACACGTCGAAAAACGCCCCGGGGGCACCGGGCGTGACAATTTCGCGCGCCTCGATCTCCATTGTCGTGAGCATCGCGTTGACCGTGTCTAGGTCTGCCCGAACCAAGTTCTGCTGCTGGCTGCGAACCACTTGATAGGACACCGGCGCCCGCAGGAACCCGATCGCCGACCCGACTCCGGCCCCTTTTGGCACCGCGACGCGGCGGATGCCCAGTTTGTTTGCTAACCGCGTTGCATGGAGGGGCGCGGCGCCGCCAAATGCAATCATGACGTGGCGGTCGATGGTACGGCCGCGCTCTATCGCGTGAACCCGCGCGGCGTTGGCCATGTTTTCCTCGACGATCTCGCTGATCCCCGCGGCGGCCCACTCATCGCTGAGGCCCAACGGTTCACCCACCGCGCCCGCAACCGCCGCATTCGCCTTGCCCACATCCAAATTGAAGCTGCCACCGGCAAAGCGTGCCGCGTTCAAGCGGCCCAAGGCCAAGTTGGCATCGGTGACAGTTGCGTGCGTGCCGCCGCGGCCGTAGCACGCCGGCCCCGGCGCCGAGCCGGCACTGTCGGGTCCGACCGTGATACGCTGCATCGCGTCGACGCGCGCGATCGAGCCGCCACCGGCGCCAATCTCAACCATTTCAATCACCGGAATACGGACAGGCCAGCCGCTACCCTTCAGGTTTCGGTAGGCCCGTGCGACCTCGAACACCCGGGCACGTTCCGGCACGCCGTCTGCGATCAAGCAAATCTTGGCGGTCGTCCCACCCATGTCGAAGGACAGCACCTCGTCCAATTCGTTTTCGCGGGCGATGTGACTTGCCAAGATGGCGCCGCCGGCGGGACCGGACTCGACCAGCCGAATTGGCAATCGCTGGGCGGTCTCTAACGTCGTGAGGCCGCCGCCGGACATCATCAGCAAAAGCGCGCCGCTAAACCCCTGCGTTTTCATGGCCGTGGAAAGGCGGCCCAAGTAGCCCGCCATCAAGGGCTGCACGTAGGCGTTGGCACAGGCAGTCGAGAAACGATCGTATTCGCGGATCTCGGGGCTAACCTCGGCGGACGTCGTGATCGCGACGCCCGGCAAATGCTCGGCAAGCACATCGCGTGCGCGCTGCTCATGCGCGGCGTTGACATAGGAATGCAGAAAACCGATTGCGACGGCCTCGACGTTCTCGGCCTTCAATGTGGGGATCATGGAGACCAACGCGGATTCGTCCAGCGGCGTCAGGACAGTGCCGTCGGCGGCAATTCGCTCCGTCACGGTAAGCCGTAGATAACGTGGGACCAACGGTGGCGGGCGGTCCATGAAAACGTCGTACTGTTCAAACCGCTTCTCGTAGCCGGTCTCAAGTACGTCGCGAAATCCGCCCGTGGTGACGAAGGCGAGCTTGGCCCCTTTGCGCTCGATGAGGGCATTGGTCGCCAACGTCGTGCCGTGAAGAAACACGTCGATATCGGCGATCGTCTTGCCGGCCTTCCCCAGCGCGGCCGCGAGACCTTCCAGTACGCCCTCTTCGGGCGCTTGCGACGTAGTCAAGACTTTTGCCGTGAAGCGCGCTGCGCCGTCTTCCAGCGCAACATCGGTAAACGTACCGCCTATATCGGCGGCGACGCGCAGGAGCGGTTCATTTTGTGTTGCGGTCATCTGATTGAACGTTTGCCGGGCGAGCGCAATAACCTATGCGATCCGCGCACAAATGCACACGCCCTGGTACACTGCGAGCCCGAACCAGCGGATTAGATCGCTTGCCTATTTCACGGAACGATTGCCTTGCACAGGACCTTGCCGATCCGCTTGCGCCGATTGGCCACCGATTCATGCGCCCCGCCGGTGCTGGCGACCGCACCAGGATCTACATGGACGCGAACTCGATCGGCGCCCCGCCGCGCGATGTCTTGGATCATTTACGGCGGACCGTCGAAGAAGACTGGGCGCTCGCCCGTCGGCGCAGCTGGGGCGAAGCGGGTTGGCTCGAGGCCGCATCGGCGCTTGGCGACGGGATCGCCCGGGTTGTCGGCGCCGACCCCGGCGAAATCGTGGTCACGGACTCCACGACGATCAACTTGTTCAAGGCCGTCGTCGGGGCCCTCAATCTTCGACCCAAACGCACCAGGATCGTTTCCGAGGCAGCAAACTTTCCCACCGATTTGTACGCGACCCAGTCAGCGATAGACCTGCTGGGGGAAGGACACGCGCTCGTCTTGGCGGCCGACGGACACGATTCCGACGATGACCTATGCGCCCTCATCGATTCCAATACGGCCGTCGTGGTGTTGAGCCTTGTCGACTATCGCACCAGCCGGCGCCGCAACCTCGCCAGAATCAATGCGGCGGCGTACGCCGCGGGCGCGTTGACGGTCTGGGATCTTTCGCACGGTGCTGGCGCGGTGCCGATTGATTTGAACGGCGATCGCACCGACTTCGCGGTCAGCTGTACCTACAAATATTTGTGCGGCGGCCCTGGTGCGCCGGCGTTTTTCTTTGCGGCGGCGCGGCACAACGACGCGCTCGACCTCGGCCTAAAAGGCTGGCTCGGCCACGCCGACCAATTTGCGTTCGAACTCGGCCACCGGCCCGCGGCTGGCGCCCGCCGCGCGTTGATCGGCACACCGCCGGTACTCAGCACGATTGGGCTACAAGCGGCGATGGCCGTCTGGGCCGGTGTTGATGTGTCAGCCGCCGCGCAAAAGCATGAAGCGTTGTCGAGTTTGATGCTCGATCTTACCGACCAAGAGTTGGGCCCGTTTGGTGTCTCAGTCGCATCGCCACGCCACTATGCCGAACGCGGCGGTCATATTGCCTTGCGCCATCCCGGGGGCAACGCCCTGGTCGAAGCTCTCGCGGACGCCGACGTCATTTGCTCCTTTCGCACCCCTGATTCAATCCGCTTTGGCTTCAGCCCATTGACGACCCGGTACGTCGATATTTGGGATGCTGTCGCGCGGTTACGCGACGTTCTTAAGAACGAGACATGGCGCGAGGACCGCTTCGCCGGGCGTTCCTCGATCTAGGCAGGTGGCCGCAACCACGTTTCGTGGAGGTGGAGCCAGGCGATGCCGCCCGGGCGATTTGGATCGGCCCGCAATAGCGCGGACGCTAGAATGACCGATCGTTCTTGCGCGCCGTGGAACCAATGTTCCTGGTAGACGACCAACCCTGTGTCACTCGCCAAGTTGCGCACCGCTTCATCGCCGATCCGAATGGCGAACTGCCGCCCTGCTCTCTCGCCGTGGCGTTCGCGAAACCGGGCTACGACGCGGTCGACGTTTTCTATTTCGCCGCTCGGGTTGACGATCGCAAATGACGGCGCGAAGGATTCGGCAAACGCCGTGAAGTTTTCGTCGGTATCGGGGACCGCGCCGGTGGTCCAATCAACGATCACTCGATGTAATCGGTGGACTTCCTGCACACATGCTGCAGCGAACTCGGACGGCTCCTGAGTCATTCGCGATTAGGCAACCGCGCCTCACGAGAAACGATTCGTCGCTCGCGCAAGATTCCTTCGGGTCGATACAGCAGCATGACGGCAAGTACGAAACCAATGAGCACGATGCGCGCCGCCGCAGCTTGAGTTTGGATGGTCGGCGGCAGGATGCTGGCGATTAGTTGATCGCTGCCCGACCAAAGGCCCCATACCACGAGTCCGCCGAGCAACGCGCCCAGATTGTTGCCGCTGCCGCCAACGATCAACATCACGAACACCTGGAAGGTGAAGATGGGAATGAAATCCAACGGACTGATGAAACCAATAAAATTTGCGTAAAGCGCGCCAGCCAGCCCCATCACCGCCGATCCAACGACAAATGACTGCAGCCGCACGGCAAACACATTCTTGCCCAGCGCCGCGGCAGCGATCTCATCGTCGCGGATCGACCGCAGGACCCTGCCCCAAGGCGAGCGCACCATACGTTCGAATGCCCAATAAACCCCCGCTATGATGAGCAGGCACATAATGAGGTAAAGGAGGTTATCCAGCGTACTTGAGTCGAAATAACCCGCCAGTGGCCGCGGTAGCGAATACATGCCGTTGGGCCCACGCGTGAGCGATTCGAAATTGAGCGCAACGAGCTGAATCGAGACCGCGATCCCGAAAGTCGAAATGGCAAGGAAGTCCTCGCGCAAACGCAGCGTGACGAACCCAACTATGAAGGCCGCGACGCCCGAGGTCACCATGGCGCCAACGAACCCGAGCGGGAACCAAAGGCCGAACCCGCCAAAGAGAGTGTCGGCGTAGGGCGGCCCGGTGAGGATCGCGGAAGTATATGCACCAATCGCGAAGAACCCGACGATCCCAACGTTGAACAGGCCAGTGAAGCCCCATTGAAGGTTCAACCCCAAACTACTCAGCGAGTAGAACGACGCGAATATGAGAAAGAAAATGAGGAATGAAAGACCGCCTTCCATTATTCCTTCTCCCCCAAAATGCCCTGTGGCCGCACCATTAGAAACGCGATCATCACCAAGAATGTTACTGCGGCCCGGTAGCCCGAAAGGCCGACATAAACGGCCAGTGCCTCGGTCAGGCCAACGACAATCGCACCGAGAATCGTGCCGTAGAGATTGTTCGCGCCGCCAAGAATAAGTGCCGCAAACATGGGCAGGAGCATGTCGAATCCCATTTCGGGCCGAAGCTGTGTGTTGTGGGCAAGAAGCGCGCCCGCAATCGTCGCTAGCGACGCGCCGATGATCCAGGTCCAGCGAATGACGGCGCGTACGTCGATGCCGTTGATCCGGGCAAGCGTCGGATTTTCCGCGACCGCGCGCATTTGCCGGCCCATCGACGTACGATTCATGAAAGCGAAAAGGATGATGAATGCGATCACCGCGATCGCGACAATCGCGAGGTCGTCGGGACGCACTTTCATCCCGGGCAGCAGTTCGAACGTCTTTGGAATGTAGAAATCGAAATACTTCGGTTCGCCGCCGGCCACGAGCGTGATCAGATTGCGACCCATCAACGAGACGCCGAACGCCGCCATGATAAATGTGATCCGCGATGCGTTCTTGTCGCGCAATTGACGAAAGAGGAGCCAGTCGACGATCAGAACGATGATGCTTGTTGTGCCGACAGCAACAACGATCGACGCTAGTAGCGGCCAGCCGAACGCGACAGGGCCCATCGCCCCAATGCCAAACCCTAGGACCCCCAGTACGAGCAGGGTGAAATAGGCACCAATCGTCAGTATCTCGCCTTGGGCAAAATTCGCAAACCGAAGAATGTTGTAGGTCATGCTCAGCCCGATGGCGCCGAGCGCGATAAGGGCCGCATTGACGATGCCATCGGCAACAAACTGGATCATGACCGCGCCATCCTCGATTTGGCGCCGAGATACAGCGCGCCGACCTCGGGATTCTCAAGCAGCGATGCCGCGGCGCCGTGGACCTTCTCCTGCCCCTCGGCCATGACGTAGCCACGATCCGATATCTGCAGAGCCGCCCGGGCATTTTGCTCGACCATGAGAATGGTGACGCCGGTTTGTTTGACCTGAACCAGTTGCGCAAAGACGACTTGGGCTAGTTTGGGCGATAGCCCAGCGGACGGTTCATCGACCATCAGCAACTTCGGCGCGGCCATGAGCGCCCGCCCGACCGCCACCATTTGGCGTTGCCCGCCCGACAATTTACCGGCGGCGAGATGGCCAAGGTGCTCGAGGTCGGGAAAAAGATCGAGGACGCGGCGACGCTGCGACGCGTGTTGCGTCGGATTATGCAATGTGCCGAGTGCTAAGTTTTCCTCCACCGACAAGCGGGCAAACACATTCTCCGATTGGGGAACGTAGGCAACCCTCTCGCGAATCAACTCGTGAGTGGCCAAACCGGTAATGTCGCGGCCCTCAAGCGAGACGGTGCCACTACTAATCTTTACGAGGCCCGCGATCGCTTTAATCAGAGTCGATTTGCCGGCGCCGTTGGGGCCCAGAATCGTGACGATCTCGCCCTCGAAAACATCCAGCGAGACGCCGCGAAGAATCGGCAACGACGGGGTATATCCCGCCTCAATGTTCTTGATCGAGAGGACCGGCTCAGGCAACGCCGCCCTCCTCTTCCACGACCCCACCGAGAAATGCCTCAAGGACCCGCGAATCCGACTGGACCTGATCGGCGCTCCCTTGCATGAGCAGCTTGCCCCCGGCCATGACGATGATCGGATCGCACAGCGTCATGACCAAATCCATATTGTGCTCAATGATCAAGAAGGTAATCCCGCGGTCGTTGAGAACCGCGATCCGCTCGACAATTTCACCAAGCAAGGTCGGGTTGATCCCGGCGCCGGGCTCGTCGAGCAGGATCATCTTCGGATCGGACATCAGCGCGCGGCCAAGTTCCAGCAGCTTCATCTGGCCACCCGAGAGATTGCCGGCTTCTTCCTCACCCAGGCGGGTCAGATTAAGGAAATCCAGCACGTCGATCGCCTTGTCCCGCAGCCGGCGCTCCTCGGCGCGAACCGCAGCAGGCCTAAACCAGGTGTTCCAGAACCGCTCGCCCAACTGCCCGGGCGGCACCATCATGAGGTTTTCGAGAACCGTGAGGCGGCCAAACGGGCGCGGAATCTGGAAGGTCCGCACCAACCCCTTGCGGAAGGTTCGGTGTGCCGGGAACGACGATATGTCCTCGCCGTCAAAGCGAATCGCCCCGCGGGTGGGCGAAAACGCCCCAGCAATCATATTGAACGGGGTGGTCTTGCCCGCGCCATTTGGCCCAATCAAGCCAGTAATGGTACCTTGGCCGACCTCAAAGGACACCCCGTCGACGGCGTGAAGGCCGCCAAAATCCTTGACCAGATCGACGACGCTTAGCACATCCCCACCTTCCGCAGACGCACGATGACCCGTTCCCCGAATTGCGTCGTGACTCTCTCACTGAGCGGGCGGTATTATGGTGAATTCAAAGCAACTTACAAACGTTGCCAGCCATACAGGGAGGTCATTCGATGAAAGCTCTTACTTTAGTTGCGCCGTTCGCGCTCGCGGGTGCGGTACTCGCAGCGTCGGTTGCGGTTGCACCGAGCGCCAACGCCCAAAACTGCAGCCATACCGTGGGTGCGGTCCTGTCGCTAACAGGGTCCTATGGCGCGTTTGGCGTCCCAATCTCGCGCGCCGCCCAGTTGGGCGTCGAGCAGGTCAATGAGGCCCGCGCCAATGTCGGCGTCGGTTGCGTCATCAAATACGATGTGCGCGATTCGCAGACCCAGCCGTCGGTTGCGGTCGATGCGGCGCAAAAGCTGATCGACATCGACGGCGTTACGTCAATTGTCGGCCCGATTTCCTCCGGCATCACCGGTCCTCTTCTCACGTCGGTGACGGTCGACAAGGGCGTGGTCATGATCGTGACCGCGTCCACATCGTCCACCTTTACCCAGATGTCACGTGAGGGGAAAACGAAGGGTCTGTTCTTCCGGACCTTGCCTGCCGACTCGTTGCAGGCCGTCGCAACAGCCAAAATGGCCCATGATGCGGGCTTCCGTAAGGTTGCGATTATTCACCTGAACAACGACTGGGGTAAGAACAACCAGTCTGAATTCATTAATGCCTTCAAAGCCCTCGGCGGCGACATCGCGAACGTCGTTTCCTTCAACCCCGACCAACCGTCCTACCGGTCGGAAGTGAACAAGGCGATGGAAGGCAATCCCGACGCACTCTATTTGCTCAGCCAGCCGCAAGACGGCGCCAAGCAGATGCGTGATTGGATCGGCTTCGGCGGGCCCAAGGGATTCGTCTTCCCACAGGGGATGAACGATCCAGCATTCGTCGGTGTCGTCGGAGAAGAGGCGATCCAGAACGGCTGGTTCATCAGCCCGGCCTCGCCAAAAACGCCGTCCTTTCAGACCGTCAACGCCGACATTCAGGCATGCTGCGATCTGACAATCGATGGCGGCCCGGGCCGCACGTCCGGATACGACTCCGGGGCGCTGCTTGCGCTGGCCAACGTTGCTGCCGACATCAAAGGCATCGAGGCCACGGGCGCCAACCTCGCCAAGCTGGTTCGCGAGATTACCGGCCCCCAGGGCGAAGTCGTGCATGCCGGTGTGAAGGGCTTTGAAGCGGCCATCAAGTTGCTGCAACAAGGCAAAGACATCGCCTATGTGGGCGTCACCGGTCCGATCCAATTCGACAAATACGGCGACGTGTCGGGCGCGTTTTCAGCCCAACAGTACCGTGACGGTGCCTTTAAGGAGATGAAGAGCATCTCGCTTGAAGACGTCAATAAGGTCATCGGGATGGTTCAAGGCAGATAATCGCCATTCGACTTGAAGAAAAGGAATGACCGGCCAGACTCGTTCTGGCCGGTTTTTCTATGACTAGAAAACAGCACCGTTTGGGATTCATCGTGCCGGCGATCAATGTGATCGCCGAGGACGACTTTATTGCGCTCGCGGCCGGCAATGTTGGGGTTCACTTCGCGCGCGCGGATGTCGATACGATGCGCGAAGTCGCGGATCAATTTGGGCAAATGATCGACGCGGCGCCGGAACTCGCGGCGTCGCTGGCCAAAGCCGGTGTTGCTGTCATCGCCTTCGCCTGTACCTCGGCTAGTTTTTTTCGAAGTGAGGGATCTGACCGGGCCATTGCCGCCGCGATGACGGCCCAAGCCCACGTCCCCACACTAACCACCGCAACAGCCGCCGTTGCCGCGTTGCACGCCATCGGGGCGAAAAAGATCGTCATCGCGACGCCCTACCTCGCCTGGGTCTACGAGGCCGAGCGGGCGTTCTTCGCTGGTGCCGGGTTCGAGGTGCTGGCGATCAACGGACTTGAGCGCCGCGGCGGCGCCGATATCAACACGATCTCCGACGACGAAATCCGCGCCGTTGTCGCCAACATAGATAGCGCCGACGCTGACGCGATCTTCGTCAGTTGCACCGACCTGCCCGTTTTGGGGTTGATCGACGAACTCGAAGACACCCATGGCAAGCCGGTTGTCACCAGCAATCAGGCAACGTTCTGGGCCTGCGCCAGGGCGGCGGGCCTGGACCCGGTTCCAGGATATGGCCGCCTACTGCGCGACCATCTCTAGATGAGCGTTCCTCTTGTTGAGATCGCGCCGGGATATCGTGTCAGCCGGCTGATCAAGGGCGGCTGGCAAACCATCGGACGCGGTAACGACGCAATTGACGATCTTCTCGAGTTCGTGCGCGCCGGCGTGACGACGTTCGAGACCGCCGACACCTACGACGGCGGCGAAGCGTTAATGGGCGCCCTTCGTGGTGCGGCCCGCCGATTGCTTCCACGTGAACTCGCCGACTGGATCAAGATTCATACCCGGTACACCGGCCCGATGAGTGGAACAAGACCAACGCCCAGAGATGTCGCCGACAGCGTCGATCGGTCGTTGCGGGACCTCGGCGTGGAACGGATCGATCTCTTGCAGATGCAGTGGTGGAACCTCGAGGTGCCTGGCCTCGTCGAAACTGGGCTGGTGCTGGCGGACCTTCGCGCGCAAGGAAAGGTCGGTCTGCTCGGCGTGTGCAACCTTGGGGTCGCGCAGCTGGAGCAACTGCGGGATGCCGGCGTTCCGATCGCCACCAACCAAGTCCTCTATTCGGCAATCGACCGCCGCGCCGAACGAAAGATGGTCGAGTACTGCCGGGCCCATGACATCGCGCTGTTGACCTTTGCACCGTTGGCGGGCGGGTTTCTTAGCGAGTTGTGGCGCGATGCCGGCGATCCGGTGACCAGTCGCGCACCGTACGGCAAAGAGTATCGCGCCCTAATTGAAGCCGGTGGCGGCTGGCCGGCATTTCAACGCCTGCTCGATGCTTTTGCCGCGGTCGCCGACCGCCGTGATCGATCCATCGCGAGCGTTGCCCTGCGTTGGGTTCTGCAATGCGGGCCTGGACAAGCGGTTCTGTTTGGCGCGTCAACGCCCGACCGACTGCCTGGAGCGCTCGCCGTCTTCGACTACGCATTGGACGACGAGGACCTTGCGACGATCGACGCCGCCGCGTTGATCGCTTCGCCGCTCGACGTCGGCGAGATAGAGCGCGCGCCGGATTCAGTGATCATGCGCGCGATTCGCACGCACCTCGACTAGGCAGGCGCCGTTGGTAAGGCGTTTTGGTTGTAGCGCATAATACTGCCGTGGCGGCCTTCTTTGTCGCGTTCCAGGTCGTAGCAATCGCCAGCCGGCCCCTTGCGTCTATCAAGCACGGCATTGATGGCCGCCTTGTCCTCGGCATCGAGCGAGAACGAAAAAACCTTGAGGTTTTCGTCGACATGACGCGCTGATGTCGCCCCGACGATCGCAGCGGCGACATTCGGTTGATCGAGGATCCAACGCAGCGCGATGAGCGCAATGCTCACGTCGTGTTTGTTTGCCGCCCGCTTCATTGCCTGCAACAACTCTTGGAACAACGCCCACCCACCGAAATCCTCGATGATGAGCTTGTATTTGGTGAGAGACCGATTGCCCAAGGGCTCGAACGGTTCTGGCTTGCCAAGCCAGTCGGCCGAGAAGAAACCGCCAGACAACGTGCCGTAACAGAGCTGGACGATCCCTTGCGCGGCGCAGTAAGGAATCAATTGGGTTTCCGGCCGACGGTCGACCGGCGAGTATTGCGGTTGGTTGGTCGCAATCGGTACGCCGGCATCAACGAGCATCTTTAGCTGGCGCGTATTGAAGTTGGAGACCCCAATGCGGGCGATTTTCCCCGCGTCGTGCAGGTCTTTCAGGATTAACCCGGTGTCGACAAAACCCGGTTTGCCGTCGGGATCCCACCAGTAGTACTGCACGATGTCCAGGCGCTCGACTTTGAGCCGTTGGATCGACCGGTCGATGATTCTCTCGACGTATTTGCGGGTCACGTTGCCGAGTTCCTCGTAGTCCGGCACAAACTTCGTGTGCACCTGAACTAAGGGCGCAAGGCTTGGGTAACGCGCGCGAAATTCGCCAATCATCGCTTCGACGCCGGTGTAGTGGTCGGCACAATCGAATGTGGTAATGCCGCGTTCGACGAAAACCGCCATGTCCTTGATCGCTTGATCGCGGTCGACATCGCCGTGGCCCCCGGCCAAATGCCAGCCGCCTTTGATCAGGCGTGAAATGTCGTAACCCGGCGCAATTTCGAAACGTTCGACGGTCATGCCTTGTCCTTGTCGCGCTTTACGGCGGTGGTTTCGGAATGGCGGAAGGTCTGTGTGCCGAGGCGGCTGATACGAAAACGCGAACCGCAATTCGGATCGAGACACGCGACATCCGTATCGGTCGTCATCCAGTCGTTCGGGTCGGTCATACGCTGCTTGGCCGGCAAGAGCGGTAGCAAGATAGACATCGTGTAGATCGACCATTTCACACCGGCCGGCATCTCAATGTGTTCGCCCCGCAGGAAGAAGTGGTCACCTTGTTTCGCCCCGCACCAACACGGTTTGTCGCCGGCCATCCACTCGACCTTGAGGTCGTACAGGGTGAATTCATCGTCGCTCATGGCATTAGACCCATTTGACGGCAGGCTGCCTCGAACAACGCGCCGCCTTCGTGGGCATAGTCGTCAACGATTGAGAAATGATTCAATCCCTTTAGGTACATTGTCTCACACGACAGACCGCCGGCCCGCCACGCATCAGCATAGTCGCTTTGCTGCCGGCTGAACTCCGACCCTTCGTTGGTGCCGACCCCCATGATCATCGACCCTGCACTAGGCGGAACCGATAAGATCGGCGAGAGTTGCCGAACTTCGTCTTCGGTGATTTTGAGGGTCTCGTTCATCGTGAGATGACGGATGGGTTCCAAATCGTACAGGCCGCTTATCGGCAGCGCGCCTTTGATCATATCTTCGGGCAAGGCTGCGTCGTAGCCCGGCCAGTCGGTGGAAATCAACGTCGCAGCAATATGGCCGCCTGCCGAATGTCCCGAGACATAGAGTTGATCGGGATCACCGCCCCAATCTCGCGCATGCGCAAATATATGGGCGGCGCAACGGCGACACGACTCGACAAGCCCGGTCAGCGTAACAGTGGGCACCAATGGGTAGTTGATGGCCACCAAAGTCGCGCCCCGTTTCACGAAATCCTGCGCCATCGATTCGAACACCGCTTTATCCTGCGAATACCAGTAGCCGCCGTGGACAAAGACCTGAATCGGCGCGCCATCGCCCGCGCGGAACACGTCGTACGTTTCAGCGGCGTCCGCCCCATAACGGACGTCGAGGACCACATCGAGCGACTCCCGCGCGGCCGCGCTCTCGACCGGCCACCGCTCGAGGTACCCATCGTATCCGTCGATCCGATGCCGCTGTGAATAGAGCTGGTCCAACTGATCCTTGGTATAGCCGCCATAGACAGCGCTGCTCATGATGTTTCCTTCTGTCCCGGCGGGCGTTTGCCGCGCAGCCGTGCTTCGATCATGAGAATTTCCACTTCATGGAACGCGCATAGTCGTTTCCAGCGATCGTCCGTCATGTCCTTGGGCCGCCAACCGATCAATGTGATCAAGCAGGTGTCAGCGCCATGTTCGAAATCTGCACCCGGGACGACCTTGATCGAAACTCTTTTTGCGAGCGCACCAGCCGCGCTGCCGACCTCATAATCGATGGTGCCGGCAGAATCACTTTCGGCAACCCGGAAAAAGCTCTGTTCAGCAGCGTCGAGCAGGGAGTGTCCGACGTAGACACCTTCATGGCCGTTTACAGGTCGTGTATCCCAGGTGCCCAGCGCCCAAGTACCGACCTCTTCCGGCGCGCGTAGGAAGGCAATCGCCTGCTCAGATGAGACTGAGGCAAGGATCGTGGTGGTATGGCAAAGCGGATTATCGACCATGAACAATTCTCAGCAACCTGCACGTGACAACTACGGCTGCAACTCTAGAGCCTGACGTGGGCTGGGCAAGACCCCGCCCGGCTTGATTGTTTCTCCCCGATGGCAAACAATTCGCCGCGTTCCAACCCAAGGGGTAAAGCTTGATGACCCGCAAGACCTTCTTCTCTGGTTCTAAATTCGAAGATTTGGCGGGCTATTCGCGCGCGATCGCGGATGGCCGGTGGGTCTTTGTCGCCGGCACCTCGGGGCACAACCCCAAGACCGGCGCCATTTCGGACGACGTGCAGGAGCAAACGCGGGAGTCGCTGCGGACCATCGAAGCGGCCCTCAATGAAGCTGAGGCCAGCCTTGAAGATATCGTGCGGGTACGCGTCTATGTCAGCGATCGCGACCACGTCATGCCGGTCAGCGCCGTACTCAAAGAGACCTTTGACAAGATTCGACCGACCAACACGACCATCGTTTGTGTCATGGCCGACGAGGGCATGAAAGTGGAGCTCGAAGTCACCGCCCTGCGCCACGAATAGCGGCACCATACGATGTCCTACCGAGTTGGGATCGATATTGGCGGGACCTTCACCGACTTTGCGCTGTTGTCCGAGAATGACGGACGGCTCTACATCCACAAGCAACTGACCACGCCGGGCGATCCGGCTCGGTCTGTCTTGACGGGTGTACCGCGCCTTCTGGATAGGGCGGCGATCGCACCCTCTGAGGTCAGTGCCGTCGTCCACGGCACCACGTTGGTGACCAATGCCGTGATCGAACGCCGCGGCGCCAAGACGGCAATGCTGGTGACCGAAGGATTCGGCGACGTGTTGGATATCGCACGCGAGCGGCGCTACGACATGTACGACTTGACGATCACCTATCCGGCACCCTTGGTCCCGCGCGGTTTGCGCTACGAAATCAAAGAGCGAATCGGGCCCGACGGGACCGTTCTTGTGGCGCTGTCGGAAGGCGCGATCAACGAAGCGCTTACCGACTTGGTCGGTCGAGGGATCGGCGCGGTGGCCGTTTGCTTTCTCAACAGCCCCGTAAACCCGATCCACGAACAGACCGTTGCGCGGATCGCCGCCGAAAAATTCCCACAGCTTTTCGTGTCGACTTCGACGGAAGTGTTTCCGTTCCTGCGCGAATACGAACGGTGGACGACGGCCACGATGAATGCCTACACCGGCCCCCTGTTCGATCAATACCTGCGCCGCCTGGAAGACGGTTTGCGCGAGGCGGGATTGATCGGTGATCTGTTCATCATGTCGTCGTCGGGTGGCACGGTCGCGCCAGATGTCGCGCGTCGGTTCCCCGTGCGCATGCTGGAAAGCGGGCCGGCGGCGGGGGTTTTGCAAACGGCGGCTTTGGGGCGCCAACTCAAGCGGCCCAACCTGCTGTCGTTCGACATGGGCGGCACGACCGCGAAAGGCGCACTGGTGCGCAACGACCTGCCGCTCAAGCGCTACGAAATGGAGGTCGCGCGGGTTCACGAGTTCCGCGCTGGGTCCGGCCTGCCGGCGAGAATTCCAGTCATCGATTTGATCGAGATTGGCTCGGGCGGCGGGTCGATCGCCGCGGTAGATGCCCGCGGTACCATTGCGGTTGGTCCGCATAGCGCCGGTGCCGTCCCCGGCCCGGCCTGTTACGGCCAGGGCGGCGAGGACCCCACGCTGACCGACGCCAACCTGACGCTGGGCTACCTCGACGCAGCGTTTTTTCTGGGCGGCGAAATGAGTTTGGACGCGGCCGCCGCCGCGCGCGCCATCGACAGCAAACTCGGCACGCCACTCGGCATCGAAACGCTCCGTGCGGCGTGGGGTGTTCACGAGTCGGTCAACGAGGATATCGCCCGGGCGTTTCGCAACCATGCCTCGGAGCGCGGCTTCGACTACCGCGCCTGCGCGATGGTGGCGTTTGGCGGATCTGGGCCCGCACACGCCTGCCGCGTGGCGCGCAAGTTGCGGGTGCCAACGGTGATCTTTCCGGTTGGCGCGGGCGTTATGTCGGCAGTGGGCCTGCTGGCAAGCCCGCTGTCGTTCGAAACGTTCCACGCCGAACGCCTCGACCTCGATGCCCTTGATCAAGACGGGTTCGCCCGCCGCTTCGCCGCGCTGATCGATGAAGCCATAGCGTTTCTGGGCCGGAAGCCCGAACCCGACGAGACCACGGTGATCCGCCGCCGTATCGATATGCGCTACCGCGGCCAAGGCTACGAGGTCGAGGTCGATTTGCCGGACGGCGCCGCGCTGAGTGACCTGCGCGATTTGTTTACCACCGCCTATGAACGCATCTTTACCAAGTCGTTTCCCGGTGAAGCCCTTGAGATCACCAATTGGAAGGCCGAGGTATCGCTGGTCCGTAGCACCGCCGATGCGACCTATCACCTTGAGGTGCCACCCGGAAAAGACCGCATCAAAGGACACCGGCCGGCATTCTTCCCTGAGCATGGCACTCTGCGCACCGCCCCCGTCTATGACCGCTATGCGCTGAGCACCGGCGATACCTTTGATGGCCCGGCGCTGGTCGAGGAAAAGGAATCGACCTGCGTCATCGGTGTCGGCGACCGTGTCACGGTGGACGACGCCGGCAATATTATCGTGTCCGTTGCAGGCGGGGCATCGTGAGAACGGACGCAGCATGAAACAAATTGACGCTGTCGATCTCGGCATCATGTGGGACCGTTTGATCGCGATCACCGACGAGATTCTATTGTCTATTGTGCGCACCGCATTTTCTGTGGGCGTCCGCGAAGCCTGGGATTTGGCGTGCGTCGTCTTTGACGCGCAGGGACGCAGCATCGCCCAGGCGACACTGTCGATGCCGGCGTTTATTGGCACCGCGCCGCTGACCATGCAGCACATGTTGAAGAAATTCCCGGCCCATACCTGGCAGGACGGTGACGTTGTCGTCACCAACGATCCTTGGCTCGGCACCGGGCACACGCCCGACATCTGCATCGCCCGCCCCGCCTTCAAGAACGGTACCCTGGTCGGCTTTGTCATGAACATCAGCCACTTGCCCGATATCGGCGGCGTCGGCCTGTCGGTGATGAATACCGAGGTCTACCAGGAAGGGTTGATGCTGCCGGTCTGCAAATTGTACGAGGCCGGCGAGCCGGTGCAGTACTTGCACGACCTGATCGCGGGCAACGTGCGTACGCCCGAACAGGTTTTTGGCGACATCATGGCCGACATTTCGGGCTGCATGGTCGGTGAGCGCCTGATCGGCGAATTCATGGACGAATACGGGCTTGGCGATCTCGCGGCTCTGGCCGACAGCATCATTGGGCAATCCGAAGCGGCGATCCGCAAAGAAATCAGTGCGATCCCCGACGGGGTTTACCGCAACGAGATTGAGGTTGAGACGGTGACCGATGCCGTCACCCTCACCTGCGCCGTCACGGTGAACGGCGACTCGGTCGACATCGACTTTGCCGGCACCGGCCCCACGGCGGCCTACGCGATCAACGTACCGTTGTGCTACACCCGCGCGTGGGCGACCTACACGATCAAAACGCTGACGACGCCGACCATCCCGAATAATGTTGGCGCGCTGCTGCCGGTGGCGGTAACGGCGCCGTCGGGCTGCATTCTCAACGCGCAACGTCCGGCGCCGACCGGCGGGCGTCATTCGATCGGGTGGTTCATCGTGCCCTTGATCATGGGCGCGCTGGCCGAGGTGATGCCTGACCGTGTGCAGGCCGATTCCGGCATGGCGTCGTTGTTCATCTGTCATACCAGTCCGTCCGGCGGCGAAGCGGGCTCGACGCAATATTTTCTGGCGGGCGGCGTCGGCGGCATGAACGGCCTTGACGGTCAGCACACCACCCCCTCGCCCACCAACAACGCCGTCGTTGCCAGCGAAGTGTGGGAGAACGAGACCGGCGTGCGCATCAACTACCGTCGTCTCCTGCCGGATTCGGGTGGCCCCGGCGCGTTCCGTGGCGGCTTGGGCCAAATCGCGTCGATGACCAATACGCGCGAGGACACGGTCGCGATCTTCATGTTCGGCATGCGCACCGAGTTTCCGGCCCGCGGTTCATTGGGCGGCAAACCCGGATCGACACGCGTGTTCGAGGTCGATGGCAAACCGGTTCCGCCGAAGGGACGGTTAGAACTCAAACCCGGCGAAACATTCACCATTGCTGAGGCCGGCGGCGGCGGCTACGGCGATCCGATGCGGCGCAACCCAGCGCGGGTGCTCGACGATGTACGCAACGGTGCCGTCACGGTCGCGGGCGCGGCGCGCGACTATGGCGTGACGGTGGATCTCGACCAAGGCACCGCCACCCGCGTCTAACCTTCAGCCCGTTCCATCCTTCATCCTGAGCCAAGTGGACGCCGCGGTACGCGGCGGCCACTTGTGTCGACGGGCCTGGCCGCGCGCCGCTGGGCGCGCTTTCGCCGATTTGAAAGAGACGCGCTGCGCGCGAGGGACGCCTTTCGGCACGGGCTGTCTTCGTCTCGCGACGGAGCCGCCCCGGCTCAGGATGACGTCTCTTTCTATTCCGCCGAAACAAAGCCAACTCCCGTAGTTTTCCTCACGTTTTGTCGCCAATACCTCTTCCCCTTGTTTTCAGAGGGAGGATTGGGGAGGGGGTTGGCGGCATCGGTCCTGACCTTGGCGATGACCCCCTCCCTACCCTCCCCCTCGGCGAGGGGGAGGAGATGTTTCCTCCGTCATTCTTATCTAAACCTGTTCCGCCGAAACAAAGCCAACTGCCGCAGATTTCCTGGAGTCCGTCACCTCGTTTCTCCCAGCGATCACGCAAGCGGTTTGCCGAGGAGAGATGGGTAGTGGGATCGCCTATGTGTAGCGCGGGACAGCGGTTGTGATGTGTGGGGACAGAGAAAGTGATCGGCGGTCGCACCTGGGATCGCCTCTGCTGCCAACCATCCGTCACCTGGGCGCCGCAAGGCGGAGGCTTTATCTGATCCGAAGAGGTGCGCTGCGCGCGCGGCACGCCCTTCGACACGGTGCGTCTTCGTCTGACGACGAAGACGCACCGGCTCAGGATGCGGTGTTTTTGGTCGGTTGGTGGGGCCGCGGGGGTGGTTAGCGGCTTGCCCTGATTTCCTTTAGCGCGGCCAAGAATTGGCGCACTTCGTCCGGCGCGTTGTAGTGGCACATGGAGACGCGTAGGCAGTCTTCGACGCCGAGAGCACCGAGGATGTGACCGGAATAGCCGTCGGAGACTCGGGCGTGGACGCGGATGCCCCGCTTGGCAAATTCTTGCACCAAGTCCGGCGACGACATGCCGTCGAGGTTGAATGAGACGATGCCTTCGCGGCCTTCAAGGGTCAGCGGTCCGATGATCTTCACGTCGTCGAAGGCGCGCAGACCTTCGGTCTTGGCGTCGCCGTTAATCAGCAGATCGATGAGCGCGGCCTCGTGGCGTTCCATCGCGCCAGTACCGGCGCGCATTGCGGCGCTACGGTCGGTGTCGTTGGTGAAGTGGCTGCCGAGCCAGCAGTAATAATCCACGACCTTGGACTCGGCGGCGTAGAACGCGGGATCGCGCGAGCCCAACTCCCAGTCCTCGCTCGACTTGCCGAGCATATGTTCGTGCGGCACCTGGTGAATGCGATCGTTGATCCAGGCAAAACCCAGCGACAGCCGCGAGAACGCTTTGTAGGGCGAAAACACATAGGCATCGGCGCCGTAGGTTGCGACGTCCATCGTCCCATGGGGCGCGTGTTGGATACCGTCGACAATGATGTAGCAATCCGGCGCCACCGCGCGGATGGCCTTGGAGACCGCCGCGAGGTCAACGGTGAACCCCGTCAACATGCTGGTGTGAATGACGGTGGCAAGCCGGGTATCGGGCGTGACGGCGGCGGCATAATTGGCGGCGCTGACCGTGCCGCTGATGGGATCGAACGGGACTTCGATCCATGCGCGGTTGGTGTTCTTGGCCCATTGCTTGGCCGAGTCGAGGCTAGCGGGATGTTCCAACGTGCTGGAGAGAACCGGCCCCGGCGGTGCGGCGAGCGCGATCGAGCGAATGAGCCGGTACAGCAGCCGGGTGCCGGTCTCACCGGATAGTACCTGACCCCGCCCGTCACCCAGCGCACTGGAACCGAACAGCAAG
Source organism: Pseudomonadota bacterium (assembly GCA_027622715.1). Classification (GTDB taxonomy): domain Bacteria; phylum Pseudomonadota; class Alphaproteobacteria; order SHVP01; family SHVP01; genus CALJDF01. Next base: position 136,480 of record JAQBYN010000002.1, on the reverse strand, counting down.
TGCAGGTCCTCGCGGCCCGCGTCGAGAATCTCGGAGAGGTAGGCCGACGCCGGGTTCTTGCGGCCCTCCTGGTCGGGCAACGCTTCGATTTCGGCATTGGCGGCCACCGCCTCTTTGAGTTTGAGCGAGCCGCCACCGTTTTCGAAAAACACCCGAGGCGCTTTGACGATCGGGCAAAAGTCGGTGTGGTGGAATTTGCCGCGAATTTCGCGCAACAGGTCGGGGGAAAACAGTTCGGGGCGGGCACCCATAGCGTCTCTCCGTGCGGCGGATGTGGTCTTCAGGGTTGGATCATATATCATCGCCGCACCGGCGATACGCGTAACGAGGTACGGACCATCGATGGCGGAACGGTCATTCAAGAAGGAAGTTGAGGCGCTGCGCCTGGGCGCGGGCGACACCTTCCACGGCGAGGGCATTCTGGCCGTGACCAAAGCGTTGCTGGAGGCCGGTGTGTCCTATGTCGGCGGCTATCAGGGCGCGCCCGTGTCGCACATGATGGACGTGCTTGAAGACGCCCAACCGATTTTGGACGAGCTTGGTGTCCACTATGAGGGTAACGCCAGCGAGGCTGCGGCGGCGGCGATGCTGGGTGCCTCAATCAACTATCCGATGCGCGGTGCGGTGACGTGGAAATCCACCGTGGGCACCAATGTCGCCTCTGACGCGCTATCGAACCTCGCCTCGGCCGGGGTCAAGGGCGGCGCGCTGATCATCCTGGGTGAGGATTACGGCGACGGCGCCAGCATCATTCAGGAACGCACCCATGCGTTCGCCATGAAATCGCAAATGTGGCTGCTCGACCCCCGCCCCAACCTGCCCACCATCGTGCGGATGGTCGAAAAAGGGTTCGAGCTAAGCGAGGCGAGCAGTACGCCGGTCATGCTGGAACTGCGCATCCGCGCCTGCCACGTCCATGGCAGCTTTTCGACGCGCGACAATGTGTCGCCGGCGATCTCGCGCAATAACGTTCTGGAAAATGCCGACTTCGATTTCGAGCGCATTTGTCTGCCGCCGTCGACGTACGTGCAAGAACGCCTGAAGATCGACGTGCGCATGCCCGCGGCCATCGCCTATGTCCGCGATCAAAAGCTGAACGAGGTGTTCGACGGCGACCTTGAAGACTTAGGGATCATCATGCAGGGCGGGATGTACAATTCGGTAATGCGCTCGCTGAGCCAGCTCGGTCTGGCCGATGCCTTCGGCAAGTCGCGCATCCCGCTATACGTGCTTAACGTCACGTATCCCTTGGTGCCGGACGAGATATCCGGCTTTTGCGCAGGCAAACGCGCGGTGCTGATTGTCGAGGAAGGCCAGCCCGACTACCTCGAACAGGCAATCCATGCGGTGCTGCGGCGCGCCGACGTCAACACCAAGCTACACGGCAAAGACGTGCTGCCGATGGCCGGCGAGTATACCGGCGAGGTGATGCTGCGCGGCATCGCGAAGTTTGCGGGTCTAGTCGGTCATGCGACCGCGGCCTTCGCAGCCACCGGCAAAACGATCGACGACCTGGACAAGATCAAGAGCCGCGCGCGGGAAATTCTCGGCCACGCGGTGCCGGCGCGACCGCCGGGTTTTTGCGTCGGATGTCCCGAACGCCCGGTCTTTTCGGCGATGAAACTCGCCAAGAAAGAACTCGGCGAGTTTCATGTTTCGTCCGACATCGGCTGCCACACGTTCTCGACGCTTGCGCCGTTCAACATCGGCAATACCGTGCTGGGCTATGGCCTGTCATTGGCCTCGTCAACCGCGATCGGGCCCAACTTCGGCAAGCGCGTCGTCAGCGTTATGGGTGATGGCGGGCTTTGGCATAACGGCCTTACCTCGGGTGTCGCCGAGTCCGTCTTCAACAAGAACGACGGCGTGCTGATTGTCATGGACAACGGCTACACCTCGGCCACGGGCGCGCAGCATATTCCGTCGAGCCGCTCGGCGGAACGCGACGACAGCCACACGCGGGTGTCCATCGAGGACACGATGCGCGGATTCGGCGTGAAGTGGGTGCGCACCGTGCGCACCTACAGCATCGAAAAGATGATGGACACGCTAAAAGAAGCGATGACCACCAAAGAAACCGGGCTCAAAGTTATCGTCGCGGCGGGCGAAGGCATGTTGGCCGTGCAACGCCGCCTCAAGCCGCTCAACCGCGCCAAGATCGCGCGCGGCGGCCGCGTGGTGCAACCCCGCTTTGGCGTGGATGCCGAGGTCTGCACCGGCGATCATTCGTGTATCCGGCTATCGGGGTGCCCTTCCCTAACGATCAAGCCGAACCCCGATCCGTTGCGCGACGATCCGGTCGCCCATGTCGACAACAGTTGTGTCGGCTGCGGCGTATGCGGCGAGGTTTCGCACGCGGCAGTGCTGTGCCCGTCGTTCTACAAAGCTGAAATTGTGCACAACCCGACGATCCTCGACCGCGTGCTGTTCGGTGTACGCCGCACAATCATCAGCGCTTTGCGGCGCTTAGGCGGCGCGCCCGTCGCGCCAGCACCTGCCGAGTAGCGCGTGAGCAATCAAGACACCCGCCCGATCTGCCTGCTGATCGGCGCGCTCGGCGGCGAAGGCGGCGGTGTTTTGGCCGATTGGATCACCGAAGCGGCAACTGCAGAGGGCTATCCGGTGCAACGCACATCGGTGCCGGGCGTGGCGCAACGCACTGGTGCCACGACATATTACATTGAGATTTTGCCGACCAAATGGAGCGCGCTGGGCGACAGACAGCCGGTGTTCGCGCTATTTCCCAATCCCGGGACGTTGGATTTGGTCGTCGCCACTGAAATCCTCGAAGCAGGGCGCGCGATGGAGCGCGGATTCGTGACGCCCGACCGCACCACGTTGATCGCCTCGACCCACCGCATTTTCGCGATTGCCGAGAAAAGCGTACCGGCGGACGGCCGCTACGATTCCGAAAAGATCGTGGCGGCGGCCCAGGAATTAGCGCGGCAGCCGATCTTGTTCGACATCGACGGCTTGACGCGTACCAAGCGCGTCTCGCTTAACGCGGTTCTGCTGGGCATGATCGCGGGCAGCGGCGTGCTGCCGTTTTCAGAATCGGTCTACCAGGACGCCGTGCGCCGCGCCGGCAAAGCGGTCGATGAGAACTTGAGTGGATTCGCCGTCGGGTTGGCGGCGGTGCGCAGCCCGCCGCAAACCGTTCCCGCGACCGAAAAGCGCCACACCACGCAAGCGTCGCCGTTGATGGCCCAGGCGCAAACCGCGCTGCCGCCCGCATTGCATGCGACCGCGGCCGAGGCACTGCCACGGCTGACGCAGTTTCAGAACAAAGCCTATGCCGAGCGCTGGATCGCCCGCGCAGCCAGCCTAGCGACGGCCGAGCAGCAGGCTGGTCTTGGGCCCGGCGCCGTGACCACGGAGGCAGCCCGCCATCTAGCGGTGTGGATGAGTTTCGAAGACATCATTCGGGTCGCCGACGTCAAATCGCGCGGCACGCGGCGTGATTTGGTGATGCACGATGTAGGCGCGACCCCGGGGCAAGTGGTGCGCGTCACCGAGTTTCTCAAACCCGGTATTCCCGAATGGGCCGACATGTTGCCACCCGGGCTGGGCCGACGGTTGCGCGATTGGGCGGCGCGTCGCGGCAGCACCATGAACATCGGCCTGCGCATCCGCTCCGACACGGTGCTGGGGTTCCTCACGCTCACCATGCTGGCGCGGCTGCGCTGGTGGCGTCCGCGCACGCTGCGCTTTGCCGAAGAGAACGCCGATATCGATGCCTGGCTCGCCGCGCTCAAGTCGGCAATGGCGAAGGATGCCGCTCTGACCCGCGAGATCGGCGAACTGCCGCGCCTGCGCAAGGGGTACGGCGAAACCCGCAGTCGCGGCGTCGGCAAATACACACAAGTCATGGCCGAAATTGTCGCGCCCTGGCTCGCCGGGACGCCGCCCAGTGACGCGGCGACGCGGCTTAAGAAGCTCCGCCTTCAGGCGTTATCCGATGCCGATGACGGAAAATTCGCCGCGCTGCTACGAGACACGATCGGCAATACGACCAGCGACACTGTGAAGACGGCCGCCGAGTAGTGACGGTTGTCCTGTTCGATCTCGGGAACGTGCTGGTCGAGGTTGCCGGATACCGTGTCCTCGCCGAGTGGCTCGGCGAAAGCAACCACGACGCGGTCGTGGAACACTGGCTTGCCTCGCCGGCGGTGCAACAGTTCGAGCGCGGGCAATGCACGCCGGAGGTTTTCGCCGCGGCGGTCACCGCCGATTACAACCTCGACCTAACGGTCGAGGGGTTTATCGCGGCGTTCAGCGCCTGGCCGCAGGGTCTGTCTCCCGGTGCGGCGACCCTTGTCGAAGACGCGCGCAGTCAGGCCACCACGGCCTGCTTTAGCAATTCCAACGTGATCCATTGGAACACGGCGAAGGACCATACGCGTATTCGCGGCCTATTCGCGCATGCCTATTCGTCCCACGAGATCGGCCACGTTAAACCCGACCGTGCGGCGTTCGCGTATGTGATTGCGGATCTCGGCGTGCGTCCCGACGAGATCGTTTTCCTCGATGATGCGGCATCGAACGTCGCGGCGGCCCGGGCAATGGGGATACGTGGGTATCGCACGGTTGGAGTGGGCGAAGCCCGTGCCGTGTTGTCGGACCTCGGCTTGGTTTCGCAGGCGTAGCGTCCTTCGGGACGGCCGCGCGAACGCGACCTCCTCAGGATGAGCAATCGCCTTAGTCCCGCCCCCACCACCAACTTGCACGGTGGCGGCGGCCGGTCGCCAGCCAGCGGTCGAGATGCAAGGCGATTCCGCGTAGACCGGTTCCCGCCAGCGAGCGCCAGGCGCGATGCCACCACTTTGTGTAGTCGCGGTTGTAGGGGCACACCCGCACGCAAATCGAACAATCGCTGTTCTGCGCGGCCCAGAAGCCGAAACACTTTTCGGCGTCGGTCGACCACTTCACCACGCCCTTGAGGTTGGAGCGGTTGTGACGCTCGGCGCTGGGTGGGCCGCAAGGGATCGCTTTCGGCGGACAGGCTGCGGCGCAAGCATTGCAGATGTCGCAAAACGCGCGGACCCCGAAACTCTTTGGCAGGTCGGCCATAAGAGGCATGTCAGTGAATATCTTGCCGAGGCGCACGCGGGGGCCGAATTCCTCGGTGATTAGCAAGCTATGGCGGCCGACTTCGCCCAACCCGGCCTGCGCCGCCATCGGGATCGCCATCGCGGTGTCGTTCATGCTGGCGTAGGCGCGGTAGCCGAGGTTGCGGATGAACTGCGCCAAAGTGACCAAGGTGGACGCATCGTTCATGTAGCCGGCGCCGGTCGCCACGCCGGACAAGGCTGAGGGTACGGTGCGAATCAAATCGCGGTCCATCGCCGTCGCGATAACGATGACCCACGGCAGGTCGTTCGGCAGTTCGCTAGGCGCACTGTCTTTGGTGGTGGAGTCGAACCGTTCGGCATAAACCCAGCGCTCGTCATTGGCGCAAACACCGACAAGATCGGCACCGAAGACCTTGGCGACGCGCTTTACGTCGCGGGACGCTTCGTGCGGCGAGGCGTAGGGGAACGACTCCGGCCACCCGTCGCCGTGCAATGAAAACAAGTTGAGAAACCCTTCGCTGCGGCCGTCACCGATTTGGCCCGGATCACGCAAGGCGTGGGTGAGATGCCACGACGCATTGCGGAGCGCATAGTCGCGCTGGCCGAACCCATCGGCGCCGCGCGCCTTGGCGTGGGGCATGTCGTGGCCCCGGTAGAAGGCCGCTACCTTGTCGGAGGCGACCTCGGGGTCCCAAGACGACCGGCAAAACACGTCGTCGCGCTGCGAAAAACGCTCGAAGTCGTCCAGCACGACAAAGCCGGTCGCTTCGTCGATGGGCTTGCGCGCGGGATGATTGTGACCCGGCGGTTGCAGCTTGGTACCCTGACCCATGGTACCCTTGTCCAGCGGCACTGCCGGTTCGTCAACAACTCAATAACTATTATGGCCCAGAACAAAGACCTGACCCGCGATCGCCTAGCCGAGGAGCAGTTCCACACGGATTTCTCCAAGGGCATGGTCTATGGCGACTACCTCGGTCTGTCGGACCTGTTGTCCGCGCAACAACTGCGTTCGCCAGCGCATGACGAGATGCTGTTTATCATCATGCACCAGTGCAGCGAGTTGTGGATGAAGTTGATGATCCACGAGCTGACGGCGGCTGTGGCGCTCATTCAGAACGACGAACTGCGGCCCGCGTTCAAGATGACCGCGCGGGTTAGTCAGATCCAAGAACAGCTGACGCAATCGTGGAGCATTCTGGCGACCATGACGCCGACCGACTATTTGACATTCCGCGACACACTGGGGGCGGCGTCGGGTTTTCAGTCCTTTCAATACCGCACGCTTGAATTTTTGTTGGGCAACAAGGATCGCAAGTTCCTGGCACCGCACAAGAATCGGCCTGAATGGCACGACCCGCTTGAAGCGGCATTAGAGGCCCCGAGCATTTATGACGAAACGCTGCGCCTTCTCTCGCGCAAGGGTTTCGCCATCGACCAAAGCGAGGTGGCGCGCGACTGGAGCGAGCCGCGTGACGCCAACGAGAGTGTGCGGGCGGCCTGGGTGGAGATTTACCGCAATGCCGAAAAATACTGGGACCTCTATGAGTGGGCAGAAGAACTGATCGACCTGGAGGATTCCTTTCAGACCTGGCGGTTTCGGCACCGCACCACCGTCGAGCGGATCATCGGCCATAAGCGCGGCACCGGCGGCACGTCCGGCGTGGGGTATCTCAACCGCGCATTGGACATTCGCTTTTTTCCGGAACTGTGGGACGCCCGGACCGACCTATGACCGCGACACCGTCCCGCGAAGACTGCGCCGCCCGCGACCGGCGCGACCCTTTGGCGCGGTTTCGCGACGCCTTCGTCTTGCCCGACGGCGTGATCTATCTCGACGGCAACTCCCTCGGGGCTTTGCCCGCATCAGCGGCTGCCCGAATTCACGAGGCAGTCACCCGAGATTGGGGGCAGGGCTTAATTCGCAGTTGGAACGCGGCCGGCTGGATCGACTTGCCGGCCAAGCTCGGTGCCAAGATCGCGCCGTTGATCGGCGCAGCGCCCGACGAAGTGATCGTTGCCGACAGCACGTCGGTTAATTTGTTCAAGTTGTTGGTTGCAGCGTTGCGACTGCGCCCCGAACGCCGCGTGATCTTGATGGAGGCGCGCGACTTTCCGACCAACCTCTATATCGGGCAGGGCGTGGCGGCGCTGATGGGTGATGGCTACACCTGCCGCATCGTGCCCGGCGAAGAGATCGACGCGGCGCTCGATAAATCGGTGGCCGTGCTGGCCCTCACCCACGTCAATTTTAAGACCGGCGCCGTGCACGACATGGCGCGCCTGACCCAGCACGCGCACGAGGTCGGGGCGCTGACGATTTGGGATCTGTGTCACACCGTCGGTGCGATGCCGGTCGACTTGACGGGTGCGCGTGCGGATTTCGCGCTGGGCTGCACGTACAAGTATCTCAACGGCGGGCCCGGCGCGCCGGCATTCGTTTATGTCCCTAAACACATGCAGGCGACGTTTCACCAACCACTGACGGGCTGGATGGGGCACGCCGATCCGTTTTCGTTTGTCGACGACTACGCGCCGGCGGCGGGGATCAAGCGGGCGTTGTCGGGCACGCCCGGGGTTCTTTCAATGGTGGCGCTCGACGCCGCGCTGGACGTCTGGGCGGATGTCGATTTGGGCGTACTGCGCAACAAAAGCGTCGCGCTGGGTGACCTGTTTATCGCCCTGGTTGAGGCGCGGTGCGCCGGACATGGGTTCGCGCTGGCCAGTCCGCGCGACGGAACACGGCGTGGCTCTCAGGTTTCATTCCAGCATGCGCAAGGGTACGCGATCATGCAGGCGTTAATCGCGCGCGGCGTGATCGGCGATTTTCGCGCACCCGACATTGTGCGTTTCGGCTTTGCACCGCTCTACACGCGCTATGTCGATGTCTGGCAAGCGGCGGAAGTTCTGTTCGACATTATGGAAACGCGCGCCTGGGATACGCCGCAGTTCAAAGCACGCGCGGCGGTAACCTGACGCTAGCGCGGCAATACGGCCGTCGCTTCGATTTCTACCTTGGCGCCGGGTTCGACAAGTTCGCTCACCGCGACAACCGCCATGGCGGGGAAGACTTTCCCCAACACGTCGCGGTAGACCGTACCGACCTCGGCGACGCGGGCGCGGTAGTCGGCGATGTCGGTGACGTACCACGTGAGGCGCACCAACCCCTCGGGACCGACAGCCGCGGCCTCAAGGACAGCGCGAATGTTGATCAGTGCTTGGCGCAGCTGGTCAATAAAATCTGGCCCGACGAGGTTCCGCTGCTCATCCCAGCCGATTTGGCCGGCAACGAACAGGAACCGTCCCTCGGCAGCGATACCGTTGCTATAGCCCTGCGGCCGGGCCCATCCGTCGGGTTGTACAATTTCCATGGCGCTCTCGATTGCCAGTCTCGACAAACTATTTTAGGCTTAAAACATTAACCGGGGAAAGGGTAGACCGGGTGACCAAACCATTGATGGGGCAACACGCGCTGGTTACCGGCGCCAGCCGCGGTATCGGCGCGGCGGTTGCAGCGACCTTGGCCGAAGCCGGCGCGGCGCTCTCCCTGACCGCGCGCGACGGCGAGGCAATGCGTGCGGTCGCGGCGGACCTTGCGCAGAAATACGGCGTGACCGCGCATGGCTACGGCGCCGATGCAACCGACGAAAACCAGGTCGGCGAGACCGTTGCGGCAGCGACGAAGGCACTCGGCGCGCCGACCATTCTGGTCAATAACGCCGGCGGCGCCGAGACCGCCCGCTTCCTGGAAGAAACCCGCGCGCGGTGGGATCACACCATTCTGCTCAACCTGACGAGCACGTTCATCGCGATGCAAGCGGTGTTACCGGCGATGTTGGACGCAGGCTATGGGCGAATTATCAACATGGCATCGACCGCCGGGCTTAAGGGCTATGCGTATGTCCCGTCCTATAGCGCGGCCAAGCATGGCGTGATCGGTCTGACCCGCGCGGTCGCGATGGACACGGCGCGTAAGGGCGTCACTGTCAACGCGGTATGCCCGGGCTATACCAACACGCCGATGGTCGCGACCGCGATCGACAAAAACACCGCGGAATCGGGCCGCACCCGCGAGGAAACGATTGCCGCCTTTGCGGCCAACAATCCGCAACGCCGCCTTGTCGAAGCGGCAGAAGTCGCCGCCACCGTTCTATGGCTTGCCCTCCCCGCCTCTTCATCCATTACCGGCCAGTCCATCGCCGTGGCCGGTGGCGAGGTGATGTGAATATCGCCCCGCCGCCGCCGCAGGATTACGAGGCTGCCGCCACGCAGGACGACACGGTAGATTTGCGCGTATGGCTGCGGCTGCTGTCGTGCGCCAATATGATCGAGGCGGAAATCCGCCGCCGTTTGCGGCGCGAGTTCGGGGTCACCCTGCCCTGGTTCGACGCCGTGGCACAGCTCTACCGCGAGACGGACGGCCTGACCATGTCCGCCCTGTCGCGGCGTTTGATGGTGACCAACGGCAACGCGACAAGCCTGGTTGACCGGCTCGTCACCGAGGGACATGCAACACGCAAAGCCGAACCGCTAGACCAGCGCGTGCTGCGGGTGCGGCTGACGCGCAAAGGGCGCACCGCATTTGAGCGCATTCATCCGGCGCACCGGCGATGGATCAGTGACCTTATGGGGACCACCAAACAGACCGATCTCGCCCGCCTATACGGTCTTCTCGCCAACCTTAAGGGGTCGATTGCTCTCGAACTCGACGCCCCGTCCACCAAAGCCGAAGGTCGCCCGACATGAAAACCGTTCAAGCCGCCGCGTTGCGCCCCACCCATTTCGACTGGCAGGTCGACGGCACCGTCGCCACGATCACCCTGAATCGGCCCGAGAAAAAGAATCCGCTGACGTTTGAAAGTTACGCCGAATTACGCGATACGTTCCGCGATTTGGCGACGACTGACGACGTGCGCACCGTTGTCATTACCGGCGCCGGTGGCAATTTTTCGTCGGGCGGCGATGTCCATGAAATCATCGGCCCATTGACCAAGATGGACATGCCGGCCCTGATGCGGTTCACGCGGATGACCGGCGATTTGGTCAAGGCGATGCGCGATTGCCCGCAAGTCATTGTTGCCGCCGTGGATGGGATTTGCGCGGGCGCCGGTGCGTGCATCACCATGGCCGCCGATTTGCGTTACGGCACAGAGCGCAGCAAGGTGGGCTTTCTGTTTGCGCGCGTTGGGCTGGCCGGGTGCGACATGGGGGCCTGCGCCATTCTGCCGCGTTTGATCGGCCACGGGCGGGCCGCCGAATTGTTTTACTCGGGCCGCATGATGCCCGGCACCCAAGCGCATGACTGGGGATTTTTCAACGACCTCGTCGCACACGACGCACTGTTGAGCTACGCCCAGGACAAGGCGCGGGAAATCGCGAACGGTCCATTCTTCGCGCACTCGATGACCAAGCGGATGATGGATCAGGAATGGTCGATGCCGCTCGGCGAAGCGATCGAGCACGAGGCCCAAGCCCAGGCAATCTGTATGCAAACCAAAGACTTCACCCGCGCCTTCGAGGCCTTTGCTGCCAAACAATCACCGGTGTTCGAGGGCAATTGATGGCCGATCGCTCGTTTCTCGACTGGCCGTTTTTTTCGGACCGGCATCGCGATTTGGCGGATGCGCTTGAAATTTGGGCCGCGGACACGTTGCCCGCGTTTGCCGCGCGAGCGCATGCCGAAAACACGGTGGCCGACGCGACCCGCGATCTCGTCGCTCACTTGGCGAAAGGCGGCTGGCTGCGCCACGCGGTGCCGACGCCCTACGGCCTCTCACAATCTCTCGATGTTCGCAGCCTGTGCCTGATCCGCGAGACGTTGGCACGCCACCTCGGTCTTGCCGATTTTGCCTTTGCCATGCAGGGCCTGGGTAGCGCGCCGGTGTCGATGTTTGGCAGCCCTGCCCAGCGGGATGCTTTGCTGCCCGGCATTGCAGACGGGACCAAGATCGGGGCCTTCGCATTGTCTGAACCGGGTGCCGGCTCCAACCCCGCCGACATGATCACGTGGGCACAGCGGGACGGCGATCAATACATCCTGAACGGCGAAAAGACTTGGATCTCCAATGCCGGGATTGCCACGCACTACACGGTGTTTGCGCGCACCGGTGAGGACGGCGCCAAAGGGTTATCGGTGTTGGTGGTACCGGCCGACGCGCCGGGTCTTACCGTGGCCCAGAAGATTGCCGTCATCGCGCCGCACCCGTTGGGGCGGCTGGTATTCAAGGACTGCCGGGTACCGGCGGACAGTCTGGTTGGCGCTGAGGGCGACGGATTCAAAATCGCGATGGCGACGTTGGATACGTTCCGCTCGAGTGTTGGCGCGGCAGCGCTTGGTTTTGCGCGCCGCGCGCTCGATGAAACGCTGAACCGGGTGAACGAACGACACATCGGCGGCACGCCACTTGCCGACCACCAAATGACGCAAAGCCGTATCGCCGACATGGCGCTGAGCATCGACGCGGCCGCACTGTTGATTTACCGCGCGGCCTGGACCAAGGATTCGAGCGGCGCGCGGATTTCACGCGAGGCCGCAATGGCCAAGCTTCATGCGACAGAAATGGCGCAACAGGTCATCGATAGCGCGGTGCAATTGCATGGCGGGCTTGGCGTGGTGAGCGGATCGCCGGTGGAGGTCCTGTACCGCGAAATCCGGTCGCTGCGGATCTATGAGGGCACCAGCGAGATCCAAAAACTAATCATCGCCCAGCAGACGTTGCGCAATCACGCCGGGTCGACGGCATGAAGATCGCCTGCGTCGGGGGTGGACCGGCGTCACTCTATTTCGCCATTCTGATGAAGAAGGCGTGGCCCGACGCCAAGATCGATCTGTACGAACAGAATCCAGCGGACGTCACGTGGGGATTCGGTGTCGTCTTTTCGGATTCCACCATGGCCGGATTTGGCGATGCCGACGACGAAACACTGCATGAGATCACCCAGCAGTTCACGCACTGGGACGATATCGACATCCACTTTAAGGGTGAGGTCTTGCGTTCCACCGGTCATGGCTTCGCCGGCCTGGCGCGCCTCAAGCTGTTGCAGATTCTCGCTCAACGAGCACGGCGCCTTGGCGTCACCATGCATTTCGATACGCGCGTTGACGATCTTGGCGACCTCGGCCCGTGCGACCTGATCGTCGCCGGCGACGGGGTCAATAGCGCCATTCGCACAAAATACGCGGCCGATTTCGAGCCCGAGATCGCGATGCGGCCCAACAAGTTCATTTGGCTCGGCGCCAACAAACGGTTTGATGCGTTCAATTTCTATTTCAAGCGCAACGATCATGGTCTGTGGCGGGCGCATTGCTACCAGTACGATCAGGGCACATACGCCAACGGCAACGCAACGATCATCGTTGAGACCACCGAGGAGACGTGGCGGCGCGCTGGGCTTGAAAACCATACGGAAGAGGAAAGCGTCGCCTTTTGCGAGCAGCTATTCGAGCGCGAACTCGACGGTGCCCTGCTCATCAGCAACCGGTCGGAATGGCGCACCTTTCCCGAACTCAGCAACAAGCATTGGTCGCGCGGCAATATTGTTTTGCTGGGCGACGCATTGCACACCGCGCATTTTTCGATTGGCTCAGGCACCAAGCTTGCAATGGAGGACGCGATTTCTCTATCGCAGGCGTTGACACGGGCGGGATCAATTCCAGAAGGCTTGGCGCTGTTCGAAAAAGAACGCCGTCCTGACGTGATCAGCCTGCAGCGTGCCGCCCGCGTCAGCATGAAGTGGTTCGAGGAAACGGAACGCTATTACGACCAGCTCGACCCGCCGCAATTCGCGTTCAGTCTGTTGACGCGGTCGTTGCGGATCAACCATGAGAATTTGCGAAAACGTGACCCTAACTTCGTGCGCGGCATTGACGATTGGTTCGCCGACCGCGCGGCGCAGCAAAGCGGCGTCAATCTCGATACGACCAAACACATTCCGCCCGCCTTCACGCCCTTCAAATTGCGCGACCTAGTGATCTCCAACCGCATCGCGGTATCGCCGATGTGCATGTATTCGGCCGAGGACGGTACGGTGAACGACTGGCACCTCGTCCACCTGGGGAGCCGGGCCGTCGGTGGCGCAGGTCTGGTCATCGCCGAAATGACGGACGTGAGCCCGCAGGGCCGAATCTCGCCGGGCTGTGCGGGGATGTACAAAGAGGAACACGTCGGTGCCTGGCGCAAGGTCACCGACTTTGTCCATGCCCATAGTACCGCCGCCATCGCACTACAACTCGGCCACGCGGGCCGCAAGGGCTCTACCAAACTGATCTGGGACGGCGACACCGAGCCATTGGATTTGGGAAACTGGGGCCTGATGTCCCCATCAGCCATTCCCTATACGGCTGCTAATCAAACGCCCCATGAGATGTCGGTTGACGACATGGCTAGTGTGAAAGACGACTTCGTTCGCGCCACCGAGATGGCCGACGCGGCGGGCTTTGACATGATCGAGCTACACATGGCGCACGGCTATTTGTTGTCGAGTTTCTTCACGCCGTTAGCCAACGGACGGCGCGACGCCTATGGCGGCTCGCTGGAAAACCGCATGCGCTATCCGCTCGAGGTGTTTGCGGCGATCCGCGCGGTATGGCCCGCGCCCAAGCCAATGTCGGTGCGCGTATCGGGCACCGACTGGGCGCCGGGCGGCGCGACGCCCGATGACGCGGTGCAACTCGCTGCCGCCCTAAAACGCTTGGGCTGCGACATCGTCGATGTGTCGAGCGGCCAAGTCGTCGCCGACCAACAACCCGAATACGGACGGTTGTACCAAACGCCGTTTGCCGATCGCATCCGGCTCGACGTCGATATGCCGACCATGACGGTTGGCAACATTCAGTCTTACGGCGACATCAACGCGATCTTGGCTGGTGGTCGCGCCGATATCTGTGTCCTCGCACGCGCGCATTTGTTTGACCCGTATTACGCCCGGCATGCCGCGACGGCGATGGGCTATTCCCTGCCACAGCCGCCACAATACCGGTCCATCGAAGGCTGGGTGCCGCGTCTCGGCGACTAATCAATAGTAACTGGAGAATGAGCGCATGAGTGGCCCTGTGGTTACCTACCGTCGCGACGGCAATGTCGGTGTTATCACCGCCAATAATCCGCCGGTGAATGCCCTGGGTCACGCGGTGCGCGAAGGACTCCTGACCGCTTTGGCACAAGCCGAAGCCGACCCAGCCGCCGAGGCGATTGTCATCGCCTGTGCAGGACGAACCTTTTTTGCCGGCGCCGATATCACGGAATTCGGCAAGCCACCAAAGCACCCCATTCTGGGTGAGGTCCTCGCGCGACTGGAAAACAATGCCAAACCAGTGATCGCGGCGCTGCACGGGACCGCGCTCGGCGGCGGGTTCGAGGTGGCGCTGGCATGCCACTACCGCGTCGCCGTCGATAGCGCCCAGGTCGGCCTGCCCGAGGTCAGCCTCGGCATTATCCCCGGTGCGGGCGGCACGCAACGGCTGCCACGCCTGGTCGGGGTTGCGGCCGCGCTCGACGTCATTATCGGTGGCAACCGGTTGACCGCCGGCCAGGCAATGGAGATGGGCGCAGTCGACGCGGTGGTGAGCGAACCTTTGGTCGACGCCGCGGTCGCCTTTGCAGCGGACCTTGTTCGCGGCGGCAAAGGGCCCCGACCGACCCGCGACGCCGCCGTCACCAGCGGTGCCGACGATATCGCAGCAGCACGCCAGCAGCACGCCCGGCGCTACCGTGGATTCAACGCACCGTTCCGGGCTATTGATGCCGTCGAAGAGGCACTGTCCCTACCCTTCGACGACGGCCTGAAACACGAGCGCGCCCTATTCGAAGCCTGCAACGCCACTGTTGAGGCGCGCGCGCTGCAATATGCGTTCTTTGCGCAACGCCAAGCCGCCAAAGTCAAAGACATACCAAAGGAGACGCCGGCGCGACCCATTGAACACGCCGCGGTCATCGGCGGCGGCACCATGGGCCGCGGTATCGCGATGGTGTTTGCCGACGCGGGTATCCCGGTGTCGTTGCTGGAAGTGTCACCCGATGCGCGCGACGCGGCTTTGGCGGCGATCGGCAAGACTTATGACGGTATGGTCGCGCGCAACCGCGTAGCGCGCGACGTCGCCGACGCGCGGCTCGCCGCCATTGCGGGGGCGACCGACTACGCGGACCTAGCCGGCGCGGACCTGGTGGTCGAGGCGGTGTTCGAGGAGATGGCCGTCAAAAAGAAGGTTATCGCGACGCTCGACAGCGTCGTTGCGGCGGACGCCATTGTGGCGACCAACACATCCTATCTCGACGTGAATGAGATTGCGGCAGCATCAAAACATCCTGAACGGGTCCTGGGCATGCATTTTTTCAGCCCGGCGAACGTGATGAAGTTACTCGAGGTGGTGCGTGCCGATCGAACATCGAACACCGCGCTCGCCACCGTGATGCCGCTTGCCAAGCGGCTGGGAAAGATCCCGGTGGTGTCCGGCGTCTGCCACGGATTCATCGGCAACCGGATGCTTCAGGTCTATCAGCGTGAGGCGAACCGCCTGCTCCAGGAAGGCGCGTCGATCACCCAGATCGACAAGGCGATTTACGACTTCGGCCTGCCGATGGGCCCGTTTGCGGTGCGCGATCTCGCCGGGATCGACGTTGGCTGGCGGATGCGCAAAGCCTTCGGCATCGGGCGCAGCCAAGACGCACGCTATTCCCGTGTCGCCGACATGCTTTGTGAGCAGGGCCAGTTCGGCCAGAAGTCGGGCATCGGTTTCTATCTTTACAAGGACGGCCGCACGGCCACCGGCGAGAACCCGCTGGTGGCCGACTTGGCCGCGGCGGAAGCCGACGAAGTGGGGATTGCACCGCGCGACATCGCCGACACGGAGATCGTTGATCGCTGCGTCTACGCCATGATCAACGAGGGCGCCCATCTGCTCGACGAAGGGATTGCCCAACGGCCCAGCGACATCGATATCGTGTGGCTCAACGGCTACGGCTTTCCCGCCTATCGCGGCGGGCCGATGTTCTATGCCGACACCGTCGGCGTTCCAGCGGTCCTAGACGCGCTGGCGCGTTTTCAAAAAGCCCACGGCGCGGTATGGGCGGCGGCGCCCCTGCTTGAGCGCGTGGCACGTGAAGGCATGACGCTGGCGGACCTGAATACGTGACGAGCCTTGGCGCTCACCTATCTGGCGTGCGACGTTCAATCGTTCTACAAGCGGCTTCTTGATCACCGGTGATTCAATTAGATGATGAAACTCTATTTTACGCAACGCTCGCCGTTTGCGCGGAAAGTTCGGATGCTGGCCCGGTTGACGGGACAGATCGGCGACATCGAGGAAATAGAGACCACGGTGCGCGACCCTAACGCGCCCGTGTTGGTTTACAATCCGACCGGCAAGGTGCCGACCCTGGTGCTGGACGACGGCACAGCGCTATCCGAATCGCTGCTTATCACGACGTATCTGGAAGAGCGCGCGGGCGCGCGTGCGTTGAACGGCAGGGGTGCGGCGCGCTGGGACGCGCTCGGGTTTGACGCGTTCGTCACCGCAACCGCCGACAATGTCGCTTGGATGTTCCGCGAACTCACGATGAAGGAGGCCGACAAGCAGTCGCCGACGTTCCTAGCGCTTGAGCGTGGCCGCGCGCAACGGAATTACGACGCGCTCGCGGCGGCGGTGGACACGCAATTGGGCGCGCCTCTGCGGACCGGTCACCTCACCGCGGCAGCCCTATTTGCGTTCGTCGATTTGTTCCTCGACGGCAACGTCTGGAGAAAAGATCGGCCAGCGCTCGCCACATGGTACGAGCGTTTTCGAGAGCGTCCGGCCTTTCAGGAAACCGAACCAGCCACGTCCTGATTGCGAAACGCCGTGCCCACGTTGCCGGCAAGAAGGTCCACCGCCTGATTGAGCAGACCGATGGCTGCAAAGCGCCCGCCGCCCCCGACAAAACCGACCGCGGCGTTCACCTTGGGACCAATCGACCCGGCGGCCAGAAAAAGCGCGGACACTTCATCGACCGACGGCTTGCGCAGAAGGTTTTCGCGGTTCGGCCAATCGGCATAGACCCCCGGCACGTCGGTCAGCAACAACAGGGCGTCAGCGCCTAGCTGCAACGCCAATAAGGCCGAAGCGATATCTTTATCGACCACAGCCTCGACCCCGTGCAACAGGCCGCGTTCGTCGCGCACCACGGGGATACCACCGCCGCCGACACAGACAACGATCGCCCCGGACCGTGCCAGGATTCCGATTTCTTCTGCCTCGATCACTTCCAGCGGATGGGGCGACGGCACGACCCGCCGGAAACCACCGCGATCGGCGATGAACGGCCACCCGTGCGCTTCTTGCAATGCGGTTGCTTCGGCTTCGCTGAGCACCGGGTCGACCGGCTTAGTCGGCTGATCGAACGCCGGGTCGTCGGCCGCGACGACGACCCGCGTCAAGATGCCCAGCGTCGTTCGATCCGGCAGACGGTTAGTCAGGCCTTGTTCGATGACGTACCCCAGCCACCCTTCGCTTTCCGCGCCCAGCACATCCAATGGTGTGCGCGGCGCATTTTCCGACAGATAGCCGATTTGGGGGCCGTTGCCGTGCGTCACAATCAGATCACACGTCTCGGCGATGGGCGCGAGCGCGTCGGCGGCTGACGCGATTGCCGCGGCCATGTCCGCCGCGTCATAGGGCTTTTCTGGCGGCGCTAGTGCGTTGCCACCGAGGGCGGCGACAACCAAGGCGCGGGGTTCGCTCACCCAAGCCCTCGGCTGCGCAAAAAGGTATCCAGCGCGTCGCCGAGGCCGGGCGAGTCGAGATCGGCAAAATCATACCGGGCGCGCACGACCGGCAGGTGCAAATCGAGCGCGCGGGCGAGATCGATCGGGGTTCCCGCAACCACGACATCTGCCCCACTTCGGTTGATTGTTTCAGCTAGGTCGCGCACTTGCGCGGCACCATAGCCCATGGCCGGCAGGACGGCGGCAAGATGCGGATTGGCATCGAACACGGCACGCAGTGACTCGGTTGCGGCGGGCCGCGGATCGATGAGTTCCGCCGCACCGGCTGCGCGCGCCGCGACATACCCGGCGCCGTAGGGCATGCCGCCGTGGGTCAGGGTCGGGCCGTCGTCGACGACCAACACGCGTTTGCCCTGGACCGCCGCCGCATCCGACAAACGCACCGGCGATCCGCCCAAGAAAATCGGCGCATCGGGCCGCAACCGGATAATTGCTTCGCGCACCGACGCGAGGTCGTGTGGTTTTGCTGAATCGCTCTTGGCGATCACCACGACATCGGCGATGCGCAGATTGACCTCGCCCGGGTAGTAGGCTGTTTCGTGTCCAGGCCGCAGCGCGAGATCGCCACCATCGTCTTCCTCCTGCTGATCAGCACGAGTTTCAATTTGTCGGCCCTCGAGGCCAGCACCCGGACCACCTTGCCGATGGCGACGGAGTTGCGCGGGCACGGGCTCGCGAATATTGCGAGCGGCAGCATCGGCGGTCTCCCAGGTCTAACCGACATCGTCGGCAGCATTATGTACTCGCGGCTCGGCGTGACCAGCCGGTCCTTCATGCTGATCGTCGGCGCCGTCTGTGTTGCGGTAGCGGTGGTCGGCGGTGGCTTCATCGAGTTCATACCGAAGATCGTCCTCGGTGCCCTGATCTTCGTCACCGCGATCCAGTTCCTGCGCGACTGGCTGTTCACCGCGCGCCGCAGCATGACGCGGATAGAAGGCCTTGCCGTATGGTCGATCTTCGTCGTGATCGTGACGGCCGGCTTCATTCCGGGCATCGTCCTAGGAATTATCCTGAGTTCGCTGCTCTTCATTGTCCGCTACAGCCGAACGAGCGTTGTCGAGTCCACATTCTCACTCGATCAGCAAGGGAGTTCGGTAGACCGGTCGGTCCACGAGGCCATCTTCCTCCGCGAATTCGGCCAACACGTCCGTATCTTCAATCTGCGAGGCTTCCTATTCTTCGGCTCGGCAAGCCTATTCTTCGAATCACTGAAACGGGATACGGAGTCCGAGCCGCCCTATTCGGTCGTGGTTTTCAATTTCCGTCGCGTCACGGGGATCGACAGCACGGCCGTGCAGATATTCTTCAAGATCCTCAATATGTTCGACTCGGCCGGGACGCGGACGCTTTTTTGCGCGCTGACCCCCGCCGTGCATAGCGTCTTCGCGCAAGCCGAGGGGTTCGACGACGATCGCTTCGTCATCGTCGACGACCTCGATCTTGCCCTCAAGTGGGCGGAGGAAGATATACTATCCAGGCAGTTGGAGGGGTCCGGTCGAAAGCCCGTTCTCGATATCATGAGCGAGATCGTCGGCGACCGCGAGAAGGCTAACCGCCTCGTCGCGGTCATGACGCGGATGGATGTTCCGGCCGGTGATTATCTGTTCCATCAGGGCGACTCCGACACGAGCCTGTTCATCATCGAATCCGGCGTCATTGAGGTGAGACTTGAATCGCCGGATGGCCGCATCAGCCGCCTCCGGGAATTCCGGCACGGTACCGTCGTCGGCGAGATGGCAGCTTACAGCGATAGCCCGATGCGTTCGGCGTCAGCGTGTGCCGTCAAAGCATCGGTAGTCTATCGGCTCGATCCCGAGTCGATCACCGACCTTGGCGAGGACGCGCGTGACTGTCAGCTCGCACTCCACGAATTCGTCGCCCGACTGCTTGCTGTGCGCCTTTCTTTCATGAACCGCCGGTTGGAGGTCGACGTGTAATTCAGACCGTCTTCGCCCGCCGTTGCGGAACCGCTCCATTCGCCCATTCTGGAAGACTCGTATGACAACGCCAGAAGATTCCGAGGCCGATACCGAACTAACCGACAAATCGATACCGTCAGCGGTTGCGGGTGGTACCGAGAACGACCGTACGGGCGTTTGGTTCGATGAAATCGAACACAATGACAGGATTTCGACTGGTTGGATGCAGCGCTACCAGGTCAGCCGCGTGGTCCGCGAGGTCCGGACGAAGCATCACCGGCTGAGGCTATTCGACAACCCAGCGTTCGGTCGCGTCTTCGTCCTCGACGGCGTCGTGCAGAGTACTGAGCGGGACGGCTTCGCCTACGAGGAGATGCTTGTGCATCCGGCGCTGTTCGCCCACGGCGCCGTGCGTCGGGTGCTGATCATCGGTTGTGGGGCGGGCGGTACGCTGCGAGAAGCGCTGCGTCATCCGGTCGAGCATGTGACCGTCGTCGATATCGACGACGAAGTCGTCGAGGCCTGCCGAACGCATATGCCGATGGTTTCGGCCGGTGCGTTCGATGATCCGCGGACGCATCTGGTGATCGCCGACGGCAGCCGTTTCGTCCGCGAAACGACGGCGGTATACGACGTCATCGTCATCGACTCGCCCGACCCGGTGGGTGCAGGGGCAAAGTTGTTTACGAACGCATTTTACGACGACTGCAAGGCCCGGCTCGCACTAGGCGGAATTCTCGTGACGCAAAGCGGCGTTCCCTTCCTGCAGCCGGACATCGTCACCGATGTCGCAGGTAAACTGGCTCGGACGTTCGCGGCGGTCTCGTTCTTCGGTGTGGTCGTCCCAGCATACGGTGGCCTCATGACCCTAAGCTGGTGCCGCAATGACGCCGGTGCCGACCTTCCGTCACTAACGGTGTTGAAAGCGCGATATAGGAGCCTTGCCGTCGAGACCCAGTACTACACGCCTGAGCTCCACGTCGCTGCGTTCGGCCTTCCGGCTTACGTGAAACGACTTATCGACGGTGCGGTGTCGAGCTCTCAACCGGCTTGACCGCACCGTCCCAGCGCGGCGGCTCGAGAATGATCTGCCCCCCGTCGAGGTGCCGGTAGTTACATGTCAACTCCTCGCCGGCCGCAATATCTTGCACAGCGAAGCCACTGAACACCGCCGAACAGTCTGTGTTCGGCGCTTCCGCGTGGTTCATGTAGCGGCCTTCGTCAAATTCCAGAAGGATCTTTTCCGTCTCGGTCGGGTGGCCGAAGGTGAAACGCCGAAAGAACTCCTGCGGCGCCGTCGGCAGCGCGCCGATCGCAGCCGTATCGACGATCAGGTCGAAGGGGGGTGTGAACCGGTAAACTTCGGTCCCCTTTGCAACGGCGTCCCTGGCAAAGAGGCCGATTCCCTCGATCTTCGACGGCGCGAGGAAGCAACGTATCAGCATCATCCGGTGATGCCTCCTTGTCAGCGGTCAAACGGAGATATCCTGCAGGATTTCTTCGTCGCGGCAACCACCAAGCATCCCATTCTTAGCCCTACAGCGCGGCCAATGCGGCCTCGTACTCCCGCGCGAAATCATCAACGATCTCGGCGACGGTCTTGACCGAGTTGATCGAGCCGACGCCCTGCCCGGCCGACCAAACGCTTTTCCACGCTCTGTTCTCGCTTGTCTTGTGGGTGTAACCGGCCGTTGAGCCCTCAACCAACGCATCGGGGTCGAACCCGGCCTCGCGCACGCTCGGGCGTAACATGCTGGCCAGGGCGCCGGTTAGGGCGCTGGTCAACACCAGGTCGTCGATTTCGGCGTCGACGACCATTTGACGATAGGCCTCGGGCGCCATGCTTTCGGCGCAGGCAATAAATCGCGTGCCGGCGTAGCCAAAGTCGGCCCCCAGCGCGCGGGCAGCGGCGACGGCTCGCCCGTCGGTCATCGCGCCGGAGACAATGAGCATGCCATCAAAGAACTTCCGCACCTCGGGTACAAACGCGAAAGGCGCGATGCGGCCGGTATGTCCGCCAGCACCAGCGCACACCAGCACCAAGCCATCGACGCCAGCGGCGGCCGCTTTGCGGGCGTGCGCTATTCCGTTGACGTCGGCGAAGACCAGTCCGCCGTAGTCATGGACGTCATCGACGATCGCGCGCGGGCTGCCCAGGGCGGTAATCACGATAGGCGGTCGGTATTTCTTCACCAGCGCGACGTCCTCAGCCAGCCGCGCATTGGTCCGGTGCACGATCAGGTTGGCCGACCAAAGCTTGGTCGAATGATCCTCGCCTGACCCGAATCCGGCGGTTTCTTCGGTAATGCGCGCCATCCACGCTTCCATATCCGCCGTCGTGCGGCAGTTTGGGGTGGGAAACGAGCCGATGATCCCGGCACGGGCCGCCGCGATGACCAAATCGGGCCCGGAAACGAGGAACATAGGGGCGGCGAAGAGCGGTAGACGCAACTGGGCCCGCAACGCATCACTTGTGGTCATATCTGGCTAAGCGTCCTTCATGGTTCCGGCTTTGGTCCGGCTGGCCGAATCGCGAGCCGACAGTGTATCGTGGCGTTACCGCATCTCTAGCGCGTTCGCGCCCGTTGATCCAACCCGGGAGGCCCTATGTACGACCTCATCATCAAAGGCGGCAGTATCGTCGATGGGACCGGCGCGCCCCAGCAAACGGGCGACGTCGCGGTCACTGACGGATTGATCGTCGAGGTTGGTGCGCTGTCGGGCGACGCCAAACAAACCATCGACGCCGATGGATTGCTGGTCACTCCCGGCTGGGTCGACATCCACACCCATTACGACGGGCAGGTGACGTGGGATCCACTGCTGACGCCGTCGTTCTGGCAAGGGGTGACGACGGCGGTCATGGGCAATTGCGGGGTTGGCTTTGCGCCGGCCGCGCGCGACGGCCATGACTTTTTGATCGGCCTGATGGAAGGGGTCGAGGACATTCCCGGGGCGGCACTTGCGGCCGGTGTGAAATGGGATTGGGAGACGTTCCCCGAATACTTGGACGCGGTCGAGCGGCATCCGCATGCCATGGACGTTGGCTGCCAAATCGCGCACGGCCCGGTACGCGCCTATGTCATGGGCCAGCGCGGTGCCAAGAACGAACCGGCGACCCCCGAGGACATCGAGAAAATGGCGACGGTCGTCACCGAAGCGCTACAGGCCGGCGCGCTGGGATTCACCACATCACGCACGTTGTTGCATCTGGCGGTTGACGGCGAACCGGTGCCGGGCACCTGGGCCCGTGAAGACGAGTTAATGGCCATGGGTCACGCGATCGCCGCAGCCGGTCATGGCATCTTTGAGCTCGCCCCGGCTGGCATTTCGGGCGACGATTTGATTGCGCCCGCCAAGGAAATGGCGTGGATGCGCAAAGTGGCGAAAGCGACCGGCGTGCCGGTTACTTTCTTGTTCGGTCAAAACAACAAAGCGCCAGACGCTTGGCGCGACATGCTCAAGGAATGCGAAGCGGCCGCAGCCGATGGCGCCCGGGTCTATCCGCAGGTGTTTGGCCGCCCAACCACCTTGCTATTCAGCTTTCAGGGGCCCAACCAGTTCATCCGCTTTCCGACCTATGCGACGATCAACAAACTACCGGCGGCGGAAAAACTCGCACGGCTACGCGATCCCGAGGTACGGGCGAAAATACTGGCCGAGTCGGATCCGATTCAAGATGCCTTCGCCGACATGGTGCAGGACGCCTGGGCCGAGACTTATGTCATGGGTGACGACTTCGATTTCGAACCGCCGATATCGCAATCGGTCCAAGCCGTCGCAGCGCGTGAAGGCCGCGACCCCCGCGCGGTCGCCTACGACGAAATGCTACGGAGCGACGGCACCAACTATCTGATGTTCTGCGGCCTAAACTATTCGCACGGGAATCTCGACGCCCTGCACGAGCAACTGATTCACCCGCTCTCGATAATCGGCGGCGGCGATGGTGGCGCGCATGTCAGCTATATTTGCGATGCCAATGTGCCGACATTCTTGATGACGCACTGGGCGCGCGACCGATCGCGCGGGCCCCGCATTGCGATGGAGGCGGTGGTCAAGAAGCTCACGTCCGAAACCGCAACGCTCTACGGGTTGAACGACCGGGGCGTCATCGCACCGTGCAAGAAGGCCGACTTTAACCTAATCGATTTCGACCGCCTGAACGCGCCGAAACCCTTTATGGTCAACGACTTACCGACCGGTGCGCAGCGCCTGATGGCAACGGCCGAAGGCTATGTCAAAACCATCGTGGCCGGTGAAGTGGTGCAGGAAAACGGCAAGGAAACCGGCGCGCGCCCGGGCAAACTCATTCGCGGCAAGGCCGCGGCCTAACCAACGGCCCCAACAAGAAGGACCCTCGATGAGCGGCAAGACACTCTTCGAAAAGATTTGGAACGACCACGCGGTGCACACCACCGAGGACGGCTACACCTTGCTCTATATCGGTCGCCATTTGGCGCACGATGGCTCGGGGCATGCGTTCGGCTTTCTCGAAAAGCGCGGCCTCAAGGTCCGCCGTCCTGAACTGACATTCGCGACGCCCGACCACGGTGTGCCGACGACCAGTCATAAACTGGAGGATATCACCGACCCGATGCAACGACGCGCGGTCGAAACCCTGACGCGCAACGCGGCCAACCACAACGTGACGCTGTTCGACCTGGGCGATTCGCGTCAAGGGATCGTGCACGTTGTTGGCCCCGAGCAAGGCATCACGCTGCCGGGGCTCGTCATGGTGTGCGGTGATTCGCATACCTCGACACACGGCGCGCTGGGTGCGCTGGCGTTCGGCATTGGCGCATCGGACGTCTTCCACGTCTTGGCAACGCAAACGACGTGGCAACGCAAGCCCGACGCGATGCGGGTCACGGTTGACGGCGAGCGGCCATTTGGGGTTACCGCGAAGGACATCATCTTGTCCATCATTGCCGAGATCGGCGCCAATGGCGCGGCCCGACATGTCGTGGAGTACGCCGGTGCCGCGATCCGTGCGTTGACGATCGAGGAGCGCCTAACGGTGTGCAACATGTCGATCGAGGCCGGTGCGCGCGCCGGTATCATTGCGCCCGATGAAACGACGTTCAGCTATGTCGAAGGGCGACCATTCGCGCCTAAGGGCAAAGACTGGGAAATGGCGCTGGATCAATGGCGCGCCCTGCCCTCCGACGCCGATGCCACGTTTAGCCGCGAGGTCCGGATGGACGCCGCGACCTTCGCACCGATGTTGACTTGGGGGACCAGCCCCGAAGACGCGCTGCCGATCACCGGCAGCGTCCCCGATCCAGACAAGGAAACCAACCCCGAACGCCGCCAGGCGATGCAAGCGACGCTCGACTACATCGGCCTCAAACCGGGGACCAAACTGGAGGACGTGCCGGTGGATAGGGTTTTCATTGGATCGTGTACCAACTCGCGGATCGAAGATTTGCGCGCCGTCGCCGAGGTTGCCCGCCAAGGCACCGCGAAAGTACCGGCGATGATTTCGCCGGGCTCGACCCTGGTGAAACTCCAAGCCGAGAAAGAAGGGTTGGACGAAATATTCCGCAAAGCGGGGTTCGAATGGCGCGAATCGGGCTGCTCGATGTGCGTCGGCATGAACGGCGATCTGGTTGCAGCGGGCGAACGCTGCGCGTCCACCTCAAACCGCAACTTCCCGGGCCGTCAGGGCAAGGGCGCCCGCACCCACCTCATGAGCCCAGCGATGGCGGCGGCGGCGGCACTAACCGGTCGCTTCACCGATGTGCGCAGCTTCGCGCAGAAAGGTTGAGCCATGGAAAAGTTCACCACGTTGACGGCGGTGGCCGCGCCGATGGACCGGCCCAACATCGACACCGACCAGCTGTTGCCGGCGCGTTTCCTACGGCGGCCCCGTGCGGAGGGGTTCGGCGATGTTTTGTTTATCGATCAGCGCCTGAAGGATGACGGAACCCCGAACCCGGACTTCGTGCTTAATCAACCGGCCTACAAGGACGCCCACATCATCGTCGCCGACCGCAATTTTGGCGGTGGGTCCAGCCGCGAGGGGGCGCCTTGGGCGCTGCTCGACTACGGCATCCGGTGCGTCGTGGCGTCGAGCTTCGGCGATATTTTCTACAACAATTCGTTGAAGAACGGCCTGCTGCCGGTGCGCTTGCCTGAAGATGTCGTGAAGGCAATTCGCGACCAGCTGCATGACAAACCCGGCGCAACGATCTCGGTCGATCTGGAGAAACAGACCGTGATCGCGCCTGACGGTACGAGTCATGCGTTCGATATCGAATCGTTTCGCAAGACATCGTTGCTAAAGGGTCTGGATGACATCGGCATGACCTTTGAGCACGAGGCGGAAATAAGCGCGTTCGAGGACGGATTTGGCAAGCGGCATCCCTGGTTGTTCGCCCGAACCTAGAAAAGGACGATCGACATGAGCGAAAAGAGACAGCGCCTGGCGCGCGCCGTGCGCAGCGGCGAATTCATCATTGCCCCGGGCGTGTACGATATGATCTCGGCGCGGCTCGCCGACCGCTTGGGATTTCAGGCCCTATACATGACCGGCTATGGCACGGTGGCGTCACATCTCGGGCTGCCCGATGCGGGTCTTGCGACCTATACCGACATGGTTGGCCGGGTGCGCCAGATCGCCAGCGGCACAGAGACTCCGCTGATCGCCGATGCCGACACCGGCTATGGCGGCCTCCTAAACGTCGCCCATACGGTGCGCGGTTATGAAGAGGCCGGCGCCTGCGGCATCCAGATGGAGGATCAAGTCTCGCCCAAGAAATGCGGGCATACGTTGGGGCGCGAGGTCATCCCGGTTGACGAGATGGTCCTCAAGATTCAAGTCGCGCTGGAAGCGCGGCGTAGCCCTGACACATTGATCGTCGCGCGGACCGACGCGCGCACCCACCTTGGTCTGGACGAAGCGATCCGCCGCGGCGCGGCCTATGCCGGGGCCGGCGCCGATCTGATCTTTGTCGAAAGCCCGGAAAGCCACGATGAGATTCGAACCATTGCCGCCGCGCTGGCCAAGAAGACGCGTCTGTTCATGAATGTGGTGCAGGCGGGCCGCACCCCGGAGATGCCGGCGGACGAGCTCAAAGAACTGGGGTTCGCAGTGGCGATCTATCCTGGGGCCGCGCACAAGGTGGCGGCGGCCGCGATCGATTCGTCCTACCGCTACCTCAAGGAAAAGCGGACGTTGATCGACAACCCGACGCCAGTCTTCGCCGACATGCATACGATGATGGGGTTCCCGGACGTGTGGGATTTCGATGCGCGCTGGGCGCGGGCGAAGACCGACGAAGCCGCCGAGTAAGGTGCGGCGTTAGCCAACCGCCTGAGGCCCGTTGCAGCGCGTTCGCGTTTTCGCTATTTGATGCAGCCATAGGCGGTCGTCAGCGCGGCCATGCCACAATCAGCAACTGCCAGAATGAATATGACCGAACCCAAGACCAAGCCCGCCCCTAGCCCCAAGGTTGAAACCGGCCCGAGCAAGGCCGAGACTCCGGCGAAAGCCGAGAGCAAGAGCAAAACCGACGGCAAAGCCAAAACCGAGGGGCCGACCAAAACCGAAACGACGCCGAAGACCGACAGCACGGCTAAGGCTGAAACCAGCGCCGAGAAGCCCGCGCCAGATGCGAAGACCGACAAGGCAGATGATGCCAAAGACCCCGCCGAGAGCTATAGCCGCGGCGAAGGTCAAAAGCCGGTTTCCCGCCGTTACCGGAACAACTGGGACCAGGTGTTCGGGAAGAAGCGTTAGGCCGCCCTCCGCCGCAAGGTGTCGGTCGTCACACCGCGACGGGTTCTTCTAGGCAGCGTCACGCCTGCGTGATGCCCGTCACTGGTCAGCAAACGCCGGCGCCCCATATGCTCCAAGACACAATTCGGTATTGGGGAATATCGTGATGCAGAATGGATATTCAGGCGCGTTTTGGGCCCACGCCGCAGATTACGGGCAACGCCCGACACCGCATTCTCACGTTCAGCGACGGCGGTGGTTACCGGGCGTACAGTTAGTGGTGGGGCACCATAGTTGCGACCTTGCGATCCGCCTGCCCTCGGCACGGCCAAGAACGCTGATGATCTCGCTGCTGGCGTCGGAGAATTCGGCCTAGTTTAGCGTGCGGGCAAGCGCTTACCGTCGTGCCATACGCCGTGATGATGCGTGGTTTCGGCCACGGCCCGAATGTTGCGGGTTGGATCACCGGCGACCAGCAGCAGGCTGGCCCGGGCGCCCTGCTCGATGCGCCCAGGATCATGCAGTCCCATTAGATCAGCGCCATTGAGCGTTGCCGCTCGCAAGATATCGAGCGGCGCAAGCCCGGCTTCGGCGAGCAACAATAGTTCTGCACCGTTGGTGCCATGCGCACTGCCTGGCGCACCGCAATCCGTGCCGAGCGCCAATTTTCCGCCAGCCCAAACAAACCGACGCGCCGCCTCGCGGGTCTGTGCTGCCAGTTCGGCGGCGGCGTCGATTGCGGCCGGTGAACCGCCACGCGCGATTCGCGCATCGTCAATATTTTGCCGCGCGAGAAGGATTGGGACCAGGACGACATCGTTCGCGATCATGGCGTCGATGCCGGCTGCATTCAGGCGACTGCCCTGCTCTACCGAGGCGACGCCCGCGGCCGCGGCTGCCACCACATCTTCCGCGCATTGAGCGTTGCTGATTGTTCTTAGGCCAAGCGCACGTGCCGCGTCGACACCGCGTTGCACGGCGTCGGCACTGTAGGCCGGTCGGTCCGGTTGGCCACACGCGGTTGCGTCAATCGTCGTCATGATATTGATGAAGTCCGCCCCGGTCGCGGCGACGGCGCGGACCGCGTCGGGCACATCGCTATCACTTGTTGCCGCGTAGGCCACTTTGTCGCCAAAGCCGTTGAGCGCTTTGCGGATCATCTGACCGCACGCCTGGATCACCGGACCGGCTTGATCGCCGCGCCGGATGGCGTCTCGAATCGTGAATTCAGTAGTCCCCGGGCCGCCACAATCACGTAAGGCGACAAAACCCGCTTGCAAGGATACTAGGGCGCGCGACGCGACCGCCGCCTCAAGACCGGCGCTGTCGTCGTCCGACAATTTGCCGTCGGGGGTCTCGCTCGCGTCGAAGGCGAGGTGGACATGGGCGTCGATCATCCCCGGCATCAAGGTCATGCCGGTCGTATCGATCGTCAGTCCGTCGAACCCAGCGAAAGACTCCGCGGTTGAGACGGCAGTGATATTGCGGCCCGCCATTAGGACGCCCAACCCCGAACGCATCTCGCGCCCGTCGAAGACATTCCCGCCGGAGAAAAGTGTGTGTGTCATTTCAACCATCGGCCGATTATCGGGGCTCAATTGGCGCGATCACCCGAGCATTGTGCATGAGCCGCCAGCGTTCGGCGACTTTTCCTAACAGGCGGATGCGCGGCCCGCGAAGATACAAAGTCCACCGCGGTAAACTCCAAAAAGTCCACCGTCCTTGGTCTGTTCTCTGACCAAGGACGGGTAAGTGCTTGAAATAATTGGTGAGCCCGGCCGGGTTCGAACCGGCGACCCATTGATTAAAAGTCAATTGCTCTACCAGCTGAGCTACGGGCTCCACGAGGCGGTTTCGTAGGGGCTTCGGGCGTCCAAGTCAACGCCGCCGGGCGCCGAGCCGAGCCCCGCCCGAGCACAATAATGGCTGTTTTGCGGTCATCCCCCCACTCGCCCTGGCCCATAGGTGGTGTATAGTTCACCTTGGGTCCACTTACTCACAGGGAGGAAGCTCAACAATGAGCTCATTCAAAAAACTTTTGGTCGGTGCGGTTGCGGCGGGTGCCCTGTTTGGCATGTCGCAGGCCGGCGCCGCCGACATGTCCAAGACGCTGATCGTCGGTCACAGCAGTCTGCCCGCCGGCCTCGGCAACCCGTTTCTCGACACGTCACATTCCGGCGGCTTCGTCTTTCGCACGGCGTACCATCTGTACACCACGAGCGACAAGAACGGCCCGATCCCGGAGCTGCTGACCTCATGGACCGTCAACGACGCCGATAAAACCAAGTGGACCTTCAAGCTCCGCGATGGTGTCAAATTCCACAACGGAAACGACTTCACCGCCGAAGACGTTGCCCAAGTCATCAACTGGCTAGCCTCCCCGGACGGCATAGCGAAGGCGGCGAGCATCACGCGCAACACGCGCAATGTTGCCAGCGCCAGGGTCATTGACGATCATACCGTCGAGATTTCAACCAAGAAGCCCGATCCGCTGCTGCCCTCGACGCTGGGCGTGATCAAGGTTCTCGACTGGCAGCATCTGCAAGATGTGACATTCGAAGGCCTCGGTAAGAACCCGAACGGCACCGGTCCCTACAAGACGGTCAGTTGGACCAACGACGGCGTCGTCGTTGAGCGCAACGATCAGGGTTGGCAGGTCGGCAAAATGGATCGGATCGAGTTCCGTTTCTTGCCGGAACTACCGGCGCGTGTTCAGGCCTTCGAATCCGACCAGGTTGATCTCGCGTTCCAACTGGTCGCCGATAACAAGGCAAAAATTGAGGCATCCAAGGGCCGGTTGCAGGTCAACCCCGGCACCGCCATCACCATTCTGCATTTCTTCTCGAACCGGCCGGGTGTTCCGGTTGCGGATGTTCGGGTGCGTCAAGCGCTCAACCACGGCATCAATATGCAGCAGTTCGTCGATGTCGTTATGCAGGGCACGACCAATGTTACCGGTCAGCCCGGCACGCCGTCGATCAACGGCTACTTTGAGGATATCAAGCCCTATCCGTACGACCCCGCTAAGGCCCGCGCGTTGTTGGCCGAGGCCGGCTACGGCAACGGTCTGAAGATTATCGGCGAATCGGTAACCGCCCAGGGCGACTGGAAGGACATCGTTCAATTCGTCGGCGATGAATTGAAGAAGATTGGTGTGGACTTCGAAGTCCGCGCCATCACGTTGCCCGACCTGATCGGCCGGGTTCGTGATACCTCGAAGTTCGAGGATGCGACCGTGTTCAGCTTTAATTACGGTTCCGAGCCGACGATGGACATCATGCGTTCCATCAACGGCCTGCATTCTTGCAATTCACCGATGAAGTGGACGTGCTTCCCGGACCTGCAACCGACGATCGATGCGGCGAACCAGGAATTCGATCCGGCCAAGCGTCGCGTGCTGTTGAAGAAGATCGCACAGACCTACCACGACCAAGCCGCGTCGATGTTTCTGTTTGACTCAGTCGATCTCGACGCCGTCAAGAGCTACGTCAAGGACTACAAACCGGTGAACCGGTTGATTAACTGGAAAGACGTGACCCTCGACGGTAAGCGCGGCTAACGTCCGCCACGCTGACTAAACAAAGCCCGCAAGGTTTGCGCCTTGCGGGCTTTTTCTTGTCCCGTTGTCAGGTGGCGTGGGCCCGACCCTATTGCGCGTCGCGCCGCCGGCGCCGCTGCGCCAGACCCCGCGTGACAAAAACACCGACGCCAAAACCGATCGCGGCGCCGAGCCCGAGCGAGACGCCCATTGCACCGTTGCTCGCGCCGATCGCGCCGCCGATACCCATGCCTAAGACTATCCAGCCGATCACCGGATGGGCGCGCCCGCCGGCCACGACCTGATCGTTGAATCCCTTTACCCGGACGGGCTTGTCGTCAGCCATAGCGGCCCCGCGTTGCCTCACTGGGGATTCAGTATAGACGGCCTCGCTGCCACCGTCGCGGCATGCCGATCTGGCCCTTGATTGCGCGGCCTTGGTCCGTGGCGCACGAAAGGCGATAATGAGCGCCTCGTACCCGCCGCAGGTGGTTTGATGACCCGACCATACCGCCACTTTGTGCCGCTCGTCGCCCTCGCTGCGCTGGCGGTTTTCCTGGCACCGCCTGCCCTGGCGCAGGACAAACGCGCGGTCGATCTCGAACTGGTTCTCGCCGCGGACGGATCGGGGTCGATCGACGACGACGAATTGCGGCTGCAACGCGAAGGCTACGGCCTGGCCATGATGCATCCCCGTGTGCTCGAAGCCATCCAGTTCGGTCCAAACGGGCGCATTGCCGTTGCCTACGTCGAATGGGGCGCGCCCGATTCGCAGCACACCATCGTCGATTGGAGGATCATTGCCGACCTTGGGAGCGCCCGCCAATTCGCCGACGCGCTGATCGCCGCGCCGCGGGCGGCATTCGGCTACAACTCAATTTCAAACGCGTTGATCTACGCGGCCGACCTGATCCACGACAACGATATTGCCTCGCACCGAAAAATCATCGATGTGTCGGCGGACGCGGGCAATTTTGGTGGGGTGCCAATTGAACTGGCCCGCGATACCGTCGTGCAAAGCGGCGTTACCATCAATGGCTTGGCCATCGCGCGCCAAGGCTCGGGCCGCCCCGGTGGCGCAAACCGCGGTTATGGCACATTGGAAAACTATTTTGCCCAAGTCGTGATCGGCGGCGCCGGCGCATTTGTTGTGGTGGCCGGCGAGGAACTCAGCTTTGCCCAGGCCGTGCAGCGCAAATTGATTCTAGAGATCGCCGCCGATACGCCCACCGGCCCGGATCGGAGCTTCGCCGCCGCAAACTGAGCGTCCGCTATTTCTCGGCAACAAAAACGTAATGCGTTCCGGTCTCTTTCTTGCTCAGGGTCGCGTTGCCGTTTTCCTGCTGGCTGGGGACGCGCTTGTCATAGGCTTTGGCGCGGGTGAAGCCTGCTTTCGCGGCGATATCGGTCCAGTCCAGGCGCTGCAAGGTGCCCAAGAACGGCTCGTTGTTGTAGTGGGTCAGCCACTCCGTGAAATAGCCGTCGAAGGGATCGTCTTTGAACCCAACGCCGTCCTGATGAACCATCAGCCCACCGGGTCGCAGTAACCGGTGGCACTCTTTGAAAATTCGACCCATCGCGCTGGTCGAGGTTTCATGCAGCAACAGGTGGGACACGACGAGGTCGAAGGACCCGGCGGCGAAGGTCGTGGCCTCGGCGTTCTGTTGCGAAAAATCCACCGCCCGGCCCATCGCTTCGGCGCGGGCGTGACCATAGCGCAATACCGGGGCGGCGACGTCGATGGCATGGATTTCGGCGTCGGGATAAACATCGCAGTAGGGCAAGGTCGAATGACCGATGGTGCAGCCCATGTCGAGAATGCGCTTGGGATTTAGCGCGGGATAGGTGGCGCGCAACCAATGCGCCACCGAGGCGCCCATGTCTTCGTTGTAGCGCCCCAACGTGCCGAAGAAATAGACGTTGATCGACCGGTCGTACTCCGCCCCGGCAAACAGGTCGTCGGCCACGATCTCGCTGTGGTAGCCGCCCGGCTTGCAGTGAATGTCGGCGCGCGCGTTGTAGCGCGGCACGGCCACCGACGGATCGAGCCGCAACACGCCGAGGGGCTTTTGCCGGGCCGCCTTGTCAATGAGGTCAGGCAATTGCCGTGCGATTGACGGCCCAACCGTGTCGTAAAGCATTTCTTGTGTGGTGCGATTTAACGCTGAGAACGTTTTGGCATAGTCGTCGCCCTGCATCGCGTTGAACGCCTCGCGGGCATTCTTGGGTCGTCGCTTTTGCGCCCGCTCAAACGCCGGCCGCGCGCGCGCCTCGTACACTGTCGCGGTCCCGCCGAGCACAGTGCCTAGAACATGAAGGCGCAGATTGCGGATAAAGTTCTGGCGCGACTGCTCGTCGTGCGCGGCGTCGGGGTACATGTCGTGCAGGCCGATTTGCGGCATAGCGCCACCCCTATGTAACGTCCCGAGCGATGGTAGCCTAATGTCGGCTCTCGGGCGTGATAGCCAACGTTATTCGACTGTGTCGGCGCAGCGAGGGCGCCAGCGTCACTGTCGTTGAATACTACCGGCCAATCTTCGCGTGATCCAATCGGTGGTAACGAAGCCCTCATAGTCCGATCGAATCGTCCTTAGCTGGCCATTCTCTTTGAGATATGCGGCGTTGTCCAAGAGCGCTTTGGCAACGCCGCCGATGCTCCCTCCGCCCAACCACTTCCGCGTCAATTGTTCCCTCATCGAAGGATAATTGTAGAGCCGCATGCTCGCGACGGCCTGCGCCGGGGTTCCGCCGACGATCCGCGCGATGTTGGTTATTTCATCACTCTTGTGATCCCATGCGGCGGGATTACGACGATAAGCATTGTCCGTGGCGGCCAAGACTCCGACAAAGTCGGTCATGAACCCTGGGTTGATCGCCGCCCATTCAGGATTGACAACGAGGGCCGCGAAGGTCGGTCGCCCCCACCCTCGCAGGTGGCCGGAGTTTACCAAAGTCGTACCGCTTCGGCTGATCTCCGCCAGAATTGGACCCCACACAAACGCCGCGTCGATCCGCGCGGCCTTCCAGTCCTCAAGAAGCTCTTTCGGATCGCGGAACGTGAGGATGACATCGGACCGACGAATGTCGAACTGTTCCAGCGCGAACAAGAGCTGGTAGTGCGCCGTCGATCCCGCCGGAACCGCGATGCGCTTTCGCCGCAAGTCCTGGGGCGCAACGATGCCGGAATCCTCGCGAACGACGAGCGCCTCCGCCGCGCCAATATCATGAAGTATCCAGAATATCCGAAAATCAGCGCCGACGCTCGCTGCACCGGCCAACCCGGTCCCGCCGGTGTGGCCAATCTGTATTTCGCCGCGGGCGAGCGCGCCCATGACTTCAATGCTGCTGTCGAAGGCGCGCCACTCGATCTCGTAGCCGGTTGTCCGTTCGAATTGACCTGTCGCCATCGCGTGTATCCACGGATCGTAGACCCGCTGGTAACCAATCGAGATTTCCGCCGGATGTGCGACTGACGTTAGCAGAAATCCCGCGCCCACGAGGGCAATAGCGAGAATTCCCCGAACCCTCGCGCTCCAACAACCCACAGATTTCCTAATTCGACGTTCGCGCACGGCGTACCCACTCCGAGTTGACATAGAACGAATAGTCGCCGGCGAGTTTTTTTGTGACGCCTTGGTCGAAAAGAAACTGCGCGTTGCCGGCAAGGGCTTGAGCGACACCGCCTATGCCCCCGCCACTCAGCCACCTTGTCGAGGCCTGCCGTTGTATCGACGGGTAGCTATAGAGGCCCAACGTCCGCACGGCGCGCGCATGGGTCCCGCCGACGATGGCGACCAAATCTTGAACGTTCGCAGACGCGCGGGTCCATCGGTCACGATCGTTGCGGTACGAGTCGCCATACACCGCGATGGTCTTGATAAAAGCCACCATGAAGTCAGGGTTGACCGAGGACCATTTAGGATCCGCGACCAAGGCATCGAAGGTCGGGCGACCCCACCCGCTGAGATCACCGGAGTGGATGAGAATCTTGCCGTCTCTGAGCAAATCGCTTTGTACGGGCTCCCAAATATAAGCGCCGTCAATCCGACCTTCCTGCCAGGCCGCTGCGATTTCCGACGGCGTCAGGCTGACGATGGTCGTCTCGTCTCGTGGAATGCCGAACTGCTCCAGCGCGAAGAGCAAATGAAAATGCGATGTCGAACCGAATGGCGTGGCAATCCTCTTATTTCGTAGATCCCGAGGCTTGACGATCCCGGCACCGTCACGGACGACCAAAGCCTCGCTTTTGTCGATGTCGCCGGCCACCCAAAATACCTCTAGCGGCAAACCGTTGCTGACCGCACCGGCGATCGGCGTAACGCCGGCGTAGGTGATCTGAACCTCACCCTTTGCCAGGGCCGATAGCGCTTCGAACCCGGTGGCGAACTCCCGCCATTCGATTTCATAGCCGGTCGCGCGCTCGTAGGCGCCCGATGCAATCCCAACGATCCATGGCGTGTAGGTCCCGAGGAACCCGATCGTGACACGCTTGTCCGCTGCGACCGCGCTGCCCATGGACAACTGGACGAGGAAATATAAGAGGGCCACAGGCCCTACGAGCCACCGGGGCATAGGCAACCGTATTGCTGATTGGCTCTAAATATAGCCTTTTCTTCGGCTATGTCGTTCCCTAGGCCGCCAATGTCCGAATTCTGGCGATTTCTAGCGGATCGCGACGATGTGGTTGGCGTATTGCTCAGTCTCGGTCATGACGTCGGGTAGGCGCTCGTAGGTCGGCGTGCCGTCGTCGGCGTTGATATCGAAGAACATGAACTCGCGAAAGCCGGCCTCGCGCAAGATCCAGATAAAATGGGATTCGGAGAGGTACTGTTGGTACATCGGCTTTTTGACCGTGATGCGGCCCATGACCTTGTCGTCGGCGCTGCGGACGACGGCGGCGTCCTTGATTTGTTCAATCGACAGGCCGGTCGCGCGTTCGTAGCGTTCTTCCGATTTGTAGCGGATCACCGCTTCCTCGACCGGTGCCAGGCCGAAGCGTTCGCGCAAGCCGTTATAAATCGGGATCGCGATTTCGGTCTCGTCCTCGTTGTCTTCGTCCTCGCGAAAC
This sequence comes from Pseudomonadota bacterium, assembly GCA_027622715.1. GTDB lineage: Bacteria > Pseudomonadota > Alphaproteobacteria > SHVP01 > SHVP01 > CALJDF01. The sequence goes on along the minus strand of JAQBYN010000002.1, from coordinate 100,404 downwards.
GACAGCGACTCGCCGCGTGCTGGGAAGGACAGAATAAAACCGCCGTCGTTCTTGAGATTGCGGTGGGCATTCTGCGCCATCTCCAACAGCGCGGTCGGCGACGGTTTGCCGTCGGCGCCGAGAATGCTGCTGGCGCTGTAGAACATCGCCAGCACCGCGTCGGCTTTCCAGTCGGGGAAGGTCGATTCGACTGGGCCAATCAACAATTCGGTCTTGGGGTCGGGCGGCCCGATGGCGTCGATACCGACATATTTGCCGATCTTGAAGCGGGCTTCGGTCCGAATGAATTGTTCGTATTCGCCGGCGCCGACGAGAAACTCAACAATGTCGATCGGGCGCTTGCGCAATGACGGGGCACGGGCCATCAGATGTTCGATCATGAACACGGCCCCCTCGGATTCCAGGAACTTGAACGACCGCGAGCGCGAATAGAGGCACTGGTAGAACGAATAATCGGCGTAGGGCGAATCGATGGTGATCGAGGAGACGCGCTTGGACTTGGCCATGGATTTTTCCTGTTAGCGGGGCGACAGTGACATACAAGCGGTGGCACGCGGACGCAAGCAAACGCGGCTTGATCGGCGCTAATAATCCCGCAGCAGCGTGCCGAAGCCGTCGACTTTATCGTCGATGCCGAGCGTGCGCAGCGTGTGCCAGTAGTCCACCACATTGACCGACAGCACCGGTTTGTTGAGCCAGAATTCGGCTTCGTTCGAAATCCGCGCCGTCGGCAGATTGGTACCGACCTGCAAGATCGCATCGACCTCAGGGCCGTCCAGCGCGGCGAGCGAGGTGCGAATGACATCGGCCGGGGTTTGGGCAATCGCATGGCCGGTGTCGTATTGCAGCGCCTTCATCTTGACCACGGCACAGCCCGCGCTTTCGAAGAAGCTTTTGACCAGATCGTCGTCGGCCGTCAGATAGGGCGTGAGAATCGAGACCCGTTTTAGGCCCATCGCTTTAACCGCGGCAACGTAGGCGAGCGAGGGCACGAGGACCGGCATGCCGGCAAAATCGCTTAGCTTTTTCTCGAACGCCGTGCCGCCTTTGAGGCCGCCCTCGAATGAATCGTGGGAATGCCCGAGCAAAATGATATCGACGCCGGCCAGCTTCACCGCGTCAATGGCGCCCTCCATATCGAGCGCGTACTGGCCGATTTTGAAGTCGGCGCCGGCACCGGGCGGCACACCGATGTTGATCATCCGCGCCACGTGATTGGTGACGCCGACCGGGCGCATGTCATCGGATTCGGGCTGGACCGTCGTATTCCGGCCGGGTACCAGAATGCCAATGGTGGCGCGGTGGCCGAGGGTGTTTTTCATGGGCGAGTCTCCAGTCCGATGCGGCGGCGGCGACATCTTAACCACGGAATCAATCAAGCACACCTGCCGGACGGGATAGTCATGAGGCTCGCCTAGGGCCCAGCGAGTTCGCTATAAAGGAACACGAACCATGCGCCGGAAGGACCAAAGCAATGGCCGACAACCCCTATGACTTTCAGAACCGCTATGCCTTTTCGGCGATCCCGACGCGGCCGCAATATACGTGGCCCAACGGCGCCAAGGTCGCGGTCTATTTCGCGCTCAACGTTGAGGCGTTCGAGTTCGGCCTTAATCCCGGCTCGGACTTTACGTCGATGCCCAAGGCGCCCTATCACCGCGGTTTCGCGTACCGCGACTACGGCAACCGACTGGGCATTTGGCGGCTGTTGAACTTGTTCAACGACTATGAGCTGCCGTGTTCGATCCTGCTGAACGCCAGCGTCTACGACGCCTGTCCGGAAATTCTCGACCCGTGGCGCAAGCGCGGCGACGAGATCGTTGGCCACGGTCGCACCAACTCGGAACGCCAAGCGGAGATGACGCCCGAGCAAGAGCGCGAGATGTTCGAGGTCGTCAATGCGCGCTACCTGAAGGAAGAAGGCAAGACGCCCAAGGGCTGGCTCGGCCCGTTCATTTCACAAAGCGCGCAGACGCCTGAATTGCTCAAGGAGTTCGGCTACACCTACATGATGGACTGGTGGTTCGACGACCAGCCGCAATGGTTCCGCACCGACAAGGGACCGATCTTGGCTGTCCCCTACCCGTCCATGGAACTCAATGACATTCCGGCTTTCATCAATCGCGGCATCGACGATGACGCCTTCACCCGGATGATGATCGACACCTTCGACGAAATGCTCGACGAGAGCGCCATGCACGGTTGGCCGCAAATCAATTGCTACTCGCTCCACACCTTCCTGATGGGCCAGCCGCATCGCATTCGGCAGTTGCGCCGCGTGTTCGAGCACATGGCCAAGCGCCGCGACGACGTGTGGTTCTGCCACCCCGGGCAAATTTCCGATCATGTTTACGGCTTGCCCGAGGGCACCGTTGCGATGGCGACGTAGGCCACGCTTCTGTTGAACGACAGCATGCTCTCTATTCCTACCCTGCCGGCAGGGGGAGGTCGCGGCGCGTAAGCGGCGCGGGCGGGGGTGACCGCCAGCGAAGGTATTGCTGGCGAGAACATTAACCCCCTCCCTGCCCTCCCCCTCAGCTGACGCGCAGGGGGAGGAGAAGATGAGGCGGCCGGCGGCTACACCGTTAGGCGCGCCACGATCTCCTTGAGGTGACTAGAGGCCGCCGCCGCCGAGACCGGTGGGAACGGTGGTTGCGGGATGTATTCGGCGCTGAGCTGGACGGCTTGGGCGACGTCGCGTCCCGCGGTTTGCTCCACCAGATAGAGCGCCATGTCGATCCCAGCTGAAACGCCCGCCGCCGTCACATACTTGCCGTCATGGACGTAACGTTCGGCGACGTAGGTCGCGCTGTACTTGGCGAGGCCGTGTGCGGCGCGCCAGTGGGTGGTCGCCCGCCGCCCCGCCAACAGACCCGCGGCGGCCAGGAACAGCGCCCCGGTACAGACCGACGTGGTCCATTGCGTCGTTTGATCCAGGGAGACAATCCAGTCTTGGTACGCAGGATCGTGGATCGCTTCGGCGATGCCTTTCGAGCCACCCGGCACCAGCAACACGTCGGCGGCGGCAATATCGGAGAGCGCGTAATCGGCGACCAGCCCAAGCGCGCCGTTGCCGGTGCGCACCGTGCCCTTTGTTTTGGCGACGAATACCACCTCGGTACCGGGCACGCGGTTGAGAATGTCGTAGGGGCCGACCGCATCAAGCGCGGTGATGCCGTCATAAATCAGAATGGCGATCTTCATGTCGTTCTCCTTTGCCGAAAACACAAACGCCCGGACGCATCGATGATGATGTGCCCAGGCGATCGGCTAGGAAAAACTTCTGCGCTCCCCGGTGGTCGGTCCACCTGATATCGCCAGTTACGCAAAAGGGTGAAGCTTTGGGGTCTGTGTCGGGGTTCACCTCAACATTGAGACGGCGACATATTAGCACCCATACCCCGGCCGCGCTATCAGCCGGTAGTGTCCGATCCCAGGGTGTCGCGAAGAGCCGCTGACGGCCTGCGCTGCTATCCTACACTTACCACGCCCGAGGAGATGCCATGCCCCACCCGCTCGTGACCAAAACCTTGTCGGCGGCGCCCGACGTGATCGCGCCGGACGGTTCGGAAATCCGGCTTTTGCCGCGGCCGCAGCGCAACGACGCTAGCCTCGCCCACCGCACGCTGCCGGTGGGCGGTATTTCCATGGCCGTGTCGCACAAGACTGTCGAGGAGATTTGGTATGTGTTGTCTGGTGCCGGCGAAGTGTGGCGCCAATGGAGCACTCATGAAGAAGTCGTGCCGGTCGAACCTGGGATGGCGCTCAACATGCCGCTTGGTACGCGGTTCCAGTTCCGCACCGTTGGTGACGCGCCGCTCACGTTGCTGATTGCCACCCTGCCGCCGTGGCCCGGGATGGACGAGGCGGTGCGCGAGACCGACCACTGGCCGGTGGTTTGACGGGGTTGAGGCGCGCCGCGCGCCTTTGACGCACTATGAGGAGGAATTTTTTGGAACTAGGCGCTCTGCGCGGCCAGCAACGCAGCTGCCTTGGTCCCTGCCAACATGGCCCCGTCCGCATCGCCGCATGCTTTCAGAGCCACGGCATACTGCTTCCAGGACCAAGGACTGCCCGGCAGATTGGCCACACGCTCGGCCAACAATGCGCGCGCTTGGCTGAATTCTTTAGCGCGCAAGGCGCAATCGATGATGGTTTGCGCAAACACATCGCGCTGGGCATTGCTGCCGCCCAGACACCCAATGCCGTAACGAATGGGGAGCAGGCGCGTGAGCGCCGTCGCATAGTCGCCTTTGGCCAAAAACGCATAGCCCTCTTCCAGCGGCAACAGCACATCGCGCTCCAAACCGGCGACCGTCCCCGCGCCGCTTGCCAACGCGCGCGAGGCTTCGATCATCTTGGCGAGATCGTCGTGCCGCCGATCATATCCGAGGACAAGCGCGAAATGGGCCTGCGAGAACGGCAGAAGATGATCTTTCTGTTTGAGGGCGCACTTCTCAGCTAGCTCCTGCCAGCGGTCACCGACATCGACCCCGCGACTATTCAATCGCCACAACAGCGAAGCGGCATTCGAAATATCCATGTAGTCCATGGTTTGCTCCGGGCGCACGCCGCGCGCATAGAGGTCGAACACCGTGTCGAACTCTTCCAACTCGACATGATAGAGCGACCGGTGCCACCACATGTGATTCGCAAACGGACCAAGGGTCGGCCAACGCTGGTCAAGGTCGGCAAGCCAGGCCACGCCTTCCCGAAGCCGCGATTGCGTCTCCAAAACATGCGTTACGGCGTGAACGCCCCAAACCCCGTCGGGATTGGCGGTGCTTGCTCTACGTCCCCAAGATTCTGCCGGTTCAAATGCGCCCGTTTCCTCCAGGGCGAAACCGTACATCGCGTGCACATAGGCCGTACCGGGTTCCCCGTCCGGCCAAAATGGCAAGGCACGCGCCGCCGAGTCGCGCAGTTGCGCCATTCGGCCCATGAAGAATTGCACCAGGTGCGATACCCACAGCGCCAAGAGGTCGCGTGGGTTTTCGAGTAATGCGCGCTCCCAATGGGCAATTGCGCCCAACCAATCGTCGGCGTACCAACAACCCAGCGCGGCGACATGGTGCCGTTCGCGCGCGCTCACCACGCCTTGTGCAACAATTTCGGTCGCACGCGATAAAGCCGCCACGCCCCCAGGTAACAAGGCGGGGTCATTCGCCAATCGCATGAAATAGCCCATCAAGCAGTGGCCAAGGACCAAGTCTGCGTCGGCGCTCAGCGCCGCCCCGAGATGGTCGCCGCCGTCATTCGCGAAGCGCAGAAAGGAATCAATGGCCGCATCAAGATGGGTCGCGGCCGCTGTGCTCGCGGCGGTCACTTCAACACCGTTTCGGTCGCGATGAACGCTCATAGCGTACGCAATTCCCGGGGTACGAGCATGCCGCCGCCTAGCGCTCGCCCTCGTCTTCGTCGCCGAGGAGATGGCGACGGCGTGAGGCGTATTCTTCGTCGGTGATCTCACCGCGCCCAAGCATTTCTTCGAGCTCTTCCAGACGGGACGGGATTGTCGCGTCCTCGGCTTCGTCAAGATCGCTGAGCGGCGGCGGTCGCGCCCCGGGGTTTAGGTTCTTGCTGTCGTGTCGGCGCAGCAATACCCACAGGCCAACTAGCGCGACCAGCGCCAAACCAACAATGACGATCAGGCGTACCATGAAGCGCCGCCTAGTCCACGGACCTTATGTCTTGCGCGCACCGAACACCGGGTACGCGGGCGTACGCGACACGGCCCGATGTTTGGGCGACTCTTCGAGAAATACGCTGGGTGCGAATTTGTGCTGGAACAGTTCACCCTTGGGAAACCCAGCTTTTTCCATGAGTTTGCGCAAGTTCTGATCGTGCAGCGTGCCCCAGAAGGGTTCAGCGTTGTAGTGCGTCGACCAGTCGCCCAGCGTGTGGTCGTAGGGGTCGGGCATATCTTCGTATTGCGGCGCCTCGAAGTGCACCATGGCACCGCCCTTGGCCAGCAGCCGGTGGCATTCGCCCAGGATATTGCGCAATCCCTTGTTCGAGGTCTCGTGAAACAGAATGTGCGACACGATGAGGTCGAAATGACCGTCGGGAAAGTTGGTCTGTTCGCCGTTCTGCTGCGACCAATGCACGGCATAACCAAGTGATTCGGCACGGGCATGAGCGTAGCGTAGGCACGGCGCTGCGACATCGATCGCATAAATTTCGGCATCGGGGTACAGGTCGCAATAGGGCAAGGTCGAATGGCCCACAGTGCAACCGATCTCCAAGATGCGGCGTGGTTTTAGATCGGCGAACGTGCGCGATGCATAGCGCGCGACCGAGCGTCCCATATCGTCGTTGAGCGGCCCCGACGCGCCCATGGCAAACAAGTTATACGAGCGATCGTACTCCGCCCCGGCAAACAGATCGTCGCGCGTGAGCTCGCTGTGATAACCGCCTGGCTTGCAATGGATATCCACCGCGGTCTGGTAGCGCGGAATTTCAAGCGTGGGGTCGAGGTCCAACGTACCTTGACGGCGGCTGTTGGTCGGCTTGGCGAAACCAGCCGCGCGTTCCATCAGATCGCCGGTCCGACGCTCCACCGATTCGCCGATCGAGTCGAACATCAATTCCTGAGTCGTGCGCCGCAGCGCGCCCCAGACCTGATTGAAATCCTCCTGCTCCATCGCATGACGGATTTCGTGCCGGTTGACCGGCGCCCGGCCAAACGACTTTTCGAATTTGGGTTTCACGACCACGTCGTAAAGCTTGCGCTTGCCCGGCGTCAGATCGCGCGACACATGCACCATCATTTCGAGGACGAAATCCTCGCGCGCGGCCTCGTCATGATCGGGCGTCGCGTACATCGTATGCGGTGAAGCTAGGACCATTTTCGTGTCTCCTTGGAACGTGTCGTTGCAGGGCAGTCTAAGTCATTTCTTGTGCCGGGCGAAACTCAGCCAACTGTGTCGCTGCCGGATCGGTATTGGGCGAGAAAATCCGCCGCGAACGCCTCCAGGCGGCCAGCAGCGATCGCAGCGCGCAGATCGGCCATCAGACGTTGATAGAAGCTGATGTTGTGCCAGCTCAGCAGGGTCGCGCCGAGAATTTCTTTGGCTTTGATGAGATGATGCAAATAGGCGCGGCTGTAGTCGCGGCTGGCTGGGCAGTCCGACGCCGCATCAAGGGGCGCCGGATCGCCGGCAAATCCCGCGTTGCGAATGTTGATCGGGCCGTCGCGGGTGAAGGCCTGCCCGGTGCGGCCCGAACGCGTTGGCAATACGCAGTCGAACATGTCGATGCCGCGGCGCACCGATTCAACGATATCATCAGGTTTGCCGACCCCCATCAGGTAGCGCGGCCGATCTTGCGGCAGATGCGGTACAGTGGCGTCTAGGACCGACAGCATTTCATCTTGGCCTTCGCCGACCGCTAGCCCGCCGACGGCATAGCCCTCGAACCCGATGTCGATCAACCGGTTGGCAGATTCTTGTCGTAACGCCGGATAGATGCCGCCTTGGACGATACCGAACAGCGCCCGCCCCACGCCGCCCTGATAGGCCGCCCGGCACTGCGCCGCCCAGGCCATCGACCGGCGCATCGAGTGTGCGGCGGTGTTCTGATCGGACGGGTACGGGGTGCATTCGTCCAGCACCATCGCAATATCGACCCCGAACAGCTGCTGCAGCTCGACCGCACGCGCCGGGGTCAACCGGTGGGTGCTGCCGTCGATATGCGACTGGAAGGTGACCCCGTCGTCATCCAGCTTGCGAAGTTTGGCCAACGACATGACTTGAAACCCGCCAGAGTCAGTGAGGATCGGGCCGTCCCAATTCATAAACCGGTGCAAGCCGCCGAGTGCCGCGATGCGTTCGGCGCCCGGCCGCAGCATCAGGTGATAGGTATTGCACAGCACGATGTCGGCGCCGGTCGCGCGCACTTGGTCGACCGTGAGGGCCTTGACCGTGGCGGCTGTCCCGACCGGCATGAAGGCTGGGGTGCGAATGCGGCCGTGGGCGGTTTCGATCTCCCCTGCCCGCGCTGCGCCGTCGTGCGCCGCGATCGTGAACGCTAGATCGCTCACGCCGCGCGCTCCAGCAAACACGCATCGCCATAGGAGTAAAACCGGTAACCGCCAGCCTTGGCCGTCTCATAGGCCGCCAGCATTCGCTCGCGACCAGCGAAGGCGCAGACCAGCATGAACAGCGTCGATTTCGGCAGGTGAAAATTGGTGATCAGCACGTCGGTCGCCTTAAAGCGATAGCCCGGGGTGATGAAGATATCGGTTTCGCCTTCAAAGGGATGCACTGTGCCGTCGGCACCCGCGGCACTCTCGAGAAGCCGCAAGCTGGTTGTTCCTACGGCGACAACCCGGCCGCCACTGGCGCGGGCCGTGTTAATCGCCTCAGCGGCCTGTGGGTCGATCCGCCCCCACTCGGCATGCATTCTGTGGGCGGCAATCTCCTCAGTCTTCACCGGCAGGAAGGTGCCTGCCCCAACGTGTAGGGTCACCGTGATGCACGCCACGCCAAGCGCTGCGATGTCAGCCATTAACGCTTCGGTGAAGTGTAAGCCCGCCGTCGGGGCTGCGACCGCCCCGGATTGCCGCGCGAAGATGGTTTGGTATGAGTCGCGATCCGCCACGTCGGGCGCCCGATGGGCCGCGATGTAAGGTGGCAGCGGCATCGTGCCGTGCTGTTCCAATGCCGCCCACAGCGCATCGCCGGCGACATCGAAGCGCACGACAACCTCGCCCGCGTCGCGTTTTTCCAAAACCTGCGCGGCGAAATCATCCGCAAAGACGATGCGGTCGCCGGGACGCAACCGCCGAGCGGGTTTTGCAAACGCCGCCCATGTATCGGCGCCCATCATCTTATGAAGCGTGAATTCGACCCGAACGTCGCCGCGGCGGCCCTGCAGTCGGGCAGGGATAACGCGGGTGTCGTTGAACACCATGACATCGCCTGGGCGCAGCAACGTGGGCAATTCGGCGACCGAACGGTGGCGCGGGCTGGCGCCTGCGGGAAGATGCAAAAGTTTGGCGCTATCGCGCGGCACGACCGGCCGCAGCGCAATCAGCGCGCGGGGTAGCTCGAAGTCAAAATCGCTGAGCCGTTGTCCAGTCGTCTCGCTACTCCGCGTCAGCGGCGACCTGCATCCGCACGATTTTGTCCGGATCGTCGACGCTGCCGTTGGGACCGGAACCGCGTTTGATGCCGTCGACATGTTCCATGCCTTCGATCACTTCGCCCCAAACCGTATACTGGCCGTCGAGGAAGCTGGATTCTTCGAAACAGATAAAGAACTGCGAGTTAGCACTGTTCGGGCTTGCCGACCGCGCCATCGAAACCGTGCCGCGGGCATGAGGGGCATCCGAGAATTCGGCCTTTAGGTCGGGTTTATCCGAACCGCCAGAGCCGGTTCCCGTTGGATCGCCCATCTGCGCCATGAAGCCTTCGATGACGCGGTGTATCGGCGTTTCGTCGTAATAGCCTTCGCGGGCCAATTCTTTGATCCGCGAAACGTGTCCGGGCGCGAGATCGGGGCGTGTCTTGATCGTCACGCGTCCATTCTTAAGGTCCAAATAGAGTGTGTCTTCCATGACTGCCGCCTTTCGTTGACGCGGTGTGGGCTAGTGGATGACGACGTCAGTCGACGTCAGCGGCGACTTTTAGGCTGATGATGCGATCGGGTTCGCGCACGATTCCATTTCGACCGGCGCCCCGTTTGATCTTGTCGACATGCTCCATGCCCTCGGTGACCCGCCCCCAAATTGAGTACTGGGAATCAAGGCTCGGCGTGCGACCAAACATGATGAAAAATTGTGAGTTCGCGCTATTGGGATCGGACGTCCGGGCCATCGATAAGGTGCCGCGTTCGTGTTTCTCGTTGCTGAACTCGGATCGCAGGTCGGGCAGGTCTGAACCGCCGCTGCCGGTTCCCGACGGATCCCCCATTTGGGCCATGAAGCCGTCGATGACGCGGTGGATTGGGGTATTTTCGTAAAAACCAGTGCGTGCCAGCGTTTTGATACGCTCGACATGCCTGGGGGCCAAATCCGGTCGCATCTCGATCACGACGCGACCATCTTTAAGTTCCAAATACAGAGTGTTCTCCGGATCGGCGGCAAAGCTCTGGCCGGTCCACAGTACGAGCGCGACGATTGCCGCGCCGAAAAAACGCCAAAATCTCATAGGTCTCTACTCGTTTGCTGAACTAGAAATGGCGCTGACTTGCGCCAAGAGCCGCGTGTGAACGCGGGGTGGCAGGAAACTTGTCACGTTGCCGCCCAACAAAGCGATCTCTTTGACGAACCGCGAGGAGATAAAGGTATGATTCTCCGACGCCATCAAAAAGACCGTCTCGATTTCGGGATTCACCCGCGCATTCATACCGACCATTTGAAATTCATAGTCGAAGTCGGTGACCGCGCGAAGACCTCGAATGATCATGACCGCGCCGCATTCCGCGGCAAAATGCATGAGCAGGTTAGAGAACGAGACAACCTCAATCTCGGCCCCCTTTTGCCGAGCGATGTCGGCAACCTCGGTGCGCACCATGTCGAGCCGGTCGTCTAATCCAAAGATCGGTCCCTTGCCGGGATTGGCCGCCACCCCAACAACCAGCCTATCAACCAACCGCGTTGCGCGGCGGATGATATCGACGTGGCCGTTGGTGATCGGATCGAACGTGCCGGGATAGACCGCAGTCCGCTTCGTCAAAGTACTACTCCTGGTCCGGTAATGCGTCCGGCGACGTTTCGCCCGCCGATTCCGAGTCGACTACGTCCTGACCTGCCTGGTCTTCTGCGTCGCCATCATCATCCTCTCCCAGGCGCGCGGCTGAGACAACCTTCTCGCCAGCGCCAGTCTTGAACGCAATGACCCCCTGGGTATTGCGGCCGGCGATGCGGATGTCGCCGACGGGGGTGCGAATGAGCTTCCCGCCGTCGGTCACCAGCATGATGTCATCGCCGTCGGCAACGGGAAACGACGCGACGACCGGGCCGTTACGCTCTGACGTTTCAATATTGATAATCCCCGATCCACCGCGATTGGTAACGCGGTACTCATAGGCCGACGAGCGTTTGCCATAACCGTTCTCGGTTAGCGACAGGATGAATTGCTCGCCCTCAGACATGGCGGCGAACGCCGGATCGTCCAACCTCGCCGCGACTTCGGCGTCGCGGGCGTGGTCTGAGTCTTTGCCCTCATAGTCCGAAACATTCAACCGTCGGCGCGCCGCAACGGCCTGCAGGTAGGCCTGCCGGTCGTCCGCGTCGGCGTCCATGTGGCGCAAGACCGACATGGAAATGACTTCGTCCTTGCTTTTCAACGCCATGCCGCGCACGCCGGCCGTTGCACGGCCACCCATAAGGCGAACAGCTTGCATCGCGAAACGAATGCACTTGCCGCCACGGGCCACAAGAAGGATGTCGTCATCATCAGCCGCGAGCGAGACACCGACGAGACGGTCGCCCTCTTTCAGCTTGATGGCGATGATTCCGGTGCTCAAAATATTGTCGAATTTGCTCAGTGAAATGGGCCGCACCAAACCTTCCGCCGTGGCAAAAACCGCGACCAGGTCGGACCATGTTGTCTCGTCTTCCGGCAGCGGCAGAATCGTCGCGATCGTTTCGCCCTCGGCCAGGGGTAGCAAGTGGACCATCGGCCGGCCGCGCGCCTGAGGCGTGCCGAGCGGCAACCGGTAAGTCTTGAGTTTGTAAACTTTGCCGCGCGATGAGAAGAACAACAGCGGGGTGTGCGTGTTGACGACGCTGACCTGGGTCACGAAGTCCTCTTCGCGCGTCGACATGCCGCTGCGGCCCTTCCCGCCCCGGCGCTGGGTGCGATAGGTCGAAACCGGCACCCGCTTGATATAACCGGCGTGGCTGACCGTCACCACCATGTCCTCGCGCTGAATCAAGTCTTCTTCGTCGTATTCGACGAAACTTTCTTCGATGACGGTTCTGCGCGGCGTGGCGAACTTTTCTTTCATTTCGACGAGTTCGGCCCGCAAGATTCCCATCAACCGCTCGCGGCTCCGCAAGATGCCAAGAAAATCGAGAATCTTTTCCGCCAGTTGCTTGAGCTCGTCGCCAATTTCGTCGCGGCCCAGCGCGGTAAGGCGCTGTAGGCGCAAATCAAGTATTGCGCGCGCTTGCTCCTCGGAGAGCCGGTAGACCCCGTCTTCGACGCGGCGTCCTGGCTCGTCGATCAGGGCGATGAGGTCGGCAACCTCCTCGGCCGGCCAGACACGACCGGTTAGGGCCGTTCGCGCCGCCGCGGGGTCCTTGGCGCCGCGGATCATCGCGATCACCTCGTCGATATTCGCCACGGCAATAGCGAGGCCGACCAGCACATGCGCACGGTCACGGGCTTTACCCAGCTCGAATTTGGTGCGCCGGGCAATGACTTCTTCGCGGAAATTGACGAAGGCTTCGACCAGGTCGCGCAAGTTCATCACGCCGGGCCGACCGCCACTGAGCGCCAACATGTTCACGCCAAACGAGGTCTGCAACCGGGTGAATCGGTAGAGTTGATTTACCACGACCTCGGGATTGACGTTCCGTGAGATTTCAATGACGACCCGCACGCCGTCGCGGTCGGACTCGTCACGTAAATCGACAATGCCCTCGACGCGTTTCTCGCGCGCGACATCGGCGATTTGTTCGACCAGGTGCGATTTGTTCACCTGGTAGGGAATCTCCGTCACGACAATAGCGGTGCGCTCGCGCTGGGCATCTTCGAAATGCACTTTGCTTCGGATCACCACCGAACCCCGCCCGACGCGCAAGCCTTCGCGCAATCCCTGACGGCCCATGATGATGCCGCCGGTTGGGAAATCCGGTCCCGCGACAAAGCCCATCAGGGTATCAACAGTAACCTCGGGATCGTCGACGTAAGCGCAGCAGGCGTCGATCACCTCGCCCAAATTGTGGGGCGGGATGTTCGTCGCCATCCCCACGGCGATACCGCCGGCGCCGTTGACGAGTAGGTTGGGAAAGCGGGCTGGCAACACCAGAGGCTCGCTGGCCGAGCCGTCGTAGTTGTCCTGGAAGTCGACGGTGTTCTTATCAATGTCGGCCAACAACGCATGGGCCGACTCGGCCATGCGAATCTCGGTGTACCGCATGGCGGCGGCAGGATCGCCGTCCATCGAACCAAAGTTGCCCTGACCGTCCAGGAGCGGCAGGCGCATCGAAAAATCCTGCGCCATGCGGACCATTGCATCGTAGATCGCTTGGTCGCCGTGGGGGTGATACTTACCCATGACATCGCCGACGATGCGCGCCGATTTGCGGTACGGCTTGTTGAAGTCAAAACCACTCTCGTTCATCGCGTGCAGAATGCGTCGATGCACGGGCTTGAGGCCGTCGCGGGCGTCCGGGAGCGCGCGGCTGACAATGACGCTCATGGCATAATCGAGGTAGGAGCGTTTCATCTCCTCTTCGATTGTCACCGGCGTCACACCGCTCGGCATCTGCGGCAGGGCTGGGTCGGCAGGTGGCGTTGGCGGCGGTGGCGGTTCGTCGTCGATGGTCAAATGATCAATCTCATCCGGCGGTCGCGAAGGATTCGCCCTAGTTATCCAACGCGCGCCTCCTACTAGATATGGTACCTAAGGACGCAAAACGGCCGCGGCAATGGCGGCCATTTGGGCCCCTAAATATACCTGATTTGAGGCCCAATTGGATAGCATTAAATTCTGAAAATTCTGTTGTTTTTCAGTCCCTTGCGGCCCCCCCTCGGGGTGGGGTCGCGGTCTTGCTGCGGTGCCGAAATGGCGCGCGCCTCGACCCCGAGAGCCGGCTAGTCGAGCGTCTGCCGGTAGCGCCGCATCGCGATGAGCAAAACCACCGCGAAAAACGCCAAAAGTGGCCAAACCTCGGGGGCGATATCACGCCAGCCGCTGCCCTTGAGCAGGATCCCGCGGGTGATCCGAAGAAAATGGGTCAGCGGGAGTATCTCGCCCAGCGCTTGCGCCCATGCTGGCATGCCGCGGTAAGGGAACATGAATCCCGACAGCAAGATTGACGGTAGGAAGAAGAAGATAGCCATCTGCATGGCTTGCAACTGATTGCGCGCAACAGTCGAAAACATCAGACCCAAGGCTAGATTGGTCATCACGAAGACGACGACAAGCGCGCCGAACAACCAAAGATTGCCGACAAACGGGACGTCAAAGATGAGGCGTGCCGCCGCCATGACGATAACCACTTGCACGCCACCCACCGCCGAGTAGGGAAGGATTTTGCCGAGCAAGACCTCGGCGGGCCGCACCGGCATCGACAGAAGGTTTTCCATCGTGCCGCGTTCGATCTCGCGCGTTACCGCGAGCGCGGTCATGATCACCATCGTCATGGTCAGAATGACGCCGATCAACGCAGGTACAATGTTGTACTGGGTGATGCCCTCCGGGTTGTAGGCGCGGTGGATGATGATCTCAAACGGGGGTGGCGCGCCTTGTAGGGCGGCAAGTGACCCCTTCAGGTCATGCCGCAGTGCCAACGATTGGAGTTCCTTGAGCGCCCCGAGGGCGTTGCTCGTTGCGGCGGGATCGGTGGCATCGGCTTCAACGAGAACCCGGGGCCGCGCACCACGTTGCACATCGCGAGAGAAATCCGCCGGAATGGTCACGGCGAACTGGACCGCGCCCTCGCGCAACATTTGCCGGATGTCCGCCTCCTTGTCGACTACGGCGACGACGCGGAAATAGCCGGTGTTTTCCATCGCACGAACCAGGCTTCGGCTGAACGCACTGTTGTCGTTTGCCAGCACCGCGGTCGGGAGCGATTTGGGATCGCTGTTGATCGCAAAGCCGAACAGGACGAGCTGCACGATCGGGATGCCGACCATCATCGCGAACGTCAGACGGTCGCGCCGCATTTGGACGAACTCCTTTACGACAACGGCGGCAAAGCGGCGAACGGAAAACATCAGGCGTTGCCTCCGGGCTGTTCGCTCATGAGTCGAATGAACACGTCCTCAAGCGAGGGCACCGTCTCGTGGGCGGCCAGACCGCGCTGTTGAATTGCCGTCATGGCGCCAGCCAACCGCGCACCGTCGCGCCCGCTGACATGAAGGCGCCGGCCAAATGCCGCGACCGAGTCGACCCCAGGCATACCGCGCATCTCGACGGCTAGGCCGTTCGGGGCGCCCTCGACCACCCAGGTGCTAAGCCCCGACGATGCGACCACCTCGGCAACGGTCCCGCGGGCCAGCAAATGGCCGTAGGCGAGATAGGCAATGCGATGGCAACGCTCCGCCTCGTCCATGTAATGGGTGCTGACCAGGACCGTAACCCCGGTCTCGGCCAATTCGTGAATGTTGTCCCAAAACTCGCGCCGCGCGCTGGGATCGACCCCGGCCGTGGGCTCGTCAAGGAGCAGTAATTCCGGCTTGTGCATGACCGATGCAGCTAGCGCGAGCCGTTGCTTCCAACCGCCCGACAGGTGACCCGCAAGTTGCCGTTGGCGGGACGTTAGGCCAAGGCGGTCGAGGGTCTCGCGGACAACCTGACGCGGCTTCTTGACGCCGTAGATGCGCGCGACGAAGTCGAGGTTCTCGCGGATCGAGAGATCTTCGTAGAGGCTGAAGCGCTGGGTCATGTAGCCGACGCGTCGCTTGATCGCGGCGGTTTCGCGGATCACGTCGTAGCCGAGGCACGTGCCGCTGCCCGCATCGGGCCGCAGCAACCCACAGAGCATGCGGATTGTTGTGGTCTTGCCGCTGCCATTTGGTCCTAGAAATCCGTAAATCGCGCCGCGTTCAACGTCGATCCCAAAGCCCTGCAAGACTGTCTTGCGGTCGAAACTTTTGCTTAGGCCGCGCACCGAAATAGCGAGATCTGTGCCGTGCTCGGCCGTCATTGCGCGGGTTCCTCAAGGGTAACGTCGAGCGGTTGTCCCGGGTTGAGACCGTCCACGCTCGCTGGACGCGCCTCAACCAGGAATACGAGCTTGCCACGAGCGTTTTCGCTGTAGATCACCGGCGGCGTGAATTCGGCCTGGGGCGCAACGTACGACACCGACGCCATGACGGTGTGGACCGGCGCGCCCCATTGCAGCCAGACCTGTCGGGTCGGCGTGATCGACGCGAGCGCTGACTCAGGCACGAAAAACCGCACGATGAGATTTTCAGGTGGCAATATTTCGATCACGGGCTGGCCGGGCTGAACCTGTTCACCCGCACGAAACATCGTGTCGGTTACCAGGCCGGTAACAGTGCTGACACCGGAGCGTTGCGAAACCTGCCATTCCGCTTGGGTCATCGCCGCCGTTGCCGCAGCGATCCGAGCGCGGGCGCCCGCGATCTCGTCGCTACGTGCCGCCATTTGTCCGCTTTGGATGCGCGCACGCAACTCCTCGACCCTGGCCTGGTTGCGCGCCACGGCTGCCTCCGCTGCGTCGAGCCGTTGCGCCGCGGCGACGTTGGCGCGCATCAGCTGCTGAACGCGCCGTAATTCTGATTCCGACAACACGAGGTCGGCCTCGGCTTGCTCGCGTTGTGCCTGCAGCACGGCAATCTCGGGATCGCGTAAACCGCTCCGCAAATTTTCGTAGGCGGCACGGGCTTCAGCGAGGCGCGCCGCGGCCTCACGCAGCGCAGCTGTTTCGCGCTCTTGCTCCAAAATGAAGACGACATCGCCGTCATTCACAGTGTCGCCGCGCCGCACGTTCAACGTGTCGATGGTCCCGCCTGTCGCCGCACCGATGCGTACATATTCCCCTTCTACATAACCTTGATAACTGGTTGGGCCTTCATCCGCCGTGCCGAACAGGGCGCCAACCGCCATCGCCGCAGCGACAACGGTGTCTCGAACCCACTCAAAAATGTTGGTCATGATCCGCTCCCGGGGTGGGCAACTAAGCCGTTGAGGAGAATATCGATATGGGTTTTCGCGAAGGCGGCCGGGTCGACTGGTTGGTCGTCATGCGGACCGAAGGTGCCGCGCCACATTGCGAGAAAAGCAAACGGTGCGATCAATAGGCGCGCGGCGACCGCAGGATCGATAGCGCGAAATTCACCCCGCTCGATACCTCTGGCAATGACAGCGGTGAGTAACCGCAACCCGCGGGCCGCCACCTCGCGGTGGTAAAAACTGGCCAGATCCGGAAAGGTTCGCGCCTCGGCCATAAGCAGACGTGGCATCGCAACCAGGTCGTCGTTGCCGACGACCCCCGCCGCAAAGTCGGCAATGCGACCCAGTAGGACCGCCGCCGGACCGTCCCAGCCCGCCGCCATCGCCTCAAGTCGCGCCAGATTCGGGACGATGGCCGTCCGCACTAATGTCTGGAAAAGATCTTCTTTGCTTCGGAAATAGAGATACAGCGTGCCCTTCGCGACCCCCGCGCGCACCGCAATATCGTCCAGTCTGGTTGCCGCGTAGCCACGTGCCAGAAATTCGCCGCGCGCGGCCTTCAGTATCTCCGCTTCTTTGTCTGCGCGTCGACCTCGTTGGCCGGTTGATGGCGGGTTCGACTCTTGTTCCAGCATGATAGAACCAATATGACTGACTGGTCAGTCATATTGGTTCGTCACGGACTTCTGTCAAGGGCCACGCCCCCGGACGGGATCGCACAATCCGCCATCAACTTCTATTTAATTATATAAATCAACTAATTATGAACTTTTTCTCATACTAGACATTGAGAAAATGATCGGCCGCACTCGGGGTTTCGCAGGCCGGCAGACGACCGGGAACCAGCCCCACCACGCTACGTGGTGCCCATCCAGTTCAGCGAAACCAGAGTGCGCTTAGAACGGTATTTCGTCGTCCAAATCCGCCGGCGGCATGGCGCGACCGGGCTCGTCGGGGATCGAATCGTAACCGCCGCCGTTGCCCTCCATCTGACCGCCGCCACCACCACCACCCTGACGTGAATCCAGGATTTGTAAGTCACCGCGGAAACGACCGAGCACAATCTCGGTGGAGTACTTGTCCTGCCCGGATTGGTCCTGCCATTTTCGGGTCTGCAGTTGGCCCTCGACGTACACCTTGCGGCCTTTTTGCAGGTATTCCTTGGCCACTTTGACGAGATTCTCGTTGAAGATCACGACGCGGTGCCATTCGGTGCGCTCGCGGCGCTCGCCGGTGCCCTTGTCCCGCCAGGTTTCCGACGTCGCAATCGACAGGTTGCAGATTTCGCCGCCCTGCTGAGTCGAGCGCACCTCGGGGTCGCGCCCGAGGTTACCTACCAGAACGACCTTATTCACACTGCCTGCCATTTACGTCACCCGTTTCTCGTCACTGTTATGTTCCGGCGGATAGCCTCCGCGCCCTTGGCGATGTGCCTACCGTAAGGAGGCGCAGGGTACACGGCTGCCGCCGTGCCAGCCACGCCGCGCGACCGCAAGTGCGGGGTTATCCACAGAAAATGTTATGGCTGGAATAGAGCGGGATTTCTGCTGTCATTTTGACGGCAGGACGTGGAAACCGATTATTCGACGATCGGCGGAACACCGATCGGCAACCGCCCCTCATGGACGTGGACGAGACGCCAGCCCTCGGCAATGCGGCGCAGGACGACGGTTGTCCGCCCTTCGCCCTTGTGAGGATTAGGCGGGGCGTATTCAGCAAACGAATTGAACCGTACCAACGCCATATCGCTCCATACGTCGGTGACGAAGTTGCTTTGGCGAAACGTTAGGGCACCGCGCTTGGCTTTTTGGTCGTAGTCGCCATCGACGTATGCGCGCATGGTTGCCTTGGTCACGAGATCGGGCTCGAACACGTCCCAAACCGTGCAGCGTTCATCGAGAAGGGCCAGCATCCCGTCTTTGTCGTGGGCCAAGAACCGTGCCCACACAGCGCGAACGACGGCTTCAACAGCGGCGATATCCTGTGACGATCCAGCCATGGGTCTACTATAGCAAACGCGCCGCCCCCCGGGCAGTTGACCCCGCGCAATGCGGTCATCGTCTCGCCCTCTACAAGGAAACCAATGTCGGACACCCAGGCCACCGAGAACAACAGCGTCGAAAACCACGGCCCGGTGCATATCCGCGGTCGGCGGCGGCTTCTGGGGCTGCTGCGCCAGCGCCTGTGGCTCCAGGTGCTGGTCGGCATGGCGCTGGGGATCGCGTTCGGCTTGGCCATCGGGCCAACGGGCGGCTTGTTGTCACCCGCCAATGCGTCGCTGATCGGCAACTGGGTCGCGTTGCCGGGCAAACTGTTCCTGCTGGCCATCCAGTTTGTCGTCATCCCTTTGGTAGTGGCGTCCGTCATACGAGGGATTGCCGGTGGCAATACCGGACAGCTCGGGACCATGGGGATTTGGACGATCGGTTTCTTCCTGGTCTTCACCGTCATCGCAGCCGCGATCGGCATTGCGTTGGCCATTGTCATTAACCCGGGCACGCTCATCGAAACGGCCAACATCGCCGTGGACGCCGCCGCCATCGTCCAGCCGGCTACCCTGCCCGGTCTCGCGGAATTCCCGGACGTCATCGCCTCGATCTTCCCGAAGGACCCGCTGGCAACATTCGTTTCCGGCAACATGCTGCAGATCGTCATCGCCGCCGTGATTATTGGGGTCGCGATGATCTCGATCTCAGGCGAACAGCGGCGACCCCTGCTGGAATTGCTGGCCTCGGTCCAAGCCGTTGCTATGGCCGTTGTGACGGTGGTCCTACGCTTCGCACCACTCGCCGTATTCGGGCTGTTGGCGCAGATAACGGCCCAGGTCGGTGTCGCCGCCTTGCTCAGCACGGCGGTCTACATGGCCACCGTGTTGCTGGGACTGTTGATCTTGCTCGCCCTCTACCTCGCCGTTGCGGCGTGGACCGGCACGCCGCCGTTGCGGTTTTTGCGCGCGACGCGCGAGCCGTTGCTTCTCGCGTTCTCGACGTCCAGCTCGGCAGCCGTCATGCCGGTGACGCTGACCACGGTGGTCGGTAAACTTGGCGTCCACGCCAACGTCGCCCGGTTCGTGATCCCGCTTGGCACCACCATCAACATGGGTGGCACCGCGCTCTACCAAGGCGTCGCTGCGTTGTTCTTGGCTCAGGTGTACGGCGTCGACATTGGCTTGGCCGGCATGGTGTTGATCATCGTCATGGCAACCGGCGCAGCCATCGGCTCACCTGGAACGCCCGGCGTGGGTATCGTCATCCTGTCGACGATCCTTGCCAGCATCGGTGTGCCGCCATCGGGCATCGCGATCATTCTGGGCGTCGACCGATTGCTCGACATGTGCCGCACCGTAGCCAACGTGGCGGGCGACATGGTGGCCAGTCAATTTGTTTCGCGCTATGCGCAGCAGGCACCAACGTCGAAGCCCGCCCCGGCAACGATCACGGAGCACACCAAGTGACGAAAAATCCTCTCATTGGTCGGCACGCCCTCGTTACCGGCGCCGGGAATGGGCTTGGCCGCGCCGAATCACTGGCGCTTGCCGGTCTCGGTGCGCATATCGTCGTCCAAGACATCCGCGGCGAATTCGCCGACGAGTCCGCGCGAAAGATCGTCGATGCCGGGGGCAGTGCCGAAACGCTGGTTTGCGACGTCGCCGATCTCAATACCGTCATGGCGGCGATCGCGGGGTTTGAAGCGGCAGGCCGCGGGCTCGATATCTTGATCAACAATGCCGGAATGGGTGGCGGTCAAGGTCTCGAAGATGTCACCCGCGAACACTTCGATCAGATGTTCGCCGTCAACGTGCGGGCGCCGTTCTTTCTGGCGCAGGCCGTCGTCCCCGGCATGAAGCGGCGCACATGGGGCCGCATCGTCAACATATCGTCGGTCGTCGCGGTCAAAGGGTGGCCCGACAATTCTCACTACGTGGGCACCAAAGCCGCGGTCATCGGCTTCTCGCGGGCCTGGGCTCTAGAATTGGCGCCCCACGGTATTACGGCCAACAGCGTTTGCCCGACGATGACCGCCACCGAGATGGCGACCAACTCGATGACCGCCGCCGAACTGGACGCCTTTGCCCAGACCAACCCGACGAAGCGCCTCGCGATCCCCGACGACATCGCCAATGTGGTGGCTTTTCTTTGCTCACCGGCCTCGGGGTTCATCACCGGCCAGACCATCAGCCCGTCCGGTGGCAGCTTCGTTGGCGCGATGTAGCAATGGGGGGCGATTTCTGGTGCCTCCCTCGCCTCCAGACCTCGAGACCTCTAGACTTCTCGGTAGAATTTGAGGAGGGCTAATCGATGCCTCGCAGACTTTGGGTGGCCGGTCTCCTGGGCGCCGCCTGTTGCTTCGCTGCCGCGACGAACTCGACGCAGGCGCAGAACACCGACGCTGAACCAAGATACGGCCTGGAGCGCCTTACGGCCGGTTTCCAGCCCGATCCACACACTGTGCTGTTGAAATCAGGTGGCGAGACAGAAGTCAGTGGCCTGCCCGAGACATGTCTGGGCTACATCAATGCAGCGCAGCCTGACGTCTCCCTAATTTACGAAAACTATCCCAATCTAAACCTCACGTTCTTCGTCGATGGTCCGTCCGATACGGCGTTGCTTGTCAACGACCCCAACGGGACCTGGCATTGCAACGACGACACCGGCGGCGCAGATGGTTACCAACCCGCGGTAACCATTCAGGACCCCGCTAATGGCAAGTACGACATTTGGGTCGCGGAACAAGCAGGCGGCTTATACAACGACGTTCGCCTCATGATCACCGAAGCCAATGGCCCAGACTGGGGACGGCAGGTCGCACGGGACGGTGATGAGTTCGGTGACGACGAAGGGACTTTTGCGCGGGACGGCGAGTGCGACGACCCACGCTTCGGCGGCGAGATCGAAAACCATCGCGGGCACGACGCAACAGACTGCAGAAATGCGGCGGGCGGCGGCGGTGACAGCAACGGTCTCGGTGACGACGCGGGCGAGTACGCGCGAGACGGCGAATGTGATGACCCTCGATTTGGCGGCACGCTCGATTCCCATCGTGGACACGACGCGACGGATTGCGGAAATGCTTCTGGCAGCGGACCGGTTGCCAGAGCCGACCCAGAGCGCACGGCGCCACCGGGCACGACCCTCGTTTCTACCGGGACGGGATTCTTCGTCAGCGCGAGGGGCCACATGTTGACAAACCACCATGTCATCGACGGCTGTAACAGGGTCGTCATGCGGTTGCTCGGAGAAGCACCCGTGGAGGCCGAAATCATCAACGCCAACGAGGATGTTGATCTTGCGCTACTAAAGGCCGACACGACCCCCACGGTCTGGGCCTCCTTCCGAGAAGGACGGTCGCTGCGCCAGGGCGACGACGTTGTCGTGTTCGGCTTTCCTTTGACGGGCATGGTGTCCCAACAGGGTAACCTGACCGCGGGACTGATCACGGCCCTGAGTGGGCTCCCACAGACCGCCGGTGGACCGGACGACCTCCGGCTGGTTCAAATTTCCGCGCAGATCGCGCCGGGGAACAGCGGCGGTCCGCTCATGGACCGTAGCGGCAACATCGTCGGCGTGATCGTTTCAACCCTGTCAACAAGCGCCGCCGCAGAAAGGGTTGGCGGGGCCTTGCCCCAGAACATGAACTTCGCGGTCCGCGATTCGGTGGCCAAGTCTTTCTTGGACACAAACAATGTCGATTACAAAACCAACCCGGTCAAAACCGCCGAATCGGTCGCCGATATCGGCGAACGCGCCCGCAAGTTCACTGGACTGATCGAGTGCTACCAATAGCGGTCAGACGGGGTGCCGCCTGAATCGCCTGCGGCGGCCGAAACACTGGCGTTACCCGCCTCTTGCCGGCGTTTCACGATACGATGGCGCGTGTTTTTGTAACGGGAGACCACACATGACCAGCAACGTTATTCGCAACCCGCACGGCGGCTTTCGCAACCGGAGCGTGGAAATTCCGCCAGGATCCCGCGTCCTCTATATCTCCGGCCAGACGGCCACCGATGAAAACGGCATGACCCCGCCCGACGCCGACACCCAAGCCGACATCGTCTACGCGCGTGTCGTGGAGACACTCCACGAGGCTGGGATGGATGTCACCGACGTCGTCAAGACGAACCTCTACATGGTGAACCCCGGCGATATTGGTGCGATCGTCAAAGCTGGGCAAAAACACTTCAAAGGACACACCCAGGCCGGCACATTGGTTTACGTCAAAGCGCTCGCGTTACCCGATGTCTTGATCGAGTTGGAGGCCGTCGCCGCAAAAAAACCGTGACTTTGCACGCGCCTACGCTGGTAAGCCCTTGTTGCCGATCGACACAATGACCACCGTGTCTTCCAAGGCACTTTCTTGGTGTTCTTCGTTCGGCGCGCTAACCGCCACATCGCCCGGTCCAAGAACATGATCGTTCAATTGCCACCGGCCACTAATGACGGTGAGCTGTTCCCAGATCAGCGGCGCATGCGCCTTGATCACCGTTCCGGCCTTAAAGCGGTAGGCGACCATGTAGGCGTCTGGTCCGCCGCGCCAGATTTCGTACTTTTCCGAACCGGGCGTGGTTGCGGCCTGCCAGTCGAAATCGGGCATTGATCGAATATGCATGCTGCCGCCTCCTGCTTGGTGCAGTCTAACCTCCGTCGCCCAACCCCGAAAGAACCGATACCAGCTACCCTATTTTTGAGTCCCGGCTAGGAGATCGCCGCCATGGACACCGCTGACATCATAGCCGCGCTGCGCGGTTTCCCGGTCCCGACTCTTGCCGAAGCGGCGCCGGCCGCATGCGACCTGTCACCCGACATTCGCCCGCTTGTGCCCAATACACCGGTGGTGGGCACCGCGTTCACCGTGCGTTGTCCCCCTGGTGACAACACCGCCGTAACGCGCGCGGTGGGAGAAGCACAGCCCGGCGATGTTATCGTAATCGATACCGGCGGCGGTTCGCGCACCGCCGTGTGGGGTGACACCGCGAGCACCGCCTGCCAAATAAAAAGCGTCGTTGGCTGCGTCACCAACGGCAGGGCCCGCGACATCGACGAAATCAGCGCACTGGGTTTTCCTGTGTATGCCATCGGTCTGTCACTGCGCGGTTCGACCAAGGGGCAGCGCGGCGAAACCAATGTGCCCATCGCGATCGGCGACGTGCTGATCCACCCCGGCGATTTTGTCTGCGGCGGGCCGGACGGGGTCCTGGTCATACCCCGCGATCAGGCAGAAGCTGTGCTCGCCAAGGCCACAAAAGAACGCGGCGAGGAACTGACTCGGGCGCAGCGGCTTAAGGACGGCGTGCCACTGAGCGAAATACTCGCCACCTCGGGCAACAAGTAGCGGCACGACGCTAGCGGCGCACCGCACGCCAGCCCGCCGCTTCCGCCTCGGCCGTCGTGCAAAACCATCGTTCGCCGCGGCCTTCATCGATCCGCGTGGCCGCGTAGCTGCGGCCACCGGGGGTGTGGTAGATTCGCACCCCGCCAGACGAAATGTTGCCCTTGATCGCGCAATCGCGCTCTCGCGTTTCGGCCAGATTTTGCACCGCCGATTGCGCGCGCGGACTCACCTGTCGCGGCGGGCCGGTGGCGGTGCGGCGGTAGGACCACGGCGCGGCAAAACGCGGGTTAGCCGGCGCATCGGCCTCGTAGCGGCGGGAAAATTCGATATAGGGCAACGCATGGCCGGCGCGCACCATCGCGCGGTTCAAATCGGCGCCACCTGCGAAGCACGTCGCGACGACGCGGCCATAACGATCGATATCTTCCGGCGCGCACGTGACCTGGCGGCCGCCAATCAACGCTTCGAGAAAATCTTGAGATTGAGCGCCGCAATCGCCGCCGTCGCGGCATGGTTGGCCGCGCTCCGGCGCATCGATGCCGAACAGGCGAACCCGGGCACCGTCGATGGCCAACGTGTCACCGTCCACCACGCGTGCCGCGCCTCGCAGCTGTTGTGCTGAAACTGCTGTGGCAAAGACCACCGCCGCGCAGCACAAAATCGCGCCCCAACAGCGCATTGCCGCCCACTTCCCAACAACCTTGGACCCGCATCCGCCGTCTTCAACGCCGCGGTTAGACGGGTCTCACCGGCTCAGTATGCCACAACGGTCGCTTACGCGCGTTTTCGATGCCGCGATCAGTGTCGTCGCGCCACATTCTCGCCGCAGGATTTCCGCGTCCTCACCGCATTCCCAACAACAGCCCGCCACGGTCGGCGCCTAGCCTTGCGGCGGTTTCACACTGATGCGGAGAAATTATTATGCGCGCGATTGTTCTTGGTGGTTTGCTGGTTGCCCTCGCGGCTTGCGCGGATGGGCCGAGTCGTTCTTTTACCTGGCTCGACGGTCAGCAATACCGTTGGCTCAATGATCTGTCGGCATGCACCGACGATGGCTCCGCGGTCTTTTTCCAGCGTGCCTCGGACGGCAACACGTTCCCGACGCCGCGGAATCTGAACGAAGAAAAATGCTCCCGGGCGCTTGAGGGTCAGCCGACCTAGCCCCTGATACGTCCGGTCAGCACCGACAGCGCGACCGTTAATTGACGCGACAACGGCCCCGGCGGCTTCAAACCGAACGGATTGCCGTTGGCCCGTTTCAAAGCTTGGGCATCACGCACGGCCAACAGAACAATCGCGAAAACGGGCCGCGCCGCTTTGGGCAACGGCGTCTGGCGCGCTGTGCTGAGATAACGCTCGGCCTCAACGACGACATCGTTGATGGCGCGACCGAGTTCCGGCGTGAAATGGGCCGCGACCGTCGCGTCGCGGTCGACGTTGTGCCGGTTCAAAATTTCCTCGGGGATCGACAGGCGACGGCGCGCAAAATGGCGCGGCAGTGCGCGCATAAGTCCGACCAGCGCCCAACCGGTACCGGCAGCCCGTGCGGCGGCCGCTACATCTGGGTCGTTGATACCAAGCATCGATAGCAACACAACATTGATCGCGCCGGCGGTGGCGGACGCATAGGCCGACAGTTCGGCAAGATCGGTCATCGGTGTTTCGTCGAGGTCGCGTGCCCGCGCATCCACCAACCCCAGCAGTCCAGCGAGCGGGATGTCCTTTGGCATTGCCGCAGCGAGGGCTTGTGCGACCGGATGGGCCCGCACTTCGCCGCCGGCCACCCCGGTCAACGTGTCGCGCCAGAACTGCAGGCGCATTTCGCCCAACATAGACTCGCTTACCGCGTCACGAATGCGCGCCAGTTCCAGGTCCAACGCAAACAGCGCCAATGCGACTCGCCGCCCCGCCGGCGGCAGGAGCGTGCAAACCAGGTACCGATCTGGGTCTTGTTGCCGCAATTCTTGGGCGCAATGCAGCAACGCATCATCGGCAGACATCGCGGTATCCCCTCGGCGCCAACGCCGGAATCGTCGCGGCGCGCGGTTGCGGGTTAAATGAGAATCGTTCTATAGTTTGCCCGACCTGAATTCTACCACACAACATCTTGTGTGATCCTCTGGAGGGAGGCGCGTTTCTATGGGTTCCATTCTTCAAAATCTGCAATCCACAATCATCGCCGGTGTTGTGCTCACCGTCGTGATGATTGCGGTCGTGGTCGGCTGGCATGGCCAAGGCCTCGAACTCGACACCAATTGGTGGTCGTTCCTGTTCCGCTGGCTCCACGTGCTTTCGGCGGTGATGTGGATCGGTCTGCTGTGGTATTTCAACTTCGTTCAGATTCCGACCATGCCGAAGGTGCCGGACGAGCTAAAGCCCGGCATTTCCAAGCATATCGCGCCCGCGGCCCTGTTCTGGTTCCGCTGGGGGGCAATGGCCACGATCGTGACCGGGCTCCTTCTCGCCTGGATCCGAGGCTATTTCGTCGATGCGTTTGCGCTTGGCATCGGCTCCGGCGTCGGTCAGCACACCGCGATCGGTATCGGCATGTATCTCGGTATCATCATGTGGTTCAACGTGTGGTTCGTGATTTGGCCGAACCAGAAAAAGGCGCTGGGTATGGTCGAAGTTGACGCCGCCGAGAAGGCAAAGGCGGCACGGACCGCAATGTTGTTCTCGCGGACTAATACACTGCTGTCGATCCCCATGCTCTACGCCATGGTATCGGCCCAGAACCTTTACTAAGACGAACTTCAGCAAATGACGAAAGGGGCCTTCGGGCCCCTTTCTTTTTGCCACGCAACCACCCGGCCCGCGACGTTGGTCAATGCAGAGGTCGGCCTAAACGTCCGGTGCTGCGGTCGCATGCGAGAACAACGCGCGCTGACCCGCCGGTAGGAAAAAGCAACCCGACGCACCCGGCAAAGCCACGGGCAGCTTGGCAAAAACACCCAAAGCCCCTTCGTTGCGCAGGCGCTCGGCGAAGCCGGGTTCATCGGAATGAACGACCCATGTCCCGGCGATCGGATTGGCGACTAGGAGGCCACCGGCAGCGCGGATTGCTGCTATTGAGTTGCGTTCAACGGCGGGCGAGAAGACCGACACGACGGTGCCCGTTTGGGCGTCCGCCACCGACGACGCGCCGACCGCCACCGCCATACCCACTCCCCACACGCCGACGATGCCGCCGAAGATGGCAGCGGCAAGCCGGTGGGGATGCCGAATCCGATTGCCGGGGTTTTCCGGTGTCGTCGCTTCCATATCAGATTGTCGCGCTAGTCGCTCGCGGAACACAAGCCCGGCATACACAGAGCCTAATCCAGCGCGATAACCGCGGCGGCGACGCGGCGGTCTTCGGCCATGAGGACGTTGTAGGTGCGGCAGGCGGCGCCGGTGTCCATTAGGTCAATGCCGATGCGGGCCTCGCGCAAGGCGGCGCGAATATCCGAATTGAGCGGCTTGATCGCAGGACCGCAACCGATCAGGAGCAACTCGACCCTAGGGTCGGTCGTAATCACGTCATGGAGGTGGTCGAGCGTTAGGTCCTCCCAGCGGACCGGCGCAAAGCCGATGACGCGTTCCGGAAAGACCAGCAACGAGCCCTCGTAGCGCTCGCCCGAAACCAAAAAGCCACCGGCACCGTAGCTGTTGATGATCTGGCGGCCGCGGGGAACAAGGGGCGTGACGTCCATCGCCTGCCTAAGCGGGCGTGGTGTTGCCGGCGCCCTCCTCGGCATTTTTGTCGAACGCCTCGCGGCGGACACCGAGATAGATCAGGACAGGCGCCGCGACGAAGATCGATGAATAGGTGCCGATGACGACACCCCAGATCATCGCGAGAACGAATCCAGCAATTACCGGCCCGCCCACGACGGCCAGAGCGATCAAGGCCAGAAGCGTGGTGAACGATGTCAGCGTCGTCCGCGACAACGTGTCGTTGATCGACATGTCGATCAAATCTTTCAAGTCCATCTTCTTGTACTTGCGCAGGTTTTCCCGCACGCGGTCGTACACAACCACTGTGTCGTTCATCGAATAGCCGACGATGGTCAGAATCGCGGCAACGATCGACAGATTGAATTCTAGACCAGTGATGGCGAAAAACCCAAAGGTCAGGATGACGTCATGGACCAGCGCCGCGACCGCGCCGACCGAGAACTGCCATTCAAATCGGAACCAGATGTAGATCAGCATGGCAACCAACGCGAGACCCAACGCCAAGGCGCCCGCCCGCACCAATTCGCCGGAAACCTGCGGCCCGACGAATTCGACGCGGCGATATTCGATACCGGCACCGATGGTGTTCTCCAGCGCGCGCTTGATCACTTCGATCGCCGCAAGCTGGTCCGCCGTCTCGCCGGCCTGGCGTTCGACGCGGATGAGTACTTCATCGGCCGTGCCAAACTCCTGCAGGGTAACTTCACCAAGGTTCAACCCGCCGACGGCGTCACGCATCCCGGCAATGTTGGCGACCCCCGGGGTCTTGACCTGCATCAGCGTGCCGCCGCGAAAATCGATGCCGAAGTTCAACCCCAACACAAAGAGCAGAACAATCGACAAAACGGCGAGCGCGGCCGAAAGGCCAAATGCCAGCCGACGCAACGCCATGAAGGGCACGGTCGTCTTGTCTGGAACGAGTTTGAGTTTCCAAGCCATCGCCATGCGCCCCTAAATCGGCAATGTCGCGGGCCGGCGCCAGCGCATCCAGGAAATAACAATCAGGCGCGACAAGGTGATCGCCGTGAACATCGAACTCGCGATGCCGAAGGCTAGCGTGACGGCAAAACCCTTGATCGGACCGGAACCGAACTGAAACAAGATGATCGCAGCGATCAGCGTGGTGACGTTGGCATCGACAATGGTCGATAGCGCGCGCGAATACCCGGCATCGATGGCCGCGATCGGTGTCTTCCCGGTTCGAACCTCTTCGCGGATGCGCTCAAAAATAAGCACGTTCGCGTCAACCGCCATGCCGATGGTCAAAACCACGCCGGCGATGCCGGGCAGCGTCAGAGTCGCCTGCAGCAACGACAGCCCGCCGCCGATCAAGATCATGTTCACCAACAGCGCAACGTTGGCCACGACCCCGAACAAGCCGTAGGCCATCACCATAAAGACCATCACGGCCAAGAAAGCGATGACGCTGGCCAACTCGCCGGCGGCCACCGAATCAGCGCCAAGTCCCGGACCAACCGAGCGTTCCTCAAGAATATTCAGTGGTGCTGGCAACGCCCCGGCGCGCAACAGAATCGATAGATCGTTCGCTTCTTGGACCGAAAACCCACCGGTAATGATGCCCGAACCGCCCAGGATCGGTTGTCGAATCACCGGCGCACTGATCACTTTGCCGTCGAGGACGATGGCAAACGGCCGCCCAACGTTATCGGTGGTGGCTTGGCCGAACCTGCGACCGCCGGCGGCGTCGAAGCGGAAACTGACCGCAGGACCACCCGATTGCTGGTCGAAGGTCGTTGACGCGGTGATCAGGTTCTCGCCGCTGATCATGATTTCGCGGCGCACAATATATTCGGTCTGGCCGCTCGACGAGCGAGTATCCGCCGGCAGCGCAACGGACCCCGGTGGGACACGCCCGCCGGAACGCGCTTCGGTGTCGACCATTTGGAACGTCAGGCGCGCCGTTTGACCCAGCAGCCGCTTGATCCGGTCGGGATCATCGAGGCCGGGCAGTTGGACCAGGATGCGGTCGTCGCCCTGACGCTGGATGGATGGTTCGCGGGTGCCGGTCTCGTCGATCCGCCGCCGCACGATTTCGATCGACTGCTCGACGGCGGCGCGGCCGCGCTCAGTAATCGCTTCGTCGGTTAGGGTCAGCCGCGCGACACCCTCGTCATCGACTTCGACGTCAAGGTCGCGCGCGCCAATATTAAGGAATGCGCTGGAAACGATGGGTTGAGACAGAGATCGCAGTACCCTGACCGCGTCATCGCGCTGTTCGGGCGTGATTAGCCGAACGCGGACCGAGTTCTGCTCGAGGCCGATCCCAGTGTAATTGATCCGCTCCGCCCGCAATGCCCGGCGCACTTCGCTTTCAAGCGACTCGAGGCGTTCACGAATTACGAAGTCAACATCGACTTCGAGGAGAAGGTGCGAGCCGCCTTGAAGGTCGAGGCCGAGATTGATTTGCTCGTTCGGTAGCCAATTTGGCCATGTCTCGACGCTGGCGCGCGGAAAGAAGTTGGGCAACAAGAAGATAATGCCGGCGGCCACAACCAAGGCCACGAGAGTCGTCTTCCATCTTGCGAACTGCAGCATCTAACGGCGCCTGCTCAATCCTCGAAGGTCCAAATCGCCCGCTGTGGGAATCCCGTTCCGAAAATCCCGGCCGGGTTGATCGGACGCTACTTCTTGTCCTCGGGAACGGGCTCACTGCGGGTCACCACGTCTTGAATGGTCCCACGCGCGACCTGAACGCGAACGCCGTCCGCGATCTCCACCTCGACACGATTGTCGTCCAGGACCTTGGTCACTTTTCCAATAATCCCGCCACCGGTGACGATGTTGTCGCCGCGGCGAAGATTGCTCACCATGGCCCGGTGAACCTTGACTTTTTTCTGTTGCGGCCGAATCAGCAAGAAGTAAAAAACGACGAAAATCAGAACCAGTGGGAGCAGACTCACAATCCCACCGCCGCCGCCAAAAAGACCGCCAGCGCCCTCAGCCCCTTGTGCAAAGGCCATCGAAATCAACATGGAAACTCCCGAGATTTAGCCCAAATGGCTGGCGGACTATAACGACCCGGTGCCCGATTGCAAACCGCCGAACCGTTCCTTCCAGGTCATTCCCAGGGCCAATTCTTGGCGCAGGGCGGCCCGTTGGCGCATCCTCTTGAGACTTTGCTTCGCGACCGAGCCGACGTAGGGTCTGGCTATGAGCGACCCCGATCTCAAACCTTTGTTAACCCGCATCGCCGATGCGCTGGAGGGGCTGCAGCCCGCGACTTTGCCGCCCGCCGATCTAGCGAGCGCCGACGCCTTCGTTTGGCACGCCCAGGGCAGTCGTCTCCAGCCGGTACCCGATGTCGCCCATGTCGATCTAGCCTTGCTGGTCGGGATCGACCGGGTCCGAGACACGCTGCTGGACAACACCCGCCGCTTTACCATGGGTCACGCCGCCAACAACGCGCTGCTTTGGGGCGCACGCGGTATGGGCAAGAGTTCGTTGGTTAAGGCCGTGCACGCCGCGATCAATAAAGAAACGCCGGGTGCGCTGGTGCTGGTTGAGATTCACCGAGAAGACATCCCGACGCTGCCGCACCTGCTGACCGTTCTTGCCGCCGCGCCGCGCCGCTGCATCTTGTTTTGCGACGACCTGTCGTTCGACACCGCGGACACCAGTTACAAATCCCTCAAGGCCGTCCTTGAGGGCGGGCTAGAAGGCCGCCCCGCCAACGTCATCTTCTATGCGACGTCCAACCGCCGCCATTTAATGCCGCGCGACATGATCGAGAACGAACGTTCCACCGCGATCAACCCATCCGAATCGGTCGAGGAGAAAGTGTCGTTGTCGGATCGATTTGGGCTATGGCTCGGCTTTCATAGTTGCAATCAAGAGGAGTACCTCGCGATGATCGCGGGGTATGTCGGCGAACTCGGCCTCAGGATGGACGCCGACCAGCTTCACGCCGAGGCGATCGAGTGGTCGATGACGCGCGGCGCGCGCTCCGGTCGCGTCGCCTGGCAGTTCATCCAGGACCTGGCCGGCCGGCAAGGCAAGAGCGTCTGACGCCGTGACTAAATTGCTCCATCACGCGCTTGCTGGGCACGACCCCGACGCCCCAGCCATCGGTGCGCCGGACCGGGTCGCGCTGACCTTTGGGGAGCTCCGGGCACTCACCGACAAGACAACCGCAACGCTCAACGCGCTGGGGATCGGGCGCAACGACCGCGTCGCGATCGTGCTGCCGAATGGCCCTGAGATGGCAGCCGCTTTCATTGCCATTTCCGCCACCGCCACCACCGCCCCGCTCAACCCGGCCTACCGCGCCGATGAGTTTCGATTTTACCTTGAGGATCTGAATGCCAAGGCTTTGATCGTCCAGGCCGACGACGAGACGCCGGCGGTTGAGGTCGCCCGAGAACTCGGCATTGTCATCTTGACGCTCACCCCCGACCTCGCCGCGCCCGCAGGCACGTTTAGCCTCGAAGGGCCGAGCGCTGGGGAACTGGTGTCAGGTGGACCCGCCGCCGCCGACGATATCGCCCTCGTGCTTCATACCTCCGGCACCACGTCGCGGCCCAAGATCGTGCCGTTGTCGCATACCAATATTGCGGCCTCGGCCCGCAACATCGGGGCCACACTAAGTCTGACTCCGAATGACCGCTGCCTGAACGTCATGCCGTTGTTTCACATTCACGGATTGATCGCCGCGGTCTCCGCGTCGCTTGGCGCCGGAGCATCGGTACACTGCACCCCGGGCTTCAACGCGTTGCGCATTTTTGGCTGGTTCGAGGCCGTGCAACCAACGTGGTACACTGCGGTGCCGACCATGCATCAGGCAATATTGTCCCGCGCCGCCCGCAACAAAGAGATTGTCGCCAACATGGCGCTGCGGTTCATTCGGTCCTCCTCATCATCGCTACCGCCGCCCGTCATGCGTGATCTCGAGGACGTGTTCGGCGCGCCGGTCATCGAATCTTATGGGATGACTGAGGCGAGCCATCAGATGACGAGCAATCAGCTGCCGCCCGGCACCCGCAAAGCGGGCAGTGTCGGCGCGGCGGCAGGGCCGGAGGTCGCCATCATGGATACCGCCGGCGTATTGGTGGCCCAAGGAGAGACCGGTGAAGTCGTCATCCGCGGCGAGAATGTCACGGCGAGTTACGAAAACAACCCAGATGCCAATGCGACGGCTTTTACCGACGGCTGGTTCCGCACCGGCGACCAAGGCATCCTCGACGACGACGGATTCTTAACGATTACCGGTCGGCTCAAGGAAATTATCAATCGCGGCGGCGAGAAGATCGCGCCGGTTGAGGTCGACAACGTCTTGATGGCGCATGCCGCCGTCGCCCAGGCCGTTACCTTCGCGGTGCCGCACGACAAACTGGGGGAGGACGTTGCCGCCGCCGTTGTGCTGCACGAAAACGCCACCGCCGATGAGAAAACGCTGCGCGCCTTCGTCGCCGAACACCTCGCCGGGTTCAAAGTGCCGCGCCGCATCGTGATCTTGGATGAAATTCCCAAGGGCGCGACCGGCAAGGTGCAGCGCATTGGGCTGGCGGAAAAGCTCCACCTCTCGGGATGAAGATTTGCATCTACGGAGCCGGCGCCATCGGCGGCTATCTCGGCGCCGGGCTGGCCGACGTGGGCGCCGCCGTATCGCTGGTCGCGCGCGGCCCACACCTCGCGGCGGTTCAAGCCCACGGTCTGACGCTGATCAAGGACGGCGAGACCAGCAAAGCGTCTGTGCGCGCAACCGACGATCCATCAACACTGGGGCCACAGGACTATGTGATCGTCACCCTTAAGGCGCATTCGGTGATCCCGGCGCTTGACCAAATCGCGACGTTGCTTGGCCCCGATACCGCCGTCGTATGGGCGGTCAACGGGGTGCCGTGGTGGTACTTCTATGGTCTCGACGGGCCGTGGCACGATAAGCGGTTGCGCAGCATCGATCCCGACGATGCCCAATGGCGTATCCTCGGGCCCGCGCGGATGATCGGTTGCGTGGTCTATCCGGCCTGCGAGGTCACCGCCCCCGGGGTCATCACCCACATCGAGGGCGACCGGTTCTCGTTGGGCGAGCCTTCCGGGGAAAAGAGCGCGCGCGTCGTGGCGCTGTCCAAGGCGCTGATCGCCGGCGGCTTCAAAGCGCCGGTACGGCCGCGCGTCCGAGACGAAATCTGGATCAAGCTGTGGGGCAACCTGTCGTTCAACCCGGTCAGCGCCCTCACCCATGCGACGCTCGAAGAAATCGGCGGCGACCCCAGTACCCGCGCCGTGGTGCGCGCCATGATGGTCGAGGCGCAAACCATCGCCGAAAAACTTGGGATCAAATTTGCCATTGATGTCGACAAACGCATCGAGGGCGCCGTTGCCGTCGGCGCGCACCGGACGTCGATGCTGCAAGACCTCGAACGCGGCCGCCCGATGGAGATCGACGCGCTGGTCACGGTTGTGCAAGAACTCGCGCGCCTGACCGACACGCCGTCACCGATGATCGATACCGTGCTCGCGCTGGTGCAGGAACGCGCGATCCAAGCCGGGCTCTACGCGAACGCCAACTGATCTAACGCCAGGAAGCCCCGGCCCTACCCCGCCTGCTTCGGCAGACGCGTTAGCGGATCGACCGGTTCGGTGCCGCGGCGCAGCTGGAAATGTACTTGGCCGGCGTCGCCGTTGGTACGGCCAGCGCGGGCGATCGTTTGACCTTGGCGCACCTGCTCACCCCGGCGCACCGCGACCGCGTCGGTATGCGCGTAGGCGGTAATCCAGCCCTGGGCATGGCGGATGAGCAAAAGATTCCCAAGGTTTTTCACTTCCTCGCCAACATAGATCACCTCGCCGTCGGCCGACGCACGCACCGGCGCCCCGTTGTCGGCGGCGATATTGATTCCATCATTAATACGGCCACTGCCCTGCGGCCCAAACGTTTGCAAGATACGCCCGCGAACCGGCCAATCGAATTGGGCGCCGGATGCCTGAAACGGCGGATCGATCGGCGCGCGCGACGCCTGTCTAGTCGGTGGCGGCGTCGCCGGCACGCGGGCTTGTTGGGCCGGCGCGGGTGCGGAGTCCTTGGGGATGACCGACTCGTCTACCGTAACCGCGGGGCGCGATGTTCGCGGTTCGGCGAAGGCGACCTGGACCCGCGCCGAGTCCGGCAACATGAGGGCCTGCCCAACGAAAATCCGGTCGGGATCGCCGATCCCATTGAGACGAATGATGTCGTTCGCGCTCACGCCGTAGCGGTCCGCGATGGCGCCCAGCGTATCGCCCGATCGAACCGTGTAGATCGGACCGTCGCCAAGCTCGCGAATGGCCTGACGCTGCGATAGGCCGGCGCGGCGCGTCGCATCGTCGCGCAGCGCGCGTTCGATGACCGCCGTGATCCGGTAGTCGATCGGCGCCGGCACACTGCGGGCGCAAGCGGCCAAAATGATTCCGAATAGGAGGAGCGGCGCGAGCCGTCGCAGGGTCAAGGCCACCTCTTTCACCGGACCGGTCCGAAAATAAACGCAGGTCGCCCCGCCAGATCAACCGGCGGGCAAATCTGGAATCGGCGTGATCAAATAACGTGGGCCATCATCAAGAGGATCAGGATGCAACCGGCCAGAACAAAGGCGCCCATCTCCAGGTTTCCCTGTCGGCTGGCTTCTTTGGTCTCATCGCTGATCGGCGCGGCAAGTTCCTCGTCGGTCCATTCCATGATTACTTCCTCGAAAATCCGTGACTCTGGAGCGCCAATCTAGCGAATCGTTCTTGCGCCGTCCCCCGTCAATTGCGTGCTAGCCGCGAAGCGCGGCCAATCGCGACTCAATCCGTTCTTTCAAGACGGCCAGCTGCTCGGCTTCATCTTCACCGAAGCGTCCCAACCATTTATCCAGATCGAACGGTTTTTGAAACTGGCCAGCGTCATCGAGAATGACCGTAAATCGATCTTCAAAAAGCATCAGATAGGCGTTGCTCACAAAGTGGTCGAGCGCCCGTTTCACTTCGGCGGAAATAAGGGCCTTGAGCGCGGCGTCCGCTTCGCCGCCGCTGTTCCAGACAAAAGGTGTCGCTGTTTCGACCATGGCCGTGGCTCCCCCAAGAGATCAAAGCCGGAAAAACCGGAGTCTATCCCGATGCAGATGCGTTTGGCGATGTCCAATGGTCAGCGGGTGTGACGCCCGTCGCTCGCGGCGCCTTCTACTTCTGAGAGACCGCCGCACTATTCTCGCGGACGACGCCGGAGATTAGTGGGACAAACCGCACCGGAATAAGCGCCTCCGTCGAATATGAGTCGCCGTTGCGCACGATCCTCACGATTTGTTGGGCTTGCGAATCGCGCCCCACCGGGATCACTAAGACGCCGCCATTGTCGGACAGCTGTTCTTTGAGGGCTTCCGGCACTTCCGGCGCAGCAGCGGTTACGATGATGCGGTCGAACGGCGCCAAATCCGGCCATCCCTGGGCGCCGTCACCAAGGCGCGTAACGATATTGTTGATCCGCGCGTTCTTGAATTTCTCTTCTGCGTGGCGCAATAACGACCGAAAGCGCTCAACTGTGAAAACCCGGCGGCAAAGTTGCGCCAACACGGCGGCCTGATAGCCCGACCCGGTGCCGATCTCAAGAACGCGCGAGCGCGGTTTGACGTCCAGCGCCTGGGTCATGAAGGCAACTACATAGGGTTGGCTGATCGTCTGCCCCTCTTCGATGGGCAACGCCGTGTTCTCATAGGCTTGATCGACGAAGGACGGCGAAACGAAAAGCTCACGCGGGACGCGTTCGATCGCGGATAAGACCCGGGTATCGGCAATGCCCTGCTGGCGCAGCTCCATGATCAAGCGGATCTTGCGCGCGTCCTGGATCACTTGAAGATCGCCTGCAGGGCCTTTCTGGTGGCCCCGTGTGTGAAGTTCATCTTCAACGGCGTTACAGAGATTTGGCCACGCATCGTTGCACCGAGATCGGTGGCCGCGCCCGTCTTACCCTGTTGCCGCCTGAACCCAAGCCAATAGTAGTTGCCCCCGCGCGGGTCCTCGCGCTCATGTATTTTGATCTTGCCGACGTCGCGCCGACCTTGAACCGTCACGACGGTACCGGTGACGGCATGCGCTTTGACCGGCGGAAAATTAACGTTGATGAGGACATCGGTGGGCCAACCCGCCTTGCGCAATTTGCGCACCACCCCAGGACCGTGTTTTTCGGCCGTACTCCAGTGGATCGGTTCAGGCCGCGCAAACACCTGACTCATCGCAATTGATGGGATACCCAACAGCGTCCCCTCCATCGCCGCCGCAACCGTGCCCGAATAGGTCACGTCCTCGGCCACGTTCGAGCCACGATTGACGCCGGATAGCAAGAGGTCCGGCTTGCGTCCTTCAACGATCATGTTGATTGCCATCACAACGCAATCGGTCGGCGTGCCATCGACCGCAAATCGCCGCTTAGAGATGTGACGAACGCGCAGCGGATCCGTCAGCGTCAGCGAATGCGATGCACCGCTTTGTTCGTGTTCGGGCGCCACAACCCAAATGTCGTCGCTCAGCGCCCGCGCGATCTTTTCCAAGACCTTCAAACCGGGCGCGTTAATCCCGTCATCATTGGTGACGAGGATGCGCAGGGGTGTAACGGTCATGGCCCGATTACCTCGACACCGCGCATATAGGGCCGCAATACATCAGGTACGATGATCGAACCGTCAGCCTGCTGGTAGTTTTCCAGAACTGCGACCAAGGTACGGCCCACCGCGAGGCCGGAACCGTTCAGGGTGTGGACGAAGTGCGTCCCCTTCTCGCCCGCCGCGCGGTAGCGCGCGTTCATGCGGCGCGCCTGAAAGTCGGTGTAGTGCGAGCACGACGAGATTTCACGAAAGCTATCCTGGCCCGGCAACCACACTTCAATGTCGTAGGTCTTCGCATTGGAAAATCCGAGGTCCCCCGTGCACAGCACGACCACGCGGTAATGTAGATCAAGCCGCTTGAGTACTTCTTCGGCGCTATTGGTCAGACGTTCATGTTCGTCCGAAGCCGTTTGCGAGGCGACGATCGAGACAATTTCCACTTTGTGGAACTGATGCTGACGAATCATGCCGCGGGTATCCTTGCCTGCAGCGCCCGCTTCGGATCGAAAACATGGCGTCAGTGCCGTCACCCGGATCGGGAGGTCGGCCTGATCGACGATCTGTTCTCGCACCAAATTCGACAGCGGCACTTCCGAGGTCGAGATTAGCCAAAGATCGTTTGTCGTCCGAAACAGGTCATCGGCAAACTTGGGGAGCTGTCCGACGCCGAACGCTGCCTCGTCGCGCACCAGCAACGGCGGCGAGATCTCGGTGTAGCCGTTTTCGCCGGTCTGGATATCAAGCATGAACTGGCCCAACGCCCGTTCAAGACGCGCTAACACGCCTTTCAACACGACGAAGCGTGCACCGGACATCCGCGCCGCCGCCTCGAAATCCATCAGCCCAAGCGCTTCACCAAGTTCGACGTGATCTTTGGGGGCAAAGTCGAACGCCGGCTTGTTACCCCAGCGGCGCAGCTCGACGTTGTCGTCTTCGCTCAAACCGTCGGGTACATCGGCGGCGGGAATATTGGGCAAGCCCGCGAGCAGGGTGTGCAATTCCTCACCAAGCGTGCGGTCGCGCGTTTCGTTGTCCTGAATTTGGGTCTTGAGATCGGCAACCTCGCCCATTAGGCGCGTCGCCTCGGCGTCATCGCCGCTGCCTTTGGCATTGCCCACCAGTTTGGACGCATCGTTGCGCTTCTTCTGCGCGTCTTGCAGGGCCGTTTGCACGGCGCGGCGTTGTTCGTCGAGGGCAAGGATCGCCGCTGCCTGCGGGGCGAGCCCGCGACGCTTCATCCCGGCATCGAAATCGGCTGGGTTCTCGCGAATGAATCGAATGTCGTGCATGGCCGCTTTTATAGGGGCCGCGCCGAATCTCGTAAAGGCGGCCCGTGCCTAATCGTCCAGTTCCGCCTCATCAGCCGCATCGCGCGCGGCGCGACGCTTCTCGACTCCACGGGCCAATAGGATTGAAATCTCGTAGAGCAGCAGCATCGGCACCCCGAGACCAATCTGACTGATCAGGTCTGGCGGGGTCAGAATCGCGGCAATGGCGAACACGATAACAACGGCATAGCGACGCTTTTTGGCAAGCGAACTGGCTGAAATGATTCCGGCCCTGGCAAGGAGCGTCAGAACCACAGGCATCTGGAACGCAATTCCGAATGCCAAAATCAGTTTCATGACGAGCGACAGATACTCGCCAACCTTGGCCTCAAGTTCGATCGGGAGCGTGCCCTCGCCGCCTGGCGACTCGAACCCGAGAAAAAAGCGCCACGCCAGCGGAATGATCATGTAGTAGACCAACGCCGCGCCGGCGGTGAACAAGACGGGTGTTGCTACTAGAAACGGCAGGAACGCACCGCGCTCGTTACGGTACAGACCAGGCGCCGCGAACTTCCATATCTGCATTGCCAGGAACGGGAACGTCACCCAAAAAGCCGCGAACATCGACACCTTAAGATAGGTGAAGAACGCCTCCTGCAACGCGGTGTAGATCAGCCGTTTACCTTCTAGCCCTTGCACCGCATCCGCATACGGCTGCACCAGGAAGGTGTAAATCGCGTCCTTGAAGACATAGGCGATGACAAATGCCACCAGGAAAAAGATGACGACCTGCATCAACCTTTTTCGCAGTTCGGTCAGATGCTCAAGCAGCGGCGCCTTGCTGGACTCGATCTCCGCCTGTTCGTCAGCTGCGCGTTCCGCCACCATGCGCCTACTTGCTTAAGCGCCGGACGCACCGGCCTTCGCCGGTGGCTCAATGGTTTGGTCGTCCGCCGTGCCGGCGCCGGCATCGGCTTTGTCGGCGGCGGCCGCAACCGCATCGCCGTCTGCCGGTATTTTTGCAGGGCTTCCGCCGTCAACCACAGCCGGTGTACCCAGAGCGACCGACGTGCCGGCATCAGTCACCGCACCCGCTTTCCCCTCGGCATAATCCGATTGGACCGACTTCTTCAACGAGCCGTCAGGGTCGATATGGTTGTCGAGCGACGTGACGCTACTGCCGCCAATGCTGTTGAGATCGCGGCGCAAATCGTCAAGCTCCGTCTCGCGGCCGATATCTTCCAGACTGCTGGTAAACTCGCGGCTCATTCGGCGCGCCTTGGCAGTCCATTGCCCGATGGTGCGCACGACTTTCGGTAGGTCCTTGGGCCCGACCACAAGGATCAGGACCAGGACCACGACGATCATTTCGGTCCAACCGATATCTAACATCGAGGTGAAGCCCCGTAAGCCCGTTCAGGCGCCGCCAAGCGGCGCGCGCAGGCGCCTGGTTACGCGGTTTCTTTGTCTTTTGTTTCGACCGTGGCCGACTTCTCGGTGGTCGCATCAATCGTTTTAGCACCAGCCGATTCGTCTTCCGCCATGCCGCGCTTAAAGCTCTTGATACCTTTGGCCATATCGCCCATCAGGCCCGAAATCTTGCCGCGGCCGAACAGGACCACGAGCAGCACGACGACGATGGCGATCTGCCAAACACTAATGCCCATTTCCTAGCTCCAACTGTTAGGCGGTCCGTTTTGCCGCCATTTGCGCCAATCATCGCAGAAAGGCTGAGTCGGCGCAAACCTACGGGTCCGTGCCAAACGCCGATTTGCGCTGGAATTTCATCTATTTAGTCACTCTTTCGCGAAAACAAATGCCTGTGCGCGGTCAAAATCGACGTTCACGCGCGCCCCTGCCGCCGGTGGCGCCGTGCCGGGAATATGGGCGGTAAGCCGAACACCGCCTTCGAGGAGCAGCGCAACAACACTATAGGGGCCCAGAACACGGGCACTCTGGACCGTGGCGGTTGGTCCGGTCTTGCCTAGCACCAGCCCCTCGTTGCGGATACCGACGGCAACGGGGCCGTCGGTCGGGAAACCGCCCGCGGGTAGTTTCCCCATAGCGGTCTCGACCATGCCGCCGTGTGCATGCCCGCTCAGCGTATTCACATGGCCGAAGAATCCGGCAACGAAAAGGCTCGCCGGTTGACTGTAGATCTCGGCCGGCGGACCGACCTGAACCAACCGCCCGCCGCGCATCACGGCAACCCGGTCGGCCATGCGCATTGCCTCACGCGGATCGTGGGTGACCAGCAATGTCGGCGTCGCGGCCTCTGCGAGAATACTGAGCGTGTCGTCGCGCACGGTGTCACGCAATTGGGTGTCGAGGCCGGAGAACGGCTCGTCCATCAACATGAGGGCCGGTCGCGGCGCAAGCGCGCGCGCAAGCGCCACCCGCTGTTGCTCGCCACCCGATAGTTCGTGCGGAAATGTGTGCCCATATCGGGCCATGCCGATGTTATCGAGAATCTTTTCGGCCCGTGCGCGTTTGTCTGCCGCGTCACGGCCGCGCATCCCAAACATGATGTTGTCGATCACCTTTAGGTGGGGGAATAGTGCAAAGTCCTGGAACACCATGCCGGTGTTGCGGTGCTCGGGCGGCACTGAGCGCCCACCGCCGGCGACGAGGTTTCCGCCGATGCTCACCTTACCGTGTTGCAGTTCTTCCAAGCCCGCGGCCAAACGTAGCGTGGTCGACTTGCCGCACCCCGACGGCCCCACCAGGCACACCACTTCGCCGGCACCGACGGTCAACGAAAAGCCGTCGACAGCCACGATCCGTCCGTAGCGGTGGCGAACGTCCTCAAAAACCAGAACTGGTGTGGCGCTATTGGGCAACGTCTAACTTTCGGCGAGCGGCAGTGCGCCTGTGTAGCACGGCGCGGGCCTGCGGCAGGATAGCGGGGTCAAATAACCTCGCTCGGATCGCGTGCGACCGCTTGATTGAGGAGCACCACCGGTACCAACCCGACGGCGACGATCGTCAACGCGCCGAGCGCGGAAAGCTCAAGCTGTTCGGACGAGCCGAACTGATAGACGTAGGTTGCTAGTGTGTCGAAGTTGAACGGACGCAACAAAAGGGTGGCCGGCAATTCTTTCATCACGTCGACGAAAATGAGTAAGGCAGCGGTCAGGAGCGTGCCCTTCATCAGCGGCAGATGAACCCGAAGCAAAGTCCCCGTGGGTCCCGCGCCCAACGTGCGTGCCGCCATCTCCATGTTCGGCTTGATCCGCCCCAGACCGGACTCGAGCGCGCCATACGAAAGTGCAAAAAAACGGACCACGTAGGCGAACATGACAGCCGCAACCGTGCCACTCAGGAGCAGTCCGGTTGAGACGCCAAATAATTCTCTAACCCAGCTGTCCAGCGCGTTATCAAAAGCGCCGAACGGAATCAGGATTCCAAGCGCCAGCACAGCACCAGGAATTGCATAACCCAGGCTCGCAAATCGCGCCGCGCCGGCGAGCAACGCACCACCGCGCAGGCGCACCGCATACGCCAAGAAAGTTGCAAGAACGACGCACAGGATTGCCGTCCCACCGGCCAGGAGAAGGCTATTGATGGCAAAGTCGGCGAAGCGCGAAGACCAAGACTCGGCGGCGAAAAGGATGGCGTTCCTCAGCAACACGACCCCCGGAACAAGGAAACCCAAAACCACGGGCATCAGGCATGCCGCGAAGGCGGCCCACCGGGCCGTCGAGCCAAGGCGTTGGCGCCGCGCGCGCCGGTGCCGGGTGGCCAGCGTGTGGTACCGCCGCCGTCGCCGTTCGAGCCGCTCGAGCAAAATCAAGAGAACCACAAAGCCCAGCATGACCAGCGCAATCTGGGCGCCGCCGCCAACGTTACCCATCGTCAGCCAAACATTGAACACGCCCGCCGTCAGCGTTCGCACGGCGAAATAATCGACCGTGCCGAAATCGTTCAAGGTTTCCATCAACGCAAGGGTCACGCCGACGACGATTGCGGGCCGCGCCAATGGCAGTGCGACCCGCAAGAATGTCCGCCAGGGGCCGGAACCCAAGGTGCGGCTGACTTCGCGGGTTACGCCGGCCTGCTCAAGAAACGCCGCGCGCGATAAGAGATAGACGTAGGGGTACAGCGTGAGCGTCATCATCGCGATGGCACCGCCGACCGTTCGGATTTCGGGAAACCAATAATCGCGCGCCGACGTCCAACCAAAGACCTCGCGCAAAGCCCCTTGGACCGGCCCGGCGAATTCGAGCAGGTCGGTGTAGACATAAGCAACGATGTAGGTTGGTGCGGCGAGCGGCAGCATGAGTGCCCACTGGAACAATCGGCGACCTGGAAAATCGGCTGTGCTGACCAGCCACGCGGTGCCAACACCAATCACCGCACTGCCGATCGCTACGCCGACCATCAAGCGCACCGTGTTATCGACGTAATCCCACAAGACGGTCTCGAACAGGTGGGGCCAAATGTTCTCGCTCGGGAAAACCGCCAACCAGACAATCGCGACTATCGGGAGCGCGACAGCCAGCGCAATCAGGAGGCCGCCGACCTGCCAAAGCGCTTCGGCGCGACGGTGTCCGAGTCGCGGCGCAACCTCAACGTTCGCCACGTATCACCCCTTATCGTGGCTGCAGTGATCGGGTTTGGGTCTTAATTCCGGGGCCGGGCGTCCTAGCTGGACGGCCCCGCGTTGTAGTGCACTTCGTTGATCATCCTAATAGCCGCCGGGCGCATTTTGGCGACCTCAGCCAGCGCTTGATCGGCGCGCTTGAAATCGCCGAAGGACGCCAACAATCCGGAGGGATCGACGCCGGCGCGTAGCGGATACTCGTTGTTCTGTTCGGCATACATGCGTTGCGCCAATTCGCCCACCAGGAAGGCCATTAGCTTGAGCGCGTTCTCGCGGTGGGGTGCGGCCTTGGTCATCGCCATTCCCGAAATGTTCATGTGCGTACCGTCACCGGCTTGATCGGGAAAAATGAGATGCGCCGACTGCGCCCAGGCGAACTGCTCTTCGTTTTGCAACATCAGGGCGTAGTAATAGTGATTGCCCAGCGCGAGATCGCACTGG
Source organism: Pseudomonadota bacterium (assembly GCA_027622715.1). Classification (GTDB taxonomy): domain Bacteria; phylum Pseudomonadota; class Alphaproteobacteria; order SHVP01; family SHVP01; genus CALJDF01. The sequence continues at coordinate 56,653 of JAQBYN010000002.1, read as the reverse complement.
CCCTCCATAATCGCCTTCACTTGGGCTCTGTCGTTACCTTGCGGCTTGCGTGCGAGATTATCGCGCAACCCGGCGAGCCATAGCTTGGCCTTCTCTTCGCCGTGCTTGGCAAGAATCGCGGCGAATAGCGCGACGTTGTATTCATGGTCGCCCGCGCGCGTACATATCTTGCCCCGCCATTTGGGATCGGCGAGATCTTCGTAGCTAAGTTTGCGCGCCGCTTCGAGCGGCACGCGCTCCTTGGAGGCGTAGATCACGCGCGCGCGTTGGGTCAGGCCAAACCAGTGCCCGTCGGGATCGCGCATCGCCGCCGGAATGACGCCTTCAAGGGTATCGTCCCGCACCGCCTGAGTTACGCCGCCCGCGACTGCATCGGCCAATCGGCCGATGTCGACGGTAAAGATCAAGTCAGCTGGCGAGTTGCGGCCTTCCGCCTTGAGCCGCTCAACCAAACCTGTTTCAGCAAAGACGACGTTGACCTTGATTCCCGTCTCGCGTGTAAACGCATCGAACATCGGCTGGATGAGGAACGGCTGGCGATAGGAATAGACGTTCACTTCCTCCGCGGCATGCGCACTCGACGCGAGGCCCGTCATCCAACCAAGTACGACCAGACCGGTCGCGCAGAACGTCAAAACCTTACCCAACATCCATCTCTCCATTTTGCCGCCGGGCAGCGCCCGAGGGTTTTTCCTAGCTGGCCACCTATTCGACCGGCGCCACCAAAGATCTGCCGAACCTAGGCGACGGGCCGAGCTATTCACTTGACCTAGATCAAGCGACTGCAAATCAATCGCAGTGCCACCTAGATAGCGCAACTAATAATCACTCGCAACAAGAATGTGAAAAGGCGTGGATATACGGTGGGAAGCCACCGTAGCCAGCCAGATTCAGCGCCTAGCGCAGATGAACCGAGGCAAACTCTCTGACGGAGCTGGCAATAGCATCGGGCTGGAGCCCGTAGTAGCCGAGCAGGTCGTCTTGTGTGCCGTACTTATCTGGGAATCGATCGGGAATGCCCAGACGCAAGACTGGCGGCGCGCGCCGGCCCAGCCGGTCGCCGAGTAGGTCGTTGACCGCACTACCTAGGCCGCCGACCAGCGTGTGTTCTTCCACGGTGACAATCCCGCGGACCTTGCCGGCAAGATCAAGCAATGCAGCGTCGTCTAGTGGCTTAACGGTGTGCATGTGCAGCACGCCGCAGCGCAGACCGCCGGTGGCTTCGAGCGCCGCCGCCGCGTCCAACGCGCGGTTCGTCATGACACCGGTTGAAACCAGCAGAATATCACCTGGGTCGCGCATCAAGATGGCCTTGCCGACCGTGAATCCATTTTCGGCGCGCGAGACGATCGGGTCGCCGCCTTTTGCCAAGCGAATGTAAACCGGACCCGGCATATCGAGCGTTTGGGGCACAAAGCGCGCCATCTCTTCTTTATCGACCGGCGCCACGACGGTCATGTTCGGGAGCGACCGCATGATCGAGATGTCTTCAATGGCGAGATGCGTCGGCCCAAGCGGCGCGTAAACCAAACCACCACCATTCCCGATGAGACGTACCGGCAAGTTATGAAGGCACAAATCGACCGCGACCTGCTCGAAACAACGACGGGTGATGAAAGTCGCGATCGTGTTGACGTAAGGGATGTAGCCTTCCATCGCCAGGCCGGCGGCCATGCCAATAATGTTTTGTTCGGTCACGCCTTCCATAAAGAAACGCTCGGGCATCTCTTCTTTGAACGAGTCGAGCGTGCCGGCACCGAGATCGGAGCCGATGAACACAACGCGTGGGTCGCGCCGCGCAAGTTCGTAAACGCAATCGAGGCTTGTTTTACGCATAGCTACTCCAGCTCGGCGTACATGGCGGCGACTTCGTCGTCATTGATCTTGGATCTGTGGTGCCATTCGGGATTGCCTTCCGCCACGGCAATGCCCCTGCCCTTCACGGTGTGGCAAATGATTGCCGACGGCTTGCCGCTATCGAACGGTACGTTAGAAAGAACGCGGTGCAACTGATCGACGTCATGGCCGTCGACCTCGCGTACGTCAAAACCGAACGCGCGCCATTTATCGGCAAGCGGTTCAAGGTCCTGTACGATGCTGGTTCGGTCATAGGATTGCAGTTTGTTGTAATCGACCATGGCCACCAGATTCGAGAGCCGGTGTTTGCCTGCGCACAGCGCAGCCTCCCAAACCGATCCCTCGTTGATTTCGCCGTCGCCCATGATCACGAAAACGCGTGAGTCGCGCTTTTGCAGGCGCATTGCCAAAGCCTGTCCCAGACCGATCGACAACCCGTGGCCTAGTGCACCGGTCGACGCTTCGACCCCAGGAACTTTGGCGCGCTCGGGGTGGCCGCCAAGCATGCCGTCGAATTGGCAAAACCGGTCGAGCTCGGCCGCCGGAAAGAAGCCCCTATCGGCGAGGATGGCGTAGAGCGCGAGGCAGCCGTGCCCTTTGCTCAAGATGCAGCGGTCGCGGTCGGCCCAAGTCGGGTTCTTCGGGTCGAAGCGCAGAATGTCGTCATAGAGAACGCGCAGCATTTCAATCAGCGAGAAGGCCGATCCCATATGCCCGCGTTTGCCACCGTCGAGGCCGCGCACAACAAGGCGCCGCAGCGCCAATGACCGTTCGTCGAGGTCGTCGCCGACAACCCGAATGTGTGCCTCATGAGTCACGCGGCGATCTCCTCATGAACGCGAGAGACAAAGCCTTCGGCCTTGGCAAGTTGTTGCCCCAGCACTGCATTGCGATCGCGTTCGCCGTGGGCAAAGGCCCGTTGCGCCCAGCGCTCGGGAATGAACTCGTTCAATGTAATGAGGGCCCAGCGCAGTGCATAAAGCGGCTTCAACAGCTTCAAACGATCGGCGAAAGCTGGATCGCCGGCAAATATCGCTGAAGCGTTTTTCTCGAATCGGTCGGCGAGGCGCGGTTTCAGGGCCATTCCGGGGTGAAGAACAAAGTCCGCAACCAGCTTGACCGGATCGTCCCAACCGAAATATTCGAAGTCGCAGAAAATCAGGGTGCCGTCGGCAGCGCGGACGGCGTTGTGAAATCCAAAATCCGACGGCGACAGCGTCCGGTGTTCGACCGGCAGGTCTTTACCGGCAGGAATCCCCGCGGCAGCAAGTCCGCGCCGGGCTTTGGCCCAGTTGACATGCAACGTGTCGTCAAATGTGTCGCGCAAGAACAGGGCGAGATCGCCGCGAAATGCGGATTCCCGCGCCAACCGTGCCCGGCGTGCGACAATCTGCCGATGCAACTCGTCCGGCGACAAGCATGCCTCGCGGGCAAGTGGTAATTCCGCGGAGTCAGGCTGCCGCGCCAGATCGCGCAGCGCGCGGATGAAGTCGCTGGCCGCATCGATGTCGACCGGCCTCGGTTTGGTTACAGGGTCGCCTTCGATCCATCCGAACAGGGCACACTGCGCTTCACGGTCCGCCGCCATTGGCTCGGGAATAACGCGCAATCCTTCGCGCCACATATAGGTGAGGCCTTTGAACTCAGCGCTCAAACGCTGCGGGCCATCATGGCCGCCGGCAAAGTAGGTCTTGAGCGCAAAACGTGATCCGTTACTGCCGTCAACGCGGTAGACCCGATGATTGCCGGCGCCATTGATCTCTTCCAAGCCGCCCACCGTGCCGCCGCATAATGCGCGGGCAACTTCAGCGATCTGCGACAGCTCGTTTACGCGACGGCTCTTTCGGCATGGGCGAAGAGAAGATCGCGTAGGTCGAACCAATCGCTCACAACGGCGTCAGCGGATCCGTCCGCACGGTCTCCGGTCGGGGCGTACAAGATACGCATCGCACCATTGGGAAAGGATTTTTCCGCGAAGACTTCGGGAAGGTCATCGACAAAGTGGGTGCAGCCGAGTTCTCGAATGCGCGCCACCTTCTCGCACCGCGTCCCTTCGAAATAGATGTCATCAACGCCGAAGCCAAGCCCGCCGGGTTCAAAGAACCGGTTCGCCCGCATCCAGGCCAGCGCGGCGTAACGAAGATTCGGGCCGCCGGCGGCAACATGCGAAAACACTGACTTGTGGCTGACGACGACCAGCGGAACCCCCAACCGGCGGGCGCTGGAAACGAAGGCCGAGAAACCCTGGCTTAGCAATGCTTCGCTCACGCGGGCACCGTAGGCGTCGGCTTGCAGCAATTGCCACGCCTTGTCGCCGTGCGCGGCGCGCACCACGTCGCGGATTGCAGTTTTTCCGCCGGACGGTACATCGTCAATGTAGCCCGCCTCGATTGCGAGCCGCGCGAATAACGCGTCGTAGCTGACAATCGTATTATCGAAATCGATTCCGAGAAGCAAGGTCATGCCAAATCTATCGCCTGCATTGTTTTGATGTTGTAGTAGAGCGGATTCGCCATTGGATCGGCCACCTGCCCGGTTTTGAACGCGGCAATCAGACTGTCCACCGCATCTTCAATCGTATGCACTGGAACAAATCCGAGTTCATCGCGAATCTTCTGCGATGAGACGTGATAGGAGCGCATGTCGTCGGTCGACTGAGTCACGACCTCGACGCCATTGCCGACCGAGGTGCGGACCATCTCTGCAATTTCCGCGACGCTGTGGTTCTCAAAACCGGCGTTGAAAATCTTGCCGTCAATCGCCGCGTCTTCGTATTGCAGACAGTTGACATAGAGATCGGTCATGTCCTCGATGTTGATGTTCGGGCGGCGTTGCGCGCCGCCGAAAACGGTTATCTTGCCGTTATTGATCGCGTGGTTGGTCAAGATGTTGACGGTCAGATCAAGGCGCAACCGGGGTGCGTAGCCGCACACCGTGGCGGGCCGGATGATAAGCGTGGTGAACCCGGGTTCGCGCTCCTCAGCCAGCACGTCTTCGCACATCGCCTTGAACTTGGAGTAGTCGGTCAGTGGGTCGAGCGGCAGGTCCTCGGTTACTTCGGGATCGTCCTTGATGCCGTAGACGCTCGACGACGACGCGTAGATGAAGCGGCGAACCCCTTCGGTTTTGGCGACCCGAACCAGCGGGCGAAACGCGTCGTAGTTGATGGACTTGCCAAGATCGGGGTTCAATTCGAAACTAGGGTCGTTGGAAATACACGCCAGGTGAATGACGGCGTCGCAGCCCTGCATGGCATCGGCCACCGCGGCGCGGTCACGCAAATCGCCTTTTACCTCGCGGAGCTTCGGATCGCCTTTGATCGGCGCGAAGACATCGCCGTAGATGTACAAATCCAGAACCGTTACGCGGTGCCCGGCAGCCAGAAGCTTGGGCACCAGCGCGCTGCCGACGTAGCCGGCACCGCCGGTGACAAGAACGTTCCAGGTCTTGTTCGTCATGCTGAAACCACTTTCAAAGAACGGTGTTCCGGATCGGCGCGATCTTGCCAGCCCATCGCAATGTCGAGCATCGCGTGGCACACCGCCAAATGGGCAATCTCGACAAAACCGTATTCGCTAGACGGCACGTAAACGTTGATGTCGCCGAGGTTGCGCAGCAGATTGTCCGGGGTGAATCCCGACAGCGTCATCACCCAACACCCGCGTTTTTGCGCAGCGAATACGCCGTTCAAAATGTTTTGCGAATTTCCCGAACTTGAAATCGCCACCAACATGTCGCCCGGTTGCGCGAACATCTCGATCTGCTTGGCAAATATTTGATCGAAACCGAGATCGTTGCCCAAGCAGGTTAGAAAGGCCGGGTCGTTGAATGCCATGGCGCGAATACCGCCCGCCTTGGTGTAATCCTCGGCCATATGGCTCGCGACCGTCGAAGACCCGCCATTGCCGATAAACATGAGCTTTTTGCCGGCGTCGTGGGTCAGCTGCGCCCGCTCCATGGCCGCGCCCATGACTGCCGCCAGATCAAGCCGTGCGCCGGTTTCATCTGTCGCAACAATTCGACGATCCATCGCACCAAGCGTCGCAAAATACGCCGAGAGATTTTGTTTCGAGAAATCGACTGCCATAGCGCCCTACTTCAACAACGTTGTTATGTATTTCTGGACCGGAATCTTTTCCACCGACTGGCGGTGCCCAACGATGCCAACCTTCAGCGCGCCCACGGCATTGCCGATGAAGCCGGCGACCTCCATGTCGGCGCCAGCGGCCACCACCGGCGATGTCACCGCGAGGAATGCATCGCCCGCGCCGACGGTATCCACAACTTGGCGGGTAAAAGCCGGGACACGCCGCACATCTTGCTGGCGGTCGTACGTGACGCAGCCATTTTGGCCGTGCGTCACAGCAATGCGATCGCAATCAATCGCATGGGCGAGGCCGTCGGTAATGACGTCTTCGATGTCGGAAAACCGGTCGCCAGTCGCTAGCTGTGCCTCTGGCGCGTCAATGCAAACATAGTCGGCGCGGTTGTAGCGGGTGACCATGTTGTAGCCGAGGTTAGCACTATTGCTCTGTGCGTTGACCGCCAAGAACGGCGCGGTTTCGATGGTGGTTCGAATGGCGCGCGGCGTCATCATGCCGTGACCAAAATCGGTGACGATCACAACATCGAAATCACGCGCCCGATCCCCGATCATGTCGCATAGTTGTTTCTCGATCGGCCCGTTCAACGGGGTGTCGTCGAAGTGATACACCTCGAATAGCTTGCGCATGTGCCCGGGGTCGACATATCGGCTCTTGCGAATGGTCGGAAGGCCGGGGCGATACAGGCTGTGGATCGTTACGTTGTCACGGATCGTGTCGCGGATGAGGCTTTGGTAGGATTCTCGTTCGCCGAGGATGGTGACGACTTCGACATCCTTGACGAAGTCGGCGACGTGATTTGCCGCGGCGATGACGCCACCAGCAAAAACCTCGCGGCCCGAGTAGCGCGACGCGATGATATTTTCTTTCGCCGACTTCCCCATCGGCTTCGCGTACAGATATTCGTCGATGATCGCTTCGCCGACTAGCAGCACGCGCATGTCTTTAATGCGATCGAGCGCGCCAAGAGCGCTTTCCAAATGCGCCGCCTTGTCGAGTCCGTTGAGATACTCCATCACGTCGGGTTCGAAGACGTTCAGGTGCCGGTTAATCAGCGAGGACGAGGAAAAAGTGATGTCGTCGGTATAGACGACGCGGCCGCCGTGCCGCTCGACGGCTTCCCGCTCCATCCGAATCTTGCCGGTGAGGTCCTCGCCCTCGTTGGAGTAGTCGGAGCCTTTGACGTAGACGTCCGGACGAACGAGTTCGAGCAATTGCTCAGCGCTCGACCATTCGTTCACGCCGATCCAGTCCGTGCAGCCCAGCGCCGCGAGCATTTCGGCGCGCAGACCTCCAGTGAAAACCGGGCGCCCCGGCCCCTTGTTGACGAATTCATCAGGGGTAATCGTCACGATAAGGACGTCGCCTTCCGCGGCGGCGGCCTCCAGATGACGGACATGCCCCATATGGACCAGGTCGAACACGCCGTGGGCGAGAACGATGGTCTTACCCCGCGCCTTCAGCGCAGCGGAGATCGCCGCGAGGTCCTGCAACGATTTGATCTTATCGCGGGCCCGTTTAGGAGAACGCAAGATATCAAACGGGATCGCAGCGGGTTCGCCAGGGGCCATTTATGCCTCTTTGCCCGGCAAAATTTGCCGGGTGGTGGGCACAATCCACCCCCTGCCGATGCGGCGAACGGGTGGTCGTGCGCGTTCCTGTGTCATATCTCCGGCATTCTCACGGCGGTTTGGTTAACAGTCGGTGAATCCGAACCAAGCCGGACAGCCGTTAACCCTGATTTCGAAGGTATACGGTGCATTTGGCATGCCAGGACCGGCGCGGCTGGCTCATTGTTTGCAGTGAATCCAGGCAGACCCGCAATCCTCAGGTTCGCAAACAATGGTCTTCTCGTCCTCGTTCGCGAGGTATCAGCCGCTCTTTTTCGACTTCAACGTCATCGGCAACTATTACGCTGCTGGCGGTGGACAGTCGGCGGCTGTGCGCACGGCGGTTTTGCGCAACGGTGAGATCGGCCGGCTGATCGCGGCCCGCGAACAAACCGTTATTCCGCCCTGGCAGCTGCGTCAGACGGTCCCCGACAAAAGCCTCGAGCAACGGGTGTTTTCGCAGGCAGCGTTGATCGATCCGAAGGATCCGCTGTTCGACCGCGTCGACCTGGACGACGATTCGAAATCGCTCTTCGCCGCCTACAAAGCGGTCAATGAAATGTTGGATATCGCAAAGTATGCCCAGACGACGCAGGGCAAGCTGTTGTCGACGCTGGTGGACAGCAAATTCCAGACTCGGGTCGCCGAACTCGAAACCTTTGTCAACGGCGCGAATTACAACACTATCTCGCTGGTCACCGGAATATTGGAGGCCGACCTCGATTCGTCGATTGTCCTGCCTCAGGACGAAAGCGCGCCGCGCTTCAACGGGGCGGTCATTCTGGAAAACCGCAACGATCCGATACCGGGACTAACCCCAACAGACCAATTCACCGTCCAAACCGATGATGGAACCACCGTCCGTTCGGTCACAATTACATTGAGCGCAGTCAGCGCAGATCCGAACGATTACACGCTGGACAATATTTCAGCCTACGTGAATCCCGAGTTGGTCAACGCAGGCATTGCGACCCAGCTACACACCGAGCGCTACGACGAGAATAAATACGGGTTCCGTATCGATGTTGGTTTCGGCGAAACCGCGACCCTCAGTGCTGCCGCGGCAACCGAATCGAGCGCGGTCTACGTCGCCGGCCTGCGCGGTCAGGGGCCATCGGGCGGTGGCTTCGTTACCAAGATCGACGATCTCGTGACCGCCAATCCGACCGAGGTTTTCTACAATCAGATCGATACGACCGATAAGGGCGACGACGCCCGTGGGGTCGCCGTTGACAGCACCGGCGCGGTGTATGTTGTTGGGAAAACCGCCGGCGATCTCGGCACGCAAAATGTTGATCCCGAGAACAGCGATGTGTTCCTAAACAAGTACGACGCCGCCGGCACTCTCGAGTTCACCCGACGTCTTGGCGCAACTGTAGACGGCGCCGGCTTTGCCGTTGCAGTCGATAGCAACGACAACGTTATCGTCACGGGCCAGGTGCGCGGCGAACTCACGGCCAACGCCTTCGGCGGCAACCTTGACGCCTTTGTCACCCAATTCAACAGCGTCGGGCAAGAGCAATGGACTCGGCAAGCGGGCCCCTTTTTGGACGATGTTGCGGTCTCCCTGACCGTCAACAGCAGCAACGAAATATTCATTGCCGGTTTGACCCGCTCCGAGATTGCTCCCGGCGAGGGGTATAGCGGCGGGGACGACGCGTTCGTCACGAAACTCGACAGCAGCGGCTCCTTTGTGTACAGCCGACAATTTGGCGATGCTGGCGATGAGCAGCACACCGCCGTAGCGGTCGACGGGTCAGGCAACGTGTTGCTTGCCGGAACTGACGATGGTGTCGGGTTCGTTCGGCGCTATGCCGACGGCGACGCGACCGCGCAGGACTGGGAGTTTAGCGGCACGCTCGGCAGCGATGGTGCCGTCACTGGCCTGACCGTCGATAGCGACGGCGACATCTACGTCAGCGGCTACACCTCGAATACCGCATTCTTCGGCGGGACAACGCCGGTCACGGCCCACGCTGGCGACACCGACGGGTTCGTGGCCAAACTTGCCAACGCGGATGGCGCGGTCACGTTTGGCACGTTCATGGGTACCGCGGTCGGCGATCGCGCCTTCAGCGTCGCCGTCGATCCGACGACCGAAGAGGTCTACGTCACTGGCGAAACCGCCGGCACTTTGGGCGGCGAGACATCGACCGGCATCACCGACGCTTTCGTGATCAAGTTCGATGCGACCCTCAACGAAACGTGGCGCCACCAGTTTGGTGGCGGGTTCGATCAACGCGGGTCGTCGATCGCTTTCGACGCCAACGGAACGAACGTGTTGTCGCGGATGGGTCTCCCGACGGGTGAAGTGCCCCCCGATCCCTCCGATACGATCACCAGCGTTAGCACGATCCGGCCCGGCCAGTATTTCTATGTCTCCGTCGATAACGGACCGCGAAAACAAATCACGATCGACGACGACGATACCTATGGTTTCCTCGCATTCAAACTCCGCAACGCGATCGGCTCTGGCGGCGAAGGCACCGCGCGGTTCATCGATGGCGACATTACCGGGCGATTCCTCCGGGTCAGTGCACTCAACGGTCATAAGATCGAATTGATCGCCGGCCCGGAAGGACGTGACGCATTGTCGGGCATTGGCTTGCGCCCCGAAGTACTTTTCGGTGAGGTTGAAGATGATGGCAGCGAGGGCTTTGTCGAGACCAACTTCGGTCTGGGTCTGACCAGCGACATCAACCTTCTGACGGAGAGCGCTGTCGAGGATGCTGTGACATTGCTCGAATTCGCGAGTTCGACCATCAAGAAAGCGTTCCGCCTTAAGACCGAGGGCCCGGACCCCGAGTTCGAGCTCCCACCTCAACCACCGCAGCGCCTCCTCGATCAAATATCGTCGATGCAAGCGGCGCTACAGCGGCTGCAATCCATTTCGTTCAACGCGAGTAACAACGCGAGCGCATTTGCCGGTGGACAAGGCAGCTTGTTCAACCTCGTAATCTAGCGACGTCTCGTCGGCGCGTGATTATGGTGCCGGTTGCAAAGAAGACGACCGCCATCCCCGTCATCGTCATCATTGCGAACCCCAAAGGCACCTGAGTCTCATTGGAGATTAGGCCGGCGACGACGGTGCCGAGCGCACCAAGTCCGAAGGCATTGAACCCATATAGCGCGGATGCAGTCCCAGCGACCTGCGGTCGGACGCTGACCGCGATCACGCTCGATGGCGGCAGCACGAAACCGTTGCCTAAACCGAACAACAACATCGGCAGTGCGATCGCCTCTTCGCTCCGCGCGCCGCCAAGCGCCAGCACTGTGAAGATCGCGACCCCCGCGAAACAAAGCGTGCTCCCGCCGAGAATCATACGTTCAAGCGGAAACCGCGCGCCGATTCGAGAAACCACCAAGTTCCCGACAAAAAATCCGGTGGTGATGTAGAGCAGCACGACGCCCAAGCGCTCGGGTGACGCCCCGACGACATTGATCAAAATGAACGGCGCGGTCGTCAGAAACGCGAAGAACGTGGCGTTCATCATGGCCGCGCCCAACGAAAACAACATGTACTCCGGCGTCCTCAATAGAGAAAAATAATCCCGCACCATCCCGCCGAGTCCGCCTCGCGCGGCGTCTTCCCGGCGTAACGTCTCGCGCACCGTAAGGGCGAGCACCAGCATCGGGCCCAACGTGAAGACGCTCATGAAGACGAAACTGGAGCGCCAATCGCCCGTCCATCCCTGCAGCGCACCGCCGAGCAACGGCGCAACGGACGACGATACGCCCGACCCCATGCCGAGATAGGCCATGATACGGGCGCTTTCGCCTCGCTCGTAGGTGTCTCGCACCATGGCGCGGCTAATCACCAGACCCGCACATGCGCCAACCGCCTGCAGGACACGCGCGACCAACAGCCACTCAATCGACTGCGCGCTCGCGGCGATGACATTAGCGATCATAAATATCGTCAAGCCACCCAGCATGATCCGCTTGCGCCCGTAGCGGTCGGCCAGCGGGCCATAGACCAGCTGAAAGACCGCGAAAACGATCAGGAACGCGGTCATCGTGAACTGCACAGCGCGTTCGCTCGCCGCTAAGTCAATGGCGATCGCCGGCAACGATGGGACGTACATGTTGGTCGCGAAAATGCCCGCGGCCGTCACGGTGACTAAGAAAATGACCGGCGGCTTGCGCACCGTCACTGTCTTCGATGGTTCCGAGGTGGCGATGAGATTACCCGACCAGCGGCAATCCGTGTTCTTGGCGCACGCGGTTGATACGTTCGCGCAGCTGCATTTCCATGGTCCACTTCGGCTTGTAGCCGATTTCCTTCTCGGTGACCGACCCGTCGAACCGGTTGAAGCCCATCTTGCCCGCCTTCAGCGTGATGTCGGCGTCGGGCAAAAGTGACTTCACGTATTCGACCGCGCGGGTCATCGGCGCGTGATCGCCCGGCACGTTAAAGGCCCGCGATTTTGTCGGCGCCGCTTCAAGCGCCAAGGCGGTCGCCTCGCCCGCGTCCCCGCCCCACAGCCAATCGGGCGAATCTTCGCCCCACGGCACCTGCGCGGGCTGACCGAGCGCGGTCTTTTCGCAAAGTTCGCGGATCATCTGGCCGCCTTGATGATTGGGCATGCCATGTCCGTTAACGAAAGTGTAGCGCAGGCCGATCACGTCGGTCCCATAGGTCGCGTGATACTGCGCGGCCAGCGTTTCGCCCAAGACCTTGAGCCCGGCGTAGACGTTGCGCGGTTGGAACGGGGCGTCATTGGGCACCGCTTTGCTCCCCCAGCTGCCGCCGAACACGCCCGCCGAACTGGCCCACACCATCCGCTCGATATCCATCGTGCGGCAGACCTCGAGCATGCTCGCAAAGCCGACACCGTTGACATGAACGGCATGCGCCGGGTTCGCATTGCACAAATTGAGGCCAGCGGCGGCAATATGCGCGATGTGGGTGATCTTGTGTTCGCGCACTGTTTCGAGCACGCGGTGCATCTGGGTAAAATCGCCCTGCACGATCGTCACTTCATCGGCCCGCTCGCCGACCACGGGATCGAGGGCGTGACGTCCGGGCACCAGGTCGAAGGCGACAACTTTGTGCCCGCGTTCCAGCAACGACTTGACCACCCAAGAGCCGATAAACCCGGTGCCGCCGGTCACGAGATATGTCATGTCGCCTCCTTTTTTACCGATCAAGTTACGCCACGGCGGGACGGCGGCGTGCGGCTATGATCAGCCCGCACGACAGCACGGCGGCGAGACCCATGACCGCCATCAGCGCCGCCATCGGGGTTGAAGTACCGTCATGCAACAATCCGAACAGCAAACTCGCCACCGCCCCCATGCCCATTTGGGCCGTACCGAGGCTGGCGGACGCTGTGCCCGCAAGTTTCGGAAATAGGTTGACGGCAGCCGCGGTCGCATTGGGGATCACTTGACCGTTGCCCCAGCCTAATAGGGCGCTAGCGACCAGAATCGCGGGCACACTTACGTTGCCCGACAACGCGACAAACAACAATCCAATCGACCCCGCCGCAGTCGTGAGGGTGCCAAGCGCAATGATCCGGGTCGACCCGAAGCGTGCGGCCATGCGCACGCTGAGATAGGCGCTGGGCAAGAATAGCGCGACAACGGGAATGGTCAGCAAGCCGAATTGCGACGGCGACAGGCCGAGAATCTGGATTGCCACAAAAGTACCGCCAGCGAAGAACGCATAGAACGCGCCATTCACGAAGGCCGTCGCCAATAGATAACCCATGAAGCGCCGCGAGCGCGCCAGGGCAGCGTAACCGCGTGCCAAACCAGCGAAACCCACGGACTGTCGCCGTGCGATCGGATGGCTCTCTGCCAGCAACAAACCGCAAGCCACCAAAATAGCAATCCCGAGAACACCGTTAAAACCCATACCCCAGCGCCATCCCGCGGTTTCGTGGATGAGTCCGCCAAAATAGGGCGCCGATAATGCCGCGAGACCGGCGCTGATGCTGATCCAACCGATCGCGCGCGGCGCGCCGTCGTGACCGTAAATATCGCGCGCGACCGCGGGCGGCAGAACAAAGCCGGCCGCCGCACCCACCGACTGCAGGACACGCGCGATAACCAGCACTTCGATCGACGGCGCCACGGCCCCAAGAAATGAGCCCGCGATAAAAACGAGCGTCGCCCACATCACCACGCCTTTGCGACCGTACCGATCGGACAGCGGGCCGTAAGCGATCTGAAATACCGCATAGCCCAGCATGAACATTGTCAACGTGAGCTGGACCATGGCGGGCGTTGTCGCGAACTCGCCGACGAGGTCAGGCATCGCCGGCACGATGAACTGCATCGCCACGATCGACACCGCGTTAATCGTCAGCATCAAGATCAAGGTGTAGCGGTGTTCGGGCGGCGCGTTCAGCATCGCGGGGACTTTAGGCAATGATCCAAGGGCAAAGTAGTCCTTTCGCCGCAGCGATCACGCGCTGGTCGCCGGTGCAACGTTGCGTCGGGCGATCAGAACCCAACCCCCCAGGGCGCCCCCTGCGAGGATTGTCATTAATAGAGCAACCGGGAGCGTCGTCCCGTCATGGATGAACCCATATATCTGGCTGGCGGCTGCCGCCACCGCCATCTGACTGACGCCCAGCCACGCCGATGCTGTCCCTGCCAACCGAGGCTCGACGCTTACCGCTTCGGAAATGCACGCCGGCAGGACTTGACCGTTGCCCAAGCCCATAAAGGCGCTGGCGATCAGCAATGCCGTGACGCTCTGGTGTCCGGCCAATGAGACCACGAGCAAACCAACGGCGCCGGTCGCCGTGAAGAGCGTACCAATGAGAATGACCCGGGTGGTGCCGATCCGGCGCGCCAACCGGTCGCTGAAGAAGGAGGCGGTCATGAACATCGCGACAGCCGGAACCATCAACAACCCAAAACCCGACGGCGATACGCCAAGGTTCTCGATCGCGACGAACGCAGCGCCGGCAAGAAACGCATAAAAAACACCGTTGACCGACGCGACGGACAAGACGTAGCCCATGAACCCGCGGGTCTTTGCCAGCGCGGCATATCCCCGCGCTAAGACCGCGATTGCGACGCGCTGCCGAATAACGGTGCCGCTCTCGCGCAAATAGAGCACGGTGAAGAGCAACATCGTGACGCCAAGCGCCCCGGTCGCCATCAGGCCGTAACGCCATCCGGCATATTGGTGAATTAAGCCGCCGACCAACGGACCAGCCGCCGAAATGAATCCGTTGGTCATACTGATGTAACCCATCGCGCGCGGCGCGCCGTCGCGCCCGTAAACATCGCGGGCGATCGCCGGCACCAATACGAAACCCGCCGCAGCCCCGACCGCCTGCAGGACACGGGCAATGATCACCATCTCGATGCTAAGCGCCGCCGCGCCGAGAAAAGATCCGGCGATGTAAATTGTAATGGCCGCGACGAGTACCGGCTTGCGCCCGAACCGGTCCGACAGCGGGCCATAGATGGCTTGAAAGATTCCGTAAGCCGCCAAGAACAGAGTCAGGGTCAGTTGCACCATCGCCGGTGTCGTCTCGAAAATCCCGACCAGCGCAGGCATCGCCGGCACAAAGAACTGCAGGGAGAATGCCGAAGTACCCGTCAGCGCCAGTAGAAGCGCCAACGTGTAGCGGCGGGTTTCTGAATCGCTCATCCCGGCGCCGTGTCATCGCGGCGGTGCGACGAAACGCCGATGAGCCGCAACGCCGCAACGCCGATTGCCGCGAGCACGAACATGATTATCGCGACCGGGATAATGCTGTTATGGACAAACAGACTGGCGATGAAAGTAGCCAACGCGGCGCTGCCCATTTGAAACACGCCAAGCGTGCCCGACGCAGTCCCGGCAATGCGCGGGTGTGCCCCGACACCGAGCGCCATCGCCGGTGGAAACACGAACCCGCTGGCCGCACCTTGAACGAACATCGGCAGCATAATCGCGGCAACGCTGTTTAGCCCGATCAGCGCAAGAACCAGCAGCGCCGCGATCGACATGAAGACGACAATCGCGCCGATCGCAATAATGCGATGCGGGGCTATCCGCCCGGCGAGTCGGGCCACGATCAGGCTGCCGACGAGAAAACCGCCGGTCGACATCAACATAAGAAGGCCAAAGGCCTCTGCCGGAATGCCCATGACACCGATCAGAACGAACGGCGCCCCGGCGATGAAGGCAAAGAATTGGGCGTTGACGCTACCGATCAACAGGCCATACCCCAAGAACGTTCGCGAGCGGAATAGGGTCGCATAGGCGCCCAGCACCGTGCCACGGCGACCCGACAAGCGCCGTTCCGGCGGGAGGGTCTCGGGCAACCACAAATAGGCCAGCATCATCGGCAGCGCCGCTGCCACCGCGAGAAACCAAAAATTCGCGCGCCAGCCGAAAACGATCAGCGCGCTCCCGATGGACGGTGCAACGGCTGCCGTAATGCCGGCACCGACCGCCAAATAACTCATGATCCGGACCGCGTCGTCTCGGTCATACAGGTCGCGCACGATCGCCCGCATCAGGACGCTGCCACAGCACGCCCCGAACCCCTGGACCAGGCGAGCCGCCAGCAGCCAATCGATCGTCGCCGCCGCGGCGCACGCGGCGTTCGCCACCAAAAACAGGAACATTCCGCCAAAAAGGACCGAGCGGCGCCCCAATCGGTCTGAAATCGGGCCATAGACGAGTTGCCCGGCCGAAAACCCGATGAGAAACACCGTAATCGTCCACTGCACCGCCGTCGCCGAGGTATCGAGGGACTGCGCGATGTCCGGCATCGACGGCGCAAACACGTTAATCGCCACGATTCCGCCGACTTGGACGGACAGCAGCAACGGGACCGGCGGCTTTCTGGCGGTTGAGGGAGTCATGAAATCGCGTGAAAGACGGCCAACATAGCTGCCACGCGCCCGGCTTGTCTCGCCACACGGCGCAGTTTCGAGCAATTCGCCGTCGCGCGCCTTGTGCAGTGCACCAAAGCCGCCATATATTCCCGGCCCTCACCTAGGACAGGCTCATGGACCTTCGCAATGTTGCGGTGATCGCCCACGTCGATCACGGCAAGACGACCCTTATCGACGCGCTATTGCGCCAAAGCGGCACCTTCCGCGCCAATCAGCAGATTGCTGACCGGGCGATGGATTCCAACGACCTGGAGCGCGAACGGGGTATCACGATCCTGGCCAAGTGCACGTCAGTGGCTTGGCACGACACACGGATCAATCTGGTGGATACGCCGGGCCACGCCGATTTCGGCGGCGAGGTGGAGCGGATCTTGGGCATGGTCGACGGCGTGTTGCTGTTGGTCGACGCCGCGGAAGGCGTCATGCCACAGACCAAGTTCGTGCTGGGCAAGGCGCTCAAGCTCGGCCTCAAACCGATCGTTGTCCTGAACAAGACCGACCGGCCGGACGCCCGCCCCGATTTCGTCCATGAAGAAGTGTTCGACCTGTTGGCCTCACTCGGGGCCAGCGAAGAACAATTGGATTTTCCCGTCATCTATGCGTCGGCCAAACAGGGCTGGGCGTCGATGACGCTGGACGGGCCACGCGAAGAGATCGCCCCCCTCCTCGACCTGATCGTCGAACGTGTCGTGATCGCCAACGGCGATGCCGAGGCGCCGTTCGCCATGTTGGCCACGATCTTAGAATACGATCCTTTCCTCGGTCGCATCATTACCGGGCGTATCCATACCGGTCGGTTGCGGGCGAACATGACCGCCAAAGTGTTGACCATCGACGGAAAAGAGATCGAGCAGACCCGCCTGACCAAGTTGCTCGCCTTCCGCGGTCTGGAACGCGTGCCGCTCGAGTTCGCCGAGGCCGGCGATATTGTCGCGATTGCCGGATTGGACAAAGCCACGGTCGCGCACACCATCTGCGATCCCGCCGTCAACACGCCGATCGCCACGCAACCGGTGGATCCGCCGACGCTTGCCGTTACGTTTTCGATTAACGACTCACCTTTGGCCGGCCGCGACGGCGACAAGGTAACGTCGCGCTTGTTGCGCGCCCGGTTGCTGCGCGAATCCGAAGGCAACGTCGCGATCAAAGTCAGCGAAGCGGAACGCAAGGACTCATTCGAAGTCGCGGGTCGCGGCGAGCTCCAAATCGGCGTCCTGATCGAAACCATGCGTCGCGAGGGTTTTGAACTCGCGATCAGCCGGCCACGGGTTCTCTTTCAAGACGACCCCGTTACCGGCAAGACGCTGGAACCGATCGAAGAGGTCGTGATCGACGTCGATTCCGATTACGCCGGCGTGGTCGTCGAAAAGATGAGCCAACGCAAGGCCGAATTGCTCGAGATGAAACCGACTGCCGGCGGCAAACACCGTCTCGGCTTTCTCGCACCCTCGCGCGGGTTGATCGGCTATCACGGGGAATTCTTGACCGACACGCGCGGCACCGGGGTAATGAACCGCGTCTTTCATTCCTACGCGCCGCACAAGGGGACGATCGATTCGTACCGCAACGGCGTCTTGGTCTCGATGGATGACGGCAAATCTGTCCCCTTCGCGCTATGGAACCTCGAAGCCCGCGGCACCCTGTTCATCGAGCCTGGGGTCGATGTCTACCGCGGCATGATCATCGGCGAGCATACCCGCGGCAACGATCTCGACGTGAACCCGCTCAAGGCAAAGCAGCTCACCAACATCCGTGCCGCCGGCAAGGACGAAGCCGTCCGCCTGACGGCGCCGCGGCGCATGAGCCTCGAAGAGGCCGTTGCGTATATTTCGGACGACGAGCTGGTCGAGGTCACGCCCAAAGCGATTCGCCTGCGCAAGAAGCTGCGCGAAATCCACGAACGCAAGAAAGCGATGCGCGAGGCGAGTTGAGAGATCATTTCTGGTCTGGCTCAAAATCCTTCGGGAGTTGCCACCAAGAACCTCTCTTCTTCCTAACATGGCGGGCAACCGATATCGCGTCAGGTTCCCCCGCTAGACTTTGGCTCGGTGCGGCCGGCGCCTCGCTGAACTTGATGAGTTGATCCACCAACTTTTTCGATTGAGCTGGATTCATAGATTCCGGCGAGACAACTTCCTCGTCACGCCAGTAGTCGGCTCCAAATATGTGATCCCAAAGTTTCGATGTGAGGAAGTCGCCCGAAGTCGGCGGGCGGGGAGCAAACCGCATAATTCCCTCATCCCTTGTGGCCTCCGGAAGCGACAAGAAGTGGGACTGCAGCCGCGCTAGGTCGGCCTTTAGTTCCTGACCCCAAACGAACTTCTGATTCTCTCGGAGAAAATGAGTAGCGCAACGCTGATGTAATCGGTCTGAGGAAACGAACAGGTGGCAAAACGGCAGATAGTATAGGTAGGCAATATCTAGGCGGTTCGACGGGCGATCAGAAGATATCTGACTCGCTCCCAATGCAATTTGAAAGAACAACTCCACTTTGGAAACGAACGCGGCGTAGGGAGAAAATGCCTTGAGCGAGGGTTTACCCAATCCCTTCCACCTTTCGCTGATACGTGAATGGTAATTACGCGGGACGCCCATAGCATTGACCGCGAAGCTTAGTGGCCCAAAGGTCCGATCATTGGGGTCAAGTAAGCGTTCGGCTTCTGCGGCGATGGCACCCAGAGACTCAAAGGATTTTCCGTCAATGCCAAACTTGCGGAGTGAGCGAGCGATCTCGTTCAAATCGTGCGTTTCGAGTGCTTCTCGCCAGACATTCGCAAATTCCCTTTCCACCAACTCAAATTGCTCATGCTGCCACCGGTCAAATGCCGCTGCTTCGGGACTTTGATCGTAAACAACGCCACGTCGACCTCCTTCATCCACTACTCTCCCCCCGGCCATTGGAATCTGACCGGTTAGTGGAGCCGCGTACCCCAGCAGGTCACCAATCACCAAGGTTGAGTGTGACGTGCCCCCCTGAATTGTCCCCGATTTGAAGTTAGCCTGTTCTTCATGAGAGGAGACAGGCGATGAAGCGCAGCAGGTACACAGAAGAACAGATCATCGGGATCCTGAAGGAGCACGCCGCGGGACTGTCGGCGAGTGAGTTGTGCCGCAAGCACGGCATCAGCGATGCGACCTTCTACACGTGGCGCAAGAAGTACGGCGGGCTGGAAGTGTCCGAGGCGAAGCGGCTTCGGGCGCTGGAAGATGAGAACCGCCGTCTGAAGACGCTGCTGGCAGAGTCGGTGATGGACAACGCCACGCTGAAAGAGATGCTGACAAAAAACTTCTAACGCCTGGCTCAAGGAGACGTGCCGTGAGCTGGGCGATCGATGACAGAGGATACTCGCAGCGCCGGGGCTGTGGCCTGGTGGGGATCGACCCACGGGTCTACCGCTACCGGTCGATGCGCCCGGACGATGCCGGGCTGCGACAGCGGTTGCGGGAGCTGGCGACCGAGCGACGACGGTTCGGCTACCGACGTCTGCACCTACTGCTGAAGCGCGAGGGGGTGACGGTGAACCGCAAGAAGCTGTATCGGCTCTACAAGGAAGAGCGGCTTACGGTGCGCCGGCGGGGTGGCCGCAAGCGGGCTCTGGGGACCAGGGCGCCGATGGCGATCCCGCAGGACCCCAACCAGCGCTGGAGCCTCGACTTCGTTGCCGACACGCTGAGCGACGGCAGACGCTTCCGCATCCTGTGTGTGATCGACGACTTCAGCCGGGAGTGCCTGGCGACGGTGGTCGATACCTCGCTGACCGGGGATCGGGTAGCGCGCGAGTTGGACGCCATCGCCGAGCGTCGGGGCTATCCCTGCATGGTGGTGAGCGACAACGGCACCGAGCTGACCGCCAATGCGATCCTCGCCTGGCAGCAGGACCGTGGTGTTGAATGGCACTACATCGCACCGGGCAAACCGATGCAGAATGGGTTCGTCGAGTCGTTCAACGGCCGGCTGCGTGACGAATGCCTCAACGAACATCTGTTCCCAACCCTGCGTCGGGCCCGGGAACTTATCGACGCATGGAGGACCGACTACAATCTGAACCGACCCCACACGAGCCTCGATGGGCTCACCCCACACGAGTTCGCAACCCGGTCCAAACAGGACCGAAACAGGAACAGAGCTAACTTATGAATGAGGACATAACGGGGGGCACGTCAACCGGTGGGCGCAGGGAGTCCCTCCTAGTTCTGGAAACTTCGACGCTATTATTCTTACTTCGTCCTCTGCCCTCCTAGCCGAGTCCTTTTTCGCTAAGTCCGCCAGGGTCTCTACATAGAATATCGGTGACACTACGCTCAGGAAGAAGTGGTCGAACCAAACTGATTCGTCCAAGCTCAATGATTGAAGAAACGACTTATCGAAGAGTACTGTCGGCCCCATTCGGGACTCCGAAGTGATCTACTACCGTCGAAAAGATACAGCCATTTCTGCGGTCAGCGAACAGGATATCTGAGCTACCCCGGCAGACCGGGTGCCATCGTGTGCCAATCGGTTTCACGCTGATAGGCGTGGCCGACCTCGAACAGCAGGTCCTCCGAGAACGGCGGGCCGATCAGCTGCTGGCTCACCGGCAATCCGTTAGCGGAGAAGCCGCACGGCACTGACAAACCCGGCAGCCCCAAATAATTGAGACCGCGCGTGCACCAAGCCAGTTTTTCGTTGATGGCCAACGCGTTCTTGCCCACGGCCGCATCGGTGTCGGCAAGCGTCGGCACCTCGATCGGCAGACCTGGGGTGTGGAGCACGTCGCATTTGTCGAAAACTTGGTCGCAGAACGCCTTCACGTGTTCGCCGCGCAACCGCTGCGCCTGGAGATACCGCACGCCAGGAATGTAGAGCCCACCTTCGATGCGCGAGCGGACCTCCGTCGAATACTCGTTGGTTCGGGTGCGCAACCAGTCGGCATGAATGTTGGCCGCCTCGACTTTCAACACGACGTTGCACAGGTCGCGCAAGATCTCCTGATCAGGAATGTCGACATCCACAATGATGGCGCCTTGCGCGCGGTATACCTCGAGCGCTGCCTCGACGGCTTGGCGAACCGACGGTGCGGCATCGTCGTAGAAGTAGCTGGTCGGCACCCCGATGCGCAGGCCCTTTACGTTGGCCTTCGCAAGCCCTGCTTCGTAGTCGGGCACCGGCTCGTTTGCCGTCGACGGATCGTCGGGATCGACACCGGCCACGATGCCGAACATGCGCGCGCAGTCTTTCACGGTGCGCGTCATCGGGCCGGCATTGTCGAGCGAATAGGACAACGGCATCACGCCGCGCCGGCTGACCCGGCCGAATGTCCCCTTGATGCCGACGACGCCGCACATCGCCGAGGGAATGCGGATCGAGCCGCCGGTGTCGGTGCCCAGCGCGCCAAACACCATGTGCGCCGCGACCGACGCGCCCGAGCCCGACGACGAGCCGCCGGTGATGTGATCGGGGTTCCACGGGTTGCGGCAATGCCCGAAATGTTCGTTGCGACCTGCCGCCCCCATCGCCAGTTCCGACATGTTCAAGCCGCCGAGGTGCACCGCCCCTGCATCGGCCAGCCGGCGCAAGACGGTGGCGTCATAGTCTGCCGTCAGGTTGCCAAGGATTTTCGACGCGCAGGTGATGCGCGTGCCCTTGCGATAGAACAGATCTTTATGCGCCAGCGGCACGCCGTGCAGCGGCCCGCGCGCGTTGCCCTTGGCAAGGTCCGCGTCGGCTTGCTTGGCCTGGCTGAGCGCGCCGTCAGGATCGTACGTCACGAAGGCGTTGACCTTGGGCTGCCACTTGTCGATCTGATCGATACAGGCTTGCGTCGCCTCAACGGCAGAGATTTTTTTTGACCGGATCGCGTCGGCGACCTCGGTCAATGACATCTGAACAATACCGCTCATGCCTGCCGCCGCGGGCGCTTCAGCTTCTGCAACACCCCGGAGAACCCCAACGCGTCAACGTCGTAGTCCAACGTGCGGCTTTCGCGGCGCGCGGTTGTGTTGAGCTGGTTGAGCTCAGCGGCCAACGCCTCCGCGCGGCTATCGGCTATCGGCATTTCATGCAGACGCTCAGCCAGTCGGCTCACGTCCTGCGGTTCTATTTTTTTGTCGGTCATCAGCTGTCCTTGCTTTCTTAGGATGCGGCGAACGGATCTTCTTGGGGCAGCGGCGTGCGCCCCCGAATCATGTCGGCGGCTTTTTCGGCGATCATCACGGTGGGCGCCTGCGTATTGCCCGAATCGATTGTCGGCATCACCGACGCATCGACCACCCGCAATCCTTGAATGCCGTGCACCCGCAGCTGCGGATCGACCACTGCCATGGGATCGATCCCCATCTTGCAGCTTGAGGTCGGGTGGAACACCGTTTCAGCGCCGCCGCGAATCCAGTCCTCAATGTCGGCATCGGACGTCACCCCTGGCGCCGGCGATATCGCTTTGCCCAAGTACGGCTTGAAGACGTCTTGAGCGAGTAGGGTGCGGACGATTTTGACGCCTTCGCGGGTTACCTCGAGATCCTTTGGTGCGGACAGGTAATTCGGCTTCATCAACGGTTTGTCGAACGGGTTGGCCGACTTGAGCTCGATGCTGCCGCGGCTCTCCGGGCGTAGCTGATAGACATGAATTAGAAAGCCGTGCTGCCCCTGCCCCTTCATGGTCGTTTCCAAATTGAGGCCGGGTACCAGCGATATTTGCAAATCGGGGGTTTCCAGGTCGGGCCGAGTTTTGGCGAACAGGCCCGCTTCCAGCGGGATGGCCGCGCCGACGCCAGTCCCAAAGAGCATAACCTGGAGCATCATGCGCACCGCCCGGTCAGGGCGGAACCACCTGTACATCGTGATCGGTTGCAGGCATTCGTGTTGAACATAAACGCCCATATGGTCTTGCAGGTTTTGGCCGACGCCCGGCAAGTCATGCACCACCGGGATGCCCAGGTCGCGCAGCCGTTGGGCAGCGCCGATCCCTGAGAGTTGTAGCAGTGCGGGCGAGTTGATCGCGCCGCCGCTCAGAATAACTTCGCGGCTCGCGCGGGCCTGTTTGAGGGTGCCGTGCCAGTCATATTCGACACCAACGGCGCGCTTGCCTTCAAACAACACCCGTGTCGCATGGGCACGGGTTTCGACGTGCAGATTGGGGCGCTTCATCGCCGGCCGCAGAAAGGCCACCGCTGTACTCTGACGGCGGCCGCCCACGACGTTAAAGTCGTGCCACTGGTAACCCTCTTGCTGGCGTCCGTTAAAGTCGTCGGATTCGCGATGCCCTGCCGCGCGGCAGGCGCCGAAAAATGCGTGATATAGCGGGTTGTCGGAATAGGCCCGTTTGATCTTCCATGGGCCGTCGGTGCCATGAAACGACGAGTCTTTCTTCTCGACGTGGCCCTCCGCGCGTTTGAAGTAGGGTAGAACGCTGGCGTAGTCCCAGCCCTCGTTGCCCATTTGCCGCCAGGTCTCGTAGTCCTGCGGTTGGCCGCGGACATACATCATGCCGTTGATCGACGACGATCCGCCGATCACCTTGCCGCGCGGCCAATGCAGTTCACGGTTCTTGAGGTTCGGTTCGGGTTGGGTGTCGTAGCCCCAGTTGATCGACTTCGAGAAATACGCGACCCCGGCGAGCAGGGGGATATGAATGATTGGGTTCCAGTCGCGTCCTCCAGCCTCGAGGAGCAGAACCCGGTTGGCAGGGTCCTCGGACAGGCGGTTGGCCAGAACGCACCCGGCCGAGCCAGCGCCAACAATAATGTAGTCGTAGTCCGCCATAGATCGCCCCTCTCCTCAAGGCCGGGCAAACTAGCACAGCCCGCGATGCGTTCGAAGCGCCGGCAACGAATTGACGTATGTCAGTGCGCAGTATTGAACTAGGCCCTATCCAGCGTATGATCCGGAGAAATTTGAGGGGCGCTGACGCCTGCAATAGGGAGGAACAACATGGCCAAGGCAGCGAAAAAGAAATCCAAGGGCGCGGCAAAAAGGCCAGCCAAAAAGGCTGCAAAGAAAGCAGTGAGAAAACCCGCGAAAAAAGCGACTCGTAAGGTCGCCAAAAAAGCAGCGAGAAAACCCGCGAAAAAAGCAGCGCGCAAGGCGGTAAAAAAACCGGCCAAGAAGGCGGCCGCCCGCAAATCAACCCGACGCGCGGCGAAACCGAAGGCCTCCTCGACCAAGTGGATCCCGGGCCATGCTTATCCGGAGCCCAAGGTCAAACGCATCCGTACAGCCAAAGGCCGCCGTCCTTATTTCTTCGACGATCCTAACATCGACAAGTTGCTTGCCATGATTATGGCGTTGACCGGCGAAGTGTCGGTGATCCGCGAGCGTGTCGACACCCACGAGCGGCTTGCACAGGGTAAGAAGTGGGCCTCGCATCAAGCGATCGAAGACTACAAACCGGACGACATCACTGAGGCGTTCCGGGCCCAGTGGCGCGCCGACTACATCGCCCGCATCCTGCGCATCGTTCAGGTCGAGCTCGACCAGATCACGCGCGGCGAAACGGAAAAAGACTACGACAAGATTGTTGAAGAGGTTTCGAAGTAGCGACCTCCTCGACACTATGTGATTGAAGAGGCGCCTTCGGGCGCTTCTTTTTTTGTCTCGCGCATGTTCCGGCGGCACGACGGATCGGCGGCCGCGGACCGTGTCAGTCCGCAAAGGGTGAGGTTCATCAACATGACCGATCGAAACGGCCCGCAAGGATACGCGCTGGTCTCCCGGCTCAACCACTGGATCGTGGGCGGCGCCGTGCTCGCGCTGTTCGGCATCGGCCTGATTTTTCACGACATGCCGCGCGGTCCGGACCGCGCCGCACTTCAGGCGCTTCATGTCTCCATCGGCACACTGGCCGCCCTGCCCATCCTATTTCGCGTCTTTTGGCGAGTCCGCGAGGGGTTTCCGCCGCCTCTACCCGGCCCGCGCTGGCAATTGATCGCCGCCAAGGTCGTGCATTGGGCACTCCTTCTGGCGATTTTCGGTTTAGCCGTGACCGGGCCGGTCGGCGAATGGACCGGGCGCGAAGGCGCTCTTCACGTCTTCGGCTGGTTCAGCGTGCCCAGCCCGATCGGCGCCTCGCGCGACCTGCACAACGCCGCCGAGGCGATCCACGCGACCCTGGCCCGGCCCGTCCTACTCATCCTTCTGGTCGTACACGTCGGCGCCGTGGCCAAGCATCTGGTGATCAACCGTGACCGCACCTTGATGCGGATGATCCGCGGCGATCGCGGCTAGGCCGACCCGTTCTTTCGCTTGGGCACCGTTGCTGGTAGTAAATGCCCACAGCACGGCCCGTTGCAGCGGGCTCCGGCCCACGACAAAACCCAGGATGACGGCATGAGCGCAGTAGCCGAGATGGCAAGCGAACCGGAAGACCTTGAACAAATTCGCGAGGCGGTCCGTGCCCTGTGCGCCGATTTTCCTGGCGAATATTGGCGCGACAAGGATCGGGTCAAAGCCTACCCGCAGGAATTCGTCACGGCGCTGACCGAGTCAGGCTTCCTCGCCTGCCTAATTCCGGAAGAATACGGCGGCAGCGGCCTCGACATCACCCATGCCGGCGCGATCCTCGAAGAAATTCAACGCGCCGGCTGCAACGGCGGCGCATGCCACGCCCAGATGTACACGATGGGCACAATCTTGCGGCACGGCAATCCAGAGCAGAAGGCGCGCTGGTTGCCCAAGATCGCCAGCGGCGCACTACGTCTCCAGGCGTTCGGCGTGACCGAACCGACAAGCGGCACCGATACCCTTTCATTGCGCACAACCGCGGTGAAGAAGGGCGACAAGTATATCGTCAACGGCCAGAAGGTGTGGACCAGCCGCGCCGAATATTCCGACCTGATGCTGTTGCTGGCACGCACGACACCGAAGGATCAGGTGGAAAAGCGTACGGACGGGCTCTCCGTCATGGTCGTCGATATGCAGGCCGCAAAAAACAACGGCCTGACCATCCGCCCGCTCGAGACAATGATGAACCATTCGTCGTGTGAAGTGTTCTTCGACGACATGGAGGTGCCGGCCGAAAACCTCATCGGCGTCGAGGGCAAAGGCTTCCGCTACATCATCGATGGGATGAACGCCGAGCGCATCCTGATCGCACACGAATGCATTGGTGATGGCCGCTGGTTCATCGACAAAGGAACCGCCTACGCCAAGGATCGCAGCGTGTTTGGCCGTCCAATCGGCCAGAACCAGGGTATCCAGTTCCCGATTGCCCGCGCCTACGCCCATATCGAAGCGGCAAACCTCATGGTCAAAGACGCCGCGCGTAAGTTTGACGCCGGCGTCCCCTGCGGCGCAGAGGCCAACATGGCCAAGATGCTCGCGTCTGAAGCTGCCTGGGAGGCCGCCGAAATGTGCGTCCAGACCCACGGCGGCTTCGGCTTCGCCACAGAATACGATGTCGAACGCAAGTTTCGCGAAACCCGGCTGTATCAGGTCGCGCCGATCTCGACCAACCTCATCCTCGCCTTCATCGGCGAGCATGTGCTCGGCCTGCCGCGTAGCTATTGATGGTATTCGCGCCGCTCGACGGCGTCCTCGTCGTCTCACTCGAACAAGCCGTAGCCGCGCCGTTTTGTTCGTCGCGCCTCGCCGATGCCGGCGCACGGGTGATCAAAGTGGAACGCGCCGAGGGCGACTTCGCCCGCGCCTACGACACCGCCGTCAATGGACTGAGTGCGTATTTTGTCTGGCTCAGCCGCGGCAAAGAATCGGTGATCGCCAACATCAAGAACGCCGACGACAACGCCATGCTCCACCGCATGCTGGCCAAGGCCGATGTCTTTATCCAGAACCTGGCGCCAGGCGCCGCGGCCCGCGCCGGGCTTGGGTCCGACGACCTACGCACCAAATACCCGCGCCTCATCACCTGCGACATATCTGGTTACGGCGAAAACGGCCCCTACCGCGATATGAAGGCGTACGATTTTCTTATCCAATGCGAGACCGGCTTGGCCGCGATTACCGGCGGCCCGGAAGAACCCGCCCGCGTTGGCGTCAGTTTGTGCGACATCGCCGCGGGGATGTACGCGGTGCAGGGCATCACCCAGGCAATCCTCCAACGCGAGAAAACCGGCCGTGGCACCGGCCTGCAGGTGTCGTTGTTTGATGCGCTGTCGGACTGGATGACGGTGCCGCTGCTGTTGCAAGAACACACCGGCAAACCACCAGCCCGCGTCGGCCTCAATCACCCCGGCATCGCGCCCTACGGCGCCTACAACACCAAGGACGACAAGCCAGTCGCCATTTCGATCCAGAACCAGCGCGAATGGGCGAACTTGTGTGCCGAGGTTCTCGGCAATCCATCGTTAACGACCAAGCCGGAATTCGCCACCAACGTGGACCGGGTCGCGCATCGCGCCCAGTTGGACGCCGTGGTGAGCACGGTGTTCGCGCAGCACACGCGCGACGACATCTCAAGAAAACTTGAGGCGGCGCAAATTGCTTACGGCGCGGTCAACACGGTGGAAGATTTCTCGCACCACCCGCAACTACGCCGCATGACGGTTGGCTCGGTCGCAGGCGACATTGATCTTGTCGCGTCGCCCATTCGCCTATCCGATCAACCCCTGCCCGCCAAACCGATCCCGTCGCTCGGCGCCCACAATGCCGCGTTGCGCGCGGAATTTGCGCCCTAACAGTACGGAGCAGCGCCATGCCGTTCGATCTCAAGCTCAAGGACAAGGTCGCCATCGTCACCGGCGGCAGTCTCGGCCTCGGCGCCGAGAGCGCCCGGCAAATGGCTGGCGAGGGCACCAAACTGGTTCTCGTATCCCGCAAAGAAGACCCGTTGGAACCGATCTGCGACGAGCTGACCAAAGCATTTTGCAGCGACCTCTTGCCGATCTATGCCGACTTGACCGACCCGGCTGTGCCCGACGCCATCGCCAAACAGGCGTTGGACAAGTTCGGGCGCATCGACATCCTCGCCAATTGCGCCGGTGCGGCACAGGGCGGCATTTTTTGGGAGATCCCCGACAAAGTGTGGGATGACGCGTTCGCGCTCAAGTTCTTCGGCACAGTGCGGATGATGCGCGCCGTCATTCCGGCGATGCGCCAACAAAAATACGGGCGTATCGTTACCATCGTCGGCGACACTGGCAAACAACCGAACCCGCGCCTGCTGCCCGGCTCCTCCTCTAACGCCGCCCTGCTGGCCGTCACCAAGGGCCTGGCTGACGAAGTCGGCGCCGACGGTATTTCGGTCAACGCCGTGAACCCCGGCCCGACCAAAACCGGGCGCATCACCACGCTGTTCGACAACCTGTCGCGCGACACCGGCAAGTCGCTCGCCGAAATCGAGGCTGACTTCACGAAAGACAGCCCGTTCAAAACGATGGGCGATCCCGTTGATGTCGCGCGTATCGTTGTGTTCCTGTGCTCGGATGCCGCTAGCAACATCACCGGCACCTCGATCCTCACCGACGGCGGCCGTAGCCGAACGCTCGCCTAATTTCCCGCGCCTAGATAACGAGGGCTCATGCTGCTCAACAAAGACCGCGCCTATGCCGTCATGGACAAATATGGGCTTGATGGCCTCGTCGCCTCAACGGCGATCAATGTCTATTACCTGACCGACTATTGGGACTTGTTCTCGTCGGGTGGTTGGACATTCAACAGCTACGCCGTGTTGCCGCGACGCGAAAATGCGCCCGCCGGACTTGTCATCAACGCCGCCATCAATGCCGAACGCCTAACCGAGGTCACGCCGACCTGGGTGCCCAACGTTGTGATGTTCTCCGACTATTCTGGGCGCTCCACCGGCGACGCAGGCGTCGATCCGAAAACCGGCGAGCCCGAGCCCGCCGCCTGGAACGGTTGGCCGGTCCGCGCCGGCGCCCCCCTCACACCGCTGGAGCAAACTTGGGCCGACCGCGCCAAGGACCATGCGGCGCGCATGGCGGCAACCCCGGCTTGGGGACTGCGTCGAATTCTGAAGGACGCCGGGCTCGAAAAAGCGCGCCTCGGCACCGACGATCCACGCGTGTTGGGCTGGATGAACAACATGGGCCTGCCCGGCATCGACGCGATCGAGGCGACCAACATCTTCCGCGAAATCCGCATGGTGAAGTCTGACGCCGAAATCGCCCTGATGCGCAAAGCGGCCATCCTCAACGAGGCTGGCGTCGAGGCCGCACTCGCGATCGTGCATGACGGTGCGGATTGGGCCGACATCGAGCGCGCCTACTTCACCGAAGTCTCAAAACGCGACGGCAAAGGCCGCTATATCGTCACCACGTTGGGCGGCCTGCCGCACGGCAAGGTGGTGCCAGGCGAAGCCATGTTTCTCGATTCGCTGGCCGAATATGACCACTACCTCGGCGACATCGGCCGCACGTTGGTGGTCGGCGAGCCGTCAGAGGAATTGCTGCGCCGGGCCCGCGCGATGGAAACCGGGTGGGAGGCCGCTTGCGAGATGATCCGGCCCGGCATCACCCGCAGCGCGCTGACCGAAAAGACCATTGGCGTGATTCAGAAAAGCGGTTTTCCGGAATACTTCTATGTGTCGCCCCATAGTCTCGGGCTGGAGCACACCGACAACCCCTTGCCGTTAGGCGACGACGTGTACGCGGGCGGCGAGTTCGACTTCGTGCTCCAAGAGAACATGGTGATCAACATCGACATGCCCTACTTCGAACTCGGCTGGGGCACCTTGCATCTCGAAGACACGATCCGCGTTACCAAAGACGGGTTCGAGGCGCTGACCTCTAACGTCTCGCGCCTACGCGTTATCGACGCCTAGCGGTTCGCGTTCCGACACTTCCACCAAGCGCTTCTTGATAAAACGGCGTACCGGCTCGGCGCGCGATAGCGCTAGGGCGCGCTCAAAGGCTGCGGCGGCTTCAGCGTTATGGCCGAGGCGGCGATGGAGTTCGCCCAGCGTCGCCGGTAACAGATAATAGTCTCGCAGGGCCGGTGCATCCGCGACACGTTGGGCAATCGCTAGCCCGGCCTGAGCCCCGTCCAACTCGGCCACGGCGACCGCTTGATTAAGAACCAGAACGGGCGAGGCATCGAGCGTGACCAACGCCGCGTAATGGCGCGCGATGGTGGTCCAATCGGTGCTGGCATAATCCGGGGCGACGGCATGGCACGCGGCAATGCCCGCCTCTAGGTGCAACCGTGTCAGAACATCGCCGCCAGCGGACCGGTCGAGAAAGGAGAGTCCGCGCTCAATCCAGTCACGATCCCAGCGGGCGCGATCCTGTTCCGGCAACAAAAGAAGTTCGCCGTCCGCATTCTGGCGCGCTGGCAGGCGCGCCCCCTGGAACCGCATCAGGGCGACCAGCGCGCACGTTTCCGGCGTCTCGGTCACTGGATGCGTCGCCACGATTTCAGCAAGGCGCACCGCCTCGGCGCACAGATCGAAGCGGATCAGGTCTTCGCCGGCCGAAGCGCCATAGCCTTCGTTGAACATCAGGTAGAGGACATCGACCACCGAGTTCAGTCGTTCGGCAAGCTCATCAGGGCCCGGCACCGCATAGGGCAAGGCCTGATCGGCGATCAGACGCTTGGCGCGCACCAGTCGCTGCGCAACGGTGGCCTCGGGCACCAGAAACGCGCGCGCGATCTCGCCCACCCCAAACCCGCCGACAGTTTTCAAGGTCAAGGCAACACGCGCTGGCGCAGGAATCGCGGGGTGGCAAGCGACGAAAATCATGCGCAACTGGTCGTCGGCGATTTCCGCGGCGAAGGGCCGGTCGCCTTCGGTCGCTAGACGTGTGTACAGAAGATCGACGACATCGTCCTGCGAGCGCGCTCGGGTCGCGCGGCGCCGGATCGTATCGAGCGCGGCATTGCGCGCGACCTGGTAGAGCCACGCAGACGGGTCGCTCGGAATGCCCTTGAACGGCCAATCGCGCATCGCTCGCGCCAGCGCCTCTTGGACGACATCCTCGACAAGATCGAGATGCCGCACGCCAACGTGGCGCGCAAGGATGGCAACCATCTCCCCCGCTTTGTGTCGAAAGAGGTGATCGACCAGACTGTCGACTTGTTTGTGTGCCACCGAAAAAGTCTAAAGCCGCAGGCGGGAGAAAACCAACCTGCGGCCCCAGCGCTTGATTACATATTGTCGACTTGGCGAAGCTCGATCGTGCCACCCAGCTCGAGGTGGGGACAGGTTTTGGCAACTTCCGCCGCGGCATCGTAATTCTCGGCCTCGACGATGAAAAAGCCGCCGATCATTTCTTTGGTCTCGGAGAATGGGCCGTCAACGACCACCCGTGACCCTTCGTTCCGCAATAGGCGACCGCGGTCATCAGCGAGTTTGGCGCCGTTGACCAGTTTTCCCGATTCCCCCAGTTTCCGGCTCCAGTCGCCGTACCGCTTGAGAATTTCCTGCATCTCCTCCGGTGAACCCGCGGGCGCCTGCCCGGACACGTTCAAAAGCATCATGAATTGCGCCATTTTCCAGCCTCTCTCGTTGGTTTGTTTGGGACCACAACGGCGGCCCTCATAAGATAGACGCCTCAGGGTCGCCATAATCGACATCGGCGCGAAAGAACTTCCATTTTTGTCGAGCAACGTATGAAAGTGAACCACCATGGCCATGGACAAAGCCTACGTCGACGATCTGGTCCAAACCCTCTCACCTATTGGCTCGGTGACGGCCAAGCCGATGTCCGGCGGCGCGGGGATCTTCGTGGATCAAAAGATGTTTGCGAAAGTCTCCCCAGGAGGACGACGACGTGCTTCTAAAGTTCGCCCACCTCGCGCGTGACGCGGCCTTGCGCAGCAGCTAAGTATGTTGAAGCGCCCGCGCGCCGGCGGCAGGCCGCTTCCATCGCTTGGCGCGCGGACGACGCGACAAAAAAACAAGAGAGCCCCATGACCAATCCCCGCGTCCCCTTCGTCCTCGCCGACCAGCGCCCCAAACTCGCGCCGCCCGACGGCAAACCGCTGATCGTGCATTTCGTGGTCAACGTCGAAAGCTGGCCGTTCGATTCGCCGCCGCCGCGCAAGATCCTCACCGGGCCGCACGGGGTCGAGACGTTGCCCGATGTACCGAATTTCTCGTGGGCGGAATACGGCTTGCGCGCCGGCATGCCGCGGCTGTTCAAGATTGCGCGCGAGCGCAATCTGCCAACCAGCGCGTTCCTCAACGCGGGCGCGATCGACGACTACCCTTCAGTCGCACAAGCGATCAAGGATGCCGGCTGGGAAGTCGTCGGCCACGGCCTCAAACAAAAATCAGTGCAAGGCGACGAGGACGAAGCCGCGCTCCTCAAGTTGTGCCTCGACAAGATCGAAGCGTTCTACGGCAAACGCCCGCGCGGCTGGCTCGGCCCAGGCCTGCGCGAAACCAACGACACACCCGATATTCTCGCCGCCCAGGGCGTCGACTACATCTGCGATTGGGTGCTCGACGATCTGCCCCACTGGATGACCACCAAGCATGGCCCGGTCATCTGCATGCCCTACACGCTCGAACTCAACGACAGCCCGATGTACGCGATCCAGTGGCAGAACTCGTCCGACTACTACCAACGCTACAAGGACACCGTCGCGACGTTCGAGAAAGAGTTCGACAACAACCCGCGCATCCTCACCATCGCCACCCATCCCCATTTGATCGGCGTGCCCCACCGCATTGGCTACCTCGAGAAACTTGTCGACGAGTTGCTGGCGCGCGACGACACCATCTTCATGACCGGCAGCCAGATCGCAGACTGGTTCATCGCCGCGGACAAGGCGGCGAGGTAGTCCCTCACCCGACCTGAGGCCGCTCGCGGGACAGGGAAGCGCCGATCGAGCGCCAGCGAGGGAGCCGCCGGGTGAGTGCGCGGGGTTGCAGGCCGCCGCTGTCCGGCACACGCATTTGACACTCCCGCGCTCGCCGTCCTATCACCGCGCTCCCTCCTTGCTGGTCCCCCACAATGCCCGATCGCAAAACTAGACTTGTCGGCATGGCCGCCGTTTCGGCCATTGTGGTCGTGTGGTCGACATGGCTCGTCGTGAGCCGGTCGGGCACGCAGTCGGGGATGACAATTTTCGACATCGCCGCGTTCCGCTACGGCATTGCCGGGCTGATCTGTATTCCCATCGCGCTGTATTACAAGCCTTGGCGCGGGGCGAGTATGACGCGGCTCGCCGCCTACGCGTTGTTCGGCGGTGTGCCCTACGGACTATTGTCTTATGTCGGGTTCATCTATGCCCCGGCCGCACACGGTGGCATCTTCCTCAACGGCATGCTGCCCGCGCTGACGTTGCTAATCGGTTTTGTTTGGCTGCGCGAGAAACCACTCGCCATACAAGTGGTGGGCTGCGTGCTCATCATCGGCGGTGCGGCAATGGCCGGCATCAGCGCCGGCGGCGGCGCCAACCCGCGTAGTTGGATCGGCGACCTGTCGTTCCTCGCCGCCGGGGCAAGCTTCGCTGTATTTCTCATTCTGCAACGCAAATGGCGGGCCGACATCCCGCAAATCTTACTCGCCGCCTCGGTATTCGGTGGCGTGGTCTATATCCCGGTGTGGCTGTTGTTTCTGCCCTCGGCGCTCGGCGCGGCGAGCACCGACCAGCTTGTCCTTCAAGCTGTGTTTCAGGGCCTGTTCCCCAATTTGCTCGGTCTTATATTGTTGTCGCACGCGGTGCGCCGCGTTGGCTCCACCGTGTCCGCCGCGTTTTTGTCGGCGGTGCCCGGACTCGGCACCGTGCTGGCGCTGATCTTCCTTGGCGAGAATCCGGGATTGTTGGGCTGGTTCGGCCTGCCCATTCTCACGGCAGGCATCTTGCTTGCCAGCGTCTGGCAGCGGCGGGTATGACGCCCCCTTGCCGCGTCGCAACAATCCGCTAGGCTCCCGCCAAATCAACACATACCCCTCGGGAGCCGCACGCATGACCACCGCCGAAACCGCCTCGCTGACCAAAGACGCCGTCGACTTCGCCGTCGGCCTGACCTATGACGCGATCCCCGATGACGCGCTGACGATTGCGCGGCGCTGCGTCCTCGACGGCCTCGCGGTTATGATCGGCGGTTCGGAGCAACCGGCGCTTGAGGTGATGGCGCGTTATATCGACCGCGTCGGCGGCACGCCCGATGCACGGCTGCTGGGCAACGCCAAAAAGAAGGTGCCGGCGCATCTCGCCGCGCTGTGGTACGGGCTGGCGGGCCACGCGATGGACTGGGACGACACCCAGTTATCCGAGGGACCGGGCCGCATGTACGGCCTCCTCACGCATCCGACGGTGCCGCCGCTGTCAGCGTGCCTGGCGATCGGTGAAATGCTCGGCGGCGTGGACGGTAAAACCTTCCTCACCGCGTTCAACGCGGGCTTTGAGGTCGAGTGCAAAATCGCCGAGGCGATCAACCCCGATCATTACGCCAGAGGCTTTCACACCTCGGGCACCATCGGCACCTTTGGATCCGCCGTAGCGGCCGCCAAGATGCTAAACTTCAATCATAGCCAAATGGC
Source organism: Pseudomonadota bacterium (assembly GCA_027622715.1). Lineage (GTDB taxonomy): Bacteria > Pseudomonadota > Alphaproteobacteria > SHVP01 > SHVP01 > CALJDF01. The sequence goes on along the minus strand of JAQBYN010000002.1, from coordinate 21,846 downwards.
ACAAACCATTGGTATTGCAGCATCTTTGGCTGCCGGAATTCGTGCGAATTTCGGCACCATGACCAAGCCGCTACACGTCGGTCGCTCTTCCGAAAACGGCGTCACGGCGGCCCTATTGGTGCGCGACGGGTTCACCGCCAACACCGAGGCACTCGATGGTAAATGGGGCTACCTCACCATCGCGGGCCCGGGCGGCGATCCGGACTTGGTGCTGGGCCGTTTCGGCAACCCGCTGACGATCATGACACCGGGGGTCAGTATCAAACCCTACCCGTGCGGCGTGCTCACCCACCCCTCGATGGATGCGCTTAAGTTCCTGATGCGCGACGAAAAGGTCAAAGCTGAGGACATCGAAAAAATCAAACTCTACGCCGCGCAGAATATTCTTGGGCCCATCCGCTACGACTTCGCCACGACCGAGCTCGAAGGCAAGTTCTGCATGCACTTCTTGCTCGCCGCGATTGCCATTGCCGGCAAAGCGGGCAAGCGCGAGTTCACCGACGAATTCGTCTCGCGCGCCGACGTCGGCGATATGCAGCGCCGCGTCGAAACCATCGACGACAAAAAGATCGAGGCCATGGGCTACGACCGCATTCGCTCGCGGGTGGAGGTCATCACCAAGGACGGCCGCACACTTGAGTTGTGGGCCGACGAAAACTACCGCGGCTCGCCGCACAACCCGCTGACCGACGACGAGGTCGAGGGCAAGTTCCGCGATTGCGCCGAGGGCTTACTCGTCGAGTCGCAGATCAAAGCCGTGATCGACCGGGTGTGGAAGTTAGAGGATCAGGCCAACGTGACCGACGTTCTGGCCGACCTCCACTGGCAGGACGGTAAGGCCCGCGCCGCGGTCGCGTAGCCGCGCAAAAGCGGTCTCGCCCGGCCATAGGCTTGAGTATGGACAAAGCTAGTAACGATGGCCGACACCCCTGAGTCTGAATTAGCAAACGATCTCGCGCACGCCGTACAACTGTTGCGCGCGTCGCACGACATGTATCAGGAAATCCTACGGGCCTCGCTGGACCATGTCGGCCGCGACGAACTCGATATTCCCGCGTTTCTTAAACGCCTCAACGGCGCGCTGGTTGGGTTCAAATCCCATGACTCTCGGATCGCCAGCCTGCTTGCCCGCTATCGGGCGTAGAGTCGGTTAAATCCGGTGTTCCGGCCTAGGCCGCGCAGTGCGGCACCGAATTTCGGGCGCGGAATCGCGCCCCCACGGGGTCGGTTGAACGCAATAGTGGGTCGAGAGCGTTCGCCTATGACAACCATTGCTTGCACCAGCGGATTCCGACAGTATTCATCGGGAATTAAACGTACGTACGTTTGGGGGCGTATTTGCGGAACCTCCGTTACCGTTGAAATCACCAGCGTAGTCCCGCAATGGCCGCATCCCCGACCGTTCCGCCCTCTGTAGAAATCGGCGAGAACGTCGCGCGCATCCGCTCGCGTTTGGTGAACGGTTGCTTGATCGGGATCAGCGTCGTGGCGCTCCCCGCGCTGGCCGCCAGCCTGTCGCGCATCCCAGACTTGGGCTGGCTGCCGCCGATGGGCCTCCATGTGGCGCTGGCCGCGATCACCATTGGCCTCGCGTTGGGACGAAAGCGTCTTCCATTTTGGATACGCGCTGCTTGGATCATCGCGCTCTTCTATTTGATCGGGCTTGGTGTGCTCTGGCAGCTCGGCGCGATGGGCGCGTCGAGCATCTATTTCGCCGCGGCAAGTTCGTTTGCTTTCTTGTTTTTCGGCATCTGGCCAGGGTCGATGACCCTAGCGCTGAGTATCGCCGCCTTGCTCGTCGCGTTCTCGTTGACTCGAAGCGGCTATCTCGCGCCCCATACCGACCCGATCGGCTATCTGGCGAGCCCGGGCGCTTGGATCGCCGCCGCCGGCGGCCTTTTGCTTGTCGTCGCCGCGCTGGGCACGGCGATCTCCCTCTTCTATCGCCAATTGAGCGCGTCGTTGCGAAGCGAATCAAGAGAGCGCCAACGCCTTAACCACCTCATCGAGTTTGCGCCCGACGGGATACTGGTCAGCGACGCGCAAGGCCGCTTGATTCAGGCCAATACCCAATGCGCCGATTTGTTTGGCTACGCGTGTGACGAGTTGATGGGCAAATCGATTAAAATGCTTTTGCCGGGCATTCTAGAAACCTGGCCCGAGGACGATTATGACGGTATCGGCTCCCCCCCAGTGCGCCGTCCGTCACTAACTGGCTGCCGCAAGGATGGCACTGAGGTGCCACTTTCGGCGACGTTGGTTCGTCTGAAAGGCGACAATGGAGCCTCGGTGGTCACCATTGTGCATGACCTGACCGACTTGCACGCACTCCAGCAACCGTTGTGGCAGGCCGCCAAACTCGAGGCCATCGGCAATCTGACCGGCGGTATGGCGCACGACTTCAACAATTATTTGACGATCATCATCGGCAGCCTGGAATTTCTTGGCGATCAAACGCGCGAATTGCCAGGCGCCACGACCCATATCGATCGGGCCCGGCGCGCCGCCGACCGTGCGGCAGACCTAACCCAGAGCCTGTTGGCCTTCGCGCGGCGCCAGCCCCTCGCCCCGCAAGTAATTGATATCGCCGTGCATATCAACAGTACGCTTGGTCTCGTGCGACCCACGATCACCGCCGACGTCACGATCAGGGTCGATCTCCCGCCGGACCTCTGGCCCATTCGGGTCGATGCAAGCCAATTCGACCCGTGCATCGTCAATATCGCCACCAACGCACGCGACGCGATGCCGGATGGTGGCACTCTTAGCGTTACCGCGCGAAACGCGGTCTTGGCTGGAAATCCGAACGACCCAGATTCACCGCGTGGCAATTTCGTGGTCATCGAAATGACCGACTCGGGCATTGGCATGTCCGAAGCGGTTAGGGCAGCAGCAATAGAACCCTTCTTTTCGACGAAAGATGCCGGACATGGGGTCGGTCTTGGCTTGAGCATGACCCATGGCTTCGTCACGCAGTCCGGCGGACAGATCGAAATCGACAGCCAACCAGGGCAGGGCACGACCGTCCGGCTATACCTGCCCCGGGCAGAAGTTCCCCCCGCGGGCGTCGATCTGTCCGCGCCGGGGCCCGTGGCGCCAGACGTCGGCGCCACGATCATGATTGTGGAGGATGACGAGAACGTTCGCGAGATCGTCGCGACCCACTTGTGGGCCTTGGGCTATGACGTTATCGAAGCCGAAAGTGGCGATCTCGCCTGGCCCCTGATCGACCAGGACGACTTGCGAATCGACGTTTTGTTCACCGATATCGTGATGAGCGGCGAACTTGACGGGTTGGCCCTTGCGGACCGCGCGCGCACCCGCCGACCCAACCTGCCGATCGTCCTAACCTCGGGGTATCCCGGTGCCGCCGCGGAGGGATCGAGTATTCTGGCCGAGTTGCCGATGCTGCAAAAACCGTATCGCCGTGAAGAGTTGGCGGTAGCGATCAGAGAAGCCCTCGCCGCAGCCGCCGCCTAAACCTTCAACGGGTAAATCATGCAGGTGGTCGTACCGTGCGCGTAGAGCGTGTCGGCGTCGTCGAGCAACCGCCCCTCGGCCGTCCCAAGACGCTTGCCGCTGGTGATCACGCTCGCGACGGCGCGTAGTCGCCCGGCCTCGGTCGGGATCGGCTTGACGAAATTGATCTTGAATTCGACGGTGGTGACGCCGAATCGGGCGCCAATGGTGGTCTGAACCGCGCAGGTCATCGCCGAGTCCATCAGGGTCGCCACGTAGCCGCCATGGACTGTGCCGTAAGGGTTGTGAAACCGCCCGTTGGGCGTACCCGCGAAGACCGCGCGACCTCCTCCAGCAGTGGCCAGCTCGAAGTCCATCGCCACACTGATCGGCGGCCGCGGTAGGCGCCCGTCGATGATCCCCTGAATGACTTCCAAGCCGGTTAGCTCCGCCACAGACGCTAGGTCCAGAATGCCGACGCCGGGTTCCGCCAAGCTCTTGCCCGTCATGGTGCTCATCGCGAACCTCCAATAATCCTATGACAGGACCAAAACACATTTAGTTTTGTGAAACAACTTATTATACGTTGCTTTTTACAACCAATTTTGGAATAGTTTCATCATGAAACGTGTAAGCTTCTCCGACCAACGCTGTTCTCTCGCCCAGGCGCTGGAGGTGATCGGCGAGTGGTGGACCCTTCTCATCATCCGCGAAGCCTATTTCGGCACGCGTCGTTTTAGCGATTTTCAGAGCCGCCTTGGCATCGCCCGCAATGTTCTCAGCGATCGTCTGGATCGATTGGTCGAAAACGGCTTGCTCCAGCGCGAACCGGCCTCACCGGGCGCCAAGCGGGTCCACTACCGCCTAACTGATAAGGGCCGCAATCTTGTCACGGTGGTGGTTGCGCTGGTCCAGTGGGGCGACCGTTGGGTTTCTGGCCCTGAAAACGCGCCGATCAGGATGGTCGACCGCGCCACCGGCGCGGAAATCGGCGACGTCCAAGTCCGCTCTCAGGACGGTAGGCCCCTCGCCTTCCACGACATCGGCCTGCAACCTGGGCCAGGCGCCGACCAGGCGATCCACGAGCGATTTCAGGAAACCGTTACAAATGACGGCGCCGTACGCTGGCGCATTCGCCGCCACATGGCCGAATGAATTAACCTGTCACGTTCAGTCGCGGCACCGGACCGGGTGAACCTGGACCAATCGAGACCCAGGCCTATCCGTTCTAGTGAATCGACAGCAGCGACCCGAATCCTTCGACCTTGTCGGGAATCCCGTTGCTGCGGAGGGCGTGCCAATAGGTCGCGGTGTTAATCGCCACAACCGGTTTGTTAAGCCATTTCTCGGCAATCCCGGCCAACCGCGCCATGGCCAAATTCGTCCCCGCCTGAACGATCGCGTCCACATCGTCGCTGTTCACTTCCATGATCGCGTCGCGCAAGCGGTCCTCGGTCTCATGGGCGATTAGAACGGGGCTCTTGCACTTGAGCCCCAGAACGGTCGTCACGTCGAACCCAAGATCTTCAAAGAATCGGCGCACGTTCTTATCGCCCACCGGCATGTAGGGCGTGATGCAGGCAATCCGCTTGATCGGCCCGTACTGCTCGGCAAACACCTTGAGCGCCACTTGCGACGCATCCGAGCCCATCGTCACCCCGCAGCCCGATACTTTCTCCATATGCTTTTGGAGTATTGCGGAACCTTCAAGACCGTCCCAGAAGGTTTCCGCCGACATACCCATGACCAGATGGTCCATGTGCATCGTCTTCAAACGTTCGACCGCCTCGTCCTGTTTGTCGGCAATGACCTCAATCAGCTTGTTGAAGTCGTCGTCGTTGGCGACCGGCATATCCGGAATGTGAATGCGCGCCATGTGGTTGGTCACACCCTCGGGACGCATGCGGTCGAATTCCGGCTGCACCGAGGTGTTGGTCGACGGGGCAATCACCCCAAATTTCATGCGATAGCCTAGTGAATCCGGCACAACGAGTTCCTCCCTTGGCGCCACGTTTTTGTTAGGGCGCCATCATGCGAAGGACAGCCGCCGCCCGCAAGCGCCGTGCATGGTCTGCCCACGGGGAGGACGCGGGCAGACCCGACCGCGACGAAGCGACCGGTTTTGCGCATCCTCAGCAACGAGCCGGCACCCCGCGCCTTGTCATCACCAAAACTGCTGGCCTGAAGTGAGGGCGCCTGCAACGCCATGTGGGCAGCCCACCACGGATCGGCTACAATCGCCGACGCCCCGGAATCGTCTCGGGCGCCAAGGGCCAAAAGCCCGCTAAGGACTAGGGAGAGTACGACACATGAAACTATCCAAATTCCTCCTGGCCACCGCCGCCGCGACGTTGATCGCAGGCGCCGCCGCTGCCCAAACCGTCGGGATCGGCACCACCAAAGGCGGTGCTACCGCGCAAACGTCGACCGCTATCGCACAGATCGTCACCGAGCACTCGGGACTGCGCATGCTGCCCCAGCCGATGGGCGGGACGCAGCAATATATTCCGATGGTCAACAACGGCGAGCTTGAGTTCGGCATCGCGAACATGATGCAGACCATCATGGCCTATACCGGTACCGGCCTATCCGAAGGCCAGAAGTTCGATAACTTGCGGCTCGTCGCGACCATGATGCAGTTCCGCATCGGCCTGATCGTCCGCGCGGATTCAGATATTCATTCGGTCCAGGATCTCAAGGGTAAGCGTCTCCCGTCTGGGTACAGTGCCTCGCCCCTCTTTCTGGCCATCCTCGATGGGATGCTCGCCAATGGCGGCTTGACCTTTGACGACGTGCAAAAGGTACCGGTTACAGGGCTCGTACCCGGGATCAACGCGTTCAAGGAAGGTAAAATCGATGCCGTGATCGGATCGGTCGGTGCTGGATTCGTGAACGATGCCAGCGCGGCCGTTGGCGGCATCCGCTTCGTGTCGTTCGACCCTTCTCCAGCTGCCGCAAGGGCTTTCTCCGAAAAAGCGCCGCGCACTTACCTCAAAGAGGTGGCACCAGGCCTCACCGGTATCGACAAGCCAACGCAGATCATGTTCTTCGATTACATGCTTTGGGCTGGCAAAGATGTGTCTGACGATGTCGTCTACAAAATCACCAAGGCGATGCACGAGAACGAAGCGCAACTCCATGGCTTCGGTCCCCTTTGGGAAACGCACACATCGGCGACCATGAGCAAAGATCAGGACATGCCCTACCACCCTGGGGCGATCAAATTCTACAAAGAAGCCGGTGCCTGGCACGGCTCCTGAGCGTAGCTGAATCCTACAAACGCCCGGCACCACGTGCCGGGCGTTTCTCTTTGGCTCTATCCATAGTCGTGTGACGTGACATGTCCGATTTATTGACCCGGCACGTCAAGCCGGTCCTCGGAACGATCCTCGCGCTCGTTGCCATGGGCCTTGCCGGCGACGTGCCGTTCCACCTTGGTATCTCGGTTTTTGACCAGCAGGCGCTGGGCATCATCCTTGGGGTCGGCCTAGCCGTCGTATTCATTGCGGTCCCCGCGCGCGGCAAGGCGGGTCCTGATCGGACGGTCCCTGTCTACGATGCGTTTTTCGCGCTTCTGGCCATTGTCGCGGGCATCTATTTCGCTGTCCGCTATCCGGTCCTGTCGAACGAGTTCTACTTCCGCCAAACCGAGACATTCATCGTCGGCATCGTCTTCATTCCGCTGGTGATCGAGGCCTTGCGGCGCACGGCCGGTCTCGGCCTCGTGACCATTCTGGGTATTTTTCTGCTCTATGGATTGGTCGCCGATCTCGTGCCGGGCCAACTCAATGGCCGGGCGCAGTCCTTCCCCAACCTCGTGTCCTACCTCGGCGTGGATCTGAACGCGCTGTTCGGCCTACCGCTCGTGATCATCACGAGCATCGTCGTTGTCTTCATCTTTCTCGGCCAGTTGCTGCTGCGAACAGGCGGTTCGGAATGGTTTACCGATCTCGCAATCGGACTTACCGGCCGCTCGCGCGGCGGCTCCGCAAAGATCGCCATCGTCGCTTCGGGCCTGTTTGGGTCGATCTCGGGCAGCGCCGTTTCCAATGTCGCCTCCACCGGCGTCCTCACGATTCCGCTCATGCGCCGCGGTGGTTATTCGCCGCAAGCGGCAGGCGCGATCGAAGCCGTGGCCTCCACTGGCGGGCAGATCATGCCGCCGATCATGGGTGCGGCCGCCTTTTTGATGTCCGAACGCCTGGCCATCGGCTATTCCGAGATCGTGATCGCGGCCTTGCTACCGGCGTTGCTCTACTACGTTGCTGTTTTCATCCAAGCCGATGTCGAGGCTGCGCGCCGCAATATCCCGCCGATCCCGCGCGAACAGATGCGCCCCATGGGTCAAGTGATGCGGGAGGGTTGGTTTTTTGCCCTGCCTTTCGCTGTCCTTATTCTCGCGCTGTTTTGGCTCAACCGTCGCCCCGAGACGGCAGCCCTCTGGGCCTCCGCAACCATTGTCATCGTATCCTTCGTGTTCGGCTACAAAGGCCGACGCATCGGTTGGCGCGATATCGTAAAAAGCATTTCGGCGACGGGTGCAATCTCGGTCGACATCATCGTCATCGGGGCGATGGCAGGCCTCCTCATTGGGGTCATCGAGATCAGCGGCCTGTCTTTCGGTCTGACGTTCCTGCTGGTCCAGGTCGGCCAGAGCAGCCTCTTCCTGCTGCTGCTGCTGACCGCGGTTGTTTCGGTGATCCTCGGCATGGGCATGCCGACAACCGCGATCTACCTGATCGTTGCCACGCTCGCCGCGCCCCCTTTGCGCAAGCTTGGGATCGATCCAATTGCCGCCGACATGTTCGTGCTTTACTTCGGCCTGCTGTCGATGATCACCCCGCCAGTCGCTATCGCCGCATTCACCGCCGCAAACCTTGCCGGCGCGAAACCCCTACAAACGGCGCTCCTCGCGTGTCGCTACGGCTGGCCCGCCTTCGTGCTGCCGTTCCTATTCGTCCTGTCGCCAAGCCTGCTGCTTCAGGGCACTGCCCTTGAGGTGATCCAATCGGTCGTGACAGCCGTCGCCGGCGTTTGGTTCGCGTCGGCGGGCCTTGGAGGTTACTTCCGCGGGAACTTAGATCTACTCGGTCGCGCGGCCTTCACCACCGCGGGTATCGCCCTCCTGATCCCCGCCGGCGGGTTCACCGGCGCCGCCTGGATCGAGGCGGCCGGCGTCGTGCTGGCGGCTGCCGCTTTACTACGCCAGGTCATGGCGAACCGTCGCAAACCGGCCTAGTTAGGCCGCGTTTCCGCCCCCCTGCACCGGCGCTGGTCGCTCCGCTGACCATCCCCTACAGTATTGATTCGGAGGACCACGCATGGCGCGACCCAATGGACAGATCATCATCGACGCTGACTCGCACGTCGAGGAAGCCGACGATGTATGGAACCACCTCGATCCAGCCTATGCGCACCGGCGCCCGGTCATCGTGCAGCATCCCGGTCTGCCGGGACCCTTCGCCCAGGACGCCTATTGGCTAATCGACGGCCAAATGTTCCCGCGTCCCTACGGTTACGGCCCACTGATTTACGGCACCCCGGTCAGTTCCAAATTCGCCAAATCGAAAAAGTTCTCGATCGAAAGCCAAACCTTGGTACCGCCGTCGGCGCGCATCGCCGACATGGACAAACTCGGGATCGACATCCAGGTTCTGTTCCCGACCATCTTCCTCGACATGCTGTCGCTCGACATGCAGTTCGAGGCGGCGTTGATGGCGAGCTACAACACGTGGGCTGCCGAGACCTGCGCGGCCTATCCACAACGGCTTAAATTCGCCGCGCCCATTCCGGTGCGCAACCCCGAGCTGGCGATCAAAGAACTGCGCCGAGTCAAGAAACTCGGCGCCGCGGCGATGTTGGTCTACGGCAGTGCCGGCGAGCAATTCCTACACGAACCCCAATTCGATTCGATTTGGACCGAGGCCGAGGCACTCGACATGCCGGTGGCCATGCACGTCGGCTGGAACATGCCCTCGATCCACAAAAAAATGGACACCATCTTTGCCTCAGCGACCTTCGTCGCCATCCCAATGATGTTCGGCCTGTTCAGCATGATCGGCGGCGGCATCCTAGAACGCCATCCGAAACTCCGCGTCGGCTTTTTCGAGGCAGGCGCTGACTGGTTGCCCTACCTCGTGCCGCGCATGGAACGCTATTGGCAGGTCTATTCGTCTAAACAATGGCCCGGCACGCCGACCCGCAACCCCACCGAATGGCTCGCCGGCGGCAACATCTATTTCGCCTGCGAAGGCGACGAGCGCTACCTACCCGACGTCGCCGAAATGCTGGGCGAGGACCATCTGATGACCTCCGCCGACCTGCCGCACGAAGAAGCGCTGGAGGATTCAATCGCCGAAGTCGAAGAGCGCCCCGATCTTTCCGATTCGCTGAAACGCAAAATATTGGAAGAAAATCCGAAGCGGTTTTTCGGGTTTTAGTTCTTGAACTCGTTCAACCGGCCCGCCGGGACAAAATCTAGTTTGCCGCCGAAATTGATGTAGGCCAGCGCGCCGCTCGCGCTCTTGGGCCGAGATTGCACGGTGAGCGGCGGCTTGAACAAATAGGTGCCCGCGCCGTAGGTGTGGCCGTCGTCGGTCTCCATCGTCCCGTCGAGGACAAAAAGTTCTTCATAAACAGTGTGGAAATGGTCGCCGTTGGGGCTCTCCCAACCCGGCATGAACCTCACCAGCATTGAGCCTTCGCCGGTTTCTGGATGGCGGCTCAGCAGGCGACGGCGCAGCTTTACCGAACCGGCACTATCTTTGACGTCGATCCATTCACCGACCTCGGGGTCCGCCAGCACGGTGACGCCGCGAGGGTCTTGTGCGTCGGTGAGCGAATAAGGCGTATCGCCCTTGGCCTCCGGGTACAGGCAAAAATCCAATTCTTTGCTGCACCGCGAAATGAACCACGCCTCGTCGTCGATGCGGCTGCGAAAGCCGTGCACCGTTTGCGCCGGGTGAAAGCAATAGGCCTTCGGTCCGAGCCACGTCGTGCCATCGAACGTGAAGGTGCCCTTGATCACCAACAGTTCTTCATCCATGTGGTGATAGTGCGCGGTGGCTGGCGGCTTGTAGCCGCGCGTGGGATCAATGCACTGCAACGCGGTGCGGGCGCCGTTGACTGGGTCGTGGCTCAGGTACTTGGTGTAAAGCCCGGGCGTCTCGGTGTCCTGCCACGGCATCGCATTGGTATCCAGATATGTGTAGGGGCGCATACGTGTCCTCCCTCAGCCGACGATCGCCGGCACCCAGTTTTCCCAAACGATCTTGCCGAACTGCAAATCCCAGCTAACGTGGATCATCCACGCGCGGCCCGTGGGTTTGGGCGCGAGCTTCCACACATCGGAAATGCTTTGGCCGGGAAATTCGCAATAGCCACGCCCGCGCCAAATCGATTGTGCTTTGAACGAGCCCGTCAGGGCCTGCCTGATCACTTGTTTCAACGCAGGCCGGCCCTCTTCGGGCATTTGCACCTTGCGCACAGAAAACCACGCGCCGCCGAACGGCAATTCCTTGACCTCGGCCGGCTTCTCCAGCGTCGCCGAGGCGCGCATCAACGTTTCGCCGCGCCGCGTGATTACCGCTGATGTCGAGCTGCCCATGATCTGCAATTCGTTGTGGTCGCACATCATCTTGGGCCGCCCCGACACTTCGCGCGCGGCCAACATCGCCTCGTCGGTCGACGTCCAAATGTAGGGCGTGAAGCTGCCGATCTCGTCGCCCAGCTTTACCTTGAGCACGACCATGCCTTCTTGGAATATTTGCGAGGTCGGCATTTGCCGGTTGTCGCCGATACACGCGACTCCCGTTGTGCCGGGAACCCATTCCAACGGGTCGGGCACCGCTTCCCAGGCGGCGTCTGGATCGGGTTCGAACTCGACCACGATCATCTTCGCCGACTCCATCGGATGCGGCGGCTCGTTGTAGGGCGAACTGAGGAACGGCGCGCTCCATCCCTCGACCTTGATCTTTTTCTTGGCGCCACGGCCGGATGGCCTGGGTGTCCAGGTCGGCGCATCCGGGGTGATCTTGGCGCTTTGCAGCAGGTGAGATTTGCTAGGCGTTTTCTTAGTACCTACCTTCGTGGTCGCCGATTTCGGCTTGGCCTTCAGCGCGGCCCTCTTGTTTGTACTTGCGCTCGATTTTCTCGCCACAGTTGCTCTCCCCTGGCCACCGTCGCAGCAGTCTACTACAAGCGACCGGGTGGCGATAAACAACCGCGACAGGGGGAGAAAGCGACATGGCAGACGCCCTACAGGGCCAAGTGGCCATCGTAACCGGCGCCGGAGGCGGCCTTGGCCGGGCCCAAGCCGCGGCATTGGCCGCCGAGGGCGCGCTGGTCGTCGTCCATGACCGCAATCGTGAAACAGCCGCGACTTGCGCGGAGGCGATCGTCAAAGCCGGCGGCGCCGCCGAGGTGGTGGTCGGCAATGTCACTGACAACGCGGACTTCCGGAAAGCCGCCGCCGACATCGAACACCGCCACGGACGCATCGACATTCTTGTCAACAACGCCGGCATCGGCGGCGGTCAGGCCTTTGAGGACGTCAACGAGGCCCTGTTTGACGAAATATTCCGCATCAATGCCAAGGCCCCATTCTTTGCCGCCCAAGCCGTGATCGCCGGCATGAAACAGCGCCGCCACGGCCGCATCATCAATATTTCATCGCTGGTCGCGCTGCGCGGCACGGCGAACAACCCGCACTATGCCGGCAGCAAGGCCGCCCTGATCGGTTTTGCGCGCTGCTGGGCGCTGGAGTACGCGCCGTTCAATATTTGCGTCAACACGGTGGCGCCGTCATTCATCGCGACGCCAATGGCAACCAACTTTTTCAGCGCCGAAGACATCGCGCGGCGCGGCCAAGCCAACCCAATGGGCCGTCTCGCCACGCCCGACGATGTGGCCAAACTCGTGACATTTCTGGCCGGACCCGGCGCCGATTTCATCACCGGCCAGACGCTCAGTGCCAACGGCGGCGAGTACGTCAACGCGATGTAGCTGCGCTATGCCCGGATGGGCAACAGGTCTTGCGCCAACTGCACCCAATAGCGTGCCCCCAGCGTCAGAATCTCATCGTTAAAGTCATAGTGTGGGTTATGGACCATGCAGGCATCCTCGCCCGAGCCGTTGCCGATCAGCATGTAGCACCCCGGCCGTGCTTGTAGCATGAACGCGAAGTCTTCCGAGCCCATCAGCGGTGGCGTGTTCGGATTGACATTGGCCGCACCGACCACTTTTGTCGCCGCCGCGGCGGCATAGCCGGTTTCCTCGCCCGTATTAACCGTTGCCGGATAGCAGCGGTCGAATCGCAACTCGAAGGACGCGCCGAACGCGGCGCAGATGCTCTCGCCCATCTCGCGGAATTGCCGCTCCATTCGGTCGCGGGTGTCGGCGCGGAAAGTGCGGACGGTCCCGCCTAGCTCGATGCGGTCGGGAATAACGTTGTAGGCATCGCCGCCGTGAAACTTGGTCACGCTGAGCACCACCGAATCGATGGGGTCCGTCGTACGGCTCACCAATGTCTGCCAGGCCGTCACCAAATGCGCGCCAACGACAATGGGATCGATTCCGGTATGGGGTAGCGCGGCATGCGCACCCTTGCCCTGGATATGCACGGTGAACCGGTCGAATGCCGCCATGATTGGCCCCTGGCGCACCGCAAAATGGCCGACCTCCAGCCCCGGCATGTTGTGCATCCCGTAGACCGATTCGCAGGGAAACTGCTCGAACAGCCCCTCCTCGACCATCACCCCGCCGCCGCCCTCGTTCTCCTCGGCGGGCTGGAAAATGAAGTGAACGGTGCCGTCGAAATCGCGGTTCTGCGCCAAATAGCGTGCGGCACCCAGCAGCATGGTCGTGTGGCCATCGTGCCCACAGGCGTGCATTTTGCCTTGGTTGATCGATCGGTGCGCGAAATCGTTGAGCTCTTCGATGGGCAGCGCATCCATGTCGGCGCGCAGGCCGATGGCGCGGTTGCCGGTGCCAGCCTTGAGTACGCCGACGACCCCGGTCTTGGCCAAACCCCGGTGAACGTCGATCCCATAAGACGTCAGTTGGTCCGCGACCAAGTCGGCCGTGCGAAACTCTTCGAACGCCGTTTCAGGATGGGCGTGAATATCCCGCCGCAATGCCGTCAGGTCGTCTTGCCACGCGTCCCACTGGTCTGCCATGCGCCACCTCCCCTACGAGGCGCGGATGGCACCATCCGGACGGCGCGGCGTCAAGCCGTCTGGATTAGGGTGCCGCGATACGCCAAACGCCGGCTAGGCCGTGCCCGGTGATATCGCCCTTGTCTTTATCTTTCGACCAGCGATACAGCGGCTTCCCGCCATAGCTCCATTGCAGTTTGCCGTCGCCGCGCTCGATGACGAGGAACCGGCCAACCCGTTCGTCCTTCTCGCGGGCCTCCAGCGGCGGCCAATTTTGGGCGCACGTCGCGGCGCATTTCGATTCGAAAGCACCGTCGCGGTCGTAGACATAAAGAGTCATGCCGTCGGGATCAGCCAAGGCCTCACCCTTCTCGGTCTTCACGACTTTCACGCCGCGCGGTGCATCGAACGCCCAAACCGGCGACGAGAATAGGAATACGGCGATCGCTGCCGCTGCCACTCGATGAAACATAGATTCCCCAAAATCGATGTGTCTTGCGCCGATTCTAATTCACGTCTGCGACGGTCGTCACGCTATTGTTTCGGCCCGCCGCAAACCTTCGATCATCGACGACCGCAACAGAAAATCTCGCGCCTTTTTGGGGTCCGACGCTGTTTTCTGGGTATCACGAAAGTTGGCCAAGCGAACCTTGGGATCGCGTTCGTTGAGCAATTTGCGATTCCGTTCAGCCTGCGCTTGAACATTTTCCACCGCAATGGGCTGGCGCTGCCGCGTATACCGGTCGAACAAGCCCGCATCGCCCTCGCCGCGCCAAACCGCCGTCAACTTGTCGGTCAGGTTAACGGCGTCATGGATACCGCCGTTCATGCCCATGCCGCCCAGCGGGTTGTTCAGGTGCGCTGCATCGCCGGCTAGGAAGATGCGACCCATATTGTAGGTCGTCGCCACCCGCTGATGGATCCGATAGATCGTTTTGTGCATCAGGTCGTAGGGCTCCGCCTTCGCGTGAATACCGTTCAGGCGCTTTTGCAAACTCGCATCGGAAATTGCGTCCTCTTGGCTTTCTCCCTCGCGCGAGGGAAAGAGCGCCCGCCATTTCCCGATGACCCGCAACAACACAAACCACTCATCGGAGTCGGAGACGTAGTTGATCAACGAAAGATTCGGCATGTAGTCGCGAAACTCGAACGACGTCGTCCCTTGGACGAACCATTCGGGATATGTCACGCCCTCGAAGCCGATACCGAGCTTGATGCGCACCGCACTACTGGCACCGTCCGCACCGATCAAATAGCGGCCCCGTACCGTCAGTTTTTCCCCACCGCGGTCGACCACTGCCCACGCAGAATCCGCGTCTTGGCCAATATCCTCAACGCGGGTATTGAACCAAACCTCGACATTGTCCCAGTCTTTGATTTTCTGGTGAATAAGGCGCGTCAGTTTGTGCTGTTCACATTGGACCCGGTACGGATGGGCCGTTTCGTCCTTGATCAGGCCGAGATCGAACTCGGCCCGTTCGCCGGTCTCGCGGTTGCGGAATTGCCAGGTCGGGGCGATCAGACCGTCAGCGATCATTTGCTGGGTAATCCCGTATTCGTCGAGAATATCGAGGGTCGGCGGATGATGGGTCGAGGCCCTCAAGTCGATGGCTAGGTCGGGATTGGCCTCCATGACCAAGACCGGAATACCCCGATCAGCGAGACGCATCGCGGCGACCAGCCCAACCGGCCCAGCGCCCGCAATGATGACCCGATCTTCAACGGCCATTGGCCCTACTCCCCTCAGTTGCCGGCCCTTGGTTCACGCAGTGGGCGTTTCCGTCCATACCTCGCACCAAGGGCGCGGCCTGTTATATAATAGCGGTTGCACAGATCAAACACGCTGAGGAGTGATTCGCATGGCAGTCGTCAATCACATGTTTCTTGAGGCCAACCACGACGAAAATGCCCGCGACGCGTTCGTGTTGAACCTCAAATGGCACATCAACCTCGGCTTGGGTCCTGGCCTGAAGAAAGTCTATGAGCAAAAAGCGAAACCCGCCTTCAAAAAAGAGACCGGGCGCGATTTCAAGAACCGACACGAACTCCGCAAACATATGCTGGACGAGGACTATTTTCAGTCTTGGGCGTCGATGTGGCGCACCGCGCAGCACCTGATGTGGGAATCGGCCGAGACCAAAATCGACCGGCAATACGACGAACTCGTCGACAAGACCACCGTCACCGGCAAGAAACGCGGCACGCTGAAAACCAACCCCAAACTTGAGGTCCCGCGCTACGTCGCCGCGGTCGATATTCATGAACAGCCGGGCGGCTATGGCTTCGATGCGGGCGACGGTGACATCACCGCCGGCGCCTTTTACGACGCCGCCGGGGGCATCTACGGCCGCGGCCAAGGGCTGGCCATGACCGATAGCCCGGCCACCGCGCTGATCAACTTCGTCAAGGCACGCTATCCCGATTTAAAACCGAAACGGATTCTCGAAGAAGGCTGTTCGGTGGGCGGCAGCACTGCCGCCTGGGTCGACGCCTTTCCCGACGCCGAGATCCACGCCATCGATGTCAGCGCTGGCATGATCCGCATGGCGCACGCGAAAATGGAGCGGCTCGGCAAAAAGGTTCACTTCTCCCAGCAAAACGCCGAACACACTGAGTTCCCGGACAACCATTTCGACCTGATTGTCTCCAACATCATGCTGCACGAGACCTCGGGCAAGGCGTTGCCGCACATCATGAACGACTGCTACCGCATCCTGAAACCGGGCGGGGTCGTGGCGCATATGGACGTGCCGCTGCGCAATCGGGACCTCGACATCTACACCCAGTGGTATCGCGATTGGAGCACCCACTTCAACAACGAGCCGTTCTGGGGTGCCTTGCATGACCTCGATATCAAGAAGCCAATTCTTGCAGCTGGCTTCAAGAAAGAAGAGGCCTTCGACGAATTCATCCCCAACACGGCCGGCAACGGCGGCGTTTGGTGGGCGGCCGGCGGTCGCAAGGTTTAGCGTCGACACCCGTGCGGTTCCCGGTCGCGCCCTAGAGCTCGAATGACCGGACAGCCCGTCTGTGACCAATAGCTAGAGGGACACACCATGGACACTCAAACACGCCACCCCATGCTGGTACGCGGCAAACACGACGAACTCACGCGTCAGCAGTTTGTCCATAACCTCAGGCTTTGCCTGGCAACCGATGTGATGCCGGGCAACCGCGCGGTATACGAACAGCGGGTCAAGCCCGCGTTTCGCAAGAAAAACAAACGCGACCCGAAGGACCGTCACGAAGTCCGCCGCGAAATGACCAAAGACCCCTACTACCGATTGTTCTCCGCGACCCAACGCGCCAGCCAAGAGATGATGTGGGACGCAGTAACCGACAGCGTCGAGCGCGAACTCCCTGACCTTAAGAAGCGCGCCCGCGCCAACCCCCTCAAGACCAAGGGTACGTTGCGCATTGGCGAGAACTTCGAAGTGCCGCGCTACCACACCGCCGCAGACATCCACCTGCAGCCCGGGGGCTATCATGCGACGCCCGACGGCGAAGATTCGATTGCCGCCGGCGCGCTCTACGACCGCAGTGTGTTCATCTACGCCGTTGGCGGCATGGGCGACATGAACGACGACCTCGGCAAAACCGTGATCGACTACTACCGGGAGAATTATCCCGGCGAGAACCCAGAGCGCATACTCGACATGGGATGCTCCGTCGGGCACAGCACGCTGGCCTGGGCACAAGCCTTCCCCGACGCTGAAGTCCACGGCCTCGATTGTGGCGCCGGCATGGTGCGTTACGCCCACGCACGGGCCCGCAACCTCGGCATTCCCGCCCATTTCTCGCAGCAAAACGCCGAGAAAACGGACTTTCCGGATGATCATTTCGACGTCGTCGTTTCGCACATCATGTTGCACGAGACCTCGGCCAGCGCGTTGGAGAACGTCATCCGCGAGTCCCGGCGCATTCTCAAGCCGGGCGGCGTGATGATGCATCTCGACCTGCCGCGCAACCAGGGTATGAAACCCTTTGATTCGTTCCTGATGGATTGGGAGGCTTACAACAACAACGAAACCTTCTTGGTGCGTCTACGCGATATGGACTGGAAGAAGGTCGCTGTGGCCGCAGGATTCAAACCGAACAAGTGCAAGATCGATGGATCGATGATGCACATCGCGCGCGAAATGCTGAAGGCCGGACAAAAGCCCCACTACGCGACGAAGTTCCCGATCCTCATCGGACGCAAATAATGGCGCGCGCCCGTAAGAAAGCAGCGGCAAAAGCGACGCGGCCCAAGGCAGCTAAGAAACGCGCCGGGGCCGCCAAGAAACGCGCAAACACCACGGCGAAACCGGCCAAACGGGCCCCCGCGGCAAAACCGGCAAAACCGAAAAGCGCGCGACAGGAGACAACCCCCATGGCGCGCGCCGCCAAGGGTAAGCGGCCCCAGTATTTTGAAGACCCGGCTGTCGACAAGCTCCACTTGATGATTATGGCGCTGGTTGAAGAGCTGTCGGTGACCCGCGACCGCCTCGATACCGTCGAGCGGTTGATTGAGAAACACGGCCTATTTCCGGTGTTGGAGATCGAGGACTATTTCCCCGATCCGCAAGCCGACGCCCAGCGTACCGGTCGCCGTATTGCCTATATCCGCCGCGTGATGAAGGGCATCACCGACGAGATCGAAAACCTGCACGGCCACGATCCGGCGATTGAGTTCGACGCGGTTGTCGATGTCATTTCGCGCTAGAGAACCGTCTCTGAGACAAAAAAAGGGCGGCTCAAAGAGACGCCCTTCGTGTTGCGGGGGGCCTAGCCGCCCAGCGTCATGTTTTCGTACAGCAAGATGCGGTTCCAGTTGGTGAACCCCTTAACGCGCTTAGACATGCCAAAGATGTCTTTGCCGTGAAGGATAGCAATTGACAGCGCGTCGTCATGCGCCCTCACCATCAGTTCTTGAAGAATTTTCTCTCGCTTGTCGCGGTCCATCTCCTTCGCCGCGGCGTGAATCAGATCCATGTGCTCGGGAATGCAAATGGTTACCGCCGTCGAATCGCAGGAATACCAACGGAACGGCGTCGACGCATCCATCTGCGGATCGACGAGATACGAGAAGCCAGTTGCCTCGCCTTCCCACTTCTTCTGCAGCAGTTTTGTTAACCACCCCGAGAATTGCATCGGGATCACCTCGGCGCGGATACCAACTTGCGACAGCTGCTCCGCCACGAACGTGTAGATTTCTTTGTCATTGGCAATCGCGCCGATAATGACTTCGGCAGTCATGTCAAAACCATCCGCATACCCGGCTTCGGCGAGCAACGCCCGCGCCTTCGCAGGATCGTACGGATAAGGCTTAACGTTGGGATTCCAGCCGAACGTATTGGGGTTGGCCGGTTGACTAGCCGGTACCGTGATCCCGCCGAACAAGTTATCGACGATCGACTGGCGGTCGATTGCGTAGTTGGCCGCCTGCCGCACCCGGCGATCCGCGAACGGTGTCTTACCGTCTTTCCATTTGCCGGTGAAATCTTCAGAAAACAACATCATCGACATGATGTTGGGCGAGTCGCTGACCACCACGACATTACCTGAGGATTCAATGATCGGGATATCGTCCGGATTCATGTTGGTGACCAGATCGACCTGCCCGCCTTCGAGGGCCTGCCGGCGAGCGACCTGCTCCGGTAGTTCAATAATCCGGATGTTCTTGATTTTGCCGGGACGCCAAGACTGGTCATGCGCCGTGAACAATGCCTCGTTGTCTGTCCAGCTCACGACTTTCCACGGGCCCGACGTGACCGGCGCCAGGGCATATCCATCTTTCCCAAGATCGGCAAAGGCCCCCATCTCACCAATGTAGATACGTTGGATCGTACTCGCCCACAAAGGATCGGGATTCTTTGTGACGAACTCGACGGTTTTGTCGTCAATCGCTCGGTAACTCGCCAGGGTCTTCGCGTCGCGCGCCACGCTCGCCGTCTGACCTTCTTCCGACAGCAAATAGTCGAACGCTTTGACGACGTTCTGGGCGGTATTCTTGACGCCATTCGAAAACACAACGTCATTGCGTAACGTGAAGTGCCAGGTCGTGTCGTTCACGAGAGTCCAGCTGCTCGCGCCGTGCGGCAAGGTCTCGCCTTGGTCGTTGACACGCGTTAGGCCGTCAAAAATACCTTCCCACCAATACATACTGGGAACGCCACTACCCGCGGCGTAGATATTGCCGCGCGCCGGTGCCTTGGAATACATGCCGATGCGCAGCGTGTCTTTGGCGTCCTGTGCGGCAGCAAACGTCGCTGGTAACGCGACGGCGACCGACAACGCAAGCGCCGCCACCGATCTCATCAATGTCGTTTTCATGAAGCCTCCCTTTGGCTCTACGCGAGGTTGTCCTCGCTACAAAGCAAGCTTGTGGCCCTTCTCGGGTGGGGTCAAGGACGCTCGTTAGGAGTCCAGGTATTCCGCCAGAACTGCGGCCAACGGCGGGCCTTTCTCGGCAATCTCATGGCGAACGACACTCGGCACGATGGCAGTGATACGGTCGGCATGATTTTCGAGTCGATCGCCAGCCACCGCCGTCACGAACACGGGCTGGCTCACCTCGCCAAAAGACCCCGCGTCGGCGCCAACACAGGCGCGCACATAATCCCCGTAGGTCGCACGCCCCTTCAGCCAATCGAGCAACTGTGTCTGTAACCGCGCCGGGTCAATTTCGGGATCGGACCAACGAATTGCCTCGCGAGTCCGCTGGTACCAAGGCCAAAAGAAAGCGCGGTCGCGCATCATGTGCCAGGCCGTCAGCCAGTGTGTGCCGTCCCATTGCGCTGCGATTAGGGGCGCATAGAGGGCCAAAAGGTCAGCGCGCTCCTCAGCTACAGGAAAAACCGGTCGATCGAGGATGACCCTGTTCACTTTCTCGCCGTCCTGCAGCGCAAGTTCCAACGCCAGGGCCGCGCCGAGGGATTCGCCGTAGACGTCGTAGGACGCGACACCGGCGCTCGCTATCACCGCGCTGACGTCCGACGCATAGTCTTTGAGGGTAACGCCCGCCGCAAGCGGATCAGATTCAGCGTTGCCGGCGATATCCAGTGCGACGAACGGGCGGGTCTTTCCAAGCGCCTCAGCGAGTGGCAGCACCATGCGCGAACTGCTCATGTCGCCGTGTAACAGCACGACCGGACGCCCGGCGCCGCCGCCGCCCCGGCGCACCAAGCGCTGATCTTCACCGGTGCCAGCATAGCTACGCCAGGTCGCGGCGCGCCCGACCGGCAGAGTCGCCGGCGCCACATCTGGGTCTCCCTCAGCGCACCACGCGAGGCAGTCGCGGATGGCGTCGAGCCACTGCGCCTTCGTTGTGTCCAAGACCCGCACCTCAGAGGGCAGATCCGTCAGGCGCTTCGCCTCGGGCGCCAATATGTCCCCCTCACGCGCGACCAACGTCGTCCGGACCGCCAGCTTGTACATCACCGAACGGCTGTCATGGCCAAACGCGGCCCGGTAGCCGAGCCAGTATTTGACCGCATCCATCTTGGCCAGGACAACATCATGAATGTAATCCGGCGCCGCCATCGCCGCGTCCAACCGCCGCCCCTTTTCGGCGCGGAACCAAGGATAGAAAACAATCTGGTCGCGCGTGTGCTGCCACGCCCAGGCGAGATGCGCGCCGTCCGCCGTCGGGCGAAACTGCGGCGCGTAATTGTCGAGCCGCTCCTTCGCTTCTTCTGGCGTATTAAATGAAATACCGTCCAGCACCAGGCCGGCGACCCGGTCCCGATAGCGAAGCGCCACTTCGAGCGCGATGTGGGCACCGGTGTGGGTGCCGTAAATAGGCGCGCGGCGAATACCCAAGGCATCCATGGCGGCAACCGACGCATCGGCGTAATCCGCGGCGCTCGGCTGAGCCCGTGGCAGCGGATCGGACCCGCCATAGCCAGGAGTATCAAGTCCGATCAGCGTCCAATCGCGGGCCAGCGGCAGCAAACCGGGCAGCACAAATGCGGCGGACTGCGGACTCGAGTGCAGCAGCACGAAGGGCGGCCCCGAGCCGGCCCGCCGGTAGTGAACCTCGCGCTCACCCACCCGGGCAAAATGGCGGGTGGTGACCGGCGCGCTCATGCCGCGGCCCGCTCTCTGAAGGCCGCAATGATCTCATCCGCGGTCACTAGCTTGGCAAACAGGAACCCCATCGACGTTAACGCCGCGTCATGCCGCGCTGGATCAACCTCGCCCACGGCGTCGCGCACCACGAATGTGCGGAAATCGAGTTGCGACGCGTCGC